>NZ_JBWDNV010000003.1:0-630895 GCF_056269375.1 Paenibacillus sp. J22R56
CCGATTCGGCCATGCGACCAATTCGCGTATCCGGTATTAGCATTCGTTTCCGAATGTTATCCCAGTCTTATGGGCAGGTTACCCACGTGTTACTCACCCGTCCGCCGCTAACTTTACCCGAAGGCAAAGTCCGCTCGACTTGCATGTATTAGGCACGCCGCCAGCGTTCGTCCTGAGCCAGGATCAAACTCTCCATGAAATGGTGTTTGACTTGCTCAAACTTGTTTTTATCGCTTTTTCCGTTATTTCTAACGGGGCAGTTTTGCTCGTTGTTCAGTTTTCAAAGAACAATTCTTTTTCGTTTGTCGGCCGTTTGTTTCAGCGGCGACTTAGATAATATACCATGTCTGCCTAATGGATTGCAAGTACTTTTTTAAACTATTTTGCTAAAACATGATTATTATCTTTTACATCTCAAAATTACTCATTAAATCCTTAATAAACAATAAAAGATATCGCCCTAATGCAGGGCGATATCTTTTATGTTATCCCATTACTTCTTTTATATGCAGATGTCTATCTACCGTAAGGTTAATAATTGAACCATTAACCGATACCCATGGTCTAGTCGGATGAACAGAATCCGTAAACACAATCTCACCAACACGATCATCGCTAAGCTTCACGATATTGCCGTTATGGAACTGCGTTACCTTCTCAACAAACACCCTTACATATCCAGGTTCAAGCTTGCCGAAAGCATCGCTCTGAATCTGTTCCAGAACGAAATATGGGGAAGCTGCCTTACGGTAGTAACGATTAAGGGTCATCGCATGATAGATATCAGCAATGGCTACAATTTTGGCGTACGGGTGTATCTTGGTCGAATCGATTGCTAACGGATAACCGCTGCCGTCTATTCGCTCATGATGCTGAAGCGCTGATAATTTCACCCCTTCGTTTAAAGAGGCGATATTTTTCAGCAGCTGGTAACCAAGAACCGTGTGACGCTTCATTTCATCGTTCTCCGCCGTTGTTAAGGTTGAAGGCTTGGCCAGAATAGCCTGGTCAATCTTCACGTTCCCTATATCATGCAGCAAGCCGGCCAGCGCTATGGGCATCCAATCCTTACGAGGAAGACCACACCACTGGGCAATGCGATAGGAGGTCAGCGCAACCAGTACACTGTTATGCATCAAGTATTCACGTTCTACAAACTGTCTTGGTGTGAAGGTAAGTACCTGATACATATTCTCGTACTGCAGCATCTTCTCAAGCTGTGACCTCATATCCATAACCGGAATCGGAAGTCCCGATCTGATCTCATTGATAACCCGCTTCAGCAGAACAATCATTTGATCATATTCATCATGCAACGGAGTTGCAGATAAGCTAGGGACAACTGGATCCTGTTTGATATTCTCCTGCACTTTATCTGCCTGATTAGCCGGCATTTCAATCTTTACTTGTGGAACCAGAAATGCACGCATAATGTCTAACTCCCTAGGGGTGACCACTTTCCCCTTATGGAGCAGCACTCCGCCAAGCGGGGTGAGGACATCATCGCTGATTTTGTCGCCTAACTTCACTTGTGATAAAGCCACTGTTGCCACAACGGTCCCCTCCCGATGTATGCCTATCTTATGCGTTCAATAATTACTCTTCTGTGGGTTCGGAATCAGCTTCCGTTGTTCCTTCTTCGAATTCTTCGCCTTCTTCAAGGGAATCATCGCTATCTTCGTTGCGAGCTACACGGGTTACCGTAGATACCGTGTCATCTTCACGTGTATTAATCAATTTCACGCCTTGCGTATTACGGCCCATCGTCGAGATGCCTTCCATGCTCATCCGGATCAATGTGCCTAGGGCGGTCATAATCATCAGGTCCTCGTCATTCAGAACAACCTTCAAGCTAACAATCGGTCCATTCTTATCCGTAACGTTAAGGGTTTTAATCCCTTTACCGCCACGATTCTGGATTCGGTATTCACTCATTGGTGTCCGTTTGCCGTAACCTTTTGCTGTAACGATAAGTACGTCATTATCTGGAACAACAACGTCCATATCAATAACCACATCTTCATCATCCAGCTGAATGCCTTTTACGCCAGTAGCAGATCGGCCCATTGACCGTACATCCTGCTCGGAGAAGCGAATGGACATCCCTTGTGCTGTACCCATTACGATCTCTTGATTGCCGTCTGTCAGCTTCACGCCGATCAGTTCGTCATCCTCACGAATCGAAATCGCAATAAGCCCGACTTTACGAATATTTATATAATCGTCAAGCGGAGTCTTTTTCACAATACCTTGGCGTGTAGCAAAGAACAGGTATTGTTCTGAATCGAAGCCCTCTACAGGAATAACCGCGTTGATCGTCTCACCTTGCTCAATTTGAATCAGGTTAATGATCGGCGTCCCTCTAGCTGTCCGGCTAAGATCTGGAATCTCATAGGCCTTCAAGCGATATACTTTACCCTTATTCGAGAAGAACAGGAGGTAATGATGGGTATTCGATACAAATAGATGCTCGACAAAGTCATGCTCCTTCGTATCCATGCCCACTACGCCTTTACCGCCGCGCTTCTGACTGCGGTAAGTCGATACCGGCAGACGCTTGATATAACCGGTATGCGTAATAGAGATGATAACATCCTCACGCGGGATTAAATCCTCATCAAGGATCTCTTCATCGCTTACCGTAATCTCCGTGCGACGCTCGTCACCGAAACGCTCTTTGATCTCATTAAGCTCTTCACTAATGATGTTGAGCACAAGCTGCTCATCAGCAAGAATCGCTTTGTATTCAGCGATCTTCTTCATCAGTTCCTCATACTCAGCTTCGATCTTGTCGCGTTCGAGACCAGTCAGTCTTTGTAGACGCATATCGAGAATAGCTTGTGCTTGCTCATAGCTTAGAGCAAAACGCTCAATTAAGCCTTCACGGGCGATATCCGCCGTTTGTGATCCCCGGATAAGCGCGATAACCTCATCCAAATGATCAAGAGCAATACGCAAGCCTTCGAGGATATGAGCTCTAGCCTCTGCTTTTTTCAGGTCATACTCTGTACGACGGCGAATAACTTCGATCTGATGCTGCAGGTAGTAATAGAGCATTTCCCGCAAGTTCAGTGTCTTCGGCTCACCATTAACAAGCGCTAGCATGTTAATACCGAAATTCGATTGCATTTGCGTCTGCTTATACAGATTGTTGAGTACAACGCTTGGCGTCACATCACGGCGAAGCTCAATAACGATCCGCATGCCATTACGATCGGATTCATCACGAAGGTCAGTGATACCCTCGATCTTTTTCTCACGAACGAGTTCAGCGATCTTCTCAACCAGACGCGCTTTATTCACTTGGTATGGCAGCTCATAGACAATAATACGAGCTTTATTGCCGTTCTCTTCAATGTTAGCCCGCGCTCTCATCGTGACAGTGCCACGACCAGTCAGATAGGCATTACGAATTCCACTAAGCCCCATTACAATACCCGCTGTCGGGAAGTCAGGACCTTTTACATAATCAATCAGCTCAAGCGGCGTAATTTCTGGATTTTGAATCAGTGCTTGAATGCCGTCGATTACTTCGTTCAAGTTATGCGGAGGAATGTTTGTAGCCATACCTACCGCAATACCTGTTACCCCGTTTACGAGCAGGTTCGGGAAACGCGACGGCAGAACCGCCGGTTCTTTTTCCTCACCATCATAGTTCGGAATAAAATTAACTGTATCTTTATTTAAGTCGCGAAGCATTTCCATGGCGATCTTGGACAAACGCGCTTCGGTATACCGCATCGCCGCCGCCATATCTCCGTCAACTGAGCCGAAGTTGCCATGCCCGTCAATAAGCATGTATCGCATCGAGAAATCTTGTGCCATCCGTACCATCGCTTCATATACCGACGAGTCGCCGTGCGGATGATACTTGCCGATAACTTCACCTACGATCCTCGCAGACTTCTTATACGGCTTGTCCGAGGACATGCCTAGCTCCGACATTGCATATAAAATACGACGATGCACCGGTTTAAGACCGTCCCTTACATCGGGCAGTGCGCGGCTCACGATAATACTCATCGCATAGTCCATAAAAGAATCGCGCATTTCTATACCGATGTCACGGTCTTTAATTTGCGAATGCTGTTGTTCTTCCGCCATGTTTTACCTCCCTGACGTCATTGATCTGCCTAACTCATCATTCATGATAACCATTATATTACTTTCACAAAAAAGGCGCGGCTAAACACCTTTTCTACGTTTCAACGATAAAACAGACAAATTGCCTACAAAAAACGAAAAAAATAGGCAAATAACCGTTTTCTTTCGTTCCAGAGCCGCCATAAAATAAACAGACCCAAATTACATTATACCACTCATTCCAATCTCTGTCTTCTTCTTGATTGTGCATTCATCCATCATTCGAACAGGGTCCATCCGGAAAGGAGCAACCACTTTGTCTAGCCAGTGTGTATACAGCAAGTGGGAGAAAACAAATGTCCTTCTTCATTCAGCGGCTCTCCGTGAATATATTCCTGCGACCAAGCTCTTTGGCCATGAGAATCTTCTGCAGATGTTAACGGAATATGGCATGGTATATGTGAAGCCAGTAAACGGAACTTTCGGCAAGGGAGTCATGCGTGTAGAAAAGCTGAGGTCGCCAAGCAAAGGCTACAAATATCAATTGAATACCACCATTAGAACTTTTCCTACCTTCGAGCTGCTGCACCAAAGCCTGGTAAAAAAAATTAATGGCAGACGATATCTGGTCCAACGAGGGATCGATCTGCTTCGCCATAAAAAACGACGCTTCGATATCCGCGTCATGATACAACGAAATGACAACAACCATTGGGAAGCTACCGGTATTATCGGCCGGCTTGCCCATCCTGCTAAAATTGTGACCAACTATCATAATGGCGGAACTCCAATGTCCTTCGACCGTCTAATGTCTACTCATCAATCGCCTACGCAAAAAATGGTGTATGCCATCCGTCTTAAGCAGATCAGTCTTGATATCGCCAAGGAGCTGGAGAAGCATTATCCGGGCATCAAGGAACTCGGCATCGACATTGCCATAGACCAGCAGATGCGCCCTTGGATCCTTGAGGTTAATACCAAACCTGACGCCTTTATATTCCGTAAGCTCGAAGATAAAACCATATTCCGTAAAATCTATCAGTATGCTGTATCTTACGGGCGATATAAAAAGAAATAGCCGCCCATATGGACGGCTATCTTTATATTATTTTGCTAGACATCCAAGTTCTTAACGTCTTTCGCAAACTGATGAATGAAATCACGGCGTGGTTCAACGTTATCGCCCATCAGCGTATCGAAGATAATATCCGCTTCAATGGCATCATCGATCGATACCTGAAGCATTGTTCTGCTCTCCGGATCCATCGTTGTTTCCCACAGTTGCGTTGCATTCATCTCGCCTAGACCTTTATAACGTTGTACATTCACTTTCACACCTTCTCCGAACTCAGCGATAATATCATCGCGTTCCTTCTCGGATTGTGCGTAGCGAATCACTTTGTTACGTTCGATCTTAAACAGCGGCGGTTGTGCAATATAGATATAACCCGCCTCAAGAATCTTCCGCATGTACCGGAAGAAGAACGTCAGCATCAGTGTCCGAATATGGGCACCATCAACGTCGGCATCCGTCATAATAATGACTTTGTGGTAACGTGCCTTCGCCAAATCGAAGTCGTCACCAATACCCGTACCAAGCGCTGTAATGATCGCACGAATCTCGGCATTACCAAGAATACGGTCGAGCCTTGCACGTTCAACGTTCAGAATTTTACCACGAAGCGGTAAAATCGCCTGGAAGTGACGGTCACGGCCTTGTTTCGCTGATCCACCCGCTGAGTCGCCTTCGACGATGTACAATTCACTAATGGATGCATCCTTCGAAGAGCAGTCAGCCAGTTTACCTGGCAAGGAGCTTACTTCCAGTGCGCTCTTACGTCTTGTAAGTTCGCGTGCTTTACGTGCCGCTTCGCGGGCTCTAGCCGCTTGCAGGCCTTTCTCCACGATTTTACGGGAGACAGACGGATTCTCATCCAGGAACTCCTGCAGCTTCTCAGCGAAGAACGATTCGACAATACCGCGCACTTCGCTGTTGCCAAGCTTCGTTTTTGTTTGTCCCTCAAACTGCGGTTCAGGAATCTTCACCGAAATGATCGCTGTTAAACCTTCACGTACATCATCGCCGGAGAAATTGGAGTCATTATCTTTAATCAAATTCGTCTTGCGGGCATAATCATTGATAATCCGCGTCAACGCGCTCTTGAAGCCGGATTCATGCGTACCGCCCTCATGTGTATTGATATTATTCGCGAAGGAATGAATATTCTCCGTGTAGCCGTCATTATATTGCAAAGACACTTCGACCTGAATATGATCTTTCGAGCCTTCAACATAAATCGGATCTTCGTGCATAACTTCTTTGTTGCGGTTCAAGTGTCTCACGAACTCGATAATACCGCCATCGTACTTAAACGTATTCGAAGCGCCAGTACGCTCATCCATCAATTCGATCTCAAGGCCTTTATTCAAAAACGCAAGCTCGCGGATCCGCGATTGGAGCGTCTCATATTCGTAAACTGTGGTATCGGTAAAAATCTCAGGGTCCGGCTTGAATCTAACCGTCGTACCGGTCTCGTCCGATTCACCAATAATCTTGACGTCATACTGCGGTGCACCACGGCGGTATTCTTGTTGATAGACATTACCATGAAGCTTAACCGTAACCGTTACATGCTCTGACAACGCATTAACGACGGATACACCTACCCCGTGCAATCCGCCAGATACTTTATAGCCCTCGCCGCCAAATTTACCGCCTGCATGCAGGACAGTCATAACGACTTCAAGAGTTGATTTCTTAAGCTTTGCGTTCTCCCCGACCGGGATACCACGACCGTTATCGATTACGGTAATACTATTGTCCTCATGGACAATGACTTGAATCTTCGTACAGTAACCGGCCAGCGCCTCATCGATACTATTATCGACAACCTCCCATACGAGATGGTGAAGGCCTTTACCGCTAGTAGAACCGATATACATCCCAGGACGTTTGCGAACTGCTTCCAAACCTTCGAGGACCTGTATCTGACTCTCATCGTACGTATTCTGCTGATTCAACTGCTCACTGCTCCTCTCATACCTGTTCGCCTTGGCTGCTTCTAGCCGTTCGCCGCAAAATGATGGGCCCGTTTCTTCAAAGTAGAGGATGAAATCGGCGAATAATAGATTTTCTGCTTGGTCACAACAATCGACTTGGGCTCTTCCTCACCAATTGTCTCTACATCCTTGCGCTTGCGGGCTCCTGCTACAAACTGCTTGGATAGCTTAGAGGATTGCTCTATCGATATATCAAAAATGGCTACCAACTCAGCAGCCCGAATAATTTTCTCGCCGCCCAAATGGATATACATGTCCTCCGCCTCCCGTATATACGCTGGTGATCAGCGCGTCACTCGGCCTTCCCGCACATCGTAGATACCGGCGTCTTGGAGCTTGCTCACATTTACGCTCTCGAGTCCGGTCGTTGTAATAAACGTCTGAACTTTGCTTTGAAATGTCTCAATAAGCTGTGTCTGACGATTCTGGTCGAGCTCAGACAACACATCATCAAGCAGTAATAACGGGTATTCCCCGATCTCCTCGCAGATTAGCTCAATTTCGGCAAGCTTAAGTGACAGCGCCGTTGTGCGCTGCTGACCCTGCGAGCCGTATACGGCCGCTTCTTTGCCATTGATAAAGAACGCCATGTCGTCGCGATGCGGTCCAACAAGCGACATTCCTCTGCGAATCTCCTGATCTTTCACCTGTGATAACTTTAACATAAATTGCTCAAATAAAACAGTTTCATCTTCGGAGGCACCGCCGTCAAAGGATGGGCGGTACTCTATGGTGAGGTGCTCGCCACCCGCCGTTATACCGGAATGGATCTGCTCCGCCCACCGTTGTAATTTATGTATAAAGTGTTTCCTTTTTTTCATAATTTTAACACCATGCTCAGCAAGCTGCATATTCCATATATCAAGCATGGCTAGCTGCGAGCTGCCGGGAGTGGTCGTCTTTAGAAAATTGTTCCGCTGTGCCAGCACTTTTGTGTACTGCGTCAACGTATGCAAATAACCGGGCTGTACTTGTCCGATTTCCATATCGAGAAACCGTCTTCGTATGCCCGGCGTTCCTTTTACAATCTCAAGATCCTCAGGTGCGAACATGACGACGTTAAGTGAGCCAATAAAATCACTCAGCTTACGCTGCTCTAAACCGTTAATCTTTGCTTTTTTCCCTTGCGTCGAATACATCAAGTCGAGTTTAACCATCCCATACCGCTTCTCCACCTCTCCGTGGATCCGAGCAGAATCGGCTTCCCAGCCGATCAGCTCTTTATCCTTGGATGTACGGTGTGATTTGGTGAGGGCGAGGGCGAAAATCGCCTCAAGCAAATTTGTCTTCCCCTGCGCATTTGGCCCGACAAACAAATTCACTTGATTATCTGTCTTAAGCTCAAGTTCTTTGTAGTTGCGATAATTGTGCAATTGAATGCTATTTAAAAACACGTTTGTTTGTCCTCCCGGCCTGGTATGGGCTTAAGCCCCGGTTACCGTAAAGACGCCGCAGCCCTCTACTTCAACACGGTCACCGACGTACAGTTTTCTGCCGCGACGGTTATCCACATCTCCGTTTATATGAACCTCGTTTTCCTGCAAGAAAAATTTTGCGTGTCCACCTGTGGATATACAATCCGCCAGCTTTAAAAACTGTCCAAGCGTAATATATTCCGTACGAATAGCAACTTCCTTCATCGCAAGTTCACCTTCCTTTCACCTTATCTTACCCATGTAGCCTTAATTCGTTGTTCGATAAGGCAGGATGACATACGTGTTGTATGAATGATCCGTCGGACGAATAACAATAGGGCTCATTGCCCCGGTAAAGCCGATAAAAATCTGTTCGCTGTCAATGACTTTAAGCACATCAAGCATATATTTGGAGTTGAAGGCGATCCGCAGCGGCTCACCATCGAATTGTTTGGCATCAAGCTGCTCCGTTACGCGGCCCACTTCAGTGGAGCTGGATGAAATCTCAATGACGCCATTATCAAGAGTCGTCAGACGAACGATGTTGGTCTTCTCTTCTCTCGACATCAGGTACGCACGGTCAATTGCATCCGTCAAATTTTTTGTATCGAGTACAAGTTCTGTTTTGAACATGCTCGGAATAATTTTAGAAGTATCCGGATAAGTCCCGTCTAATATGCGTGTATAGAAGAGGACGTTGCCGATCTTGAACAATACCTGGTTGTCTGCAACCACAATATCAACGAGGCCGTGCTGATCCGGGACCAGCTTAGACAGCTCGACTAACGTTTTGGCAGCAATAACGACATTATTAAACCGGTACTCCATAGCTGTCTCAGCTTGAGCGACACGGCTTGCCAAGCGGTGGCGGTCGGTCGCCACAAATTTCAGCTGCTTATCTTGGAGACTCCAAAGTACACCTGTCAGAATTGGCGTCTGCTCATTCACGGATGCTGCAAGTACAGTCTGACGAATCATCGCCTTCAGCAGATCACCAGGCATTTGGAACAGCTCGTTTTGCTCAATAGAAGGTAGAACCGGGAATTCCTCAGGATCCAGTCCTACCATTTGGATATCTGTTGAACCGGAACGAATAAGGGTTTGGAAATGAGCACCTACTTCAATTTCAACATTGTCAGAAGGAAGTTTCTTAACGATCTCGACAAAGAATTTGGCGGGGAGAACGACATTACCCGGCTTATCCACATGTGCAATCACGAGATTATCTCGTTCTACAGGGATAAAGCTTTGAATAGATATATCGGTATCACTAGCCGTTAAGGTAACCCCTTGATGGGTAACTTCAATCTTGATGCCGCCTAGAATCGGGATTGTCGGACGGGAAGAAGCCGCTTTTGCAACCTGTTGGATGGCTTCGTTCAGTTCATGTTTGGAAATTGAAAGTTTCATGGTTTCACTCCTAAGTCCGTTTCGGATCGATGTTTTGTGGTTTAAAAAATGGGTTGAAAATCGGCGGAGCCGTAATGGGCGTTTTCGCCCTATTTTGATGATGTTTTATTTAAAAATATTAGTAGTCGTAGTAGTAGGCGGCCTGAATATGTGGATAACCGTCTAAAACACGGATAAAGCAAGCCTATCCACATGTGTATAGCTTGTGCATAGGCTTGCTTGGTTGTTCATATAGAAGTGAATAACTTTTACGTGTGATTTTTGATCTTTTCGGTCAGGTTTTGCAAAATCTTGTACAAGTCCTGATCTACCTTCAGCTGCTGCGATATTTTCTCGTGTGCATGGATGACGGTAGTATGATCACGACCGCCAAATGCTTCACCAATCTTCGGAAGTGAATAATCAGTTAGTTCACGAGAAAGATACATTGCAATTTGACGAGGATAAGCGACAGCTTTGGTCCGTTTACGCGCTTTGAATTCCTCAAGACGCAAACCGTAGAATTCGCCAACCTTTTGCTGAATATCGTTCATGGTGATCATCTTCGGGCGGCTGGAAGGAATAATATCCTTTAATGCCTCAGCAGCCAGATGAGATGTAATATCCTGATTAATAAGCGAAGAATAAGCAACTACACGGATTAAAGCACCTTCCAGCTCCCGAATATTCGTATCAATCTGGTTAGCAATGTAGACCATCGCTTCATTCGGAATATCAAGGTTCTCCGCTTTCGCCTTTTTACGCAAAATGGCGATCCTCGTCTCCAGATCTGGCGCTTGAATGTCCGTAATTAGTCCCCACTCGAACCGCGAACGTAGTCTTTCTTCTAAAGTCGGGATCTCTTTTGGCGTACGGTCACTGGAAATAACGATTTGCTTCCGCTCTTCATGCAGCGCATTAAAGGTATGGAAGAACTCCTCTTGCGTCCCGTCTTTACCCGCCAAAAACTGAATATCGTCAATGAGAAGCACGTCAATATTGCGATATTTGTTCCGGAAGCTCTCGCCACGGTTATCGCGGATTGCATTAATGAACTCGTTCGTAAACTTCTCAGATGAGATATACATAATCTTCGTGCTTGGATTGTGATCCATAATGTAGTGGCCGATCGCATGCATTAAATGCGTCTTGCCAAGACCTACACCGCCATATAAAAAGAGCGGATTGTACGCTTTAGCCGGTGCTTCTGCAACAGCAAGCGAAGCAGCATGAGCAAACCGGTTATTGGCGCCGATGACGAAGGTATCAAACGTATATTTCGGGTTGAGCATATGATTGAATGTCTCTTCATGAACGATTGGTGCTTCGACTGATCTTGGCTGCACAGCGGGCACGGGCTCGGCTGTTTTGGCCTCTTCAATTGAAAATCGGACATCGACCTGTCTGCCGAGAAACTCAAACAAGGTATTACGAATTAATTTGGTATATCGGCCTTCCAGCCATTCAGCCGCAAATGTTGTCGGCGCCGTCACTTCCAGCAAAGAATCATTCACGAAGGAAGCCTTGGTCGCTTTAAACCAGGTATCGAAACTGGGTTTGCTTAGTTTCGTCTGAATGATTGACAACACTTGCTGCCATAAATCATAGGTATGGCTGTCCACAGACGTCACTCCTTATCAAAAATCGCCAAAACGGCGCAATTAAGCCAAATCATGTCGAATGAATGGTGTTTATTACGAATACATCCACAATATGAAGAATAAAGGGAACATGAGTTATGAATAGGGGATGAGTTTGTTCACAATGTTATCCACAGGTTGTTGATAAGAGTAGCTGATCGATGAGGTATACACACCGAAAACATAATAATCATAGCAAAAGATCCCTTGTATTTCAACGAATTGTGAGATTTTATCCACAAATTCAATAGCTTGTGCATAAAAGTTATAGACACCACTACATATTGTTAATATCTTGTTACCATTTCGACAAAGTTCGTGCAAAGTCCCGAGAAATTATGCACATGTTATTAGTTTTCCGACAAAGTACTGTATTCCATTCATTTATCCACAATATTTGGGTAAGCTCGTTTTTAATTGACTTTTTGGACCCAGCATGGTTTAATAAAAAAAGCGTGTTTCAAAAAAACAGTCGTTTACAAAGAATAAGCAGATCGATAATATGCGATACTGTTTCAGTATTTGATATACGGGAGGTGCAGTTCAGATGAGACCTACATTTAAACCGAATGTAAGCAAACGAGCAAAAGTACATGGCTTCCGCAAACGGATGAGCTCGAAAAACGGACGTAAAGTTTTGGCAGCGCGTCGTCAAAAAGGCAGAAAAGTTCTTAGCGCATAAGCAAAAGACCACGTCGGGTGGTCTTTTTTTTTGCCCTGCGGGCGATACTGATAGGTAAAGGATCGGTTCCGCGGGGCAAATCATACATAGAGGTTTATTAAATGAAGAAAGAACGGTGAACCTGGTCGTGCAAAGAAAACTGCGTCTGCGTAACCGCGCTGACTTCAATCGGATCTATCGTTATGGCAAATCATTCGCGAATGGGCAGTTTGTTGTGTATTGGTCGAGGCAGCCAGTTGCGGAACCATTCAGGTTAGGCGTGTCCGCCAGTAAGAAAATCGGCAATGCTGTTGTGCGTAATCGGATGAGACGCGTTATTAAGGAAATTATCCGTTTGAACGGAGCGAAAATCGTCCCGAACATCGATTTTATATTAATAGTAAGAAAACCTGCGGTTGAGATGGAGACGAAGCAGCTGGAGAAGAGCATTATGCACGTACTTAGGAAGGCTGGTTTGCTGAAGAAAGAAGCTCGTTTTTAGCAAAAGTGGCCAGCATTGCCAACTTGTTTCTTTGTCCTATTATTTATGGTATAGTTTAGACAATAATGCTTAGTTTGGAGTGTTCAGAGAGGAGATTTCACGTTGGTTTTAAGAAAAAACCGCAAGTGGCTGCTCGTACTGGGTCTGGTGCTGATGGTAGCATTGCTCTCCGGATGCGGTCAGCAGATCAATAACACGACGAGTACGGCTGATCTACAGCACGGCAACTTCTGGGAGAAAAACGTTGTTTATTATTTTTCCCTGACGCTGGATACATTTGCTGACTGGTTCCACGGTTCATATGGACTAGCTATCCTGCTCATTACGGTTATTGTAAGAACAGCAATTTTGCCGTTAACGCTGAAGCAGTATCGCAGCTCGAAGGCGATGCAAGCAATTCAGCCGCAAATGGCCGAAATCAAGAAGAAACATAAAGACAACCCGCAGAAACAGCAGGAAGAAACGATGAAGCTGTTCCAAGCAAACAAAGTCAATCCAATGGCTGGATGCTTGCCGCTTATCGTACAAATGCCTGTGTTTATGGCACTTTATAACTCGATTTACCGAAATCCTGAGGTTCGTACGCATGAATTCCTCGGATTGCAGCTTGGTGAGCCAGGACCATGGTACTTCCTGCCGCTAATTGCAGCAGCAACTACATTCGTTCAATCGAAGATGATGCAGAAGCAGCAAACACAAGCGATGCCAGGTATGGGTGCGATGCTTATGATCTTCCCAGTTCTGATCTTCGTTATGGCGCTGAACTTCCCATCGGCTCTTCCGTTGTACTGGATTTTCAGTAATATTTACACGATAGTTCAAAACTACTTCCTGTACGTTCGTTCATCCAACAAGGGTAAGGAGGCCCTCGCGAAATGAAGAAAATTCTAGCATCAGGGAAAACGATTGATGATGCTGTACAGAGCGGTTTGACACAATTAAATGTAACCAAGGATCGCGTCAAAGTGCTTGTGATGGAGCAGCCTTCCAAAGGGCTGTTCGGACTCATTGGCGTAAAAGCAGCAAAGGTTGAGCTGGAGCTCATCCCGGATCCAACAATTGAAGCAGAGCAATTTCTTCGTGATGTAGCAGAGGCAATGGGGTTAACTGTTGCCATCGAGCGGAAACAAACGAGAGATGCGACTTATCTGTCCGTATCGGGCGGTGGGGACATCGGCATGCTGATTGGCCGGCGCGGACAAACGCTTGACGCGCTGCAGTATTTGGTTAACATAGTGGCAAATCGATACTCGGACAGCCATCTTCGGATCGTACTTGATGCAGAAGATTTTCGCGAGCGTCGCCGCAAGACGCTGGAGGAATTATCGGAACGCCTTGCCGGCAGGGTTATACGTACAAAGAAAGAGATTGTGCTGGAGCCGATGTCGTCGCATGAACGCAAAGTGATTCATTCCCAGCTTCAGAATCACCCAAGGGTGAAAACATATAGCAAAGGCGATGAGCCGAATCGGCGTGTTGTCATTGCTTTGAAGGAAAAGCAGATGTAAAGTTAGATCTATAGATTTATGAATTCGCAGCAATGGCTCCCGTGGTCATTGCTGTTTTTCCATTTGAGAGGTGCTGACAGCTAATGGTGCACGATACTATTGCGGCGATTTCAACGGCAGTTGGAGAAGGCGGCATTGCGATTATTCGTGT
The DNA here is from genome assembly GCF_056269375.1 of Paenibacillus sp. J22R56. Taxonomy (NCBI): domain Bacteria; kingdom Bacillati; phylum Bacillota; class Bacilli; order Caryophanales; family Paenibacillaceae; genus Paenibacillus; species Paenibacillus sp. J22R56. The sequence goes on from NZ_JBWDNV010000003.1 coordinate 14,410, forward strand.
CAGTGGTCCCGATGCAATTGAAGGGACTGGCCGGATTTTTCGTTCACGGACCGATCTAACGGATGCGGCAACGCATACTGTTCATTACGGTCATATTATAAATCCCAAGACTGGGGAGCAAGTTGAGGAAGTTATCGTTACGGTGATGCGTGGACCACGTTCATTCACAGCGGAGGATGTTGTTGAGATTAATGCCCATGGCGGCGTAGTTGCTGTTAAGAAGGTTCTCGATCAAGTGCTGCTGCAGGATGGATTCAGAATTGCAGAGCCAGGTGAGTTTACCAAGAGAGCATTTCTAAATGGTCGGATTGATTTGATGCAGGCAGAAGCGGTCATCGACCTCATTCGCTCGAAGTCGGATCGTGCGTTCTCGGTAGCCCGCAAACAGGCAGAAGGAACATTGTCGAAGCGGATTAAAGCACTCCGCCAGACGGTGATTGAGCTGCTCGCACATATCGAAGTAAATATCGACTATCCTGAACATGATGTTGAGGATCTGACAAGTGCGTATATTCGTGAACAGAGCGGATCTGCACTTGAGGAGATTGCTAAGCTGTTAAAAACGGCGAACGAAGGAAAGATATTACGTGAGGGTATTATGACGGCAATTGTCGGACGCCCGAATGTAGGGAAGTCTTCACTGCTTAATATGCTGGCGCAAGAAAATAAAGCGATTGTAACAGATATTCCAGGTACAACCCGTGATGTCATCGAGGAATATGTCACCTTAAATCATATTCCGCTTAGGCTGCTTGATACAGCGGGTATCCGCGAAACAAGTGATATTGTTGAAAAAATCGGAGTGGAACGGTCGCATAACGCGCTCGAAGAAGCGGATCTAATTTTGTTTGTGCTTAATAACAATGAAAGTTTGCATGAGGATGACCGGACGCTGCTTGAGAAGGTGAAGGATCGCCAGCTTATTCTCGTTATTAATAAATCGGATTTGGATTCAAAGCTGAATATGGCTGAGATTGAAGAGCTTGTTAGCGAGGAAAGAATCGTACGTATGTCGGTTCTTGAAGAAGAAGGACTCGACCATCTAGAGAGAGCGATCAGTAAATTGTTTTTCGAAGGGCAGCTTGATTCTGGAGATTTGACATATGTCAGCAATGTTCGGCATATTTCTCTGCTGAAGAGAGCACAGCAATCACTGCTTGATGCGATAGAAGCGTCGAATGTTGGCATCCCAATTGATCTAATTCAGATCGACGTGCGTGATGCTTGGGAGTCGCTTGGTGAGATTTTGGGCGATGAGGTTGGCGATTCATTAATAGATCAAATTTTCTCGCAGTTCTGTTTAGGGAAGTAAAGTGAATTGGAGGGTAATAAAGTGACATATGAAGCTGGGCAATATGAAGTCATTGTCATAGGAGCGGGTCATGCTGGTTGTGAATCGGCACTTGCTTCTGCGAGAATGGGCTGCGAGACGCTGCTGCTTACGATCAATCTGGATATGGTGGCGTTTATGCCATGTAATCCATCGATCGGGGGACCTGCGAAAGGGCATGTTGTGCGTGAGATTGATGCACTAGGCGGCGAGATGGGGCGCAATATCGATAAAACGTTTATCCAAATGCGGATGCTGAATACGGGTAAAGGTCCTGCCGTTCATGCGTTGCGTGCGCAAGCCGATAAGTTCTCTTATCAGCACACAATGAAGAAGACCATCGAGGAGACTGACCATCTAACACTTCGACAAGGGATGGCAGAGGATCTGATCGTAGAAGATGGAAAAGTAGTGGGGATTGTTACAAAAACGGGTGCCATCTATCGAGCTAAATCGGTTGTTATTACAACCGGTACCTACTTGCGCGGCAAAATTATTATGGGTGAATTGATGTATGAGAGTGGTCCAAATAATCAGCAGCCTTCGGTGAAGCTTTCGGCTAGTCTGAAGGAGCTGGGTTTTAAATTGGCTCGCTTCAAGACGGGTACACCGCCGCGTGTGCATAAGGATACGATCGATTTTAGCAAAACAGAAATTCAACCTGGTGATGATAAACCGAAGTTTTTCTCATATGAGACAGAGTCATCCGATAATGAGCAGCTACCTTGCTGGCTGACTTATACGTCGGAAGCTACCCATAAAATTATTAACGACAACCTGCACCGTGCGCCAATGTTCTCAGGAGCCATTGAAGGTACGGGTCCCCGTTATTGTCCTTCTATTGAAGATAAAATTGTTCGTTTCGCTGATAAGCCGAAGCATCAAATTTTCTTAGAGCCAGAAGGCAAGCATACTTCTGAGTATTATGTACAAGGCCTCTCAACAAGTATGCCAGAAGATGTACAGCTTGGGATTTTACGTTCTATTCCAGGTTTGGAAAAAGTTGAGATGATGCGTAATGGTTACGCGATTGAATATGATGCAGTTGTTCCAACACAGCTTTGGCCATCCCTGGAGACAAAGTTGGTCGACGGGTTATTCACAGCTGGACAAATCAACGGAACTTCGGGTTATGAAGAGGCTGCAGGTCAGGGTATTATTGCAGGTATCAATGCGGCGCGTAAAGTACAAGGTAAAGAACCGGTTATCATTGATCGTTCGCAAGGTTATATCGGAGTTATGATTGATGACCTTGTAACAAAAGGAACAAATGATCCATACCGTTTGCTTACGTCACGTGCAGAATATCGTTTGCTGCTCCGTCATGATAATGCTGATCTTCGGTTGACTCCAACTGGTTATGAGATCGGACTGATTTCGGAAGAGCGTTACCAAGCCTTCCTTAATAAGAAAGATCTTGTTGCGCAGGAGATTGAACGTCTTAGCACAACAAAGATTCGTCCTGAAGTGGCGTTGCCAATGCTGGAGGCAGCTGGTTCCGCACCTATCGCATTTAGCATGGATGCTTTGTCCCTGCTTCGACGTCCTGAACTGACACATGCGATGATTGAAACCATTGCACCTTCCGATCTTCCTCTGACAGAGGAAATGAAGGAGCAGGCGGAAATTCAAATTAAATACGCTGGTTACATTGAAAAACAATTGCACCAAGTAGAGCGAATGAACAAGATGGAGAAAAAGAAAATTCCGGATGACATCGTATATAGCGAAGTACATGGCTTGGCATCTGAGGCCAAACAAAAATTGGCCGATATTCGTCCATTGTCGATCGGGCAAGCTTCACGGATTGCAGGTGTAACTCCAGCTGACATTTCCATTCTGCTCGTATATTTGGAACACTATAACCGTGTGACGGCAGCGAGAGGATCCTAATGACAGATACGCATATATGGTTTGAAAAGCTGATGGGGGAGAATGGGATAACTTTATCCCCTAAGCAGCTTGAGCAGTTTGATACGTATCACCGCGTGCTAGTAGAGTGGAATGAACGGATGAACTTAACGGGGATTACAGAACGGGATGCCGTTTTTGAGAAGCATTTCTACGATTCGATTTCGCTTTCGTTCTTCGTGAATATGAAGGACGTTCGGAAAATTGCTGATATCGGTTCAGGAGCAGGATTTCCAAGTATCCCGTTAAAAATCTGCTTCCCACATCTGAAGGTCGTAATTATAGATTCGTTAAATAAACGGATTCAATTTTTGAATCAACTGGTTACGGATCTTGGACTAGAAGATGTACACTGTGTTCACGGTCGTGCAGAAGATATCGCAAGAATGCCGGAATATCGAGATGCCTTCGATCTCGTTACAGCAAGAGCAGTTGCACGTCTTAATGTGTTGAATGAGTTTTGTTTACCGTTTACCCGTAGGTATGGTTTATTCGCTGCAATGAAAGGTTCGCAAAGTGTAGAAGAGGTTAAGGAAGCGGGAGTAAGCCTTCGAGAGCTAAGAGGGAAGGTTCGTGCAGAGCATGCATTCAAGCTTCCTTTCGAGCAATCGGAGCGACATATCGTCCTGATTGAGAAGACGGATTCTACGCCTAAAAAATATCCGCGTAAAGCGGGAACGCCACTTAAACAACCACTTGTTTAAATCATTATAAACCTCCGTATGTTTCACGTGAAACATACGGAGGTTTATTTGTGTACATTGGAAATTATAAAAAGATCAAGCAGGAAATTGTCTATTTGAAGTCGAAATATTAGAATTATAGATGAGACCCGGCACAAGTGATAAAAGGGTATGAGTGGGGTATCACGATTAGTCTATTAAACGAGGTTGTCTGGAATAGGGAATAAAGATAAAATGGTAGTAACGGTAATAAAACCAATTACCGTTGATGCATAGTAGCACATCTTGGAAACCAACCCGTTTTACGGCAACTGGTTTCTTAATCGGGTGGTAGAGTAGATAATATGAAAGAATCATTTTCCCGTTTGTTCGGTCTGAGTGATCAGCGGAGCGGTCAAGAAGAGGTTCGGCAAATTCCTATTCAAGATATTGATACGAGTCCGTTCCAACCAAGAACAATCTTCGATGATGAACGTATCGATGAGTTGTGCCAAACGATTAAAACGCATGGTATTATTCAGCCAATTGTCGTTCGCGCCAGAAATGGCAGATATGAGATTATAGCAGGGGAGCGTCGCTGGCGTGCGGTTACGAAGCTTGGTTTCGAAACTATTCCAGCTATTATTCGCGAATTTAATGATTCGCAGACGGCGTCCATTGCTCTGATCGAGAATCTTCAGCGTGAGAATTTGACAGCTATTGAGGAAGCGATTGCCTATCAGAAGCTGATTGAGCTTCATGAGTTGACGCAGGAAAGTCTAGCTCAGCGTTTAGGTAAAAGCCAATCCACAATTGCGAATAAGCTGCGTTTGCTCGGGTTAAACGAAACGGTTAAGAATGCGCTTGCTGGTCGAAAAATATCAGAGCGTCATGCTAGAGCACTATTGTCGCTGGATACGGAAGAACTGCAGAACCAGGTGCTGGAAGAGATCATTACGAAGGAATTAAACGTCAAACAGACGGAGAATCGTATTGCCTCGCTGAAGGAAGAACCTAAACCAAAGCAAACCAAACGTTTTGCTATGCCGAAAAATACTCGACTGGCCTTTAACACTATTCGCCAAGCTGTACAGATGGTTTCGAGCACGGGAATGGAAATTAAGGCAGACGAAAAAGATCTTGGCGATTTCTATGAAATTACTATTCATATACCGAAAAGTTAGCTTTGCGTAATCATTTATGATGAACGTAATAGTACTTCTCTGGGCCGTCCTCTATGAGGGCGGCAAAACCGTTTATACCGATACGTTTCACCGTTAGCGTAATCGTCATCATGGGAATAAAAGTTTGGAGACATAGAGGTGAACAAGTTTGTCTAAGATTATTGCAATAGCCAACCAAAAGGGCGGTGTTGGTAAAACAACAACGTCTGTTAACTTAGGGGCATGTCTTGCAACACTCGGTAAACGAGTACTGTTGGTTGATATAGATCCTCAGGGCAACACGACAAGTGGTATTGGTATTAACAAAGCAGATGTAAACAATTGTATTTACGATATTCTGATTAATGATGTCCATCCAAAAGATGCGATGTTTGAAACGAAGATCGAAGGTCTCAAAATCATTCCGGCTACGATTCAATTAGCGGGTGCGGAGATTGAGATGGTACCAACGATCTCGCGGGAGCTCCGTTTGAAGAAGGCATTGCACTTGGTGAAGGATCAATTTGATTACGTTCTAATTGATTGTCCGCCATCACTTGGTCTGTTGACGATTAATTCATTGACTGCAGCTGATTCGGTTATCATTCCTATACAATGCGAATATTACGCGCTGGAAGGTTTAAGCCAGCTCTTAAATACAGTTAGACTCGTTCAAAAACATCTTAATACTTCCCTTCAAATTGAAGGTGTTCTATTAACGATGCTTGATGCTCGGACGAATCTTGGTATTCAAGTTATCGAAGAAGTTAAGAAGTATTTCCAACAAAAGGTATACCAAACGATCATTCCTCGTAATGTTCGTTTGAGTGAGGCCCCATCACATGGTGAGGCTATTATTACGTATGACCCAAGATCTAAAGGTGCTGAAGTATATCTTGAACTTGCTAAGGAAGTGATCATGTATGAGCAAGCGGCTAGGTAGAGGACTTGATGCGCTTATTCCATCGCTTTCGGTAAGCGAAAACGATAAAGTTATTGAGATTCAATTGACGCAATTACGTCCTAACCCGTATCAACCACGTAAGACCTTTGATGATGATTCCATTAGGGAATTAGCAGAATCAATTAAACAACATGGCGTCATTCAGCCGATTATCGTTCGCACCGTATTAAAAGGCTATGAGATTATTGCAGGGGAAAGACGTTTCCGTGCTTCTCAGCTTTGCGGTAATCCTACGGTTCCAGCAGTTGTTCGATCTTTCTCCGATCAACAGGTTATGGAGATTGCTTTAATTGAGAACCTGCAGCGCGAGGATTTAAATGCAATTGAAACAGCAATGGCTTATCAAGGCTTGATGGATAAGTTCAAGCTAACTCAGGAAGAGCTATCCATGAAGGTTGGTAAATCGCGTTCGCATATTGCCAACTTCCTGCGTCTTCTCGCTTTGCCGACAGAGATCAAAGACAATGTTTCACGTGGAACAATATCGATGGGGCATGCAAGAGCATTGGTCGGTATTAAGGATGCAGTTGTCCAAAAGGAAATGGCCGATCGGACCGTCAGTCTGGGATGGAGTGTTCGTGATCTTGAGGAAGCGATTCAGAAGCTTGAAGTAAAAGAGGCTGCGGAAGCGACAAAAGCAAAAGCTAAATCGAAGAAGCGTGACCCTTATATTGAAAGTCTGGAAGAGTCTTTGAGAGATCGCTTCAAAACAACTGTTAAAATTAAACAGCAAAAAGAAAAAGGGAAAATCGAGCTGCAATATTACAACAAACAAGATCTGGAACGGCTTCTCGAGATTCTCCAGAATATGGCTTAATAGATGTATAAATCTAGCATACCAAAGTTGTAATCTTTGAAACGAAAGATTAAACTAAGGTATGCTATTGTTATGTCTTAAGGTGCCTTTATTTTGCAGCTTAGAACGTTTTAATCTGGAACAACCTAAGCAGATCTATAACAGGAGAAACTATCAATTTTTGGATTTGGAAATAGGGAAGTAGAGGAAGGAGGAGATGGGTAATGGAAGGGATTATTTACTTGGATCACGCAGCGACCTCTTGGCCTAAACCACCAAGCGTACTCGAAGCGATGCAGTATGCGATGCTTCACGAAGCTGCAAATCCAGGACGTGGCAGCCACCGGATGGCAGTCCAAGCCAGCCGTGTATTGTTTGATACAAGGAAGCAGTTGAGTAAATTGTTTCGGATTAAAAACCCAAATGATATAGCATTTACGTCAAATACGACTGCAGCACTGAATATGGCGATAAAAGGCTGGGTCAAAACCGGTGATCATGTTATTGCAACTTCAGTTGAACATAATTCGGTGAGACGGCCACTTGAGTATTTGAAGCATGCGCTAGGTATCCATGTAACCTATGTTGAGTCTGATGAAGAAGGACATGTTGAAGTCGATCGAATTGCAGAAGCCATAACTGCACAAACTTCATTAATTATTGTTACTCACAGCTCAAATCTTCTCGGTACGATCACGCCAGTTGCAAAGATTGGTGAACTTGCGAGAAGCAGAGGGGTTAAGCTGTTGGTTGATGCTGCTCAGAGCGCTGGTATATTGGATATTGATGTTGAGGCAATGGGCATCGATATGCTGGCATTCCCAGGGCATAAAGGTCTGCTTGGTCCACAAGGCACAGGAGGCTTGTACATCCATCCTAACTTAGATCTTGTGCCACAGTTGCATGGTGGGACGGGGAGTCAATCTGAGGCTCCTGAGCAGCCTAACGTACGTCCAGACAGGTATGAGGCGGGAACGCAAAATACACCCGGCCTAGCGGGGCTGAAGGCGGGTGTTCAATATATCCTGCATGAGACGGTACACAACATCCATACTAAGGAATGGGCGTTAACCCAACGACTCATGGAAGGGCTTTTGCCGATTAATGGAGTTAGAATTCTTGGGCCGAAATTAGGCGAAGAGAGAACGGGAATCGTCGCATTTGTTGTTGAAGGAATCGATCCGTCCGAGATGTCTTTCATTCTCGACCAGCATTATCAAATCGCGGTGCGGGCAGGTTTCCACTGCTCACCTCTGGCCCATGCCTGCGCAGGAACGACAGGAACAGGCGCAGTAAGAGCGAGTGTAGGTTGTTTTACAACAGAGCAAGAAGCGGATGCCCTTGTTACAGCAGTGAAAGAAATACGGAAGCAATACTCTTAGCATAATTTTCTGGGGGCGGAAGTTCGAATGGATGAGTGGACAAATAACCCGATGAATGGGGTTACGGTTGTACTGGCATTGTTGGTCATCGTGTTATTTATTAGAGTTTCAATGGTTAGCAGAAGAATGAAGAAGCTTAGAAAGCAGTATGTGGAAGTGATGGGCAACACAGGAATCACGAATTTAGAGGACGTTATTATCGATCTGAAGCAGTCAATTACAGCACAAGAGCTGCAAAGCGAAAAATTGCAAAAACAGCTGGAACAAGTGAAAGATTTGCAGCAACAGGAAAAGGGACGTGTAGGTGTACTTCGCTACAATGCATTCTCAGATCAGGGTAGTGATCTAAGCTTCTCAATTGCAGTCGTGAATGCATCGCAGGATGGGGTTGTGATCTCGGGCTTGCATAGCAGGGACAACACGTATGTGTATGCCAAGCCAATAAATAAAGGTGAATCGAACTATACGCTTACACCAGAAGAGCGCAAGGCGATTGCCGAAGCAAAATAGTTTAATTGGTGTGGGGATGTTCTAAAGCGGCTGCCTGTTCTCTGGAACGGGAAGAAGTATGAATGCTGTTCATGATGGAGGAGAATAAGCTCGAAGCAATGATATCCGCCATCTTCATAACTAGGTGAAGACGGGTATTTTGCAGAACGAAATATTCCATAAAGCCTCCGACATTTACGATGCCGGTAATATGAATATCGCCTACAGGCGGAAGCTCTTTGTTCACACCAGCACCAGGCCTTACAGGTCCTGTACCGACTTGAATGGATCCGATGCTTGCCACTTGTCCAAGACAGGCGTCAATACCGATGACAAAAGGTTTGTGATAGGTGCGATTGATCTGATGGAGAATCTCTTCAAGGTTCATGGCATGTACAGGCTCTTCTAGAGTGCCGTATAGGGAGAAGTGAGGGCTTTTGTATTTGGAAAGTGTCGTGCCGATCAAAGGGCCAAGGGAATCACCGGTAGAGCGGTCCGTGCCAACGCAGACAATGACAATCGGTCGTCCTGCGGACATTTCATCAAGCATTAGAGAAAGCCGGCCCACGATCTGTCCAACAGCGTTCGCTTCCGTGTGAGGCACCTTCAATGGTACATCCTTCAAAAATGATAGTTTCATAGAATCCCCTCCGTAAATGCCAATATGATACTAGTATATGGATAGGACAACCATTTTATACGTTGCGAAGCCAATAGTTTCGTTGTTTTAGGTGAAGGAGAGGAGAAATACGGTGATGTTAATTGCTTTCGATTCGACGCAGCAGGCGCTTCGTGCAGAAATGCTGCTTGAATATGCAGAGATTGAGATCGATATATGTCCGACGCCAAAAGAAATTACAGCAGGCTGCGCGTTATCGATTCATTTTCCAGAAGAGGATCTGCATACGGTAAAGAATGTAATTGAAACGGAAGACGTAGCGATCCGGGGAGTGTTTAAGCCGGTTGCATCGGGGTATGAGGAAGTAATACTGTAAGCGAGGTAAGAGACAATGAATATTAAAGCCTACTTTGATGATTTCGCGACATGGATAACAAACGAGACAACTTGGGAAGGTTTTGGGCAATCACTCTTCCGCATTGTAGTTATTATCATCATTGGGCAGCTTAGTATATGGCTCGCGAACAAAACGATTGATCGGGTCGTATTAAACCGGTCTGAGAGCCGTCTTGTTATGCAGACAAGAAGAATGACAACAGTCGGCAAGCTGATCAAAAATATTATCTCATACGCTGGCTATTTCATTATTGGGATGCTAGTACTAGATGAGTTTGGCGTACAGCTTGCACCTCTTCTAGCTGGGGCAGGAGTTATTGGTCTAGCAATTGGCTTTGGCGCACAAAGCTTAGTGAAAGATATTATTACAGGATTCTTTATCATATTTGAGGATCAATTTGCTGTAGGCGATGTGATTCAGACGGGAACTTTCAAAGGGACGGTTGAGGTCATCGGCCTTCGGGCAACGCGGATCCATAGCTGGACAGGAGAGGTGCATATTATTCCGAACGGAATGATCAATGAGGTAACTAACTTCTCCATGCATAACTCCATTGCTTTTATCGATGTGTCTATTGGTTATGAAGAAGATGCGGAACGTGCGATTACGATCATCCGTAAGGAATTAGAGCGGTTTGAGGATGATAACCTGGTGAAGCGTCCAGACGTGCTTGGTATCCAGACCATGCTTTCCACGGAGGTTAAGGTACGTATTACGGCAGAATGTCTGCCGAATATGAATGGGGTAGTCGCAAGATCACTTAATGCGTACATTAAAAAAGTGCTGGACGATCACGGGATTGACATCCCGTATCCACGAATGGTAACGTATCATCGCAATGAAAGGGGCGGCGATCCGAATGGAGCGTAAACAATTCGAGCTTGGCGATATCGTTCAAATGAAGAAGCAGCATCCCTGCGGCTCCAACGAAATGGAGATTATTCGAATGGGGATGGATATTCGTATCAAATGCGTAGGATGCAAGCATAGTGTTCTAATCCCGAGAGCCAAATTCGAGAAGAACATGAAGAAAGTACTGCGATCAACTGCTGATTCAGGGCAGAATGAGCAGGCCTGAAAATATTTTTCCTGAAACTGTTGCATTGGGACAAGTCATATGATAATATAGTTTTTGCTTGACACTCGCGGAGAGGTACCCAAGAGGCCCAAGGGGGCTGACTCGAAATCAGCTAGGCGTGTCAAAGCGTGCGTGGGTTCGAATCCCACCTTCTCCGCCATACAACGTAAACAACGCTACGGCGGTTACATAGAAAAGAAGCTCCTACGGTTAAATGTAGGGGCTTTTTTTATGTTCTTTTGTATTCAAAGGTATGATAATATGTTAACCACAATAATAAAAATAAGTTAACATATTAGGGTGATAAAAATGACTCGTTATGATGTGACTATTATAGGAGCAGGTGTCAGTGGAATCTTTGCTGCGTATGAGCTTGCCGCCAGCGGACTGAAGGTGCTACTGCTTGATAAGGGCAAGAGGCTGGAAGAGCGAAGCGACAGCTATATAGGCTTTGGCGGTTTAGGCTTGTCTGAGGGCAAGTATAACTTCACGAATGACTTTGGTGGAGAGCTGGAGCGGAAAACAGGCTATGATGCTGCTCTGCGGCTTATGGAAGGCGTAGATGCTATATTATGCAGGCACGGAGGAAGTGCGGCAGAGCTTTATCATACTTATGATCCAGAACTTGCAAGTCGAGCGATAGCATCCGGCTTCGGGATTCTGTCTACCAAAACCAGGCACCTGGGGACGAAATTATCAAAACATGTCCTACATGAGATGTTTTTTTATTTAAAGTCCCGGATCGACATGCAATTTGATGCGGAGCCTTCAAGCATCACACCGAAGGATGGCGGTGGATTCGCTGTTATGTTACCTGATGGAATCATTATTGACTCGGAGCAGGTTATTATCGCAACCGGCAGAAGCGGGAACGACTGGTTGTCCAAACAATGCCAGTCTCTTGGGATTGGACGGGGAGAAGCCAGAGTAGATCTGGGACTTCGAATCGAAATGCGTGGTAATCAGTTGGATAACCTGTTGAAGAGTTCCTTCGAGACAAAGCTCAGCTTTGAAGGCGAAGATTATACAGCCACTACCTATTGTATGAATCCTCGGGGCATGGTCGTGCTAAAGCTTCAGGAGGGGCTGGCGATGCCAGACGGACAAAATTATCGGGAGAAGGAAGAGGGATCTTCCAACCTTAATTTCACTCTGTTTATTCCGAATCGATTTGCGACTTTAGAGGAAGCTGACGTCTATTTCCGCGATACAGTCGGTCGAATTAATCGAGCTCGCAATCGAATTGCCGCTCAAAGGCTAGGCTCTCTACGGGAAGGGAGTATGGCGAGTAACGAACCAGGCAGTGGAACGATCAGGCCAACACTGGAGGCGGAATTTGCAGATCTGAGGCAAGAGGTTCCTGGACGTTATATTGCAGTGACGTTAGCATTCCTAGAAGCACTGGAGAAGCTGCTCGGGGAGCCAATCGACCAAGATACGATCCTATATGCAATCGATGGAAAGCTGTATTCACCGTCCATTGAGACAAACAACAGGTTCGAGACAACGGTAAGAGGACTATATGTAATAGGGGATTGTTCAGGCACTACCCATTCTTTATCTCAGGCGGCAGCAAGCGGAGTATATGTAGGAAGGCTGCTGGCGAGCAAGGGCAGCTTTAAATAATAAAAAGAGGGACTCTCGCGAGCCCCTCTTCCGACGGTGTTGTAAGTTTCGATGAATTCACACATCAATACGGACAGAAAACCAGGTTGTAATCCTCACAGATCGGTACACAATTCCACTAATGCTTCATCGCTTATCCGATCGTGAATTTACAGTAATGTGTATTTAGCACAACGCCTCGCTTCTTTTGTGAATGAGTAGTTAAATTCTCTAGTAGCCCTTGCACCACAAAGGTTCAATGGAACCACACCTCTCTTCACCGTCGATAATTAGAATGTCCGAAGGTTTAAGTTCTTATTCGCGCTCTGATAAAAAATTTAGTGAGCCATTCGTTTCCACTTACGTTCATGGTTTGATGTCTCTGGGAATCTTTGTCCACGTTTGAGTTCAACCTTCTTCGGGTTGTTAATGCCCATATGGTAGGAATTGACGCCCGATTCTATATAGGTGCCGTCGTTTGGCGCGTGATCGCCGGGAGAAAACAATGTCCATTCACCCATATTCGTTCACCTCCTTGTCCGATTCTTATTATGAACCGGAGAGGGCAGGGTCATGAAAGGTAGAAATCGGGAGTGCCGAATGACTTGTCAAGGTATAGGCTATTTGCTATACTGTGTAGATGCGAGTAATAATCTCGCTCCTTGCCCCTTAAAGGGGCCGTTAGTCCAAAAGGAGGTGAAACACAATGCGCAAATATGAAGTGATGTACATCATTCGTCCGGATGTTGAGCAAGAAAACGTTCAAGCCATCGTCGACAAATTCAGTGGCATCATTAACAATGGCGGGGAAGTCACAAAGCAAGATGTGATCGGTAAACGTCGTCTTGCGTATGAGATCAATAAGATTCGTGATGGTTACTACGTTCTGGTTCATTTCAATGCAACGACAGAAGTTGTTAATGAACTTGACCGCATCATGAAAATTACGGATGAAGTTATCCGTAGCTTGATCGTCAGAGACGTTGCTTAATCCACGCTAGATGTTCGATTGGGAGGCAAAGGCGATGTTGAATCGTGTAATACTGATTGGCAGATTAACAAGAGACCCCGAATTGCGTTATACACCAGCAGGTGTAGCAGTTACGCAATTTACGATAGCAGTAGACCGGCCGTTTACGAGCGGTCAGGGCGAGCGCGAAGCGGATTTTATTCCGGTCGTAACTTGGCGGCAGTTGGCTGAGACATGCGCCAATTACTTGCGTAAAGGTCGCTTAACAGCGGTAGAAGGACGCATTCAAGTGCGTAACTACGAGAACAACGAAGGTAAACGCGTCTATGTGACGGAAGTTATTGCCGATAACGTTCGCTTCTTGGAATCTAACCGTGAAGGCGGAGCTCCGCAAGAAAGTGGCAGTTATGCCGGAAGCAACAACAACAGCGGAGGATCTTTAAGCGGCGGCGGTGGTAACGCTCCTTATGGCGGCGGTAACGGCGGCGGCGGCGGAAGCCGGCCTAGTACTCCACGTAACAACAACAACAGCCGTGATCCGTTCTCGGATGACGGTCGACCGATCGATATATCAGAAGATGACTTGCCATTTTAATCGAAAGGATGGGTTCGAATGAGCTTCAAGCAAAGAGAAGGCGGAGACGGAGAGCGTCCAGAACGCAAATTCGGCGGCCGCAAAGGCGGACGCAACAAACGCCGTAAAGTATGTTTCTTCACTGTGAACAAAATTGCTCACATTGACTATAAAGATACTGATCTGCTCAAAAAGTTTATCAGCGAGCGCGGCAAAATTTTGCCACGTCGTGTAACTGGAACTAGCGCGAAATACCAACGTCTGCTGACGGTTGCTATCAAGCGTGCACGTACAGTAGCATTGCTGCCGTACACAACTGAGTAGTAAGTAGTAAGAAGCCCATTGAGACTAACGTCTCGATGGGCTTTTTTCGTGTTTTCATAAAAATAGGAATTGATCATTTGACGCAAGAGGAATACAATAAGATGTAGTTCGTGCATACAAGTCGGCGATGATGTTAGAGCTTCATTGTGAATAATTTCACTTTAAATTTACAGTTGTGGAATATCGACTTATGCAAGTAAATCATTTGATCGATTACTGATGGAAAGAGGGATGCATTCGTATGTCTGAAACCGTAACGAAATTACCTGAAGAATCCGGCTCTGTACGTGAACTGGACGTTCTCGAGCAACTGCTGCAACCAGAAATTCAGCAATCGCTGACTCAACTGGTGAACCACCTGCCTAAATTGGCAGAACTGGTGACGCTTATGACTAAAGCTTATGATGTAGCTACTACAGTAGCAAACGACAAAGTTCTGATGAACGATATGGTTCATGGCTTTGGCGAATTCGTTCAACCAATCGTTGATAAAACTAAAGGTATTGCTAACGCAGCAGTTGAAGCTGGCGATCGTGCACAAGCCGATAACTCGACAATTGGTCTCTTTGGCATGCTGAAAATGCTGAAAGATCCACAAGTACAAGCAACACTTCGTTTCGCTCAATCGTTCCTGAACGTATTGGCTGAGCGTAAGAACGTATAATTCGGAATCATACAAGAGCGGAGGGTAAACATGGCTAAGCAAATTTTAATTCTTGGCGGCGGTTATGGCGGTCTGTTGAGCGCACTAACGGCTCGTAAATACATTTCGGCTGAAGAAGCAGAAATCACGGTAATTAACAAAACGCCTTACCACCAAATCATTACTGAATTGCATCGTCTGGCTGTAAGCGGCGTTAACGAAGGAAACGTAGCACTTCCTTTGGAAAAACTGCTTAAAGGCAAATCGGTTAATCTGGTTATTGATACAGTTGAGAACATCGATCCAGAGAAAAAACAAGTTAAACTGGCTGGCAGCGGCACAGTGAAATATGATCAACTGGTAGTCGCTCTAGGCGGCGAAACAGCATTCTTTGGCATCCCTGGTCTCGAAGAGAACAGCCTGACGCTGAAATCGGTTGAAGAAGCGAAGCAAGTTAGCGCTCATATCCAAAACCGCATTGCAGCTTATGCGCAATCCAAAAACAAAGCAGACGCAACAATCGTTGTTGGCGGCGGCGGCCTGACAGGTATCGAGCTGATCGGCGAGATCGTTGATATGCTTCCAAAATGGTGTGCAGAGCATGGTGTTGACCGCAGCGAAATCTCGCTGTACAACATTGAAGCTGGTCCAACCATTCTGATGGGCTTCCCAGCTGACCTGCTTGAGCGTGCGAAATCCAGCCTGACTGACCGTGGCGTTAACCTGATCATGGGTGTTGCCGTTACTGAAGTTCAAGGCAACACAGTTATGCTGAAAGACGGCAGCTCGATCGAAACGAATACATTCGTTTGGACAGGCGGTGTTACAGGTAACCCTGTAGTAGCAAACTGTGGTATCGAAGTAAACCGTGGCCGTGCATCGGTTACTGAATTCCTGCAATCGACTTCCCACTCGGATGTATTCCTTGCTGGCGACAACGCGTTTGTTATGGGTCCAGAAGGCCGTCCTTACCCACCAAGTGCACAAATCGCTTGGCAAATGGGCGAGTGCATTGGTTACAACCTGTTCGCATCGGGCAAAGGTATCCCAATGAAATCGTTCGAGTTCGTTAACTCCGGTGTTCTTGCGAGCCTTGGCCGCAAAGATGCAATCGGTACAATTGGTGCTAGCCAGCTGAAACTGAAAGGTACAGCAGCTACACTGATGAAAGAAGCAAGTAACGTTCGTTACCTGACTCATGTTAACGGTCTGTTCTCGTTCTTGAAATAATAGTTTTATTCGAGAAAAGGAACCATTCGCTGGTTCACTCGTAATAGTAGTTAAATAAGCTTTATCTTGGAGGAGCCTGCCACAGCGGGCTCCTTCTGTCTATTTTCGGGAGCCTGCATAGTTGCAGGCTCCTTTTGTTATGCTTAAATACATGGAGGAAGGAGCGCCATATAACAATGGTATTCATTTTATATTTGGTCATTATATTGTTCGCTACCAAGGTTACAGGAGCCTTGTCTGTACGATTGGGGCAGCCTGCTGTACTTGGAAAGCTGCTCGCAGGCATTATTATTGGCCCAGCTGTACTGGACTGGGTACAGCCGGATGATTTTATCGGACATTTCTCGGAAATCGGTGTGCTGCTGCTTATGTTTATAGCGGGGCTGGAGACCGATCTGGAGCAGCTGAGGAGCAATTGGAAGGCCTCGTTCGCTGTTGCTGTTGGCGGCATTATACTGCCTTTTGTAGGCGGTTATGCGATTGCTGCAGCGTTTGGCTTGTCGAACAATGAAGCGTTATTCCTTGGGCTGCTGCTTTGCGCCACTTCAGTCAGTATCTCGGTGCAAACCTTGAAGGAAATGAATAAACTGCAGACGCGTGAGGGGACGACCATTCTAGGTGCTGCAGTTGTAGATGATGTCATCGTAGTCGTCTTGCTGGCGGTTATGATGAGCGTTCTTGTTCCTGCTCAAGATGTATCGATTGGGCTGCTTATCGGTAAGAAGCTTTTGTTCTTTATTATAGTTGTTGCAGCGGGATGGCTATTGGTGCCTCGTTTCCTAAAATGGTTCTCTCCACTACGTGTGACAGAAGCGGTCATGAGCGGGGGGCTAATCATCTGCTTTGCCTTTTCTTATTTTGCAGAGGAGATGGGCATCGCAGGTATTATCGGCGCCTTTGCTGCAGGTATTGCGGTATCGCAGACCTCGTATAAGCTTGAAGTGGAATCGAAGATTGAGCCAATTGCCTATACGTTATTTGTTCCCGTATTTTTCGTCAGTATCGGTCTTCATATTACCTTCGATGGAGTAGGTGAGCAGCTTCTCTTCATTGTGCTCGTAACCCTCGTAGCTTCGATTACCAAGCTGTTAGGTGGTGGGCTAGGGGCGCATATGACGGGCTTCGACCGACGTGGTTCCATCGCGATTGGGGCAGGAATGGTGTCACGTGGAGAAGTGGCACTCATTATTGCCGCAGCAGGGCTGGAGTCAGGCTTATTGCTGCAGAAGTATTTTACATCGGTTGTATTGGTCGTGATTCTATCAACACTAATAACTCCACCGCTTCTCAAGCTTACTTTTAAAGAGCGGGAGCAGGCATAACAAAAGGCAGCCTCTTGGCTGCCTTTGTGTGTTATATGATTACGCCGTTTCAACTTCGGCTTCATGATTGCTGTCATTATCTGCTTCAATTTCAATAATCAGTTCAACCTTCTTAATGCGGTGCTTACCAATCTCACGAATAATGAATCGCAGATTCTCATACTGCAGTTCTTTACCAGGCTTCGGATCCTGGAATTCGGTAAACAGCCAGCCGCCAACCGTGTCGACGTCATCTTGTTCGAGGTTAACCCCAGTAAGTTCGGTAATATGATCAAGTGATACTTTTCCGTCCAGCAGGTAGCAGTTATCAGCCAGCTTCTCGATTTCTTTCCGTTCGTCCTCATCGAATTCGTCGCGAATCTCACCAACGATCTCTTCCAAAATATCTTCGATTGTAATCATACCGGAAGTACCGCCGTACTCATCCATCAAGATGGCGATATGAACACGTTCCTGCTGCATACGTTTAAGCAATGTCTTAACCGGCAGAACCTCAGATACGGCAAGAACGGGATGAACGAGCTTCTGGAAGTTAAACTCTTTGTTCTCCTGGAATTCAAGGAACAGCTGCTTCGTGTTGATCATGCCGACGATATTATCTTTGCTGCCGGTTGCAACAGGGAAGCGGGTGTACTGCTCTTTGCGGATGATATCCATATTGTCAATTAACGAGTTATTCGTATATAAGCAAATCATATCGGTACGCGGAACCATGATTTCTTTCGCAAGCATCTCGTCAAAGGCGAAGATCCGGCTCACGTAACCATATTCGGTGTTATTGATTTTACCGCTTTGATAACTGTCGTTAAGAATAATCTGAATTTCTTCTTCACTATGCGCTTCTTCATGATCTTTCACAGCCTTGAGTCCGAACATACGGATCAGGGAAGTAGCAGAGCCGTTCAGCACCCAGATGAAAGGGTACATAATCTTGTGGAAGTAGATAATCGGTTTGGCAACGGCAAAGCTGATAAACTCAGCTTTCTGAATTGCCCATGTCTTCGGAGCAAGTTCACCCATGACAACATGCAGGAATGTAACGGCAACGAATGCTATAACAAAGGAAATAATATGGTTCAAATCGCTGTGTACGCCCAGTTTCTCGAATAACGGATGAATAATTCGTTCAACGGTAGGCTCGCCTAGCCAACCAAGTCCGAGGGCGGTAATCGTAATACCAAGCTGACAAGCCGACAGATATGCGTCAAGGTTGCTTGTCACCCGTTGTACGGAAAGTGCGTTTTTCTTTCCTTCGAGCACGAGCTGATCGACGCGGCTGGCACGAAGGCGGATTATCGCGAACTCCGTTGCAACGAAGAAGGCGGTTAATACAATTAATACAGCAATCATAAACAAATTAAATCCTATACTACTGTCCATTTCGGTTCTTCACAATCCTTTATGAAATATTATAAGTTCCTATGATCTACTATAACGAACTTCAGCTAACAGTTGCAAACTTGCTATTTTACGTTACGGGGGCGATACCCCCCATTATTCCGAAAAATACGGTGCTATCATGACATTATTGGCAAATACCTCGTCTTTACAAGGCTCTCTACAGGGGCGTATGATAAGTTCAGTTGAGCTTGTAATTAGGCTACATGGTTATATGAGGAGGTAAGCGGCATGGAAGCTTTTACGCTTACTCGCAAAGAGATGGCGGATCTGCTGCTCGCGCTGCATGGCCAAAACTGCTGTGAACCGCTTCAAGTTCTGCAGCAGGCCTGGAAGAAGTCGCATCTTGATGCGTATGAAACTGGGTCGTCCTTGCCGGCATTCCTGTCGACGAAACTTCCACCAGTCTTGGTGAAGCTAATTAAAGGGCGAGAGGTCAAAGGATTTTCTTTGCAGGAAATATCCGCGCTTGGCGGATTAATAGAATTTTCACAAATGTCGATTACATCGATGCAAAATTGGGTGAAAAGAGATTTCAAGCCTTATTTCGACTGCCCGAAAGTCGGGAAAAAATATTCGCTTAATCAAACAGCACTGCTGTTTATTATCGATGACCTGAAGTCGAGTCTTGATTTCGGCTCTATTCGCAAGCTGTTTGATCGGCTATTCAATAAACCGGAGGATGAGACCGATGACCTGATCGGTCCGCTGGAGCTGTACAACTCCTATACCTCCATGTTTGAAGAGCTAGCGGCAAGCGGCTACCGGCTGCTAGACATGGCTCGTCCAGATGCAGCAAGGCGAGACAAAGAGGCTGTTATGGAGCAATTGCTTCACGAAGCCTCTGAACCATTTCTGAAGGTACTGCCTCATCTAAGTGATGAGCAGACCGAGGTTCTTCGTCATATCCTGTTCATTGCAGCCATATCGATTCGTACATCCTACTTTCATTCGCTCGCCAAACGGTATTGTCATGCGACCTTGTTCCTGAACCCGTAAACGGTCACTACACATAGGAAGTATAAAAAGGCAGCAACCGATGTGGTAAACTGCCCAGACGCTTTTAGAACCTGCTTGATTGCTGTTCTGCCCAGTCGCCGATATAAGGCAGCTTGAAGCGCTTGCCCTGCAGGGCGAGAAGCATCAGGGCTATCCATAGAATAAAGCCTACGGGGGTCACAATGAGACCAAGAAGCCAGCCGATGATGGGAATAAAGCCTAGAATGAGGTTAAGTACGATAAACACGACAGAGACGGCGATGGATTGCAGCGCGTGGAATTTTACAAAGCGGCTCTGTTTTTCCACGACTAAGAATATAATACCGGTAATAAAGCCAAGGAAATAAGCAAGCAGTGCTGCTACTTTCGGGTCTATACCTGTTGAGGAATGATCAGGTTCGAAGGAAGCGCTGGACATGAACGAATCTCATCCTTTCTATATCAACTCTCGTGAAGATTGTATTCATGTCCGAAAAGTTATATGTCAAACGTATTTTTAATCAATAAAACAAGGAACCTGCAGCTTAGTTATTGAATCTACAGTAGTGGAGCAACAGCTCACGGTACCAACCAAAAGAAAGATTGGAGTTGAATGACGGATGAATATTGCGTTTTTTCTGCTGCCTAAGCAGGAGGTTGTAACGGTAACGCAAGATGCAACGCTCAGGCAAACCCTAGAGAAAATGGAGCATCACCGCTACTCGGCGGTCCCGATTATTAATGAAGAAGGCGGCTATGCCGGCACGGTAACTGAAGGTGATTTACTCTGGTACATGAAGAATACACCAGGTGTGACATTCGAGAATGCCCATAAGATATCTCTAATAGATGTACCGCTGCGGATGAAGAATCGTTCGGTTCGGATCGATGCCGATATGAAGGATCTAATTGCACTTTCGAAAGTACAGAACTTTGTTCCTGTCGTAGACGACCGGGGACATTTCATAGGGATCGTCCGCAGAAGTGAAATTATTGATTATTGCCAGACTTTTATTCCTGGATCACCATCGCTTGCGGTTGAAGCGTAAACTTTGCACCAACAAAGAATAGGACAAATCAGCTCCTCCTGGTTCTTTTCGGTAGAAGGCTATATTTTCAGATGGTTTAGGTGAAAATATTTCCGTATACAGGGTTAACATCAGGAGGCGCTTCATGAATAGGAATGAGCACCAAAAAGACGGAAACCGTAAACGGTACCGTCTTTTTGTTTTATTGATTATCGTTGTTATTGCCTGCTGCCCTGGATGGTACCAAGCCATGATGAGCCTGGAAGCCTCACAAGTGGTCAGTCAAGCGGTACTGGAGAAGGTCTACGATACGGTCATCACCGGAGGCAGGGTCATAAATCCGGAAACGAAGCTGGACAAGAAGGGTTGGAATGTTGGGATTAGCAATGGTCAGATTGCTATTGTTACACCAAAGCCCCTGAAGGGTAAACGAGTTATAGATGCTTTTGGGCTTGTTGTAGCCCCTGGATTTATCGATAATCTTTCCTACGATCCGAATCCGCTTGGTGTTTGGAACAAGATCGCAGATGGAGTAACAACGAATATTGCCATGCATGGTGGTACCTCAACACCGGACGAGTGGTACGGGTATTATGAAAAGAAGCAGTTACCCGTTCACTTCGGGGCCTCGTTCTTTTACACGCAGGCTCGCTATCGTTATGAACTCGACCGCTATGACAGTGCGCTTCCTGATCAGATCACCCAGCTTGTTGAACAGGCTGAGAAGGCACTAAATAACGGGGCATTAGGCATTTCGTTCAGTCTCGAATATGTGCCGGGGATTACAGCCGCCGAGATTCTCCCGCTTATGAAGCTGGCATATGACTATAATGTACCTGTCTACTTCCATGCCCGTTACTCCGATATGGAGGAGCCGGGTACTAATCTAGATGCGCTTAAGGAATTGATCGGTTACGCGAAGAAAACAGGAGCGGCCGTTCATATCGATCATATTAATAGTACAGGCGGTACTTTCTCGATGAAGCAGTCACTAGCGCTGCTGGATGTTGCGCGTAAACAGGGACTAGACATAACGTCCTGCGTCTACCCTTACGATTACTGGGGAACATTCCTGAACTCGGCCAGGTTTGATGAAGGCTGGCAATCGAGATTCCGGAGCACATTTAAGGATCTGCAAATTGCGGGTACGGATCATCGACTGACCGAAGAGACGTTCGGGCGTTATCGGGCTGAGGGGAAGCTAGCGGTTGCTTATGCGATACCGGAGCAGGATGTGATAGATGCCTTGAAGGCACCATATGTCATGATCGGCAGTGACGCAATTCTGGAACCGGGCAATAACAATCATCCGCGTGCTTCCGGCACCTATGCGAGGACATTAGGGCTGTACGCAAGAGAGAAGCGGGTCGTTACTTTAATGGAGGCTCTTATGAAGATGAGCTTGATGCCTGCGCAGCGGCTGGAGAAGCAGGCCCCTGCTTTACGTAAGAAGGGCCGTATAGCCAAAGGAATGGATGCTGATATCGTCATCTTTGATTATAAGACGATTACAGACCGGTCTACCGTTGAGCATCCAGAACAGTTGTCAGGCGGCATTCGTTATGTATTAGTCGGCGGACAGCTTGCCATGGATAAGGGAAAGCTGAATAAATCGGTTCATATCGGTCAACCGATCCGAAGCGAGTTTGTACGGGTCAATGGAGGGGCGGATAAACGGAGCTGGGGAGTCCGGCAATATGCCATTGTCGATTACAAAGGAACGCCATACGTCGATGTCCGTTCCTTGGAGCAGCAAGGCTTCAAGCTGGTCTGGAATAAAGTCACGCATGTCGTTACGGCAACGAGCAGCAGCCAACCACCGCCCTCGACCAGCGGTGCGGAGATAGCACCTGCCGAAGGACAACTTATGCTGGAGCGAGGTTATCAGCTTGAGGCTGCTGGCAAGAAGACGGCTCTTATCTCTATTGGCAGCCGGATGTTTGTACCCTTATCGATCCTGGAAGGCTTGAAGTAAGTGCGATGGGTACCGGACTAAAGGATGTTCGTGTTCTGTTTTGCTTTTATGATATAATGGGATGTGGAATGTTTGTAAATTGATTATGTATGCAAGAGGTGAACGGCTTGAAAGGTAAGCCCGGTATGAAAGCAGTTCTATGGAGCGGCGCGTCTCTGCTTCTTATTTTGTCATTGGCAGTACCTGGATTTAACATACTTACGATGATGCTGCTGATGGTGCCTTATGTTGTGTTGTACACGACGTTGTCGACGCGGTCCTTTTTACTGCATCTTGTGCCGGTATGGATTATAGCGGCTGTTATTCTCGGCCCGTCTGTTCTAATTATCGCGTTATTTTTCTTAATTCCCGCAATGATGATGGGACAGATGTATCGGAAACGGGCGTCAGCACCGCGTATATTAAGGCGTACAACATTGACGATTCTATTCTGTCTGCTGGCAGAGCTCCTTATATTCGAAGGGGTATTGAATCAATCTTTTATTGATCAAATTGGTGAATTTGTCCGTACATTAGTGAATGACCTGAGCTCGGAGGGGGTGCTCCCGAAAGAATGGGACAGCGATTATACGGAATCCCTCATTCGAATGATGATTCATTCGATCCCGCAGGCGATCATTCTGATCTCCTTCGTGTATGCCGTCATTTCGCAATATTTCGCCCGCAAAGTGCTTGCGGCTTCTAATGAAGATATTCCGAAGATGCCACAAGCAAAAGACTGGATGCTTCCAAGAATCATGGTCTTCTATTATCTGATCGTGTACATTCTGAATATGTTCGTATCCAGCGACAGCAGTTCCTTCTACTCCGTAGCGCTTATGAATTTGGTGCCGCTTATGCGGTATGCGTTCACGATTCAAGCGATCGGATTTTTCTTCTACATTGCGCATCAGCGTAAATGGAACAAGGCGGTTCCGGTTATTATCGCTATTCCGCTTCTGTTGTTCCCGCCGCTTAGCTTGATTGGCGTACTAGATGCTGCTTTTCCGATCCGTAAGTCGTTTTCGAAATCATCATAAGCTATAGGGGCGAATAGGAAATGCCGAAGTTTCTTGTCACGCGATGGCATGGCATGCATCAGGTCTGGTCTATCGCATTAATGGTTCTCATGACCGTAGTACTCACCTGGTATTGGTGGGTGCTCGGGCTAATCGCGCTTCTTCTCACGATTGCTGCGGCCATTTATACGGTGCTTGCGGAGCGGGCCTTCCGCAAAGATTTGAAGTCGTATCTCGGGACGTTATCCTACCGGGTTAAGAAGGTCGGAAATGACGTCATCGGTGAGCTTCCGTTTGGCGTTATTTTGTATAACGAAGATCGGGCAGTGGAATGGCATAATCCCTTTATCTCGCAGATCATGGGTCAGGAATCCGTGATCGGGATGCCGCTGACAGAACTGTTCCCAGCCCTTCAACAAGTGAAAGACAAGGAAGGAACCGTTGAAGCTGCGGTAGGCGGACATGTCTATCAACTGATCTTCAAGCAAAAGGAACGGATTCTGTACGTTCAGGACATTACGCTGCTGTGGCAGCTAAACAAACGGTACGACGAGGAAAAGCTTGCGATGGGCGTAGTGATGATCGACAGCCTCGAGGAAGTGACGCAAGGGATGGACGACCATCAGCGAAGCTCGCTTCAGTCGAAGGTGACGACCGAAATTACTGAATGGGCGCAGCGTTATCAGCTGTATCTGAAGCGGGTCACCTCGGACAGGTTCCTGCTCATTACAGATCAGAAGACACTGAGGCAACTGGAGCAATCCCGGTTTGTTATTCTGGATGAAGTGCGGGAGATGACCGGTGACCAGAAGATCCCGATTACGCTCAGTATCGGCTTCGCCGCTGGAGCAGAAAGCATCGTAGAGCTTGGCCAATGGGCACAGTCCAGTCTCGATATCGCACTTGGACGCGGCGGCGATCAGGCTTCTGTGAAGGTAGGCGGCAGACAGTCATTCTACGGCGGCAAGACGAATGCGGTAGAGAAACGTACCCGCGTGCGTGCACGTGTGGTGGCACATGCGCTTCGCGATTTGATTCGCGAGAGCGGCAACGTGGTTATTATGGGCCATAAGATGCCGGACATGGATGCGATTGGTGCTGCGATTGGTGTGATGAAGGCGGCACAGATGTTTGGCAAAGAAGCTTTTATCGTATTGGAAGGCATTAATCCTGCGATTCAGAAAATGATGGAAATGCTGCGTGAGGATGAGAAGTTTGCGAAAAGGTTCATTACACCGGAGCAAGCGCTTGGTATAACGGACGGCCGCACACTTGCGGTTGTTGTCGATACGCATAAAGCATCGATGGTGAAGGAGCCTCGCATTCTTGCACAGACAAATAAAATTGTGGTGATTGACCATCACCGCCGCGGCGAGGAATTTATCTCGAACGCGATCCTGGTCTATATGGAACCATATGCTTCATCAACCTGTGAGCTCGTGACCGAGCTGCTCCAGTATATTCACGACCGTGTGCTGCTCGATGTACGTGAAGCAACAGCACTGCTTGCCGGAATCACAGTGGATACGAAGAACTTCTCGCTGAGGACTGGCGCCCGTACTTTTGACGCGGCTTCGTTCCTGCGGCGCAACGGCGCTGATTCAATGATGATTCAGCGGATGCTGAAGGAAGATCTTGAAGAGTATGTACGCAAGGCGGAAATTATCAAGCATGCGGAAGTGTTATATGAACATGTGGCGATTGCGGTCGCGGAGCCGGGCCGGAAGGTGGCACAGCTTCTCATCGCGCAATCGGCTGATACGCTGCTTAATATGACGGATATATATGCTTCGTTCGTCATTGGGGAAAGGCCCGATGGGTTAATCGGCATCAGTGCCCGCTCACTTGGGCATATGAATGTACAGGTTGTGATGGAACGAATGGGCGGCGGCGGTCACTTGACGAACGCGGCAGCCCAGCTGGAGGGCACCGTTCAAGAGGTAGCGGTGAAGCTGAAGGACGTATTAGCACAAATTGAAGCGGAAGAGGGGTTATTTGAATGAAAGTAATTTTCTTGAAAGATGTAAAGGGCCAAGGTAAAAAGGGCGATGTGAAGGAACTGTCTGAAGGTTATGTACGTAATTTTCTACTGCCGCAAGGACTTGCCAAGCTGGCATCCGACGGCAACTTGAAGACACTCGAAGTTCAGAACGCTTCGGAAGTGAAACGTAAAGAGAAGGAAAAAGCGGATGCAGTTGAGCTCGGCAAGCGTCTGGAAGAACTGAAGATCGTGATTAAAGCTAAAGCAGGTGAAGGCGGCCGGTTGTTCGGTGCTATCACTAGTAAGCAAATCGCGGAAGCGCTGGCTGCGCAAGCAGGCGTGAAAATCGACAAGCGGAAGATCGAGCTTGAAGATGCTATTCGTACCCTCGGCGTAACACTGGTGCCGGCAAAGCTGCATGTTGATGTGAAAGCGAAGCTGAACGTTCATGTTACGGAAGAGTAATCATTAGATCTAACAAGTAACGTAATCATAAAACGAAGCAATGGCGATGTGTTCAGCATCGCTATTGTTGTATAAAGAGATACTGCCGACAGTTACCATAGCTTTCGGTGGCTCGCAACTGCTACACTGATCGTTGTAGCTTAATGGATTCGGATGAGTATGAAGCAAGAATTGCTTCGCAATTCTTTTAAGGAGGAACAAATAAGCATGAGCATGAATAGTACAGAGCTGATGTTTGATCGGGTGCCGCCGCAGAACCTGGAGGCGGAGCAAGCCGTTATCGGCGCGATCCTGCTTCAGTCGGAGGCGCTGATCACCGCGATGGAGCGGCTGCGCAGCGAAGACTTTTATAGCGTTCCTCATCAACATATTTATGAAGCAATGGTTGATCTCGGTGAAAGCGGGCAGCCCGTCGATCTGATCACGTTAACCGCCCATTTGCAGGACAAGCAGCTGATTGAGGAAATCGGCGGTGTGTCGTACCTGGCTAGAATGGCAAGTGCGGTGCCAACGGCGGCGAACGTCGATTACTACGCACAGATCGTGGAAGAGAAATCGATGCTGCGCCGGCTTATCCGGACGGCAACGAATATCGTGTCCGACGGCTATGCTAACGAGGATGAAGTCGGCATTCTTCTAAGTGATGCGGAGAGAAAAATCCTTGAAATCTCGAACCGACGCTCAAGCAGCGGCTTTATCTCGATCCGTGATGTGCTAATGGAGGTATTCGAGAAGGTCGAGACGCTCTATAATCAGAAGGGAGCCGGGACGACCGGCATTCCATCAGGGTTCGTCGATCTGGACAAAATGACAGCAGGCTTCCAACGCAGCGACTTGATTATTATAGCGGCACGTCCTTCCGTAGGTAAGACGGCTTTTGCGCTTAACATTGCTCAGAATGTCGGCGTTCGTGCCCGCGAGACTGTCGCGATCTTTTCACTTGAGATGTCCGCGGCTCAGCTGGTACAACGTATGGTGTGTGCAGAGTCGAATGTAGACGCAACACGAATGCGGACCGGTCAGCTTGAGGGCGATGACTGGGAGAAGCTGACGATGGCGATTGGCGCGTTGTCAGAAGCCCAAATCTATATCGATGATACACCCGGTATTACGGTTGCCGATATCCGTGCAAAGTGCCGTCGTCTAAAGAAAGAAAAAAATCTTGGCATGATTCTGATCGATTACTTGCAGCTCATTCAAGGCCGCGGCAAAGCGGGGGAGAACCGTCAGCAGGAAGTATCAGAAATTTCTCGTACACTGAAACAAATTGCCCGTGAGCTTGAAGTGCCGGTTATCGCCCTGTCGCAGCTCAGCCGGGGTGTCGAGCAGCGCCAGGACAAGCGACCGATGATGTCTGACCTTCGGGAATCGGGTTCGATCGAGCAGGATGCCGATATCGTTGGATTCTTGTATCGTGATGATTACTACGATAAGGAATCTGAGAAGAAGAACATTATCGAGATCATTCTTGCCAAACAGCGTAATGGTCCGGTAGGCACGGTTGAACTTGTATTCTTGAAAAACTTTAATAAATTCGTAAGCTTAGACCGCACGCACGAAGACCCGTCGCAGGCATCATAACTTATGTATCATATCCGAACAATTGTATGGGTGACTGTGCAATTGTTCGTTTTTTGTTTGACTTCTCTATACGGGACTGCTACACTGTTATTGCTGTCTTTTGCGTTGAATTCGATTGTTTCTGAGTAAGAAACACGGATTCGGCGAATGATAAGACGGTAATTTTCGGTGTGCAAAATCACCGGACGGGGGTATGATTATGTCTACGGTTGTTGTTGTCGGTACGCAGTGGGGAGACGAAGGGAAAGGCAAAATTACCGATTACTTGGCGGATGGGGCCGACGTCGTCGCTCGTTACCAAGGTGGTAACAATGCCGGACACACTATTCTCATTGACAACAAAAAGTACAAATTGACGATGATTCCATCGGGTATTTTTAATCAAAATAAAACTTGCGTCATCGGTAACGGGATGGTTATTAACCCGCAAGCGCTGATCGACGAAATTAACTATATTCATGACAATGGCTTCTCGAGCGAAAACCTGAAAATCAGTGACCGCGCCCATGTCATTATGCCTTATCATCTCGTGCTGGACGGCCTTGAAGAAGACCGTAAAGGCGATAACAAAATTGGTACAACACGTAAAGGTATCGGCCCATGCTACATGGACAAAGCCGCTCGTAACGGGATTCGTATCGCGGACCTTCTGGATGCAGAAGAGTTCGAAGAAAAGACTCGCCGTCAGGTAACAGAGAAAAATCAAGTGATCCAGCAAGTATACGGTGGAGAGCCGCTTGATGCTGATGCGATTATTGCCGAATACTTAGGCTATGCGGAGACGCTTCGTCCTTACGTAACGGACACTTCGGTAGTCCTGAACGATGCAATCGATGCAAACAAAAAGGTTCTTTTCGAAGGCGCACAAGGCGTTATGCTTGATATCGACCAAGGTACTTATCCATTCGTTACTTCCTCTAACCCTTCGGCTGGCGGCGTATGTATCGGTTCTGGCGTAGGTCCATCCAAGATCCAACAGGTTATTGGGGTAGCGAAAGCTTACACAACTCGTGTAGGCGACGGTCCATTCCCTACAGAGCAAATCAATGAAATCGGCGATTTGATCCGTGATAAAGGTCATGAGTACGGTACAGTAACTGGCCGTCCGCGTCGTGTTGGCTGGTTCGACAGTGTTGTTGTCCGCCATGCTCGCCGTGTCAGCGGTATTACAGGTCTTTCCCTTAACTCCCTTGACGTATTGAGCGGTATTGATACAGTGAAAATCTGTACAGCTTACAAATATCGCGGCGAAGTCATTGAGCATTACCCAGCAAGCCTGAAAATGCTGGCGGAATGCGAAGCGGTATATGAAGAAATGCCAGGCTGGAGCGAGGATATTACAGGAGCGAAGAAGCTGGAAGATTTGCCGGTTAACACGCTGAACTACCTTAACCGCGTATCCGAGCTGACAGGTATTCCAATTGCAATCTTCTCGGTAGGACGTAACCGTGAGCAAACAAATCCGGTTCGTGCAATCTACGAATAGAATTTATGGATGAAGAGGATAGCCCAAGGCAAATTGCCGGCGGCTATCCTCTTTTGTTTTCATTCTAAGAATGGTTCACCTTGTTTCATAGGAATGCTAACCCTATTCTTTGACCATAATGGTAGATAGAAGAAGGAAAGGGATGAGCACAATGTGGTTAAAAGCGGCCGTATGGATCGCAAAAATCGTAGCGGCGGGACTCATCGTCAGCTTTCTCTCCATATGGACAACTGGTTATATCGTTAGTAGTTATGTAGAGATGCTGCTGAAGCAGTATAATTTGCCGCTGGAGGTACAGCCAATGGCCATGTCCGGTGTATGGGGCAAGCTGTGGGGCGCTGAGCCGGTCCAGAAGGACGATACTGAGAAGACTGGGACGGATGAAGCCGGGGATGATGATAAGGTTGCGATGGACGCCTTTGGCGACCAGCCGTCTAACCCGCCGCTAACGGATATTGGTATTGGCGGTGGTACGAAGGCGGAAGGCAGCCCAAGCGGACAGCCGGATGATTCGGGCACGAGTACGGGGGCGACTGAAGGTACAACCGAAGGCGACACAGGCAGTGCACAGACAGATGATGATGAAGCGCCTTCCATTGATGGATCGGAAACCGCCATTACGACTGAAGATATGAATGCCGTAAAGGGTCAAATGAGTGATGCGGATAAAGATCAATTGTTCGGATTATTAATGAGTGAGCTGCCGCAGCAAGCCTTGCAGACGATATCTGGTTACATGGAAAACGGGCTGACTGATGAGGAGCTTACACAGGTCGAACAGCTGATGGCGCAGTACCTCGACCGTGATCAATATGAACAAATGATGGGAATTCTGAAAAAATATTAATTTTGACTCTTGACAAGAATGGTTGCCGCGTTTATTAAGCATATGTTAAAGTAAGGCGAGTGATCCGACAGGACATTCGTCTTTTTTCATGTCGGAACCCGCAATTTCATGCAGGAAAAGTGCGAAAAGGAGACTATCATGACCGTTTTCAGCCCCAAGGATCGATTTCGGAAGACTTTGAACCTAGCAGTTCAGTTCTTTCGGCCTACCGATCTGCAAGACTCGAAAGGCAAGAAGCAGCCTCCATCCCCAGGCGATAAGTCCCATACTCCGGTGTGGAAGAGAAAGCCTGTCATGCTAACAGCAGGGGTGCTGGTAATCCTCGCAGCAGCCGGTATCGGTGGTACCGGATACGTACAAGCGAATACAGTCGATTATTACAACGTATATAAAGATGGCAAAGTGGTTGGCTCGGTCAACGATCCGGCGGAAGTCGATCAGTTGATCAAGGAACAGACCGAAGAAGTGAAGAAAGCCAATCCGAAGCTTAACATGATTTTGGATGCAGGTGAGATTACTTACAGCGGTGAAAGCGGCTTTAAAGCAGAGCCGGAGACAGAACAGACATTAGCAGCGCTGAAGGGCTTACTGACGTCGCACGCGGAAGGCGTGGAGCTTGTTATTGACGGTAAGGTTGTTGGTATCGTGAAGGACCAAGAAACAGCCGATACGATTCTGACAAGAGTGCAGAGCAAATATGCTCCACAGTTAGCGGCAAACAAGAAGTCAGCGGAAGTATCCACCTTGTCCTATTCGAAAACTTCCACCTCCAAATCAACGGCAGAGAAGAAGACGAATAGCGGCAACAAGATCACGGGTGTGAAATTCGTTGAGGAAGTTAAGACGGAAGAAGTTGCAACGGATCCTAGCAAGATTATGGATGCGAATGAATTGTACCTGAAGCTGGTGAAGGGCGATTACAAGCCAACCAAATATACGGTTCAAAAAGGCGACTGCGTCGGCTGTATTGCCGATAAGTTCAAAATTTCCGAGCAGGTTATTTATGATAACAATGGCTGGATTGAGCAGGACATGATCAAAGAGGGCGATGTTCTTGATCTGACCGTGCTTCAGCCGGAGCTGACGGTGAAGACAGAAGAGCGTTCAACAGAGACGATCTCCTATGATGCACCGGTAGAAATTCGTAAGAGCGATTCGATGAAGCTTGGAGAATCGAAGGTGCTGACTGAAGGCAAGAGCGGGAAGAAGACTCTTACATACCGGGTTGTGAAGCAGAACGGTAAGGTGATGACAGAAGAGCTCGTGGACAGTCAAGTTGTTGTGAAGCCGGTAGCAGAGGTTGTTCTGAGAGGAACAAAGGTTATTCTCGGAGAAGGCACAGGTCATTTTGCATCACCGGTATCCGGTTGGTCGCTTTCAAGTAAGTTTGGCCAGCGTTGGGGCCGGATGCATAAAGGCATCGATATGACGGGCGGCAAGACGATTATGGCACCAGATAATGGAGTTGTAGAATTCGTTGGTCAGAAAACTGGTTACGGCAATTGTATTATTGTAAATCATAAGAATGGTTACAAAACGTTATATGGACATCTGAAGTCCATTAGCGTGAAGAAAGGCCAGATTGTCGAAAAAGGTGACCAGCTCGGTATTATGGGCAGCACTGGTGAATCGACTGGCGTACATTTACATTTTGAGATTACGAAAAACGGTGTTTTGCAAAATCCGTTAAAGTACTTATAATATATATTTTTCCCAGGGAGGCTGTCCGTTAGAGGACAGCCTCTTTTTTGTATAACTGGACTTCTCCAATTATGAGTATTATTGGAGTCCCGCTGAACGAACTTTAATTGGGAACTTGCAAACCGACTATGGTAAAATAAAAGAGTGAAAATAGGATGAGCGACAGGCGGGTGTAACGATGCACGGGAAAATATTAGTGGTCGACGACGAACAGCCCATTGCAGATATATTGAAATTCAACTTAGAAAAAGAAGGGCATCAGGTAATCTGTGCGTTTGACGGTGGCGAGGCGGTACGCCTTGCGTTCGAAGAGCAACCAGATTTGATCTTGCTCGATTTAATGCTGCCTGTAAAAGATGGCATGGACGTATGCCGTGAAGTACGGACGCGTCTGCAAATGCCGATCATTATGCTGACAGCCAAAGATACAGAGATTGATAAGGTGCTAGGCCTCGAGCTTGGTGCTGATGATTATGTAACGAAGCCGTTCAGCACACGCGAGCTGCTTGCTAGAGTGAAAGCGCATCTGCGCCGGCAGCAGAAATCAACAGAAGCAGCTGCTGCTTCTGCGGACAACGCTTCTGCTGATGGCAGTCAAGGTGCTGATGAGAAGCAGGGCCTGAAACTGTTTAATCTATTTATTGATACGGATATGTACGTGGTCTACAAGGACAACGAACCGCTTGACCTCACGCATCGCGAATATGAGCTTGTCTATTATATGGCGCGCAACAGCGGCAAAGTAATGACACGCGAGCATTTGCTGCAAGCGGTATGGGGCTTTGAATATTTCGGTGATGTGCGTACGGTTGATGTGACCATTCGCCGCCTGCGGGAGAAGATCGAAGATGATCCAAGCCGTCCCGAATATATTATGACCCGCCGAGGCCTTGGTTATATGATGCGTAATCCGAAGTCGGGAGGGCTCGGCTACGCATGAGCGGTCGGCGGTTTTTTCGCACCATTCAAGTAAAGCTGGTTATTATTTATCTCCTGCTTATTCTGGTCGCAATGCAGCTGATTGGCGTTTACTTCATCAGTACGGTGAAGGCATCGCTAACAGATAACTTTACGACCAATATGAGGGAGCAGGCGGATATTCTCTCTAAGCTGGCAGCGCCTAATTTATCGGTTAACCCAACAAGCGACAGTGAAGCGAATACGGAGAGCACAGAGAACCTGAGCCTTGTCGTCCGTAATCTATTCAGCATCAGCGGCACGGAGGTGCAGGTGCTGGATGGGAACGGACGTGTCGTTGCGACTTCACTGCAGGTTCCGGAATCCTATATCGGGAAGAAGAATACATCACTTGCGGTAAGCCGTGCGTTAACCGGCATTTCGGATAATGAAGAAGAGATAATTGATGAGAACGGTATTCGTAAAAAGATTATCGCTCTTCCTGTCACTTATAACGATAACGATAAGGTGGTAGGTGCGGTCTACATGGTCGCATCTATGGACAGCTTGTACGATACAGTGAACCGGGTTAACCAGATTTTCTTCTCCGGTACACTTATCGCGCTTGGCCTCACGGGTATTCTCGGCATTCTGCTGGCCCATACCATTACGAGTCCAATTCAAGGGCTGACGAGGCAGGCGGCCGCAGTGGCGGATGGGAAGTTTGATCTTCAGGTGCCGGTTCTTGGCGATGATGAGATTGGCAGGCTTAGTCTAGCCTTTAATGATATGACCATTCGGCTGAAAGAGGCGCTCTCGGTCAATGAGGAGGAGAACGAGAAGCTCGCCTCCATTCTGTCGAATATGAGCGACGGTGTGATTGCGGCTGATGAGAATGGCAAGGTGATTGTCTGGAACCGGCGATCACTCGAGATGCTGGATGTTCGCACCTGCGAAGGCTGTAATCTGCCTGACCTGCTTGGCATGCCGGAGCAGAAGTACCAGGAGCTGCAGCAGGGGCGGGAGCAGACCGTCATCTTATCACGCGAGGATGATGAAGAACCAGGCGACGATGATGCGGAGGGCATCCTCCGCGTGACGTTCACGCCTATTCACCGCCGAGACAAAGGGATTACAGGGACGATTGCGGTGCTTCAAGACGTTACCGAGCAGGAAAAGCTGGAGCAGTCACGCCGCCAGTTCGTTGCGAATGTCTCGCATGAACTGCGCACGCCGCTCACCACAATTAAGAGTTACGCCGAAGCACTTAACGACGGTGCGCTTGATGAGCGGGAGCTGTCGGAGCGATTCGTTGGGGTTATCCGCAATGAGACCGAACGGATGATCAGGCTTGTTACCGACTTGCTGCATCTGTCGCGGCTTGACTCCAATCAAGCACCGCTCCGGCGGCGGAAGACCAACATCCATGAGATGCTGGACGAGGTGACGGACCGCTTCTCCTTCCAGCTGCGACAGAAGAACATTCGGGCGATGATAGTTGTCGACCGCGATTTGAAGTCGGCATGGCTGGATCGTGACCAGATTGACCAAGTGCTTGATAATTTAATATCGAATGCGATCAAATATACACTTGAAGGCGGGGCGATTGAGTTCAGCGCCCATAAGCAGGATGCCGGTACGATCGCGATCAGCGTGAAGGACACCGGTATTGGTATTCCGAAAAAAGATTTATCTCGTATTTTCGATCGATTTTACCGGGTGGACAAGGCTCGCTCACGTAATATGGGCGGTACTGGCCTAGGCTTATCCATTGCCCGGGAAATCGTTAAAGCGCATGGCGGCACGATTTCGCTGAAGTCGGAGCTGAACGAAGGAACGACTGTGACGTTCACGCTGCCTGTGCTGCAAGAGGAAGGTGAGACCGCATGATGGAGAAAGCGAAGACGCTCCTGCTCGTTATGCTGGTTACTCTCAGCTTGATCCAATCGTATATTCTCGCTTATAGCATGCCAGGTCTTGGCGCAACGGTTAAGACGGATCAGGATTATGTTAATGCGGATCCGCTGGGCAAAAAGACAAGTGTGGAAAATGTAATTTTCCCAGAGGAGATCGTCCTCCACTTTGGCGGCAACGAACATACCGTGTTATACCCGGGAACAACGTTTTACAATATGATTTTGAAGGATCGTATCCAGGGACGTGAATTTAAAGGGTTCCAACGGAATCCGGCCAATATGCTCAACTGGGATGAAGTACGGAAAAACGATATTGGCGTGGAGCTGCGGTTCCAGAACGGCATTCCGGTAGAATTGCTCAAGAAACTGCTCAAAGTACAGGGGGATTTACTGTTCCTAGGTGAAATGATTGACCGGATCTGGATCTTCAAGGCAACCGATTCAGAAGAGGTCAGGACTTTCTTCTTTAGCAGCGATGGGCAGAAGGTATACGAATCTACACAGGCCGACCTCACGGTTCGCGACGTTCAGGACTATGTCGGCTTTGGTGAGTATCAGCCGAAGTACCAGATGACGACGGACGGCATTTATTTGCCGAAGCAGCCGATTCAATCCGTGCAGATGGTGTTCCCTTATGAGATTTATTCCTCCGAGCTAATGCAGCAGATGTACTTTGATCCGGCGACTACGAAGGCGCTGTATGACCGAAGCGGCTCGCAGATTTTTACGGACGGTAAGCGTGGTCTGCAGATTGAGCAGAAGGGCATGTGGATGATCTATACGAACCCGGCCGCCTCGCAAAGTGAGGAGAATCTGCTCAGTGAGAACGTGTTCGCCTCGATTGAGTTCATTAACGATCACGGCGGATGGGACGGTATACACCGTTTCATCAATCCAGGGATGAACGTGGAAAGCAAGACTGGCAAATATGCAGAGTTCCAGCAGTATGTAGATAACTTACCGATTATAGAAACGAAAGATTTCGAATATGGCAGTATACGACTGACGCTGCAGCAAGGTGTGGTGACGGAATACAGCCGATCCTTGATTACGCTAGCGGAGAAATCCAAATCAAGAGAAGCAAGATGGCTGCCAGGCGGAGCGCAGCTGCGTAATACGCTGGATCACTATGACCGTCGTTCGGAGGTTGTCCGTCTGTTCCCTGCACTGAAGGCGGTGCCGCTTGAGAACAATGAACTGAAGTTTATCCCAGTGTGGGCGGTTCAGCTCGAGGATGGTACGCAGGAGGTACTAACCGAAGCGTATCCGGTTGGCTTTGTCCCGCAGGAAGCGAAGAACCTGACTGATTTAGGGAATGCGTCTGATACGGGGAAAGAGACAGGTACCGGAGAGGTTGATTCCAAAGATCAAGAGACAGCATCCAAGGATAACGACAGTAACAGCTTGTTCGAGGGATCGAATCAATTACAGGATTCAATAGCACCGGATAAGGGTAGCAAGGAATAAGTCTGCAGGAGCGGAGGCGAAAGATCAGGTGGATTGGGGCAGGGCGAAAAGCGTGCTTATTATATCGTTTCTGCTGCTTAACGTATTGCTCGGCTATCAAGTGTGGTCGAACGTCGGCGAGCAGCTCAATGCCAATAAGAATACGGCAGAGCTGCCGACCGAGACATACGCCTTTATGAAGCAGAAGGGAATCGAACTTTCCGCGAATCTGCCGGTCGAGACACCAAAGCTGCGGGATTTGACGTATATGCTGCGCAGCGGCCCCTTCGAGGAGCTGCCGGAGACGAAGCTGGATACGCCGGTGGACAGCCGGATAATTTTCTCTGAGAAGGATTTAATCAAGACGCTGGGCAGCCAGATTATTGACCTCGATAAATATAAGTTTGACCCAGCGATGACTAGAGACGGTGTATTCGTACTTTATCGTATGGCTGATAACCGCCCGATGTTCGATGTGAAGCTGGAGCTGTACTACAGCAATCAGAAAATAACCGGCTTCCGTCAAGTCCGGATTGATCTGACGGGACCAGGCGAATCCAAGGTACAGATGGTGCTGCCAGCCTCGAAGGCGATGGCGCCGTTCATTGAGCGGAACCTACCGGATGGTGCAGTAATTACCGACATTCAGCTTGGTTACCATGGTCAAGTGTTTGATACAGAAACGCAGGTATCAGCGCCTTATTACCGAGTGCTGCTGGAGGACGGGAACGAGTATTATATCCATGCGATTAACGGGGAAGTCGCACAGGTGAAGGAAGACGTACAGCAGGACCGCGTTCGTTAGTATAGGGTGCGGATGTGCAGGGTGAAATAGAGGTTTGTGTTCATGGGAGCAGGGGAAGGGAAGAATGATGGGACTTACGTTTACGGTGCTGGGAAGCGGATCTACAGGTAATGCGACGATTGTAAGCAACGGGGATAAAATGGTGCTGGTGGATGCCGGCCTAAGCATGAAAAGACTAGATGAGCTTATGC
The DNA here is from genome assembly GCF_056269375.1 of Paenibacillus sp. J22R56. NCBI lineage: Bacteria > Bacillati > Bacillota > Bacilli > Caryophanales > Paenibacillaceae > Paenibacillus > Paenibacillus sp. J22R56. The sequence goes on from NZ_JBWDNV010000003.1 coordinate 51,562, forward strand.
GAGAACAAGGTGTAGCTGGTCATCAGCTGGATGCGTTGTTCGTTACACATGAGCACTCCGACCATATTAAAGGGCTTGGCGCCTTCGCACGAAAGTACGAGCTGCCGATCTTCGCTAATGTTGGAACATGGGGCGGTATGGAACGTCATGTGGGTACGATTGCTCCGGAGAAGCGGGTTATTATGGAGACCGGTGAGATGCTGAGCTTTGGCACGATGGAAGTACGTTCTTTTCCGATCTCTCATGACGCGGCGGAGCCGGTTGGTTATACGTTCGTGGATAATGGAGAGAAGCTGAGTCTCGCAACCGATCTTGGTTATATGAGTGATAAAGTAAGACGGGAAATTATCGATTCCGATGTGCTTGTCCTGGAGTCGAACCATGATACTGAAATGCTCCGCATGGGACGTTACCCGTGGAACATTAAGCGCCGGATCTTAAGCGATGTCGGACATTTGTCGAATGTTGCCGCTGGTGAAGCGTTATGTGAGCTTCTGACGGACCGGACGAAGAGGGTGTATCTAGCCCATCTGAGTCTCGATCACAACTTGATGGATCTTGCGATGCTGACGGTGAGGAATGTGTTAGAAGATAACGGAATCTTTTTCAAAAATGATGAGAACCCGCTGCGTGCGACTTACCATGACAGACCTACTGCATGGGATGAAGTGAGGCGGAAATAAACGAGTCCAGCTGATTATCCAGCTCGTCGGCTTTGGCGTTCAGCTCATCTCGGGTAAGCAGACCCTTGTCCACTAGAAGCTCAAGCATAGCACTAAGGGTGAGGACGGTACGATAGTGATCTTCCTTCAAGTCAGCCAGCTTGGCTGCTAATTGGACTTGCTCCCAGGGGGAGAATGGTTTTGTTTTCATAGATACGGTTCGCTCCTTATTCGTTATGATGGAGGAGTGCAAAGGGAATCTATTATTATTGTAGTCAACTCTTACGAAAACATTCTTAAAATATGAAAAATAGTCTTGTTGCATTTCAAAGGCAAGCATCGAAAGGAGAGCGGTAACGATGGGATTGTTTGATGACGATTTCTATTCGACAAAAGTATCAAGGCGCGTTCGTACCACTTCTTCGAGGGATGAGTTTGCCTTCTCTAATAAAAAAGGTATGCGGAGCTGGTCCAATGTCCGTGTTGCGTTCGTGGCTTCCTTCACTAGTGCTGTGGCAGCCGTGCTTCTGTTCGTGCTTGTCTTTGGAGGAGGCGGCTTTGGACCAGGTTCGCATCCGGCAAGCGTATCGGCTTCTGGCAGTACATCGCTTGAACAAAGGACGATTCAAGCTTCGGCCAAGGTTCGTCCAGCCGTTGTCAGTGTCATTAATGAGCAGACTGTTCCGTATGGGCTAATGCCGGATACAGGCAGCACCGAGGATGGAGCAGGCAGTGGCGATGACGGTCAGGTGCAGGGATCGAAGCAGGAAGTAGGCGTTGGTTCAGGTGTCATCTTCAAGCTTGAGAATGGCAAAGCGTACATCATCACAAATCATCATGTTATCGCAAATGCAGAGTCTGTGAAGGTGCTGCTGGTGAATGGTGAGAAGCGGGAAGCGAAAATTGTCGGCAGCGACCAGATTACAGATCTTGCGGTGCTCGAGATGGATGGCAAGGACATTAAGACGGTAGCTGAGATCGGCAAATCGTCGAAGCTGCAGCCGGCTGAATTCGTACTTGCGATTGGTAATCCCCTTGGACTTGGTGACTCGCTGGCGATGGGCATCGTGAGCAAGACGCATCGGATCGTGCCGGTGTCCTTGAACGAGGACGGCGTGTACGACTGGCAGCAAGAAGTAATCCAGGTGAATGTGTCAATTAACGAAGGCAACAGTGGTGGACCACTTATTAATATGGATGGTAAGGTCGTAGGTATTAACAGTATGAAGATCGCCGAGGTTGGCGTAGAAGGATTAGGTTTCGCCATCCCAATCGACAATGCGATGCCGATTGTAAACAGCCTGATGGAGAAGGGATATGTATCCCGTCCTTATCTTGGTGTTTACACGGTTGATTTGGAGCAGTATTTCGCCCAGCAGCAGATGACAGATCAGCCAGCGGGCGGTGACACGAAGGCAGGTAAAGGTGAAGGTTCAGCTAATGAGGATTCGGCTGAGGTACAGGATCTACCGGATTTGAAGCTGCCTGATGAAGTGCTAGATGGAGTAATCGTGCTTGAGGCGGTTGGGCCAGCGAAGGAAGCGGGGCTGGCGCTTAACGATGTCATTGTGAAGCTGGACGAACAGAGTATCGGCAGTACAATGGAGCTTCGCAAGTATCTGTACGATCAGAAGAAGATTGGTGACGACATAAAGGTTACCTTCTACCATGACGGAAAGCTGAAGACAGCATCGTTCAAGCTTGAGGAAAAGACGAAGGATGAATAGAAGTTGAAGGGCTGCGCTGACAGGAGACTGTTGGCGCAGCTTTTTTTGTCCCCGACTAAAGTCTAACCTTCGAACCATCCTCTGGAAGGTTTATGGTAATCCTTTGCTGCCGTAAACTGAAGGTAAGATAAACGGAGCGAAGAGGTATAGAGAGGGAGAGAGCACTTATGAATAGAGGATGGGTAAGAAATACGATTGGAGTGATTCTTGTGGCGATCGGAATTATGGCATTATTTCAGTATCAATTCGGAGGTTCAAAAAGCAAGGATTACGAACATACGCTGAAGATGGATGAACTTAAGGAATTCAATATTTCGGCTGACAGCCTAGGCTTTGAGCTTAACTTTGTTCCGAGCACGGACGGCAGCAATTCGATCCATTTTGAAGGAAGAGCGAAGCAGGAGATTATCGACCAGATCAAGAATGCTAGTGCGGAAGATGGACGGCTGAATCTACGCTTGAAAGAGAAGTGGCATATTGGATTTTTCGACTTCTCTTCCCTTAACGATAAGCAGGTTGTGACCGTATCGCTGACGGAGGAAACGAAGAAATCACTTGAATCGTTCAAGCTAATCAGCGATTCTGGCTCGATTAAAGTGAACGATGCAGCTGCATTGGACAGCGTGATAGAATCTGACTCGGGCAGTATCAGGCTAAGCGGCTTCCTAGGCAATACGCTGTCGGCGAAGTCAGATTCGGGCAGTATTAAGATCGACAGCTTCGAAGGCAGCGACCTCTCCATGACTTCGGATTCCGGAAGCATCCATGCGGGAACGGTTCGTGCGAAGCTGAAGGCTTCTTCTGACTCCGGCAGCATTACGATAGATCGTCTGAGTGGCGCTGCTGAAGTGAAGTCCGATTCCGGTTCCATCCGGATTGTGAAGGACGATACGTCTGGCGCCGATGTGAAGAGTGATTCGGGTAGTGTGAAAATCGAGGTGCCGGCTGCGTTTGGCGGCTCGTACGACTTGAAGTCCGATTCGGGCTCCGAGCATGCTCCAGATCCAAAAGGTACTTCGAGTGAAGTAATCAAAGTCCGTACGGATAGCGGAAGTATTCGGGTGACCCAGCCGTAACATAATCGAGTAAGTGAGGCCGCACGGGCAGAATAACTGACCGTGCGGTTTTTTTGCCTAGTAGACGGGTAAGGCGGGTAACGGCGGAAGTAATAAGACCGTCCCAGGGTCTTATTGGTAGCGGGATGGCTAGCTGCTCCGAGGAGCGTAGAGCATAATCGCTACACCAATGATACAAACGGCGGCACCGATCCAGTCATAGAGGTCGGGTGCTTTTTTGTCGATGAGCCATCCCCATAGGACGGCCAAGATGATAAAAACACCACCGTAAGCTGCGTAAACTCGGCCAAAGGAGGGAAAGCTTTGCAGGGTTGGGATAATGCCGTAGGCAAGCAGAATGATGCCGCCGACAATGCCATACCAGATTGGCTTCGCTTCACGCAGCCATAGCCATACAAGGTAACCACCGCCGATCTCAGCAAGGCCGGCAAGCAGGAAGAGAACAAGTGCAATAAGCAAGGGAAATACTCCTTTTTCAATAAGGTATTAATGATTTGTTATTTATTATAGCGGGATGGATCACAGAAGGAAATGAAAGGGAGAATCGGACAAGATGCTTCACATCGGCTGGCTAGTTTGCTATGCTAGTTATAATAAACAACATTGAAGAGGAAGCGAACTACGAATGTATTGTGTATGCAAACAGCATGTGGAACTGGCGATTGATAAATTTGTGGACGAGTATGAGGATGCACCGGATATTGTAGACTTGAAGGAAACGGAATTTGCGGACTGGGATCCGCCGCGCAGCTGTGATCTGTGCGGAGACGCAGCCGCTGAGTTCCTAGTGGTATAGCTGCGTGTGAACGCTAAGAAGGCTGACATCTCTCTACCGGAATATCCGGTGAGAGTTGCCAGCCTTTTTTCATAAATCGGGTTAGCCTGCTGGAACAGACTCCTTGTAGAACGGAGGCTTCACGTCCATCGGGATACCGGTCTTATAGATATGCCCGTTTGTACTTGCTGCAAATTCCTCACGAGCTTTTTCCAGTATGCCGTTTGTGTTAAGCAAAAGATCATAAGCAGAAAGTGCCATTGCTTTGGCTGCATAATGCATGCCCTTCATTCCGATAGAGGATCCAAAGGCAGCTGTTGCCTGCCAAGTATGGGCTTGAATGCCTGCAGGTGAGCAGGTGGTCATAATTTGGCCCATTGGCGTAATCCAGGAAGCATCACCAATATCGCTTGATCCACCAAAGGTGATTCCTAACAAATGCTTAGGATTGAAGGAGTCAGTAGGCAGGATATCGGATACCGGGAACATCTTACTACCGGCTTCGAGAACAGCAGGGTCAACGCTTCCGCGCAGCTTCTCTGCAAATTTATATTCTTCTTCTGTAAAAGATAAAGGTTCAATTAGTGCAAATTGATCATACATGAGATCATTCAACGCCACATTCGGTAGAGTATCGTAGCAGCCTGCTTTGATGCCCCATTCGACTTCCGTTTCCGTCATCATCGCAGCACCCTTGGCAATCTTAATGAGACGCTCCTGCAGGTGATCAACCTCAGCTCTATTCTTGCCGCGCAGGAAGTAGTACACGCTTGCCTTGTCCGGCACGATATTTGGAGCAAGCCCGCCGTTTGTAATCGTATAGTGGATACGCGATCCGTCTGGCACATGCTCCCGTAAGTAGTTGGCAGCAACATTTGTCAGTTCAACCGCGTCGAGCGCGCTGCGTCCAAGATGTGGAGCGGCCCCGGCATGAGCCGTGCGGCCAGAGAAGAAGAATTCAATTGCCGTCAATGCTTGCGATCTGAAGTTAGCGGTCATATTCATGCCGCCAGGATGCCAGGTTAATACGCTGTCGAGGTCATCAAACGCTCCGGCACGAGCCATATAGGTTTTGCCTGACAACAGTTCTTCAGCCGGACAGCCATAATAACGAATCGTACCGCTAACTGAAGCCATAATCTGCTTCAAGGCGATTGCCGCTTCTACACCTGCGGTACCCAGCAGATGGTGTCCACAGCCATGTCCTGGCCCGCCTTCCACAACCGGATTCTCATTGAAGTCAAGCTGTTGGGATAATCCTGGCAATGCATCGAATTCTCCCATAATACCGATAATCGGCTTCCCTTTACCGTACTCAGCTACGAATGCAGTAGACACTTCTCCAACATTACGCGTAATGTGGAACCCTTCTTTCTCCATCGCTTCAGCTTGCAGCGAGGAAGCAAAGCTTTCCGTATAGCCTACCTCGGGGTTTTCCCAAATTTGTTTAGCCATTTGTGTGAATACAGCTTCATTGTTGTCCACCCATGCGAGAATATCCTGCTTGCTCATGACAATCCCTCTCTTCTTTGATTATGTTAGATTCATTTACATTATAGCCCTCATGATTTTCTGAATCATTGTTGGAAAAGAGGATGTTTACCGTTATATCTTGTTGATTCACACAATTATCCAGTAAACTAATGTTATATTAACTAACATAAGAGCGGGTGGTTCGGATGGATATTCATGAGCTAATGCAAAAGTTAGTTGAATGGAAGCAAGGCAGTCCGTATGGTCTATGGGTACGTAACGATGCGGAAGATTCATGGCGAAGATGGTCAGGCATCGAACGGATAGGGGCAGAGGCTGCGGCTGCAGCGGATTCGCCCAGCGAGGACGAATTGCCTGAAGATCCTGGTGATGCGGAATCGTTGTTCTTCGTATATGGTGAGCCTCTATGGCGGGAGGCGCTTATGCTTTATCCATCAGGAGCGGGAATTAGTTATGAGAAAAAAGAGCGGCTTCGTTCCACTGTCCGGGAGCTGTGGCTTGAGGAAAAGGTGCATCGGCAGCAGATGGAGCATGAACAGTGGCTTATGGGATTGCGGGAGCTTACTTCCTCGCTCGATTTGAATGAATTACTGCTTCACATTATGCGTACCGCATTAACCGTTATTCCATCTGCCAGCTATGGCTTCTTCATGATGTATGAACCTGAGACGGGCTTACTTGTTCCGCGGGCAAGTGTTGGCATGGAAGAATCGATATATGAGTTCCGGGTTGGTCCCGGCGAAGGAATATCCGGGAAAGTATTCGAAAGCGGCCAAGGTGATATTTACATAGCGACAGAAGCATTCTCAAGAGCAATGGACAATGTATCCGAGGTGAAACTTTCCAGTTTATCCAAAGCATTCGGGAGTGAGGCCGATAGTGTTCAGGCCGCTATGGCCGTACCGGTTATGATGAACAAAGAAAAAATTGGCGTTATGCTCGTGCATCAGCTGCAGAGGAGAGCCCGGCTTAATGAACGGGACCTTCAGCGGCTTCAAGGATTTGCCGATCAGGCTGCCATTGCGATCTCGAATGCCCGGTTATTTGCAGAGCTGGAGGAGAAGAATCGGTATTTGACAAGACGTAATGACATTCATGATATTTTCACCAAGCTGTCTGTTGAAGGCAAGGACCTCGAGACGGTAACCCGGACGATGACGGAGATGATTGGACTGCCGGTATCCTTTGTCGATTTGACTAAGGATGAATGGTATCCCGCGGCGGGCGACGAACAGGATAGGCTTGGTGAGAGCAATCATCGACGTCTCAGACAAGAGACGACACCTTGGACAATGGATTTTCCGGATCGTGACAGCATCTATATTTATCCGGTATTAAACGGCCCGATACTGCTCGGCTGCTTCGCCGTCAAGCTAAGCCGCCCTCTTCAACAGCTTGATTCGGTTGTATTGGAGCAAGGCGGAGCGGTGGCTGCACTCGAAATGATGAATACCTACTCGTTAATTGAAATGCACTTCCGAGGCAATCAAGAGCTCTTTGGCGAGCTGCTTGCCTATCGTGAACCCAAAAAGCTGGAAAGCAGGCTAAAAGGTTTTGGCTTATCGAAGCACCAGTCTATATTCGTAGCTGTTCTTCAGCTGGTTGAAGAGCAGACGGATGCCAAACGGAGAGAAAGTGATCTAAGAAGAATTGTGTCCGGCATAGAGAAGGAATTCGGCAGAGGCGACCATCTGCTCTTTGGCGCTCATGACAAGGTAACCATTCTGGCATCTGCAGAGGACGAGAAGAAGCAGCAATTGTTCGTTAGGAAGCTGAGTGACGCGGCGCGCAAATGGTCGGAGACCTCTGGGACGAATCTTTACGGAGGTGTTGGCGGACTGTACAAAGGGTTTGAGCATGCAGCCAAAAGCAATGAAGAAGCGGGCCGCTCGCTTGCCTATTTGAAGAGCCGGGGATACCTCCAAATTATGCTTTATGGCGATATTGGCATTAACCGATTGTTCATAAATCAGGACCCGGAGGAGATTGAATCTTACGTTCAGGATGTATTGAAACCGCTCCGTTCACCAAAGGGCCGATCGGGTGAACTGGAACGGACTCTCAAGACTTATATGGCGTCCAATCGCGCCTCTGCTATAACGGCAGAGCAGCTTCACATTCATACAAACACGCTGTACCATCGGCTTCGCAAGATTGAAGAACTGCTGGAGGTAAGTTTGGATGATCCGGATGATTGGTTAAAACTATATCTGGCCTGCCACTTAAGTACGTCCTAACGGTGCTTATTAGTTAATCGGCAGCAAAATAGCGATAAGCGTTCCTCTTCCAGGTTTACTTTTGAGCCGCAGCTCGCCTCGCTGACCGTAGGCGAGCTGGATTCTTCGCTGCGTATTAATTAGGCCGATGTGATTAGTTGGAGGCGAATCACTAAAGAGCTTGGTCTGCAGCTTCACCATTCTCTCAGCTGTAATACCGTTACCGTTATCGATGACGGTGAGACGAAGCTGGTTGTTCAGACGCTGTATCTTAATCTTGATCAGGAGCTTATGCCCGGTGCGCAGTCCATGCTCAAGGCTGTTTTCAATCAGAGGCTGGAAAATAAGCTTTAAAACCTGATACTTCTCGAGTTCTTCATCGTATTCCCACCAGATGTCGAACTGTTCCCCGTGCCGAACCCTCAGTATGGCCACGTAGCTTTTTGTATTGGCAATCTCTACCCTTAGAGGGACAAGAGAGTTCTGGCCGTCCAAGGAATATCGTAAAATATCCGACAGATGCTCAACCATGCTGGTCAGTTCATTTGGACCGTCTGTATAGCTGGCTGCTTTCCAGTGGATGGTCTCCAGCGTGTTGTATAGAAAATGGGGATTCAGCTGGGACTGCAGAGCAGCAAATTGAGCGGCCTGCGTCTTGTACTGGCTTTCTGACAGCTGAATTCTTATGTAATTATGCTCAATAAAATTTTGCAGCAGGCTTCGGATAATTAGGCTATGGACGCTGTTCCCCTTTGTCCGGTGAACGGGGAGCGGCTTTCCTTTCTCGGCTGCCTCCAGAATCGATATGATGAGCTTTAAATCCCTGTAATTTTTTTGAGTTAATTTGTAGGCAAGCAAGATGGCCGCAATCAGGGATAGGGAAAGCAGGACACTGCTAATCGTGAGCAGTCTCTGAAGCGTTGTATAGAGTGATTTCTTGGGCGATACGGATATAAAAGTCCAGTTGTACGGTTCCGAGTTCATCTTATTAATGAGTACATCGTCATGGGCAGTGTCCATGGAGAAGGAATTGTTCTTCTTGGCGATAATTTGCTCAATCTCGACTGGGGTCAGAGTGATCCCGGCGTTATTCCCGAAGATAATGGATCCTTGCTCATTCACGACAAGCAGCTGCTGACCTTTTAGAGTAGATAAATCGTTCAGCCGGCGCTCAATATATTCCTGTTTAATATTAAGAACGATAACGCCTTCCGTATCATCAAGCACCTTAAAGTTACGATACATCGTAATGACGTTATTGTTCACCAGTTGTTTGTTCAAATTATATCTGGGAACGGCACGGCTCTCTGCCCAGACTGCTTTATCATTCGCATGCTCTAAGTAACTGGCGTACCAGTCATGATCCGGATCCTCTTCGAGTGACAGGAACCCCCCGGAGACAGAGGAGATAAAGCGTTGATAGTCGTTATTGAGATAAATGTAGATGGAATCGATATAGGACTGAGCGATGGAGGGGGAATCGATAAAATTTTTAAGAGCGGCCAGCTGCTCGTAGTCCTCGGCCGTTGGGAGCGGCTTGTTCAGCATGCTCTTCAAATTCATAAATTGGGTTGCGCTCGCAATAATATGAAGATTCAGGGATTGCTGCTCATTAAACAGCAGCTCGATATTTTCCTTAGTCTGTTTCAGCATGTTCGTATTTCGATTGTTAATCTCGTTCACCGCATACTGCTGGATGAGAAAGGCGGACAAGGCTCCCAGGACGACGAGAGGAATCAACATGGGCAGCAGAAAGGTCAGCAAATTTCGAGTGAAAAAACGGGATGTCGTCGTCATGGCAATCACTATTCCTCGTTTCGGTATTCTCTAGGCGTCATTCCGAAGTAACTGCGAAACATCCTCGTAAAATTTTTGGCGTTGCTGTAGCCTACGGTCTCGCTAATCTCATAGGTTCTGCTGGACGTTGAGCGAAGCAGGTCAGCCGCTTTGTCCATGCGCAGCTTAGTTAAGAAATCAGAGAAATTCTCCCCCGTCTTGGTCTTAAAGTATTTGCTCAAATAATAAGGGTTCAAAAAAACATGCTTGGCTGCTGATTCGAGTGATGCAGAAGCCAGATTGTCATGAAGGTAAGCCTTTATCTTCTCGATTGTCTGATCCCCCGAAATATTGTCCTGTACTAAGGCTGGAGGAACCGTCGTCTGCCTCGTCTGGTCAAGCTCATTTTTAATCTGTCCGAACACCTCGGCAATTTCCGCGTATTTGGTTGGTTTGGTCAAATATCTTTTCACCCCGTACTGCAGGGCGGACTGAGCATATTCGAATTCCCGGAAACCGCTGAGCAGGACAACCTTCACCTCAGACTGCTTCCGAAACAGTCGCTCGGCCACCTCAATTCCCGTAAGAGTAGGCATGCGAATATCGCACAATAACACATCGACCTGCTGCTCAGCAATGAAAGCAAGTGCCTCTTCGCCGTCGCTCGCTTGTCCGATGACGCGATAGCCAAATTCATGCCATGGAAAATAATTGCTGAGCCCATTGCGGATTTCGCTCTCGTCATCCGTAATCAATAGATTGTACAAATTCCCCACCTCCGCATTAAGTTATCTGACAATTCTAAAGATTCGATACCTTTTTATCCCTTGACAGCTATGAAAGACAAGAATTGAATCCTATGTCCTTAAGCGAAGGGTCTGTAATGTTCTGTAATATTGATGTTAAATAAGGTTACACAGAAAACATTCTTCCGTAGAAATAAGAGTCAAACGCTCGGACATGTGGAAACTTATCGCGAATATACCATAAAGCAGATTGAAAGAGTAGGTAGATTCCCACAATAATTGAACAGGAAAACTGTGTAACTACACACTTTTTAATACGATTTGTTAAATGTTGTTACTTTTTCTAACATGAACGTTGCATGACAAGCCGATGAAGGCAACGAAGGAGGGTTTACCATGCTGCTGGAGATTAATAATTTGAAGACGGTCTTCAAAACGGAGAAGGGTGAGGTCACCTCGGTAGACGGAGTAAGCTTGCAAGTGGGCAAGGGAGAAACCGTCGGTATTGTTGGTGAGTCCGGTTGCGGGAAGAGTGTTACGTCGCTGTCCATTATGCGCCTGCTAGGGAAAAACGGACGGATTAAGGAAGGAGAGATCCGGTTTATGGACAAGGATCTCGCCAAGCTGTCCGAATCCGAGCTTCGTCAGATGCGCGGCGGTGACATGGCCATGATCTTTCAAGAGCCGATGACCTCCCTCAATCCAGTCTTCACGATTGGTAACCAATTAATTGAAGCTATTCGGCTTCATTCTGATCTAAAGGGCAAGGCTGCCGAGCAATACGCAATCGAGATGCTTAAGAAGGTAGGTATTCCTCGTCCTGAGGCCATCATGACAAGCTACCCGCATGCCTTATCCGGTGGGATGAGACAACGGGTCATGATTGCAATGGCACTTTCGTGCAAGCCGAAGCTGTTGATCGCTGACGAACCAACAACAGCACTGGACGTCACCATACAAGCTCAGATTCTGAATTTGATGAAGGGGCTTCGCGAGGAGATTGGAGCTTCTATTGTACTTATCACTCATGATCTTGGCGTAATAGCCGAGATGGCGGATAAAGTCGTTGTCATGTATGCGGGGCAGGTGGTAGAGGAAACGGATGTATACACCCTGTTCGAAAATCCGCTTCACCCTTATACGCAAGGCTTAATGAAGTCGATCCCGCATCTGGATAACGATACGGAGGATATTTTAGCATCCATCCCCGGGGCTGTACCGCCGTTAACGAATATGCCTGCTGGGTGCAGATTTCATGACCGTTGTGAGTTTGCCAGCGAGAAATGCCAATTGCAAGCGCCTATTTTCAAGCCGGTCCAAGAAGGACATTCTGTACGCTGTTGGAAGGCGCAAGAGCCAGAAGTGTGGGAGATGGAATCGCGAGAGGAGGAAGCCGTATGACAGAGAACGTACTGACCACACAAGCCGAACCGCTGCTGCGAGTTCAAGGGCTGAAAACCTATTATCCCATACGTCGCGGGCTGCTCTCCAAGACAGTTGGCAATGTAAAGGCAGTGGATGATATTACGCTGGAGCTTTATCCTGGCGAGACGCTGGGCTTGGTTGGTGAATCCGGTTGCGGCAAGTCAACGATCGGCCGGAGTATCATTCGGTTGGAAAATCCGACGGATGGTTCGATCTGGTTCGATGGGGAAGACATTACGAAGCATTCCATATCGGATCTTCGCTCGGTCCGTCCGAAGATGCAAATGATTTTCCAGGATCCCTTCTCTTCGTTAAATCCTCGCATGCGAGTGAGGGAATTGCTGGCCGAGCCGATGAGAGTTCACGGTATCGTTCCGGATGACAAAATAGAAGCCCGGATCGACTGGCTTCTCGATATGGTCGGTATTCCTCGAAGCTATAAGCAGCGTTTCCCCCACGAGTTCTCGGGAGGCCAGAGGCAGCGTATCGGCATTGCCCGCGCGCTTTCGCTGAATCCAAAGCTTATTGTGTGTGATGAACCGGTGTCAGCGCTTGATGTTTCGATTCAGGCACAAATTCTTAATTTGCTGAAGGATCTGCAGAAGGAACTGGGGCTGACTTACTTATTTATTGCCCATGGTCTTGGAGCGGTCAAATATATCAGCAACCGGATTGCCGTGATGTATCTTGGCAAGGTGGTGGAGATTGGGACGAAGGAAGAGATCTTCGCTAATCCGCGCCATCCCTATACGCAAGCGCTGCTAAGCGCTTATCCGGTTCCTGAACCACGCAAGCGGGGACAACAGCGAATTGTCCTGCAGGGTGATGTACCAAGCCCGGCTAATCCGCCTTCCGGCTGCCGTTTTCATACTCGTTGTCCATTTGCCACTGCGATGTGCACGGAGCAAGAGCCGCTTCTCATTGGCGGTGAGCATGCAGCGGCTTGTCATTATCCCCTTGCCGCCATTTAGCTGAAAAGATAGGAAAGGAGCGATATCATGCTAACGTACATCATCCGCAGAATTCTAATTGCAATTCCTGTTTTGTTCGGCATTACCATTATTAACTTTGTTATTATCAACCTCGCGCCGGGCAATCCGGTCGACATGTACATGTCCCCTGATACACCTCCCGAGCTGCTGGAATTGAGGAAAGAACAGCTTGGCCTTAATGACCCGTTATTCGTTCAATACTTCAAGTGGCTGGGGCAGCTCTTGTCCGGCAACCTTGGGTACTCCTTCAGTACGAATGAGGCCGTTGGTTCTATAATCGGTGAACGACTCGGACAGACGATGCTGCTAGGATTTTGCGCACTGCTGCTCGGTCTGCTCATTGCCTTGCCGATTGGTATCATGAGCGCGGTTAAGCAAAACTCGAAATTCGATTATCTGATGACTGGCTTATCGTTTGTTGGAACGTCGATTCCCCAGTTTTTCCTAGGCCTTCTCTGTATTTATATCTTTGCGGTTAATCTGGGCTGGCTGCCTGTCGGCGGCACGGAAACACTTGGCGGCAGCAGCGGGATTGGTGATCGGATCTTGCACATTGTTCTTCCGGCAATTGCGCTGGCCGTCGGGATCGCAGGCCGTAAAGTGCGCTATATACGAGCAAGTATGCTGGATGTGCTGAAGCAGGATTATCTGCGTACCGCCCGGGCCAAAGGTGTAAAGGAGTTTTTTGTAACAAACAAGCATGCTCTCCGCAACGCTCTTATTCCGGTTATTACCGTTGTTGGCATGGAGATCCCGCTGCTCTTCGGAGGCGCTGTTATTGTAGAGCAGCTGTTCCAATGGCCGGGTATTGGTCAGCTTACAATCAAGTCCATTATGTCACGCGATTATTCGACCATTATGGGTCTAAATCTAGTCACGGCTGTAATCGTCTTATCTGCTAATCTGCTTACGGATATTTTCTACTCGGTAGCTGATCCGCGCATTAAGTATAACTAAATGAAGTGTCATCACTTGCAACATACATACATGAGAGGAGGCGGACTTGATGTCTACTGTTAAAGCTGCTGCCACTGGAACGGTTGTCTATGCAGTCCGTGAAGAGCGTTCCGAAGGTACATTCCGTCAAATGTCACGGCGGTTTATGAAGCATAAGCTTGCTGTCGTTGGTCTCGTCGTCACATTGTTTCTCATTATTATCGCTATATTTGCTCCATGGCTTTCGCCGCATAATCCGTATGAGGTCACAGCCGAATTCTCGGCCTCTCCATCGTCTGCCCATTGGCTTGGGACGGACCAGGTAGGCAGGGATGTCATGGCGCGTTTAATCTATGCGACAAGGGTAGCCGTCATAGTAGGTTTTGGTACAGTTGCTATTTACGTCACCTTTGGCACCGTTGTTGGTTTGCTGTCCGCTTATGTTGGCGGATGGGTTGATATGATCGTGATGCGTATGACCGACATGTTTATGGCTTTTCCGTACATGATGGTTATTCTGGTGGTCGTAAGTGTGCTGGGGCCAACCTTATGGACACTCGTAATCGTCCTCGCCTTATTCTCCTGGCCGGCAATTGCCCGCTTGGTCAGAGGCAGTGTGCTGACACTGAAACAGATGGATTATGTAAAGGCCGGCGTATCACTTGGCTTAAGCACTCCGCGCATTGTGTTCCGTCATATTCTCCCGAATGCTATTGCTCCCATTATCGTCAACGCAACATTTGGCGTAGCAGCGGCTATTATGGCCGAGTCCGGGCTCAGCTTCCTCGGGATGGGCGTTCAGCCGCCAACAGCGAGCTGGGGCAATATGCTGACAGATGCACAATCCATCAGCGTAATGACCGATCAACCTTGGTTATGGCTGCCGCCAGGCATCATGATCCTGGTCATTGTATTGGCCATTAACTTCGTTGGCGACGGCCTGCGCGACGCCTTCGATCCTAAACAATAGCCTCAAAGAAATTAAATATAGAAGGCACATTAAAAAGCTGGAGGGGTTTGGATGAGGAAGACGCGTAAAGCATGGGTAGGCGGTTTACTTGCTCTAAGTATGTTTTTGGTATCAGCTTGCGGTTCGAACAATGGTAATAACAGCAATACGGGTAATACAGCTTCGAGTGCCAGCCCATCTGCTTCCGCAGCTGCATCCGAAAGCACGGGCAAGCCACTTTCAATTGGGCTAGTTAACCCGGTAACGACCTTTGACGTATTTAATCTCGATAATGCAGGCATCTTCGTCAATTCGTTCATGAGCGATACCCTTGTTGCCTTAAATAAAGATTACGGCTTTGATCCGAAGCTGGCGGAATCTATTGAGACGACGGACAACCAGAACTTCACAGTCAAGTTGAACAAAAATGCCAAATGGAGCGACGGAGAGCCATTCATAGCAGACGATGTTGAATTTACGCTTCGTATGTTCACAGATGCAAGTGTCAAGACGCTGCTTAATGTGTCATTCGTAGACGGACTGGATGCCGCAGGTAAACTGGCAGCAGGTCAAACGGAGTTGCCGTTTTACTCGAAAGTAGACGACAACACCTTTGTCATTAAGACCAAAAACCCGATGGAGACTACGCAATTCGAGTCCCAATTCGGCACATATATGCGCTTCCTGCCTAAGCATATCCTTAAGGATGTTGCTCCGGCGGATCTGAACAAAAATGAATTTATGATGAATCCGACGGTTACTAACGGTGCGTACAAATTCGTTAAGTTCGCCAAGGATCAGTATGTGGAGCTGGCTGCCAATCCGCTTTATTACGGAGGCGAGCCTTCGATTAAAGAGGTATTTATTAAAATGATGCCGGCTACTAACCTGGCCGCTCAGCTGCAGACGGGTGATATTCAAATGACATCCCCGGGAGTAGGGCTAATTCCAATCCAGGACTTCGATAAGGTAGAGAACATGGCAACAGTAGCGACGGGTTATGGTGATGCGAATAACCCAAATATTATGTTTATCAACTCGAAGACATTCCCAGATCCAAAAATGCGTCAGGCTATTGCTTATGCTATGAACCGGGATCTTATCGTCGATCAGCTGCTCAAGGGACAAGGGGATCTTGTCGACGGGATGCTGGGCAAGAGCCATCCTTATTATAATGCCGATATTCCACAATATTCGTATGATCCGAAGAAGGCAAAGCAGCTGCTAGAGGAAGCAGGCTGGGATTTCGGCAAACAAATTGAGTTTGTTGTTCCAACGGGTAACAAAATCCGTGA
Source organism: Paenibacillus sp. J22R56 (assembly GCF_056269375.1). Lineage (NCBI taxonomy): Bacteria > Bacillati > Bacillota > Bacilli > Caryophanales > Paenibacillaceae > Paenibacillus > Paenibacillus sp. J22R56. The sequence goes on from NZ_JBWDNV010000003.1 coordinate 67,631, forward strand.
GCAAGCCTCCGATATCGCGGCAGAAAACTTGAAGGCTGTTGGTTTGAAGGTACAGGTAACCAAGCTGGACTTCCCAACGACGTACCAAAGGGCACTCAAGCATGATTTTGACCTGACAATTCTCAATCTCGGCTTCATTCTTGATCCGGGCAGCGTCTTTGGCTTATTCCTGTCAGGTGTGGCGTTTAACCTGGCGGATTATTCGAATCCTGAAGTTGATAAGCTGATCGGTCAAGGAGCCATGGAGCTTGATCCTGCTAAACGTCTCGAGATCTATAAGCAAATCCAGCAGATCCTGCATGATGATGTTCCGGTCATTGCTCTGTATGCAGACAAACAGCTGTATGCTGCATCTAAGGATCTGAATCTAGGTAAAGGCCTGGAGACAAGCGCGGTCGGCCTGCTTAATAATGTTATGCAATGGAAGTTCAACCAGTAAGCCGGAATTAGCTTCTTCGAGGGAGGGCTTGGGATGAGATCGCCTGAGAAGGGGCAGGCAGTGCCGCTGCTGAGGGTTGAGGGGCTGAAGACGTATTATCCGATTCGGCAGGGCGTATTCTCCCGGGTCGTGGACTATGTTAAGGCGGTTGATGGTGTCAGCTTCTCCATACGTGAGGGAGAGACCCTTGGCCTTGTTGGCGAATCCGGCTGCGGTAAATCAACGGTTGGGCGCTCCGTTATGCAGCTCGAAACTCCTCATGAAGGGAGCATCTTCTATAATGGCCGAGAGCTGTCTGAGCTTGGGAAGCGGGACTGGCGGCGAATGCGTGCAAGCATGCAAATGGTCTTCCAGGATCCTTATTCCTCTCTAAATCCACGGATGAGGGCTCGCGACATTGTCGCTGAGCCCCTTCTGGCCCATAAGCTGGAGACATGTACGACGGTATGGGGCAAGGTGGATCGGCTGTTTGAAACCGTTGGTATCGCAAGATGTGATCAGGACAGGTTCCCGCATGAATTTTCAGGAGGTCAACGTCAGCGTATAGGCATTGCCAGAGCGCTCGCGCTAAACCCCCGGCTTGTTGTCTGTGACGAGCCTGTCTCCGCTCTTGATGTCTCGATTCAAGCTCAAATCTTAAATTTACTTAGGGAGCTTCAAAGGGATTTCGGGCTCTCCTATTTATTCATTGGACATGGGCTAGGGGCCGTCCGATATATTAGCGACCGAATTGCTGTCATGTACCTTGGCAAGATTGTGGAGATTGCGAGCCGCGAAAAGCTGTTCCTGGCGCCAAAGCACCCCTATACGAATGCCCTTCTAAGTGCAAATCCAGTAGCGGACCCAAAGCTTCGTTCGAAGAGCCGGATTATAATTCAAGGGGATGTGCCGAGTCCGGTTATTCCTCCCTCTGGCTGCAGGTTCCATACTCGTTGTCCAATTGCCAAGGCGATTTGCAGAGAGTATGAGCCTGAGCTCAAGGGGAGGCAAGATCATACTGTAGCTTGTTTTGCGTTTGATTGACGGAAAGCAGGGGCTTGCAGCTATTGCTGGGCTCTTGCCTTTTGCCATAAATAATAACACTGTGAGAGAGGTGCTAGGTATGAATGGAAACCAGAATGAGAGCATTATTCAGGCGGTAACGGAAGCAATTGAAGGGAAGAGGAACTTTTTTATTAATGTCAGCGATCAAATCTGGGGCTTTGCAGAAACAAGGTTCGAGGAGGTCCGTTCTGCGGAGTTGCTGTGCCAGGCGCTCGAACAGGAAGGGTTCCACGTGGAACGTCGAGTGGCGGAGCTAGATACCGGGTTCATCGGAAGTTTCGGCAGTGGGTCCCCCGTTATTGCCTTTCTGGGTGAGTTCGATGCCTTAGCGAGCTTAAGTCAGGAGGCAGGCAAATCGACCTTTGCACCTATTGTTCCGGGTGCGAACGGTCATGGCTGCGGACATAATCTGCTGGGAGCGGGTTCTCTTGCTGCGGCAGTAGCAGTGAAGGATTACTTTATAGAGAATGGAATCTCCGGCACTATTCGCTATTACGGCTGTCCGGCGGAGGAGAGCGGCTCTGGAAAAGCGTATATGGCACGAGCGGGTTTATTCGCAGATGTGGATGCGGCTTTCTGTTGGCATCCCGCCACAACAAACGTTGTTATGCATATGTCCTCTCTTGCGAATCTGCATATCCATTTCAAGTTTGCGGGTAAAAGCGCTCATGCGGCTGCAGCTCCTCATCTTGGGAGAAGTGCACTTGATGCGGTTGAATTGATGAACGTAGGTGTCAACTATCTTCGGGAGCATATGATTAGTGAAGCTCGAATCCATTACGCTGTAACCAATACAGGTGGGTTCGCTCCGAATGTCGTACAGTCTGAAGCGGAGGTTAACTATTTAATCCGTGCGCCAAAAGCAGGCCAAGTACTGCCGCTGTTTGAGCGCGTGCTTGATGTAGCGCGTGGTGCAGCGCTAATGACGGGTACGAAGATGTCGTATCACTACGAGGGGGGAGCATCCAACCTCATACCAAACGCGACGCTGGAGGGCAAGATGCACGAATTTTTGCAGGAGCTGGACCTGCCTTTCTATACGGATGAAGAGATGTCATTCGCTAAGGCGATTTTAGATACGGTTCCTGAAGAGGACCGGCAGGCTGCCGCGGCTCAAGTTGGCAAACAGGCTGCTGCTTTGCTCCTCGAGCAGCCGCTATCCACCTTTGTTGCTCCGCTAATGGATAGAATGATCGTGATGCCTGCATCCACGGATGTCGGCGATGTCAGTTGGAATGTTCCAACTGCGCAGTGCGGTACAACTACCTGGGCGTTTGGGACGCAGGCTCATTCCTGGCAGGCCGTGGCACAGGGTAAGAGTGGCTATGCGCATAAGGGGATGCTCTTGGCCGGCAAGGCAATGGCGTGCACGGCAATCGCAGCGGTGCTGGAACCAACTCTTATTGCAAAGGCTAAGGCCGAGCTGGTCGAGCGTCTGGATGGGGAAACTTACGTCAGTCCATTCCCGGATGATGTGAAACCTCCTAGTTATGTAATAACGGAGCCAGCTGTACTGATCTAAAAGTAAGAAAGAGGCCGTCCTAGAAGTCATTAGGTGACTATGGGGTGGTCTTTTTTGTGCTTGCTGGGAAGGGCTTCAGCGTATAGTGAGTCTACTGTTTGAGAAGAAATAGCGGCTAAGGCTGGATTTATCAAATACGTTAGTGCTATAGAGCGGGGAAGGGTGTTTAAGTTGTTGTTAGAGGACAAGAGTAGGTATTTAGGTTGGATTTTATCCAATCAGTTATTGTTAGAGGACAAGAGTGGTCGTTTAGGTTGGATTTCATCCATTAGATTTGGGGGGAGATGCCTGTGAGCTGGCGTGTTTGGCTAATTCTATTGGGTGAAATCCAATCCAGTCGCAATATGAGGCACGATAATAGTGGATTGGCTGGATAAAATCCAACGTAGCTCTGAGTTGATAAGGACGGCGGTGCCCTGCCATGGCAGGGTGGAACAAGAAAGCGGCTGACCTGGGGGTCAGCCGCCTTTTGTGGTGTCAGTTGCAGGATTGTTACAGTGTTGGTTGTGCCGAGTCAGTTGCAAGAGTTGTAAAGTGCCGGCTGCCCCCAGCCAGTTACAGGAGAGGTACAGTGTTAGCTGTCGCCTACTCCGTTATAAGATTGTGGGTGTGCCGACTGCCCCAGTTAGTTGCAGGAGCAGTTCAATATCGGTTTACGTGCGGCAGTCGTTTCATCAAGGCGGCGAACGACGGTGCCGTACGGCGCATTGAGGACGAGCTCTGGATTGGTACGTGCTTCCTCTGCAATTTGAATCATCGTATCGATGAAGCCGTCGAGCGTTTCTTTGCTCTCTGTTTCGGTAGGCTCGATCATAATGCACTCCTCAACATTAAGCGGGAAGTAGATGGTTGGCGGATGATAACCGAAGTCGAGCAGTCGTTTGGCAACGTCGAGTGTCCGAACGCCATAATTGGCCTTCAGGCCTCGGCCTGACATAACGAACTCATGCTTACATACGCCTGGGTAAGGCATTTCGAAGTGCGGTGCCAAACGTGCCATCATATAGTTGGCATTCAGTACTGCGCACTCCGATACATGCTTCAGACCTTCCGGACCATAGGTACGGATATAAGTGTATGCGCGAACGAGAATGCCGAAGTTGCCGTAGTACGCTTTTACCCGGCCGATCGATTGTGGACGGTCGTAATCGAAGTAGTAAGAGCCATCCTCCGAGCGTGCAACAATTGGCTTCGGCAGGAATGGAATCAGCTTGCTCTTCACTCCAACTGGACCTGATCCGGGACCACCGCCGCCATGAGGCGTACTCATCGTCTTGTGAAGGTTAAGGTGAACAACATCAAAGCCCATATCGCCTGGCCGCGTAATTCCCATAATTGCATTGGAGTTTGCTCCGTCATAATAAAGCAGTCCGCCAGCTTCGTGAATAATTTGGGCGATCTCGACGATTTGTTCCTCGAATAAGCCAAGTGTACTCGGATTCGTCAGCATGAGTGCTGCTGTGTCGCTGCCGACAGCTGCGCGAAGGGCATCAAGATCAACCATGCCGCGCGCATTCGATTTAATGGTGATGGTCTCGAAGCCGGCGACAGTAGCGCTTGCCGGGTTTGTGCCATGCGAGGAGTCCGGTACGATAACCTTCGTGCGGCGTTCCCCACGGCTCTCGTGATAAGCGCGGATCATCATAAGGCCGGTCCATTCCCCGTGAGCGCCGGCAGCTGGCTGCAAGGTAACCTGATCCATGCCGGTTAGAGCAGCCAGATCATTCTGGAGGATGTACAAGAGCTCAAGTGCACCTTGGATACTTTCTTCCGGCTGATAAGGATGGATCTTGGCAAAGCCTGCAAAGCGTGCTGTATCTTCATTAATTTTAGGATTATATTTCATTGTGCATGAACCAAGCGGATAAAAGCCGTTATCAACGCCGAAATTACGTCGTGACAATTCGGTATAATGACGGATGACATCCACTTCATATACTTCCGGCAGCTGAGCTGGCGTTTCGCGAAGCATGGAAGCTGGAATATATTCAGAAGCAGGCTTTTGCGGTACATCGCAGGCAGGCAGGGAGTAAGCGACACGTCCATGCTTGCTTAGTTCGAAAATTAGTGCCTTTTCCGGCTTGGCGGAAGCTAGTACCTCACGTTTTTGCTCTGTGTTTGTATTATTCATCGTTATACTCATGCTACCGACTCCTCCAATCTGATGGCAAAGTTTTCGATTTCACTGCGTGTACGCTTCTCCGTAACAGCGACCAGCATATGTCCTTGAAGTTCTGGATAGGAAATGCCCAGATCATAGCCGCCAAGGAAGCCGGCTTTAAGCAGCTTGAGGTTTACTTCCCGGACAGAAACCCCATCCGGCAGCTTAATGACAAATTCATTAAAGAATGGAGTGCTGAAAGGAAGCTCGAAGCCGTGCTGCTGTAGTTCGTCGGCAGCGAAGTGTGCTTTTTGCAAATTAAGGTTTGCCGCGTCAATTAATCCTTGCTTACCCATTGTAGAAAGGTAGATTGAAGCGCATAGGGCGAGCAGGGCCTGATTAGAACAGATGTTGGAAGTCGCTTTCTCACGACGGATGTGCTGCTCCCGCGCTTGCAATGTTAGTACGAATCCGCGTTTACCGTCCAGGTCGGTCGTTTGCCCGACAATTCGTCCCGGCATCCGGCGAGTAAGCGGTTCAGCTACAGCGAAGAATCCACAAGTTGGTCCGCCAAGTGACTGCGAGATGCCAAGCGGCTGCGCATCACCAACACAAATATCTGCACCAAGCTTGCCTGGCGTTTCAAGAAGGCCAAGTGACATCGGATTGGTACTGACAACGAACAATCCTTTTACTCCATGAATGATTGGTTCAATAGCGGCAAGATCCTCTACAGCGCCAAAGAAATTTGGTGATTGAATGAGTACAGCTGCCGTATTAGCGGAGACGGCAGTTTGAAGAGCGCCCAGGTCCGTTACACCGTTCGCGTAACCCACTTCGACAACTTCAAGATTTAATCCACGTGCCATTGTGAGGACCATTTCCCGAGCTTCCGGGTGGACGGTGCGGGAAATAACAAGCTGCTTGCGTTTGGTTGCACCAGCGGCAAGTGCCCCAGCTTCAGCCAGTGCTGTTGTACCGTCATACATACTTGCGTTAGCAACCGCCATACCCGTTAACATGCAGATATAGGATTGGAATTCGAAGATCGCCTGCAGCTCGCCTTGGCTGATCTCCGGCTGATAAGGGGTATAAGCGGTATAAAATTCAGAGCGGGAAATCATATGGTTAATGACGACTGGCAGGTGATGATCGTAAATGCCTGCACCCAGGAAGCTTTTGTAACGATCCGTATCGGCGTTGCGTCCGGCCAGCTCCTTCATATGTTCGAGCAGAGACCATTCATCAAGAGCAGATGACATAGGCAGCGTGCCGCGGTAACGAATGGATTCCGGAATGTCACGGAACAGCTCTTCCATGTCTGAGACGCCAATTGTAGCAAGCATTTCTGCTTGATCTTCTGTGGTCATTGGAATGTAGCGATGTAGGTTGGTCATAATGGGAATCACTCCTTAGGAAGTCTTTTATAGAAAGGTGTTTTGATAACAGCCGCTTTCAGCTTCTTGCCGCGAATCTCCACTTCAAGCTCGGTGCCAACAGCGGAGTATTCGGAATTAATTAGGGCGAGTCCAAGGTTACGTTTTAACGTTGGTGATTGTGTGCCTGTCGTTACTTCGCCGACCTGGACATCACCGACATAGACAGGATAATGGCAGCGGGGGATACCCCGGTCAATCATTTCAATTCCAACAAGCTTACGAGGCAGGCCGTCGCTCTTCTGCTTCACTAACGCGTCTTTACCGATGAAATCTTCTTTATCAAGCTTAACGAAAAAGGCTACACCAGCTTCCAAGGGAGTAATGGTGTTAGAAAGCTCTTGGCCATAAAGGGGGAGGCGAGCTTCAAAGCGAAGCGTATCGCGTGCCCCAAGGCCGGCAGGGACGAGGCCAAATGGCTGACCGGCATTGAGCAGTGTTTTCCAGACCTCACCGGCTTGCTCGGACGGGACATAAATCTCGAATCCGTCTTCCCCGGTGTATCCAGTTCTGGAGATGAGCAGAGGGTGGCCGATTAATCCTGTATCCGATCGGAAGTGGAAGGAGGGAAGCTCAAGCGACTCATGCTGTGCACCAGCGGCTTTCATAATATCGACGGCGAGAGGTCCTTGCAGGGCAAGCAAAGCCGTCTGCTCCGACCTGTTCTCGATTACCACATCACCAATTAAATGTTCCTTGAGCCAATTCAGATCCTTATCAATATTCGAGGCATTAACGACAACCATAAATTGATCGGCTGAGATCCTGTAGACAAGCAGATCATCGACGACACCTCCGTCCGGATAACACATCAGCGTATACTGCGCTTGGCCATCCGCTAACCTGGACACGTCATTAGTTGTCATGCGCTGCAGGAAGCTCTCAGCAAACGTTCCCGTCACCATAAATTCGCCCATATGCGAAACATCAAATAGACCGGCTTGCTGCCTTACCGCATCATGTTCCTTCTGTATGCCGGAAAATTGAACGGGAAGCTCCCAGCCGCCAAAATCAATGCAGCGGACGCCAAATAATTCAGAATAATAGGGGTACAGCGGCGTTCTTTTCAGATCGAGTGTCATTTGCGTTTTGCCTCCTCTAGTAGGTTGTTGCCATGCAAAAAAGGACAGCAGCAAAGAGGCTGCGACCACGGCGTAAAGCCGTCCTCGCACTTCCTCTTTGCTCTGTCCTTTGTACCTGAGAGTTACCTTGACTCCGTTAATGGAATGCAAGTTTCCCCGTGGGCGATCCTGTCCATGCAGGATTCTCTCCAGAGTTGCGTCCAGCAAAGGTCCTTTTGCCTGAGAGATTCCCCTCCATGTGAGGGTTACTCCTTCGGCGTCGCCTAGATGTTACCTTTGGGCGATCTCTCCCATTGCCTTCATACGCTATTTTTAAATGTCTTACTCTATTATTACACGGTTTATCCAAGAAGTGTCAATACAAGAAGCGGAAAAATAAAAATTTGTGTTAGGTATATTGACATGAGACTTGTCCTTGCATTATTCTAAGGGCATTAATTCCAATTAAATATGCGGATGACGATGCAAGGGAGAGACGGAAGGGGTAAAACCCGGAAACACCGAAGGAGCAAGTCGACGGCTGCCAGCCCAAGATTAATCTCTCAGGTAAAAGTACCTGCATCTGACGCAACTCTGGAGAGAGCGAACAGCCACCAAAGGGGTAACAACGGTTTTTTTAATCAAAAATCGTTTAAACTCTCAGGTACCCGGGACAGAGAACACGGCATAAGCCGGTTCTCTGTCCCTTTTTGCAGTTTTCCCCCCAAATACATAGGAGGTGTTCTATTTTGAGTTTGCTTACGCACGATCCTGATCTGCACGCTGCTATTGAGCGGGAGCATGGCCGGCAACTAAAGACGCTGGAGCTGATTGCTTCCGAAAATATTGTAAGCCCGGAAGTCATGGAGGCTATGGGGACTGTTCTCACTAATAAGTATGCCGAAGGTTACCCCGGGAAGCGATACTACGGGGGCTGTGAATATGTAGATGAAGCGGAGACGCTGGCCATCGAACGGGCAAAGCAGCTGTTTGGTGCAGCTTATGCCAACGTTCAACCGCATTCCGGTGCGCAGGCAAATACAGCAGTTATGTTCCACTATCTAAAGCCTGGGGACAAGATTCTGGGAATGAATTTGTCACAGGGCGGCCATCTCACTCACGGCAGTCCCGTCAGCTTATCGGGCAAATGGTTCGATGCTGTATCCTACGGCGTTGACGAGCAGACTCATCTCATTGATTACGATCTTGTTGAATCGGTTGCCCGCAAGGAAAAGCCTTCCCTCATTATTGCAGGCGTAAGTGCTTATCCGCGTATGATTGATTTTGCCAAATTCAAAGAGATAGCCGATCTGGTTGGCACAAAATTAATGGTAGATATGGCGCATATTGCGGGCCTTGTAGCAGCGGGGCTGCATCAGTCACCGGTACCTTATGCCGATGTGACAACGAGCACAACACACAAGACCTTACGCGGGCCACGCGGCGGACTGCTGCTGACCAATGATGAAGAAACAGCCAAGGGGCTGAACAAAGCGATTTTCCCAGGCATTCAGGGCGGGCCGCTCATGCATGTCATCGCAGCCAAGGCAGTCAGCTTCAAGGAGGCGCTTCAGCCTTCGTTCCGGGTATACGCCGAGCGGGTTGTAAGTAATGCAAGAACACTGGCAAATACCTTGAAAGAAGAAGGGGCAACCCTTGTATCCGGCGGTACAGATAATCATCTGATGCTGATTGACGTCCGTCCATGGGGCCTTACCGGCAAGGAAGCTGAGAAGCTGCTTGAGCAGGTTGGTATTACCGTTAACAAGAATACAATTCCAGGTGAAACAGCAAGCCCATTTGTCACAAGCGGTATACGGATCGGTACTTCGGCCCTTACGACAAGAGGGATGTCTGAAGCGGAAATGCAGGTGCTGGGGCAATGTATTGCCAATGCACTGAAGCATCGGGATAATCCAGCAGCTATGGCAAAAGTCGGGCAGCAGACAGCAGAACTCGCAGGTGCTTTCCCACTATTTTCGAGAGAATAGATCCTAGAGAGGAGTTTTCATAATGAGCGAAGTTAAAGCAGGTTTTGGATATTCGGAGGAGCATGAATGGGCAGAGGCACGAGGAACTATTGTACGTATCGGGATTACCGATTTTGCACAGTCGCAACTGGGCGACATCGTATTTGTAGAGCTGCCTGAAGTAGGAATGTCGCTCGACGCAAATGATGCAATGGGCACTATTGAATCCGTTAAAACGGTATCCGATCTCTACTGTCCGGTTGGCGGACGTGTCGTTAACGTGAATGAGGAGCTGCTTGATGCCCCTCAGAAGGTGAATGAGGATCCATATGGGGAAGGCTGGATTATTGAGATTGAAGTGGACGGGGAAGCATCGAGTGAGGTAGCTGTACTGTTAAGCGCAAAGGCGTACGCGACTTATATCGCTAACAAATAACCGGGATTCGAGAGAGGAGAACGGCATCATGCGGCAAGCCAAGGAACCGAAGCCAGAGTGGCTGAAGATCAAGCTAAACGCGGGCGATGGATACCAGGAGATACAAGGGATGATGCGGGGGCGTCAATTGCACACCGTATGCGAAGAGGCAAAATGTCCAAATATCTTCGAATGCTGGAGTCAGCGTACAGCGACGTTCATGATTCTGGGGAAAGTGTGTACGCGTGCATGCCGGTTTTGTGCAGTGACCTCGGGGATGCCGACGGAGCTTGATCTGGAGGAGCCCCGCCATGTCGCGCAGTCTGTCCACGAGATGGGGCTGAAGCACGTGGTTATTACCTCGGTTGCACGAGATGACCTTAATGATCACGGGGCGACGATGTTCGCAGCTACCATTACAGCCGTTCGTCATATTAATCCGCTGACGGATATTGAGGTATTGATTCCGGATTTTGGCGGTGATCCTCAGCGACTCGATATTGTATTACGGGCGAGGCCGGACGTACTCAATCATAACTTGGAAACGGTACGACGGCTGTCTGATAAAGTACGGGCTAAGGCCAAATACGACCGTTCATTAATGCTGCTTCAAACGGCGAAGGAGCTTCGCCCCGGGCAGACGACAAAGTCCGGCCTTATGGTCGGGCTTGGAGAGACGAACGCGGAGGTCGTAGAGGCGATGCGGGATCTGCGGAAAGCTGGCGTCGATATTGTAACGATTGGCCAATATTTGCAGCCTACTCCAAAGCATATCGCGGTTAATCGGTATTACCATCCTGATGAATTCAAGGAGCTGAAGGAGGCAGGTATGGCGCTTGGCTTCGCACATGTCGAAGCGGGACCGCTCGTACGCAGCTCCTATCATGCTCGTGAACAGACAGAAAGCGCAAGGGCATGCAGCGGCGATGTTTCCTTGCCGCTTAAGGAATCATGGGCATAGGGGGTATTCAGGTATGCGTTTCAAGCATGTCTTCTCTATTATAGGACCTATGATGGTCGGTCCTTCCAGCTCCCATACAGCAGGTGCTGCGAGAATCGGGCGTGTAGCACGGCAGCTGCTCGGATGCTGCCCGGAGGAGGCCGTTATCACGCTTTATGGTTCGTTCGCGGAGACCTATTCCGGTCACGGAACGGATCTGGCGCTAATCGGCGGAATGCTGGACTTCGACACCGATGATGCGAGAATTCCGGAGGCAGTCTCCGAAGCAGATAAGCTTGGTATGCGTTATGTGCTTCGTGTTGGAACCGGTGTGATGCCGCATCCGAATTTTGTTGAGATTACCGTGAAGGCCGGCGGGCGGGAAGCAACCGTTCAAGGGGCATCAATCGGCGGTGGGAATATTGAGATCCATTCCATTAATGGGTTTGATGCCGGTTGCACGGGGAATTATCCAACGCTGGTTATCGCTCATCATGATCAAGTTGGCGTTATTGCATCCATTACGGGAACCGTGAGTGCTTCCGGATTAAATATTGGTTTTATGAACGTTGCTCGCAAAGCACGAAGCGGGGACGCCATGACCATTATTGAAGGTGACAGGGTACCGGAAGCCGGGCTGTTAGAGGCACTCCGCCAGTTGCCGAGGGTAGATGGTGTTTCAGTTATAGACGTTAGGTAGAGAAGGGGATGGGAGTATGCGATTCCGCACCTTAAGCGAGCTCGAGAGTATTTGCCGCAATGAATCGCTGTCTATCGCCCAGCTTATGATTAACGAGCAGGCTAGAGAGACCGGTGAGTCTGAGGAAGATATCATTCTCCAGATGAGCAGCTATTATCAGGTCATGAAGGAAGCGGTAGCCAAAGGGCTTGAGCCAGGTACACGATCACGCAGCGGTCTAACCGGTGGGGACGGGCGGAGGATGAACGAGTATGTTCTTGCCGGTGAACCATCCGTTGGTGAGTGGGCAGGAAAAGCGCTGGCTTACGCACTGTCGGTATCGGAGGTAAATGCCTCGATGGGCCGAATTGTAGCAACTCCAACCGCCGGCTCCTGCGGTATTATTCCCGGTGTATTCGTCAGCTCGCAGGAACGTTTTGGATGGGATGATGAAAAGCTCGTTAACGGACTGTTCGCGGCGGGTGCTATTGGCTATGTAATCGCGAATAACTCGTTTATCTCCGGTGCAGAAGGAGGATGCCAGGCCGAAGTTGGCTCTGCCATCGGTATGGCTGCCGGTGCAATGGTTGAGCTTCGTGGTGGGACGCCAGCGCAGGCTGTACATGCAGTGGGTATCGCTCTTAAAAACACATTAGGGCTGATCTGCGACCCGGTCGCTGGACTAGTGGAAATCCCTTGTATTGTCCGCAACGGGCTAGGTGCTGTGAATGCACTAGCGGCTGCTGATATGGCGCTTGCCGGAGTTCGAAGTGTCATTCCTTCTGACGAGGTGATTGGAGTCATGTACGAGGTGGGCACACGAATGCCGATGGAGCACCGGGAGACGGCGCTTGGCGGTCTGGCGGCAACTCCGACAGGACGCAAGCTGACAGAGCAGCTTAGGATGATGAAGGATAAAGCATCCGCACCTGCTTCTTTGAAATAAACTTCAGGAGGGAGAGGGTACTGATGCAACAGTACGATATCGTAATTCTGGGAGGCGGCCCTGGCGGGTACATTGCCGCTATCCGGGGTGCCCAGCTTGGCAAACGTATTGCGCTTGTCGAGAAGGAGAAGCTTGGCGGTACCTGCCTGCATAAAGGTTGTATTCCGAGCAAGACGCTTCTGCGCAGCGCGGAGTTGTTCGAGACGATGAAACGCAGCGCCGGATTTGGTATCCGTACCGAAGGGGTAACGCTGGACTTCGGAGGTGTGCAAAGGCGCAAGGAAGGCATTGTGGAACAGCTTGAGAAAGGCGTTCAGTTCTTGATGAAAAAGAACGCTATTGATGTGTTTTCCGGCAAGGGAGTTATTGTGGATGGCTCCGGTGCTGAGGCTGATGAAGCTGACTGTAACGGGATTATTGAAGTAATAAGCGATACCGGGGAAGCGGTAGAAGAACCTGTACGACTTGCCTACAGGGATTTAATTGTTGCAACAGGCTCTCGTCCGCGTCGTATTGCCGGATTGCCGTCACATGAGCGGATCATGAGCAGTGACGAAGCACTGGCAATGACGGAATTGCCAGCTTCCATTGTCATTGTCGGCGGCGGAGTAATCGGTGTGGAGTGGGCTTCGATGCTGAGCGACTTCGGCGCGCAGGTAACGATCGTTGAGGCAGCGGATCGTATTGTTCCAACAGAGGATGCTGATGTATCGCGTGAGCTGGCAAGACTGTTCGCCAAACGCAGAATCAAGGTGTTGACCGGAGCGAAGCTGCTTCCGGAGAGTGTAACGGCTGGCGAAGCGGGTGTTATGGTGGACGTTGAACGCGGCGGCAAGCTTGAACGGCTAGTTGCGGAGCGTATGCTTGTATCTGTAGGACGAGCTGCAAATGTTGAGGGCTTTGGTCTTGAGCGAACCGCTGCTAGTGTGGAGCGGGGTGTCATCTGCGTGAATGACTCGATGCGTACAGCAGATCCACACGTGTACGCAATTGGAGACGTTATCGGTGGTTTGCAGCTTGCCCATGTGGCTAGTCATGAAGGCGTAACAGCCGTTGAATCGATCTGCGGACTAGAGACACATGCTCCTGATCCTTCTTCCGTGCCAAAATGCATTTACAGTCGCCCTGAGATGGCGAGTGTTGGGGTGACGGAGCAGGCTGCTATCGACAGTGGACGCAGCATCAAGGTAGGCAAGTTTTCATTCAAGGCCATCGGCAAGGCGCTCGTTTTTGGTGAATCCGACGGATTCGTCAAGGTTGTGGCAGACTCCGATACAGGTACTGTGCTAGGTGTACATATGATTGGTCCGCATGTGACGGACTTCGTTGGTGAAGCTGCGCTTGCGCAATTGCTGGAGGCTACGTCGATGCAGGTCGGAAGGATGATTCATCCCCATCCGACGCTGTCGGAGATTATCGGGGAAGCGATGCTTGGCGCGGACAAGCTGGCTCTCGGGATGTAAATAGCAATATGAATAGAGTTGGCGCTTTCCGGCCGTGTGCAGAATTTACCTTGAAAGAAGGGGGATTCTAACGCAGGCACGGGAGCGCTTTTTGGCGTGTGGTGCATAATAAGGGAGCAGACCTTTCCACATTCGGGTGAGTTTTGATATGCTGAAGGGAAATTGAACTTACATAAGGGATGAACAATCATGCATATACAGATAGCGGCAGTCGGCAAGCTGAAGGAAAAATATTTGGTGCAGGGCATAGCGGAATATGCCAAGCGGCTTGGGCCGTACGTGAAGCTTACGCTCACGGAAGTGCCCGATGAGAAGGCACCGGAGACGATGAGTCCGGCGGAGGAAGCGCAGGTGCGCGAGCGGGAGGGGGAGCGGCTTCTGGCGCAGCTGAAGCCGGACGCCCACGTCGTGGCGCTCGCGATTGGCGGCGAGCTCTGGTCCAGCGAGGATCTCGCGGACCAGCTCGATAAGCTGGCCACGTATGGCAAGAGCCACGTGGCATTTGTTATTGGCGGGAGCACGGGACTAGCTCCCGCGGTGCTGCAGCGCGCCCAGCAGAAGCTCAGTTTCGGGCGCATGACGCTGCCGCATCAGCTGATGCGGCTGGTGCTGCTCGAGCAAGTGTATCGCGCGGTGAAGATTAACCGCGGTGAACCGTATCATAAGTAGGGTGAATTCATAGGGGAGACGGTTTGTCAGAGCCATCAGCCGAGACAACGGCTGTATGGTGCTTCTTCGATTCCTCAGAGATATAGTCTGATAACTGATCTGCCGGGTTGAACACGGAATGACCATGGCATACTTCCATTCGTTTAGGGAGCAGTTTGCCTACGACTAAACTGCTGTCCAGTACTTCCTTCATGTTCGGTGTGAAGAGGGGTTTGCGAAGTTTGCCGTTCTTAGACGAGAAAAGATCACCTGCGAGCATAACCCGATCTTTTACGTGATAGAAGACGACGTGTCCTGGCGAATGACCTGGTGTAAAGTAAGGCTTTAGGCTACCAATAGCGTGTAATTCTCCGCCATCATCTTCGACGAAAGCTTGAACCCCTCCATTAATTAAAGTGGCGACCGGCTTTTTACCTTCTCGATAAGAGCGTTCGCCTAGCAGGTAGGGGACTTCTTTACTGTGAGCGAAGACAGTAACCGGATCATGATTCAATATTGATTTAAGCGCTCCGACATGATCGGGATGCCCATGGGTCAGCACGATTTGTTTTAACGGGCCGGCATTTAGACTTTTGATTAATTTTAGAATTCCTTTGGCCATCATGGACATTCCTGTATCGACCAGAGTGACCCCGTCTTCTTCAACGACTACCCACACGGTAATCGGGATTATCATCCATGTCCGTAAGCTCCAAATATGTTCTGAAATTTGTGTAGCTTTCATTTCATCATCCCTCGCTCGTTATTTTTAATTTAAAGCCGGTGAGAAGTGTGTCGAAAGCTTCTTCGAAAGCCGGGCTCAAGCGGTTCATCAGGTCTGAAAGGGATTCGTCAGTCAGCAGGTATGTGTTAATGATACCGTTCAACATAAAGAAATAGATTCGATTGATCCTCAGCAAACGATCCGAATTTGGCTGTATCGGAAATACGTTTTGAAGGGCCTGCCCAATCGCCTTGAATAGGTTGATACGAATCCGGTTGATCTCCAATACCGGTTCCTCTTCGTCCACGCGCACCCCTTTGACCATAAAAACAACTTGATAAATGGATTTATGCTGCAAACAGAAACGGAGGAATTCCATGCTGATTGCCTTGAGCTTAGCTTCTGGCGAGAGGTTGGTCTGATTCGCAATTACATCAATGTTTCTCTGTACCTCGAGCAGTGGGGGCATAGACATCGCGTGCAAGAGTTCCTCTTTATCCTTGAAGTAAATGTAGATCGTCGTGTGCGAACAATTGGCCTCTTTCGCAATTTCCCTCATCGACACGCCATTATAGCCTCGATTCGCGAATAACATTCCTGCGGCAGTCAAAATCGCTTGTTTTGTCTCCTCTGAGCGGAGCTTCTGGCGTGGTGCCATTCCTGTAACCTCCATGTCGAAAAGATAACTAACCAATGGTTACAATATAACCTGTGGTTAGTTACTCGCCAACCAAATTAAGGGGATTTTGCCGATAGCCCCGTTAAGCTGAACCGTATCAAAAGTAGGGCGAAGGTCGCCGCCTCGATTTGCCTGTGATCAGCAAGCCGAGCGAAGCTGCCTCCGGTCACTTTTGCTCTTTCCGCTCGGTTAAAAGTTGCGAAGGTTACTGCTAACCGAGGAATTCCATGCGCACAGATTGCTCTTGCATGATTCTGGTGGAAACGACGATCGGGATTGTAGATGGTTGTAAACAGTGTTACTCTAACAACGGTAAACTAAAATGTATGTTCTGCAGTGCAGCTTGTAATAGTCACTATTCTAGTTATAAAGAAAGGTAACACTATGATAAAAGTTGATAAATTATCCTTCTCATTTCCACAAAAAGAACTATATAAAGGCATTTCATTTACGCTCGAAGAGGCACAACATTGCGCTTTTATAGGAACAAGTGGCAGTGGGAAAAGTACATTGATAGATATATTGATGGATCCAGAGAGATATTTGTTCGAGGGCAAGTTAGAAATGGACCCGACTTTCAAAATTGGGTATGTAAGTCAATTCTCGCAACTTGACAGAACGAAAGAAACAACCGTTTTTGAATATATCGGAGAACAATTCATTAAGATACAAGATGAAATACAATCTATTTGTACTGAAATGGAAACATCATCGGATATTGAGCCGTTACTCGAAAAGTATCAATTAGCTTTAGACGCATTTGATTCAATCGGTGGGGAAGATTTTGAAAGCAACATTAATAAAAAGCTAAATCTAGCAAACCTCATGAAGCTAAAAGATCTAAGGGTATCCGACCTGAGTGGTGGGGAATTCAAACTCATTCAAGTGATGAAGGAAATGCTTAATAGCCCAGACTTAATGATAATGGACGAACCAGATGTATTTTTAGACTTTGAAAACCTAAATGCGCTAAAAAATCTTATTAATGCTCACAAAGGAATACTGCTAGTTGTTACGCACAACCGATATCTGTTGAATCATTGCTTTAACAAAATTTTACACCTTGAAAACATGGAGATCCAAGAGTTTGATGGGCGATATATTGATTATAATTTCTCATTACTTCAAACTAAAATTGAG
Organism: Paenibacillus sp. J22R56; assembly: GCF_056269375.1. Lineage (NCBI taxonomy): Bacteria > Bacillati > Bacillota > Bacilli > Caryophanales > Paenibacillaceae > Paenibacillus > Paenibacillus sp. J22R56. Next base: position 84,838 of record NZ_JBWDNV010000003.1, read on the forward strand.
TTGCAAGAACTCACAGTCGCTGAGAAAGAAGAAATTGAGAGAAACGAGAACATCATTAATAATCTAAGAGCTATCGCAACATATAATTCAGAAGCCTCTAGAGGCAGAGCGTTAAAAGCTAGAGTTAGGTTTCAAGAGAGATTGGAAGCGCGTAGACTTAAAGTGCCATTTGTTGATATTAAGCAGCCGACGATCAGTTTCGGTATTGATAATGAAATGGAAGACACCACTGTTATAAATGTCAGTAATTATAGTGTTGCCTTTGATGAGTTGCTCTTAGAAAATGTTAACTTTGAGATAAAATCTACGGATAAAGTAGCCATTATCGGTCCAAACGGTACCGGGAAAACGACTTTACTCCGCGAAATCTTTAACAATAATAACGATTCAATTGAAATCAATGCCGATGTTAAAGTGGCTTATTTATCTCAGATTCAAGGCGAAATGCTAAAGGATTCTAATACAATACTAGAAGAATTCATCGATGCTGGGTTTAACACTTATGATGAGATTAGATCGTATATTTCAAACTATGGCTTTGAGGGAGAAATCGTTAATCAAAAGATAAAGTCTTTATCTGGTGGAGAAAGAAATATGCTTCAATTAGCTAAAGTTTCTGCCAGTAAAGCAAACGTATTGCTTCTTGATGAACCGACGAGCCATTTAGACACCTATACACAAATCGCACTGGAGAAAGCCATTGAAGAGTATAAAGGTGCGATCCTCATGATATCTCATGATTTCTATTCCGTTGTAAATGGTATGGATTATGTATTAATCATCGATAATAAGACGATTAGAAAAATGACTATGAAAAAATTCAAACAGATGATTTATGCTAGTCATTTCGATAGAGACTATTTAGAAAAGGAACAAAATAAAAAATCAATTGAAATGAAAATAGAATTGGCTTTAAAAGATACTGATTTTGAACTTGCAAAAGGTTTAGTTGATGAGCTAGAAGAGCTGATTAAGTTGCTTTAAAATAAAAAGACACTGATGGATAGAATCTCAGTGTCTTTTTATTGTATTGATTTCTTTGTGCCGTGCTTATGGTTGCATCTCGGTTATCCATTCATGAAATATCTTATCTAATAACAATATTTCCGCCTTTTGGCTGATAGCATGGTTCCCAAGCTTTACATCAATGATAAAATCACTGCTCAGCATCTGACGATAACGGGAAATAATATCGCTCTCAGGCAGTTCTCCCATTGCCTTCGTTTCAGGTGGGATTACCGGAATTCCGGCTTGCTCTACCAGGTGAAGGTTCTGTTTTATATCTGAGGCAATCTTGCTTAGAATCTTTACACTTCTTGCGGTCTCAATATCCACCATTCCGTCATTCGTGTAGAAATGCTTGTTGACGATAGCCAACGCAATATGCGATATATGAAATGCCAGAATGTCTTTTTGGATTTCATAATGCAAATTGACTGATTCGAATAGTTGGGCAAGTTCATTCACTCTTTCAGTCGTCCGTCCATTTATTTCACCAAAAATGGTTCCTTGATGTTTTTCGGAACCAAATTGGGCGTATAGAACATCCTCTTTGATGTCTCCACCCGCACCCGGAAATCCTGGGAGTAGTCGGTCTCCCACGATTTCAAGCCAGCTGTCATATCCTATGGTGTTGGTCAAGGTGACAATGGTTTTGCTCTTATTGTTCTTGATTGCAGTAAGGGAGGATTCGGCCTGATCATATCGTACGGGAACAAAGATATAATCATAAATGTCGTCGTTCTCAAGCGTGTCTATCGTCTTGACCGGTATTTGCTTGATCGTTCCATTGTCGTTGTATGACAGTCCGTTCCTTTTAAGTGCCTCCAGCCTCTTTCCTCGTGCCAGCAAGGTTACGTCCATTCCGTATTGTGCAAATCGGAGTGCGTATACACTGCCAACCACGCCGGCGCCAAATATCAGAAGTCGATAAGGCTTGGTGTTCAATAGAATCCTTCCTTTCAAATAAATAGTTATAAATTGTTTAAGCAGCACCTGTTAGATAAGATGATAATGCTGCATGCTTGTGATCTCAACCGGCAGAGTTAGTTGAAAGTTGCTTAGGCAACACATTGTCATAATTGATGTTTACCGAGGAGATATTGAAATGGTAAATCAGGAAGATCCGAGGGTGTTGCGCACACGACAATTAATTAAAGAAGCGTTCAGAGATTTGTTACTGAGAAAAAGATTCGATGCCATCACCATCAAGGATATCGCGCAGAAAGCAACCATTAACCGAGCCACTTTTTATGCCCATTTTGAAGATAAATATGCTTTGCTGGACGAAGTCACCGAACAGGCATTCCGTGAGATGATTCCGGAGCAAGTGGCGAATGCACGGGAGTTTACGGATGAAATATGTGACCAGCTGATCTTGCAGACACACCGATACATCGTAGATTTTTATCAGACATGCAGAATGGATTCCAAGCCGATGGCCACGCTTGTCGATGAGAAAATAAAGAAAATGCTGCTGCAAACCATAGAAAGCATCTTTCTAAAAGGAGCTACGCATCTTGGCATGGACAGGCACTCTATCAAAGTCATGGCGGCCATGACAGGTTCGGCGATCTATAGCGCTGCGCATTATTGGTTAAATGTTGAGGACAAAGATCGAACTGATGGGCTTGTAGACATTGTTCGTCCTTATATCATGAACGGTCTAGGGTTGTATCGCAGTGGCGATAAATAGACATGCAGCTTTTGCGATTTTGGACAAGTGAGTCGAACTATTTATGGATCTTGACGGGGAGATAGGAGATGCCCTTTGCGGCGAGCAGAAATCAGCATAGGGATGGCGATCAACAGGCTGATGATGACAGGTATTATCGAACCTTCAAGGCCAAATTTGCCTCCAGTGAGAAGGGCCGGGCCCGTAACTTCGACTGTGAAAAGTCCGGAGGAGGGGTGGCCTGAGACGGGGATACCCAAGAGTCCCTCTATTGTATTCCAGAGAAAATGGAGGCTAACGATAAACCAAACATTACGCCGCCATAGGAATGCTGAACCCAGCAATACGCCAGCTTCAATGGTAATAGAGAGGCCACCCCAAATGGTAGCTCCGGGGTTGCCCAGGTGAGCAATCCCGAAGAAGAGGGAGGTCAGGGCCAGTGCGAGCCAGCCTCCACCCATTCTTTCAATAGCCTGAAAGGCAAGCCCCCGAAAGATCAACTCCTCTATGAAGGCAGCGGCGAGTTGCGTGGCGATGACAGACCAAACGACAGAGCTGGTGTTAACGTCGGCCCACTCGAATGAATACCCACCGAATAAGACGATGAGGGCTGTTGAAACGATGATAAAGATAAGGCCGACGACAGCGCCGAAAATAACTTCCTTTACCGCACGCCGTTGGAGCAGAAGTTCAGGAACCGGTCGCCGCGCCAGGAACCTCATTGTAAGCCAGTAGATAACGATCGCTACGGCGCTTCCGATAAGTGCTAGCAAGACGGCTCCTAGTGCATTCGCATCGTCTGATAACCTGCTGAATATCACATTAGTAAGGACGATCCCCAGTGCGCCCACGAGCATCCAGATGAGGGGGAATCGGAAAAATGTAACAATCGCAGGCGTTCTTTGACCACTAAGGGCCTCAATGTTGGTTGTCTTCCTTTTTCTTATCATAAGTGATCACATCTCTTCCTTTGACAGATTTACGAGATAAGCTTCAATATCACAGGCTACAATTCACACTATAGTTGAAAAAAGTCATGCGTTAGCAGTGCCGTTCAGTCATATCGTGGTCATATGACTTTGGCAGAATAAAAGCCGACATCCGTTACGATGTCGGCTTTGAGCTGTGCTATGGCATCATTTCATTCTTATAGGATCGATAATCATTCCTGTTTCCCTGGCCTTATAGGTAGCTTCTCTTCTTCCTTTTACATTCAATTTCGAATAAATATTAGAGATGTAATTTTTAACCGTACCTTCACTAAGGAATAATGCCTTAGCGATATCCTGATTACGTAGCCCTAACGCTAGTTTATGAAGAACCTCGACTTCACGGGCGCTAAGACCGAATTCGTTGTTTTTCTCCAGTGTTTCAGGCTTCAAGTCGCTTGTATTCATAGCCGGTGGAACCCCATTTTTTAGCATGCTTTTGATCATTTTGTCTGCCATTTCCGGTGAGATGAGCGTGCCTCCTGTATGAACCACCCGTATGCCGGCGATAAGGTTTTTGGGATGGATAGCTTTGAGCAGGTAGCCTTCAGCTCCATGGCTTAACGCTGCCAGAACATACTCGACTTCCTTGTACGAAGTTAGAATAATAATTTTCGTTAACGGGAATCGAAGTTTGATCTTCTCTGTAGCAACAACGCCGTCCATAATAGGCATATTAATATCCATGAGGATGAGATCGGGCTGGGATGCCGCACAGTGGTTGATAGCTTCCTCACCATTCTTCGCCAATCCCACAACCTCAATATCGTCTTCCATTTCTAGTACGATATTAAGGCTTTCCAGAATCAATTCCTGATCATCAACGATGAGTACTTTAATTTTCGTCATACAGCTTATCTCCCTTTAGTGGAATTTCACACCTGACTTCAGCGCCGACGACCGCTAAGGCGGAGATGGAGAAAGTGCCTTCCAGCATCTCCATCCGATTCTTCATGTTTGTTAGGCCGAACCCGTACTCTACCTTATCCAAAGGTATTCCATTATTTCGAATGGACACAAGCAAGGCTGATGGGGAAAAGCGGAGACTGAGCTCGATTTCCGTAGCCTTTCCATGCTTGAGGGCATTTGTAAAAGACTCTTGTATCACCCGAATGATCGACTGCCGCACATCGAAACGAAGGATACGTTCTGTTCCTTCCAGCGTGAGACGAATGACCGTTCCGGTATATTCTCGAAAGCTGTCGATGAGTCCTTCGGCATGGTTTACTAGACTTATATTCTCTTCCTCCCCCATCTTGTGCACGATGCCCCTCATTTCATCCAAATTCTGTTCCGTTAGTCCTCTTATACGAATCAATTTCTCTTTAGCTAGATCCGGTTTTTTGTCTAGAAGCGCAATAGCAGCATCCAGACTCATAATAAGGGAAATAAAAGAGTGTCCTAACGTGTCATGCATCTCCTTGGACATACGATTTCGTTCTTCTAGCAGAGTCATTCGTTCGATCTCTGCAGCATATAGGGTCAACAATTTATTCTGATCATCAATTTCTTTAGCTAATTGATTCTTCTCATGATAGGCTTTGGCGATGAAGTTGACCCATACCCCGATCAATGAGAAGAGAAGGTTATCTGAGCTTGAACCGAGTGCGAGGTCCCATGTAACCTCTCCGAATACCATGCTGGTAAAGGGTAGTAATAAGAGCACCGGCATAGCCCAAGTGGTCTTCCTAGTCAATAAGTAACCGATCGTAAGACTCGGAATGAGATAATCGACACTCCCTAGCTGATCCTCCTGCATGAACGATGTAAAATAATAAGATCCGCCTAGCAATAGTTCAAGGAAGATGAACCATTCCTTGTTCTTCTTTAGTTGTGGAAACCAGAATAGGATGGGAATAATAAAGGCTGCCAAGAGCCAAATCATGGTCACGAGCAATCGAGACGAAAATGTATTGTCCATTAAAATATGAACGCACAGCAAAACATAATAATAGGACCGGAGCCCAAATATCCCCCAATCCATCATATAAAAAACTTTTTTCATAGGTATCCTTCCTTACTCAGCATAACATATGGTTTTTCCTTAATTATACATGAAGTAAGGAACTTAAATGGTAATAAAAGGTTGCTGAATCTGATATGCTATCCGCCGAGAGGAAGTACTGAAAAATGGTTAGTGCATTTCTTGATTTTTGGGGCTTTCTCTCACAACAGAGAAAGCCCCTTTTGTCATGTTGTCTGCGAAAGGAGCTACGCATAAAAAATGATTCTCGGTCTCTTCGTTTAACCCCACTTTCTTCAAAAATCTAACGTTTGTTGACTGCGGTCTCATGTTTTTAGTCTAGAACTAAGCAGGTGATTTCTATAAAATGACATTAATTAGATTGATAAGCATGTTTAATGAGTCACTTACGGTTGAATGAAAGCGCGTACATGCTGAACGAAAAAAAGTGTAAGGAGTGGCGAACATGGAGATGAAGAGCGGGCGAAAACGCTTGCGAACACGTTGGCGCACACAGGATACCGAACTGACGTTTCTGGCCTTACCAACGACCATCTGGTATATCTTGTTTTGTTTCTTGCCAATGTTCGGCCTTATTCTCGCCTTTAAAGATTTCAAGATCCACGGTGGTTTCCTGAGCAACGTCATCAACAGCGATTGGACCGGTTTCAAAAATTTCGAATTCCTGTTCAAGTCTAACGACGCTTGGGTCGTGATTCGCAATACGCTCGGCTACAATCTGATTTTCATCGTGCTGAGCATTGTGGTCCCCGTCACATTAGCACTGATGATTGGTCAACTGCATAGCGGCAAGGCCGGAAAAATCTATCAAACGTTGATGTTCTTGCCATATTTCCTCTCATGGGTCGTGGTTTCCGCCATTGTATGGGCGTTTCTAAGCTTCGATAAAGGGATCGCCAATCAATTCCTGGCCGTCCTCGGCAATGATCCGGTGAACTGGTATATGGAGCCGAAATATTGGCCGTACTTCTTGGTCTTCATGAACGTATGGAAGGGACTAGGCTACGGTATGGTGATCTACTTGGCGACCATAACCAGCATCGACAGTACCTACTACGAGGCTGCCGTTATCGACGGCGCGTCCAAGTGGCAGCAAGCGCGATACCTTACGCTGCCGCTTATGAAGCTCGTCATCGTGATGATGTTCATCTTAGCCGTAGGCCGCATCTTCTACACCGATTTCGGCTTGTTCTTCCAAGTACCACGGGATTCCAACTCGTTGTTCAATGTAGCGACCACGATTGACGTTCTTGTGTATAAGCAGCTAAAGACCGCTACGTTAGGCATGGCATCAGCTTCTGCATTCTTACAATCCGTGATGGGTTGCGTAACCATTCTGATTGCCAACTGGGTCGTTCGGCTCGTAGACCGAGAGAGTGCAATGATGTAAAGGAGGAAGCGGGAAATGTCATCAAAAGGGAATTTTGAGACGGGTCTGGACAAGTTCAACCGGATCCGATCCGGCACGAACGTGGTTTTCCATCTGATTTTTATCGTATTGGCACTGCTTTGCCTTATACCTGTCCTTGTGGTGCTGTCCATATCGCTGACCAGCGAGGATTCTATTCGGGAGAGCGGATATCATCTCTTCCCGACGGCGTTCTCCGGAGATGCTTACTACTATATTGTGCAGCAAGGGGCGATGATCACGAAGGCGCTTGGCATCTCCGTGCTCGTTACCGGCCTCGGTACTGTGCTGGGCGTGATGCTAACAACGTCGATGGGGTACGTCCTTTCCCGGCCGAATTACAAGCTGAAAGGGCTTCTGACCTGGATCGTGTTCATTCCGATGGTGTTCAACGGAGGGTTGGTGTCCAGCTACTATATCAATTCGAATATGCTGGGCTTGAAAGATTCGGTGTGGGCACTCATTCTGCCACTGGCCGTCTCCTCCTTTAACGTCATCATTTGCAAAACCTTCTTCCGAAGCACGATTCCAGACGCGCTGATCGAATCCGCCGAGATAGACGGCTCGAGCCAATTGCGCATCTACTTCTCAATCGTGCTGCCGATCTCGCTTCCTGTCCTGGCGACCATTGGATTGTTCCTCTGCTTCGCCTATTGGAACGACTGGTTCCAATCCATGCTCTACATCGACAACCAGAGTCTATACTCGCTGCAGGCGCTCTTGAACAGCTTGATGACCAATGTGGACGCCTTGGCGAAAAATGCTTCCAGCATGGGCATTAGTTACGCGGAGCTTGTCGCAACCATGCCCAAGGAATCCGCGCGCATGGCCGTGGCTATTGTCATCGTGGTTCCCGTGGCCGTGGCTTACCCGTTCTTCCAGAAATACTTTATTTCTGGTCTGACGGTAGGCGCCGTGAAAGGTTAAGCCGAAATAAACTCGGATTCGTCCGGTTTATGATATCCACCGCACCATGTAGGCGGTGGGAATGAAGAGGGCTATATCAAAGGGAGGAAATGTAGATGAAAAGGACGAAGAAAAAATGGCTTGCAATCAGCGCCGTAGCGCTCCTGACAACCGCTCTTGCAGGCTGCGGCAACTCGAATTCCAATTCCAATTCCGATTCAAGCACCAACGCGCCTTCGAACACTAACGCCACAGCAAGTACGCAGACGGAAACGAACAAGCCCGCCGATTCGGGTGATGTGCCTACGCTGGTATGGTGGACGATCGGCGGACAGACTCCCGCCAACTTCGACAAAGCAATCGCTGCGATGAACGAATACACGGCGGAGAAGATCGGCGTGAAAGTCGACATTAAGGTAGCAAGCTGGGGCGACTGGGATACGAAGATCAATACCATCGTGAACACCGGCGAACCGTTCGACATCATGTTTACGAACAACTCCAAGTATAGCCAGCAGGTGACCTTGGGTGCGTTTGCCGACCTGACCGACTTGGTACAAAGCGAATCGCCCGATCTCTACAAGCTTATTCCTCAGAAGGTCTGGGATGGAACGAAGATCGGAGGAAAAATCTATTCCGTGCCCACGTACAAAGACTCGTCTTTAACCCAATACTGGGTATTCGATGATAAGTACGTGCAGAAATACGGTATCGACACGGCTGGCATCAAGACGTTGAAAGACCTCGACAAGCCGTTCCACGATATGAAGGCAGGCGAAGGCAAAAGCTTCTACCCGCTGTCACTCACTCAAGGCGACGGATATAACGGATTCTTCAACGGCTACGACGATATGACGCTTGGTCTGCCGCCGATCGGCGTGAAAGTCGACGACGCTTCCCGCAAGGTTGTCTCCGTGCTGGAGCAGCCGGACATTATGGACGGGCTCAAGCAGCTGCACCAATGGTACCAAGACGGCATCATCAATCCGGACGCACCAACGAAAACGGAAGCGGACAAAGGCCGCCCATTCTTCGCGGCGCAGGCATTCCCGGGTGCAGAAGCGAGCTGGCAGATTACGGAGGGTGTTGAGAAGTACACCATGTTCCAGATCTTTGGCCCGATTTACACGACAAGTACGATCCAAGGCTCCCTGAACGCTATCTCGGCCAACTCAAAATATAAGAATGAGGCGCTGAAATATTTGCAGCTGGTCAATACGGATCCGAAGCTGCGTAATATGTTGGCCTTCGGCGAGCTGGGCGTCGACTACGACAATGTGGATGGCGAGAAGGTGATTGAGCGCAAATCGGATACTTGGCCGCTTGCCGCTTATACGCAAGGGACGTTCTTCGACCTGGCTGTAACGAAAGGCGCTCCGGTGGATCAGTGGGATCAAGTTCGCAAGCTGAACGATCAAGCGACTTCCTCAACGAACTTGGGCTTTGCGCTGGACATCAGCAAGCTGAGCACCGAAGTGGCCAATACGAAAGCGGTATGGGACAAATATCGGTATGAACTGCTGACAGGCGCTTCCGATCCGGAGAAGATGGTACCGAAGATCGTTGCGGAATTAAAGGCCGCTGGCATGGATACGATTATGAAGGCTGCCCAAGAGCAAGTTGATACGTATTTCAAATAAGTTTTGCATGTCATCAACATTCAGAAAACCCGAACGGAGATCGCCGTTCGGGTTTTCTGGTACAAAATTATGGATTGCTTTTATGGATAACAACGTTATATGTTTGAGCAGTGGGGTAGGGCAAAAGCCTATTGCAAAGGAGACGCCGCATGCGTTCATTTATGCAAATCAAGATCTATCGCGGCAAGTTCATTGCATATGCGGTATTTGTGGTCTTCATCGGCCTGGCGCTCGGCGCGCTTACCTGCGCGGTACTGCTGGACCAATGGGTGGGAAATTCCAGGAATGAGGCTGCCGGAGCATTCTCTCGGGTGGAAAACAGCCTCCAGTACGATGCTGACCGCATCGAAGCGTTTATGCAGCGAGTGTATTCCAACAGCGGGCTGGTGTCCGACATTCGCAGTTTTTTGGGAAATAACGCGGAAGGCTATCTGACGAGCAGGCTGCAGGGCAGCCAATATAACCGGCCGCTTGTCTCCTTTCCCGACGATATGAAATCCTTCTTAAGCAACGGGGGTAAGGGAGACATCACGCAAATCAGCCTGCATACCGAACAAGAGGGCAACGTGGTGAGCTTTGACAATAACGGCAATACGAGTTATCTGTTCCGTCTGCCGAGCTCCGATGAAACGTTCCGCGAGACGATTCAAAAAGGATTCGTCTATCACAAAAAGCTTTCGGATCCGAACCAAATCTCCCGCCAGCTGGGCGAATTCCGATTTCTGGTCAGCAGTGAGCGGATTTTTAAGACGGTGCAAAATTACCATCTGGATGAAGCTGCGGCAGTCAGCGATTCCGGAGACGTGTACCTGATCGCCGGTAACGGCCGCAGCTCGGAGGAGCTGATTCGCCGGATCGTAGCGGATGGGCGCACGCATGGCTTTCTATCGACGGGATTTTTGGACCGTGCCTATTTCGTGACGTACCATTCGAGCGAGTTCGATTATCGGTTCGTCAGCACCGTGGATTTGGCCTCGTTAATCCGTCAAAAAGCGAACGTGCTGCTTATCGTGTTTCTCATCGTACTCGCCGCGATGATCTGCGTTCTGCTGCTCATCGTTTACAATCTGCGCGAGGACGCAAACTTCCTGCGGCGGATTATTGTATCCATCGGACGCGTGAAAACGGCAGATTTTACGCCAGTTAACCCTGCCCGCTACCGAAGGAACGAATACGGCATGATCGCCCGGGAATTAGACGATATGATCCGTCAGCTCGACCGGCATATTCGCACTAATTATCTTCTAAAGCTCAAACAGCAAGAGACTGAAATGAAAGCGCTTCAGCATCAGATCAATCCTCACTTTTTGTACAATACGCTTGAGGTGATACGTTCCTCTGCCTTGGTCAACAGCGCCGACCATACATCTGACGCTATCGCCACCTTGGGTGCCCTGTACCGTGATATCGTAAAGAATGAGAATATTATTTCGCTTGGCAATGAGCTAAATTTGCTTCAAAAATACTTAAAAATTATGGAGTTCAAATATCCGGAAAGATTTTATTATCAGTTTAATGTGGAACCCACATTAATTTCTTTGCCCACCGTAAAATTCTGGATGCAGCCGCTGGCTGAAAACTTTTTCATTCACGGCTTTCACCCGGAGAGCGAGTTTAACCTGCTCATTGTGACCGGCTGGGAGGAAGAGGCACGTTACGTGCTGGAGATCGTGGATAACGGCAACCGGATTTCCGAAGAGCATCTGGCTGAAATCAGGAAAAAGCTCTCCAGAGGCGACGATGCCCCGGCGGACAGCATTGGTCTGCGTAACGTGTATACCCGGCTGCGCTTTTTCTATGGGAAAGGCTTCTCCATGACGATCGATAATAACGAGGAGGCCGGCGTTAAAATAACCGTAATCCTATCCAAGGAGGCGACTAACGATGTACAAGCTGCTGATCGTGGATGACGAGCCGCAGATTCTGGAAGGAATGAAGCGAACGCTGGATTGGGAGAAATACGGCTTTGGCCGCATCGAGACGAGCGAAACGTATGAGGGCGCGATTTCGAAGGCCGTGGAGATTTTACCGGATTTGGCGATCTTCGATGTATGCATCGGCAAGCAGCGTGGTTATGACGCCATCCACAGGCTCAACGAGCTGCGTCTTCCCTCGAAATATATTATTATGAGCGGCTACGGCGAGTTCCAGTATGCGCTGGAGGCGATACGCTGCGGAGCCAAGGACTATCTGCTCAAACCGGTCGATCGTTCGAAGCTGCAGCAGCTGGTCGAGAAGATTATCGTGGAAGATCTGCACGGTAAGCTGGCGGATGCGGATCGCAGTGACCTGGATTTGGACCCAGTACTCGGCGTGCGCTATGACAGCCTGTCCAAGCTGACCAATCGCATTCTGTTGATCGTCAAGGCGGAGTATGCCCAGAACTTGAGCTTGAAATCGGTTGCGGAACGTTTTCGCATGAACGGAACGTACCTCGGGCAGCTATTCCTCAAGGAGACGAAGAAGAAATTCTCAGAATATTTAATGGCTTACCGAATGCTTCGCGCCCAGGAACGCATACAGTCCACGGACGAGAAAATTATCAGCATCGCGCTTTCTGTCGGATATCCCAACCTGAACTATTTTTATTCTCATTTCCACGCTTATTTTGGCAAGTCACCCTCGGATTTGCGGAGAAAGGAATAACGATGACATGCGGGAACATCGGAATTTGAGACGTCTCATTGCATCCTTCGTCCTCGTCATGATACTGACGCTGCCTTTATCCGGCTGTTTCTCTGCATCCGGCAATAACGAGAATGCCGCGCTGGCGGGCAATACGGTGAATTTGATCTATTACACGATCGGGGATCCAGACAAGGACCTTAAGATGGTTAACGACAAGATCAACGAGATTCTGGCCAAGAAAATCGGCGTTACCATCACGTATATCAAAGTCGGCTGGCAAGAGTACGAAGACCGTCTGAATACCCTCGTGTCGGCAGGAACTCCCTTTGACATCGCTTTTGCGCCGGAGTACGCAACCTACGCGCAGCGCGGCGCGTGGCTGAGGCTGAACGACTACCTGTCGAAAGAGGGGAGGGATATGTATGATGCAATCGACCCTATTTTCTGGCAAGGCGTACGAATGGATGACGGCGGTATCTACGGCGTGCCGACCAATAAAGAATTAGCCGTGCGCGACCAGTGGATGTACCCGGACGTGCTAGTGAAGAAGTACCATATTGACATCTCGAAGTACACAACTTTGGCTTCCCTCGAGCCGCTGTTGCGGATGATTAAGCAGAAGGAGCCATCTTATATACCGATGGAGCTCGATAAGGAATCTCAAAACTTCTTCGCCTTGGACGGCTACGAATACGTATCTGAAAAGACGCTTCCGCTAATGCGGAATGTCCTGGATCCCGATTCCCCGGTTGTAAATATCTTCGAAACCGACGAAGCCCGGAAAGTGCTGGACCTTCTTCGACACTACTATGTGGAAGGCTATATTAATGAGGACGCAGCCATGCGGGAAACCGAAGGACTGAAGCGGGGCGGTCTGGTATTCTGGAAAGCCGCTGGGGGAGGCCCGCTGGCAGAAAACAGCTGGAGCAAGGATCGCGGTTACAAGCTGGTGGCTTACCCTGTAACCCCTGCGCTCATCACGACGGAATCCATTCGGGGAGGGGTCATGGCCGTCAGCGCGGATACGAAGCATCCCGTCGAGTCCATAAAGTTCCTCAATCTGCTGAACACGGATCCCGAGGTGCGCAATCTGTTCAATTTCGGAATCGAGGGTGTGCACTACACCCTGGATAGTAACGGCCAGGTGGTGCCCATTCCGCTCAAGGACAATAACGGCAATCCGATCCCGGACGCGCAGCCAAGCTATGGAGGCGTTCAGTACACCCAGGGCAATTGGTTTATTTTGAAGACCATGGGCGGAGAATACCCGGACCCCTTGGACAAATGGAATCAATTCCGTGCCAGCAACAAGGAGGCGGTTGTATCGAGTACGCTGGGTTTTACCCCGGACTTGTCCCGAATGCCCATTCAGATGCAGAACATCCAGATGGTATGGGAGAAATACTTTCCCAGCCTGATGACGGGCAGCGTGGATGTAGCTTTGGTGCTGCCGAAGTTTAATCAGGAGCTTCGGCAGGCGGGCATCAACGAGGTGCGTTCGGAGGTGCAAAAGCAGCTTGATGCCTGGAGAGTCGCTCATTCGTCACTTGGAGGAGGAACGTGGGGTTAATTGGTTTCAATAATCTTTCAATTAAATTGGCATTTGCCCCAGTATTCCAGATGGAACTTTCGCTGGCTCTTTAACAGTATGCTTGTTCAAAACAACAGATGAGATTGTTGTTTATGCTTTTTGTATCTCGATCAATTTAAGATCATTGTCTATCGTTGCGACCTCCCTTTGGAAGACTTTGCGTCTAAGGGAGGCTTTTTTATGATGATGGGCGGTAATCAGTCATTATGGATGACCCAGGTTATAATTCTGTATAAAGAGGGTATTTTATGTAAAATACTAACCACCGAATTCTCATTGGAGGTCCTTCTTTATGTTCAAAGTGCTAGGCATCATTCTCGCCATTCAAGTCGTCTATGTCTCAGCGTATACGTTAAGGATGATATTGACGCTCAAAGGGCAAAAGTATATTGCCGCTGTCATTAGTGTTCTGGAAATTACGATTTACGTTTTGGGACTAAATATGGTACTAAACTACTTGAATCAAATCGTCTATTTGATCGTATATGCGCTCGGATATGCGCTAGGAATTCTTATCGGATCGTGGATCGAGGAAAAACTCGCACTTGGATACGTCACTTTAAAAGTCATCAGCATTGCACCCAATTCTGGTCTTCCCGTCCTCTTGCGCGAAAAAGGCTTTGGAGTGACCTCCTGGATTGGCACCGGAAAAGATGGGGAAAGACTCGTTATGGAAATTCTTTCGAGAAGAAAGTATCAAGATAAAGTCTATAGTCTAGTTCTTGAATGTGATCCGAAGGCTTTCGTCATTACGATCGAGCCAAAGAGATTTCACGGTGGATTTTGGACTAAGGTGTTAAAACAATAAAGTCAATATTTGCTGCATGAGCCTATACCATATACTGAAGGCGGATGTCCAAATTCTGGGTTTACTTGGGTCATTGCCCAGTTGAAATTGATAAATAAAAATAAGTGTGTTATATTTGCAACTTAGTTTGTTTAATAAACAAAGAAAGTCATCCGCTTTCAAAAGTACAACATGGCAGGAGGAGAAAAATCGATTATATGATGACGTGACGCGGGTAATCTTATATAAGAACTTGATGATTTTTTTTGTTTTATTCGCAAAAGCTTTAAGCAATTGTAAAAATGTAAGGGCTTTTATTGTGTTTCAAGCTAGAGTTGTTAATGGAATAAAAAAGTGAATGTAATATTATGGTACAAATTTACATCTTAGAAGGAGTATTCATAATGAGTGATAACACACAAAATATTCAACAAGAGGAGTATCGCAAGCTCAATCTTGTTGAACGTATTGGCTACGGTTTTGGAGACTTTGCTCAAAATCTTGTTTTTGGTACAGTCGGAGGTTTTCTTGCCCTCTATTTGACGACTGTTAATGCTATTGGCACAGCAACAGCAGGATTTATCTTCCTTTTTGTCCGTATTATCAATGTGATTTGGGATCCAATGGTCGGGACATTTGTCGATAAACGCTCATCAAGAGCAGGTAAATATCGTCCTTGGTTACTTCGTGCAGGTATTCCACTGGTTATCTTGGCTGCGCTGCTGTTTGCGCCTATTCCTGGTGTCCGTGGCTCTGTGCCCTTTATTTTCATCACTTATTTGTTACTTGATTTGGTTTATTCCGTTGTTAATATTCCTTACGGATCGCTAAACGCTTCATTGACCCGTAACCCTGAATCTGTTGACCAAATTACAACGACTCGTATGACGCTTGCAAACATTGCGAATCTTCTTGTTTATACCTTGTTCCCCATGTTTGTTCAAATGGTGGCAACAAAAGACCGTTCACTCAAAGACACCGGTTTCTTCGGACTAAAGCTTAATATGGGGACTTATACGGATCCTTCTGCAGACCATGCTTGGTTTGGCGTCTATGCCATATATATGGTTATTGGTGCCGTTGCGCTTTTCCTTTGCTACAAGCTTACGAAAGAACGCGTTGTCGCTAATGCTGAGCAATCGGCGCAAGTTAAAGTCTCTGATTTCTTTGTTGAATTTAAAAATAATAAGCCATTGGTCATCTTAGGAATCTTCTTCATGTTGGCATTTACCTTTATGTTCTTCATGAATACGGTTAATGGCTTCTTTTATCAATATACCGTCGATCACTCGGACTGGGTGGGTGCTGTGGGGCTGATTGCCTCAATACCGGGTATCGCTTTTACAGTATTCTGGCCAAAACTCAAGAAGACCTTCGGTAAAAAGGGCTTCTTCCATTTCTTCCTCGGTATGTTTGTTGTCGGCGAAATTCTGACTTGGATTTGGAGTCTTGATGGTATGCATGATCAGCTTTGGCTTGCTTATGTTTCAACTTTCATCAAGCAATGGGGATTGACTTCAGCGACTGGTTTCATGTGGGCCCTTGTTCCTGAAGTAGTCTCTTACGGCGAACTGAAGTCTGGTAAACGTAATGCTGCTATTATCAACGCTATTATGGGGCTGTTCTTCAAGGTTGGCTTCACGCTTGGTGGTGCCGTTCCACTTTGGTTCCTTGCCGCTTATGGATTTAATGGAGATGCTGATCACCAAACAGCTAACGCCCTTTCAGGGATTAATATAACGGCAATTTGGATACCCGCTGTTCTAGCTGTTGTTTCTATGATTGTGATGCATATCTATCCACTGTCTGATAAAGACGTTGAGAGCATCAATAAGCAACTCGACGCCAAGCGCGCTGAAATGTAGGCTTTCGAATATCATGCACCATTGCCATTACAAAGGGGCACACCCGGCTATTCCTAGCGGTTGTGCCCCTCATTTTATCTCAGCGCTATTTGTTCTATTTATTCTTCAAGACTTCCGTGTTAAGGATCTGCACAGTGAACTTTGGTTCGATCGACAATTTAGATCATTTATCAGCGTGGTAACTGTGATTAGGGACATTATATCTAAACCAAAGGCTGAACCGAGATCATCGGTTCAGCCTTATTTGTTAGCTTTTTGCACGAGAGGCAGGAAAATGTGATCTACAATCTCAATGACAGCCTCATCGGTAAGTGGCGTGTGAGTCGTGAGCACCTCGAGCCGCACCAGATCAATGGGCAGGGTGACTACGCGTTCCGGCAGTTCTCCGAGCACGACCTCGCCGCGCTTCTCGGCATTGCGCAATATGTTCGTCATGGTTATGGAGAGCGGATCTTCTGCTCTTGGTGACAACGTCATCTTGGCATGAACCTCGTCCCCGTGAAGATCGACCATCAGGCCATGAATCGTCTCGGCTCCTATCAGCTGCATGGGCTTGATGATCCGCTCCAGCAAGGTGAGGACGTCTTCTCTCAGGCTGCCCGTATCGGGGGCGTCGAGGGAAGGCTTAGGCATATGCTTAATCATCGAAGCGATGATGAGCTTCGCCTTGCTTGGCCATCTGCGGTAGACGGCAGTCTTATTCGTCTGTGCCCGAACGGCGACAGCTTCCATCGTCAGCTTGGAATAGCCGATTTCCTGCAGTTCCTCCCACGCAGCCGACAAAATGGCGTTCTCTAGAACATCTCCGCGTCTCCGTGAACCCCCTGCTTGTTGTTTCTCTTTATTCATTTTGCTATCGTGCGGTGATTCCGGCATATCGTGTTCCTCTCCCGTTAGGCCTTAGACTTTCTAAATAGTATATTGCATTTTCGATAGAATTATAATATTGTATTTCAATAAGGTACGGTACGTACCGTACCCTAAATGACAGAGAGGTGAACGACAATGGCCAAAAGCCAAGCGGAGGCGGTTAAGCCTCCCAAAGAAAAAATTGATCCTGGTGTTTTAAAAATTGCACTCATTCTTGTTCTCGGAGCGATTGTTCCCTTGCTCGACTCAACAATGATTAACGTGGCGATTAACACGCTCGCGGTAGACTTACACAGTTCGGTATCGGCAACTCAGTGGGTGATTACGGGTTATGTGCTCACGATGGGGCTGGCAGTCCCGGTGTCGGGATGGGCGATTCAGCGGTTTGGCGGGAAGAACGTGTATTTGTTCTCGCTATGGGTATTTTTCATTTCTTCGCTCTTATGTTCCCTGGCGTGGAACACCGGCAGCTTGATCGGCTTCCGGTTATTGCAAGGAGCTGGCGCGGGGCTGCTAGTACCGACGGTACAGAATGTACTTGTTCAATCGGCGGGAGGACGAGGTCTCGGAAGGCTGATCGCGATTATCAGCATCCCGACTCTGATTGGTCCGATTCTTGGTCCGGTTATCGGCGGATTGATTATGGACAACATGAGCTGGCGCTGGATCTTCTACGTGAACATCCCGATTATGCTGGTCGCTCTTTGGCTGTCTTGGAGGTACTTACCGAAAGGAGAGGCTGCCGCGAGCAAGCCGAAATTTGACACGATCGGACTACTGCTATTATCCCCGGCGTTCGCGAGTCTCATCTACGGTATCTCGCAGATCAGCTCCGCAGATGGACTGTCGTCAGCAAAAACTCTCGTTCCACTAGCTGCTGGAATAGTCTTAATGGCTGCGTACATCGCGTACGCCTTGCGTTCGAGCAAAGCTCCTTTGCTGGATTTACATCTATTCCGGTCTCGACATTTCTTGGCTTCGAACGTAATCTTGTTCTTCACGAGTATGGTGATGAATGGGGCACTTCTGCTACTCCCGCTATATTATGAGCAGGTTCGCGGAGAGAGCGTACTAGCGACGGGACTTCTCTTGATTCCTCAGGGGGTTGGGATGCTGCTTACGAGGAGTTGGATAGGAGGAATGTCGGATCGGGTCGGTTCCCGAAACATTGTCCTTATCAGTCTGGTGATTACACTAGCGGCATCCATTCCGTTTGCCTTCGCGGGTACGGACACGAGCCATATCCTGCTGGGCGCCGCGCAGTTTGTGCGGGGGGCGGCTATGAACGGAATCTTTATTCCAATCATGGTATCCGCATATGAAGGATTACGGAAGGAACAAATCCCGCATGCAAGCATCTCGACGCGGATCTTCCAGACGATTGGGGGAGCGTTTGGCTCGGCCGTCTTGGCGACAGTTATCGGTCATCAACTGAAGCACGGAACGGAAGTAAGTCTTACTTCACTTGCTGATGCGTATCAAGTTGCCTTCTGGTGGTCGGTCGGTTTTGCAGCCGTTTGCTTGCTTCCCATCATGTTCTTATCTAACCGGAAAAAATAGGGAAGAGTGGGAAAGCTCGATGACAAAATAAAGCCACTCCTACGCTGGAGTGGCTTTATTTTGAATTTATAATTGTCGTGTCCAGAAACGGCCTTGCGCGATTCCGCTAATAAACGCTTGAATTGTAGAGTTGTTTAAATCATACACGCCGGCCTCGTCTAATTTTACCCGTGCTTTATCTAAGGCTTGTTGATCGCTAAGAGCCACTGCGAGTGGTTTATAATGCTTAAATGTCGTTTCGATAAATGCTAATGCAGGCATCGGTATCGCGGCTTCGCTGCTAACCAATAGTACCGCATCGAAGAGAGTAGGGTCCACCGTTTCATAAGTAGCCGTTACTCTCAGCGGGTTTGGCAAGTCATGGAGCTTATCACCAACAATCGTATAATTGACCTTATTCTCCGTTAGAGCGGTCGTCCATTCTGCAAACTGTTCCACATCAGGATCGCCAATCCGAACGATTGCGACCTTCCTTGTATCCGGCACAAGGACGGTATCGGCCATGCTGAGTGCGGGAGATTTTTTGTCTGATTTCACTTCCATGTTCTCCTTGGGAAGAGCAGTTCCGATGTGGTCGGCCACCACTTGCGCCAAGTTGCGATCGATATGATTCAAGAGGGCAATCGCATTTGTTTTTACCAAATCTGATTTGCATTTGCCCAGCTCGAAGCTGAAAGCCTTCTTTACATGTTCTTGTTCGTAAGGAGCTAGACTATTGTAGAAAAGCTTCGCTTGCGAATAGAAGTCAAGGAAGCTTTCGCTGCGACCTCTGATTTTGCGCCCGTCAATCCGCTCTTGATAATGCTCGTAACCACCATGTTCAGCGGGGACTGGCGCAGGCTGGTTGTCATTCAAACCGTTCCGATGATAGCTTGTTTGTCCCTCATGAATGGTAGTCTGATGCATGCCGTCACGTTGATTGTTGTGGAACGGGCACACAGGCCGATTGATCGGAATCTGGTGGAAGTTAGGGCCGCCTAGTCGCGACAGTTGAGTATCGGTATAGGAGAATAACCGCCCTTGCAAGAGGGGATCATTCGAGAAATCAATACCGGGCACGACATGACCGGGGTGAAAGGCTACCTGCTCCGTCTCCGCAAAGAAATTGCTGACATTTTGATTCAAGGTCATTTTACCAACCCGTTTCACGGGAACTTCCTCTTCCGGCCACAGTTTGGTTGGATCTAGAATATCAAAGTCGAATTTATGCTCATCCTCTTCTGGAATAAGCTGCAGGCCAAGCTCCCACTCTGGATATAGACCCTTCTCAATTGCTTCATATAAATCTTCTCTATGGAAGTCTGGGTTTTTGCCAGCTATTTGCTGGGCTTCATCCCAAACTAAGGAGTGTATCCCTAAGATGGGCTTCCAGTGAAATTTGACGAAATGTGATCTTCCTGCCGCATTTATCAAACGGAAGGTATGCACACCGAAGCCTTCCATCATACGCAAGCTGCGCGGAATAGCGCGATCGCTCATCGCCCACATGACCATGTGAGCCGTCTCCGGATTCTGCCCGACGAAATCCCAGAACGTATCATGCGCGCTGGCACCTTGGGGGATTTCATTATGCGGCTCAGGTTTAACGGCGTGGACAAAATCGGGGAACTTGATGGCATCCTGAATAAAGAAAACAGGCATGTTGTTGCCCACCAAGTCATAGTTACCCTCATCCGTGTAGAACTTAGTTGCAAATCCGCGCACGTCTCGAACGGTATCATTAGATCCCCTTGATCCTTGCACCGTGGAAAAGCGTACGAATACGGGCGTGATTTTGGATGGATCCGTAAGGAAATCCGCCTTAGTGTAGTCTTCTAAGGATTCATAAAGTTGAAAAAATCCATGCGCCCCTACGCCGCGTGCATGAACGATTCGTTCGGGAATGCGCTCATGATCGAAGTGAGTCATCTTCTCGCGAAAATGGAAATCCTCCATAAGAGTTGGTCCGCGTTGTCCCGCCTTCAAAGAAAACTCGTCCTCGGCCATTTTGATCCCCTGGTTTGTCGTCAAACCATGCTTATCTTCGTTGTTAATGGTGTATTTCTTTAATTGCTCCGTCTTCTTATTGTCCATTTGAATCCTCCTAGCGGTATTTATTCACGTAAAAAGTACCTTACGTTCAAATACCCTATTTGCTAGGATTTAATCGTATTGTCGAAGAAAACTTATTTCCCTATACGATGGGTTAATGCCCAGAATAGAAGAGCCAGGGCACTGACAATGGCACCTAACAAGCAGACACCGTTCCAGCCTGAGTAAGCATAGATACTGGTAGATGCAATTGACCCGGTGGCGCTGCCGATGGAATAGAAAATCATATAACCAGCAGTAAGCCTGCTGCGTGCCTCAGGGCGTATAGCAAGGATCATGCTCTGATTGGTGACATGTACGGCTTGCACCGCCAGATCAAGAAGGACAATGCCGACGATTAATGCAAGGAGCGAATGAGGAGTATAACTTATTGGCAACCATGATATAAGCAGCAGAATTAATGCCACGCCTGTGGTCTTCTGTCCTAACCCCCGATCGGCAAGACGACCTGCTCGCGCTGCTGCTAACGCCCCAGCAACTCCAGCGAGACCAAACGCCCCAATCGCAGTATGTGAAAGAGAAAGCGGTGGAGTGCTGAGAGGCAGCACTAGGGAAGTCCATAATATACTGAAAGCGGCAAAAATCATTAGGGCTAGTGCACCACGGATTAGCAGGATTCGTTCTTGTGCAAACAAAGTGAGCAGCGAACGAAGCAGCTGTAAGTAGGATAATAATTCTCTTTTGTATTCATCATGCGGTAGTACCCGAAACAATACACATGCCATGATTAGCGTTAATCCCGCCGAGACAAGGTAGACAGAACGCCATCCGGCCAAATCCGTTAATACGCCAGCGAAAGTTCTCGCCAGCAGAATACCAATTACGATTCCACTTGTCACAACACCAACGACACGTCCACGTTCGGCTGGGGCAGCCAAGGTTGCCGCGAACGCAACGAGCGTCTGTGTTACTACGGCAAGCAATCCAACCACAGCTATGCCTATGAATAACACCATGCCGGTGGGGGCGGTGCCAACCACAATTAAAGCCAATACGGATACTAGCATCTGTCCAGCGATCAGCCAACGCCGATTTATTAAATCTCCGAGGGGGACTAGCAGCAGCAGGCCAAGTGCGTAACATACCTGAGTGATTGTAATAACAATACCGACGGATGAATGAGTAATACCGAACTCGGTTGCAATGGCGTCCAGCAAGGGCTGCGCGTAATAGATGTTGGCGACTGCCAGTCCGCAGGCGATTGCAAATAAAAGGGCAACATTGCGAGACATCAAAGATGCGGGCACAGATTTTGATGCTGTGAGCGCTGTTTGAGCTGACTCAAACTTCCCCAAAGATAACACCTCCCTAAATTTACGTTTACCATTTGAATAATAACATACTGATCAGTATGAAATATTTCCTGTTAAATATAACTGCAGGAAAAGTTTGCTGTCAATAGACTACTGTAGTGGACGGATTAAAGCTTAATATTATTGACAGCACAATCCTCAACTCATAAAATTATAATATACCGATCGATATGAAAAGAGGGGTTATTATGGCCCGACAACGCGAATTTGATGAGGAAAAGGCATTAGATGCAGCTATGCAGCTATTTTGGGAAAAAGGGTTCGAAGCTACGTCTTTAAGCGACTTGACAGCAAGAATGGGTATTCAGCGTCCAAGCATATACTCCACCTTTGGAGACAAGAAGGGACTATTTGAAGCTGCGTTGCGGAAATATACGAGTGCCCATGCTGCCTATGTTCGCACCAATCTTCAAAACAATTCTTCTGTTAAGGAGGCATTCCGTGCCTTTTTTGAAAATATGTTGGCAAAGGAATATGAGGAATGTCCAAACTGGGGGTGCTTTTGCATCAATTCAATGGTGGAGCTTGCGCCTCATGATGAGAAATTTGAAATTCTCACAAGAGAACATCAGATGTATCTCTCGGTCATATTCCAAGAAACGATTGAACGAGGGATGCGCTCAGGTGAGCTTGATACCGGTATTAACGCAAAGGGTCTAGCGCAAACTCTGGTTATACAGTTAATAGGACTTACTGTTTTCATGAAATCTCGTCCTGAACGAGTATTTGTTGATAATTCAATAAAAGAAATACTTACATTATTAAGATAGAATCACGTGATTGAATTGACTTGTTTGTTCCACATGAAACAATTTTTATTTATTAAAGCTGAAGCTGAATCGGAGAGAAATTGATGGCAAATACAGATAAGTTTGAAATGATCGCTCATACCTATGACAGTCCTGGAAGAATCCACATTGCAAAGGTATCATCAGATGCCATTCGTGAATATTTAACTGACGCTGGCAGCAAGAGTGCTATCGATTTTGGGTGTGGAACGGGTCTTGTTGGATTGAACCTGCTAGACGAGTTTAACTCGGTGCTTTTTCTCGATACATCACCAAACATGATTAATCAAATAGAGCAAAAAATTTCTGATCTGAATATTAAGAATGCAGCTACATTATGCTTTGATTTTGAACAGGATGGTCTGTCGGATATACGCGCCGATTATATATTCATGGCTCAGGTTCTGCTCCACATTCCGGATGTTGAATTCGTCTTATCCAGATTATTTGATGTTCTCAATGAAGGTGGACATGTAATGATCGTTGATTTTGATAAAAATGAAAATGTCGTTTCGGATATGGTTCATAACGGATTTCATCAAGCTGAATTAGCTGACATAATGACTCGAATAGGCTACAACAATATTCAATCCAAAACTTTTTATCATGGAAGTAAAATATTCATGGCACAGGATGCCTCGATGTTCATTCTTGATGCTCAAAAGTAAACCCTTAGACGGGAAAAGCCACTCCATTAGTCGGAGTGGCTTTTTGTTATGCGGTAATGTTGGGTACGCAGACAAGGCGGCTAATAAAATGCATAACAATGACAAAGGTTGTCATCATTAGGGATTAGAATTGGTTTGAGGAGATTAAAGTTGAACAAAGAGGAGTGACGACAAGATGTATTGTACAGTTGAAAATTTGATCGCTGAGTGGAAGCGGGAAGCCGGATTAACCCAGAAAATATTAGATAGCTTGACCGATGAAGCACTCTTGCAGCAGGTTTATTCTGAAGGACGTACGTTGGGAAGAATCGCATGGCATTTCGTTTCGAACATTCCGGATTATTTAACGGAATTTGGAGTCTCGATAGCGAAAGTGCCAAATCAGAGCGAGGTGCCATCCGCAAAGGAAATTGCGGAGGTCTTTAAAGTGGTAAGCTCCCAGGTGACCCATTCTCTTCAAGAGCAATGGACAGATGATACGTTGAAGCAAATCCAAAAAGCATTCGAAAGAATGGAGTCGAACGCGACGGTTTTTATGGGATTGATTAAGCACATCGTTCACCATCGTGGTCAGGTCACGGTATTGATGCGCCAAGCGGGATTGCCTATACCTGCCGTATACGGTCCCTCCAAGGAGGGGTGGGCGCAATTAGGAGTGACGCCACCGCTATAAGCAAGCAAAGAGAGGGGCTAGACCCCTCTCTTTGCTATATCCAGTATCTTATTTCAAGAATCCTTCATTAATCGCATCAAGCAAACTATGTGTCTCATCGCAGCTGTACTCCCAGAACATGATGCCTGCAAGCCCCTGGCTCATCACATACTCGCATTTGCAGCGCAGTGATTGCTCGTCTTCATAAGAGATGAAGGTCGATCCGTCGAATAAGAACGGAGCGCAAGCTTCGCTGTCCCAGTAGCGGATGTAGTCTTTCTTGTTGATGTATTCAGCGTCCAATTCGGTGAAGGAAGGGCCATATCCACCTGTGGTGCCAGCCATTTGATGAAGGCCGTTATTACGGTCCGGCACGCTATCCCACTTGCGGGAATAGAAGGCTGCGCCGATAACGATCTTATTCATCGGTACGCCTGCACGGGCGAACATCCGAACGGAAGCATCCGTACTAATGCGGAACAGATCCCCAGTTGGCGTATATAGATTGGTATGATGGCCGGTGAGCACCTGAAAGCCGCCGCGCATATCGTAGGTCATCAATTGAATGTAGTCCAAATACTGCTGTACTTTATCCATTTCCGTGCCATCAATGTAGTACTGGTCGGCCCCGGCTGCAATCGTGAGCAAATAATGGCGATCGTCTTCAGAGCCCTGGGCATCTAGCGCTTCCCGGATTGCACAGAGCAGCAGCGTGAAATTTTGTTTGTCCGCCGGACTTGAGGCAATCTCCGCTTCTCCGTAACAAGGGTACTCCCAATCCAAATCGATCCCGTCAAAAGGAAGTGTGCGAATGACCCGGACTGCCGAGGCAGCCATCTTCTGTCTGCCTTCTTCGGTCGATGCCGCTTCGGAGAAGCCGCCGGCGCTCCAGCCGCCGACGGACAGGAGTACCTTCAGCTCAGGATTTTCGCGCTTAATGGTATGAATCGCATCGATTTGCTTTAGATGCTCCGTAACAATTTCATCCTGCCGAACATGACCAAACGCCACGTTAATATGCGTGAGCTTCAGCAGATCCTCCCGTGTCATCTCGGGAAGCGCCGAATCGCTCACATAACCTACTTTAAAATATTTTTTTTCCATTGTTGTTTATCCGCTCCGTTCTGTTTCTATTCGTAAGGAATGAGACTAGTCATCACTTGTATGGCTTCTTTCACATTACCGATTCTGTAGCCGGAAGCGGCATAACGAATTTGATTTTGACGGTCTAGGGCGAGCAGATGCGGGAATCCGGCTTCGGTCGCCGATGCTTGGACGAATGTGTCTGGCAAAGGGCTTGAATCACGAACAAACACGGTATGCAAAGGCAGCTTCGGATATTCGGAAAAGCTGTCGGATGCAGTTCGTTCCATGTTGCTGGTGAGCAGGATAATCGGTACCTTCAGCTGATTGAGCTGCTCAGACAACTCCATCAGCTCACGGAGCAAATGCTTGGTCGGTTCCCGTTCCGGCTCGATCCAGGCGACAATAGCGCCTTCCGTTCCGAGGATCTGCTCTAGCATGGCTGACTCGCCGCCTTGCAGGGTAATTTCCCTGTTGCTGTCGAATACGCCGAGTACCGGAATATCCATCATCGTTTCTCGGAATGTCAGTGGCACTTCAATCGTTGCTCCAGCACGCACAGCAAAATACGAGAGGCGTACGCGCACCGTACCGTCCTTCAGACGAATGCCCGTTGTCAACCGATATTGGCCAGCTTGCACTTCAAATGGTACATCGTAGATATCCGTCTTGCCGTGAGGATACACTAACGTTTGGTAAACGCCGTTCTCTAGACGGGCGAATGTGAAATTCTCTGCATAGGAGGCGACTGGCGGTTCCTGCCCTCCGGCAGCATCTTTGCTCAACCGTAACAGCCCGCGATCTTTTGGTGCTTCACGCTCGCTTCCGGAGGATACTTCCACTGTGGTCTCGGCGTCGAACCAGCTATCCTGCTGTAAATATTGCGCTGTTTGTTCGCTCGGATGCAGACGTGCCGGGATACCTAAGCTGCGGCAGACGGCTACAAACAGAATATCCAGTGATAACGGATCTCCCAGCTTCAGCTTATAAGTTCCAGCTGGATTTCCCCGGCCTATTAGATTCGGCAGATCTGTCCAAACCTCAAAGTTCTCTTGCAAGCTGCGGGCAACCAGCGAAGGATCAACTTGAAATGAGGCGATTTCCTTCGCCGTGAATGCAGCTCGTAGCAGCTTCCGATAAGGAACCAGCATCTCATGCAGTACTCGCGGACAAAGCACGTAACGAACAAAAATTTCTTCGTCCAGCGTGCCTCGACTCGAGAGTGCACCGATCAAATGATCCTCAAGCACAGGGCGGAACGTATCAATTAAATCCTTACTCGGCAGCGTTTCTAAGAGGCGCAGCGGCCACTCACCAAATGCGCCTGACTGCTCCCGCAAAAAGGCTGCGATCTCACGGCTGTTGCCCCGCGCATTCCGAAGGATGTTCCATACACGATCCGAAGGCAGTCCCGTCTCTTCCGCAAGCGAGGCGGCATCCAACTCGCAGAGGAAAGTTCCTTCATAAGAGGTCCGACATCGAGTCCCTTCCTCTAGACGGCTATTATGCCGCATAATCTTTGCTTCCGTCAGCGGCTCCAAAGGCTCCCCCTCTCTCTCGGGAGGCGGAACCATATTGAAGTCGACATATCCTGCCGGCTGCTCCGATTCGTTCAGAACAAGCTCCACTAAGTTCAAGTTGTGACCTAATACCGAGATTTTTGTTTCGTCCCATTGGCCGTCTTTCACCGCGCGAATGACCAGATCCCCGAGACCTGTCTTAAAGGAGACTTTGCCCTCGCTATTTGTTGGCACAATGGCAATCGGGAATAATTCGGCCATATTGTACAGCTCGAATCGGACCTCCGCACCGGCAATAGGCGCACCGTGCACATCTTTCACCATTGCCTGTATCATTCCGCTAGGAGCATAGTTATCGAGCAAGTTGATCTCCGTGTACCAGTCGTGGGCAAGGGTAATGTCTTCGGGTCCCCGATAATCCGCGAGGATCCTCGTGTTGACCAGCATGGCCCGGCGCGCGGGCGGCGTGAACCACCCTTGGTCGAGACGGGCTTCCGGCTCGCATGCCCCAATATAGTGCCACTGCCCGTCGGCCCACGCTTCAACCCATGCATGATTATCGTCGCAGTGGGCCCAGCGCGGCGTATATACCTGGCGGGCGGGAATGCCAATGCTGCGCAGCGCGGCTACGGCAAGCGTCGACTCTTCGCCGCAGCGTCCACGCGCGTTCCGAATCATGGAGAGCGGCGATAACGTGCGCAGATCGCTGCCTATGTATGTCGCTTTTTCCTGGCACCAGTAATTCGTCTCCAATATGGCCTCAGCCATCGATAGCTGCGCCGTACGCTCTGCTAATTCTTGGTATAGGATGCCGCGTGAATCCTCGATATTCTCCGTATTGACCCGGTAGGGCAATACGAAATGCAGGAAGAGATCGTCTGGAATACTCCACGGCATCTTCCTTCGGATGTCCAGCGTCTGCCGCACATGGCTTAAGAACAAGGAGCCGTCGTAATCGGCCATGTCGTTAACCGGCATGTAAGCGAACAGGTACTTTAAAGCCCATAGTTCTTCTTCTGTCAGCTCTTCTTGGAAAATACCAAACAGCTCTTGCTGCCGCCCTGCGGCAAGTTGCTGTTTCAAACGAAATTTGCGTTCAATCCGCTCCAAAGCTTCATGATCCAGTAAAAATATCATCTTTGGTATTGTCATTAGGGTCACTCCCTCCATAACTTCCCGTCTTCACGAATACAGAACACAGATTGCTGGTCCGCGGATGGCACTTTAATCTGGAATAGGCTGCTCGTCGTTTCAATGACAGGCTTGATGCTCCAGCATTCCTCTCCCATCAGAAGCTTGGCATCCCTAGTAAATTCACCATGCGCTTCGAAATAGTTGCGTTCACGGTAGTAGAGCCGGCGCAGCTCCCATTTGATCTGCTCATCTGCAGGAAGCTCAAACGCCGAAGGCTCGCCATACTCATCCGTGAATACGACGTAACCCCACAGCTCTGGATAATGCATGTTGACGAGACCCATCGGTGACCACACCCAGTTATCTTCGGGATAGGGCTTATCCGTCACCGGATTGATGACTTTACGGTACTTGCCTTCGTGTACCTCGGCCTGCCACTCGACACGTGAGAAATTGACGCGCCAGAACTCACCGGAAGACGGAGGCCGCCCACCGGCAGCGCATTCTCGTAAGCTGGTCCAAGGCATCGCCACTTCGATGCTCCACATGCGGTTAGCTGCAGAAGGACAATTAAGCTCACCGTCAATATGCACGGCGGTCTTCAGTCCTGCGATATCCCAGCTGTTCACCGGCGGGCCGCCGTCCCGATAGGGCTTGACCAGCAGCAAATCCCACACTGTATTCAGCGCATTGATTTCAAATTCGTAATAGTGATGGCTGTCGCCGTCGGGATCAATGAAGATCTCGAAATCATTATCGTGAAAAATGACCGAATCGCGCTCTGTCAGCGTTGCCCATATCTGATCCTCGATCAGCTCCGCCGCGAAGTAGAAATATTCGTCGTCCCACAGCATTTTGACCCTCGTCTGCTTTGAAGGCTTGGGACGGAGATCGCCTTCGATATCAACAAAATCCCCGGTCCATTCCGCAGCCGCCCAGAACGACTTATCGACGCGGCCGTCCAGCTCAAGCGGCTCCTGCGCTCGTCGGCATAGATAGTGTTCAGGGGCGTAGGCAATTTTTGGTTCCGGCACTCCGCTTCTGTTCATATTCTCATCCTCCGTTGTTGGTTTTACGTTCCTTCGCGCTATGGGCAAAAAAATTAAAAGTTGATATGATTGGTAAATATATTCACGGCAGGACGCACAGGGGGCAGCATGTTTTGATAAAGAACTACTTTAAATCAAAGCTTTTCCTGAAATACATTTGGTCCTATTTGTTTATATTGTTAATTCCTTTAATTCTGATGACCATCTTCATTTACCAAAATGCCGTCAGCAGCCTGCGTTCGGAAATCGAGCAATCCCGATTGAATCAGCTGACTCAGGCTAAGGTTATTGTCGACGGCCGGATCAAGGAACTGAGCGAGATCGCTTCCCGTATCTCCTATGACAACCGGCTTACGCCCTACCGTGTTCACGACCCGATCTACAGCGGCGAAGCGATTAAAGGGCTGGATCAATACAAATCGACCAGCTCAATAATCGGTGAGCTGCTGCTCTATTTCCATCAAGACGAGAAAATATATTCCAGCAAAGGCCTCTACAATTTTGACGTTTTCGCTAATGTCTTCAGCTTTGGAAACTGGCCGACGGACAAGCTGTTCCTTGACCTGAACACGGTCAAATATCCGACGATGCGGCCGGCAGATACCGTTACGAAATCTTCGAAGATCTCGGAGAGTATGCTGGCTTATCTCATTCCCATCACACCAAACAGTCCAACGCCGCATGGCACGGTTATGTATCTGATCCGAGAGTCCGAGCTCACCAGCCTAATTGATTCCATACTCGGAAACTATCAAGGCCTTACTTTTATTCTTGATAACGAAGGCCATATTCTGGTGGATAACCGCCAAGGGGAAGCAATGACCAGTACGGCAGCGAAATCGCTGATCAACCTGGAACCCGGCATTCACGAGCAGACCATTAACGGCAAGCCGCACTCCGTCGTCTCCGTCAAATCACAAAATAACGGCTGGACGTACGTTACGGCGATGCCAAGCGCGCAATTCTTCAGCAGTGTGCTGCATGTACGCAGCTTCATCATCCTGCTGTTTTGTATCATCGTCCTTGTTGGAGCGGCTATTGCGCTTGTGCTTGCCAGAATGCAGTACCAGCCGATTTCGATGCTTGTACAATTCGCCGCATCCAAGTCGAATAAGAACCGTCAGCAAGGTGGGACCGAAGCACTCGGCAACGAGCTGGACCGAATTCGGTCCACGCTGCAGGAATACAGTTCAAGGATCGATCTTCAAGAGCCTTTCGCGCGTAATCACTTCTTGTCGATGCTGCTGAAGTACGGCAATGTTCAAAGTCTGACTCCTGAGCTGCTGCAAGCTTTTGATCTTCGCTTTGACCGTTCGCACTATTTTGTCGTGGTTATCGGATCGGGCAACAATGGCGGTTCCCCAAGCGATAGGCAAGAACTGATTAAACTGCTGAACCAGATCGAGTTCCTGGAGCTGAAAGCAGTCGGGTACGGTGTCGAGCTTTCCCAGCTGGATCAGCTGGGGCTTATCGTCAGCTTTGATTGGCATGTCGGTCAAGCGGATGTGTTCAACCGCGTCCGCAAGATTGTCGAAGCTATGCGAAGCCGTGTGCTTGCCATTATGGACGACATCCCAATGATCGGCATCGGTGTCGGCACCTGCTATGAGAGCCCGGACCAGCTGAATCAGTCCTTTATTGAGGCTTGCTCAGCCTTTGAGCTCCGGTCTTCTATCGAGCCGGGCAGCATTACCTATTTCGAGAGGCTCTCCGACGAACCGCAGCATGCGGATTGGATTCCAAATAACACGTTGATGAAGCTTGCACAAAGTTTGAAGCAAGGCAGCTACGATGTTGCCGTGCCCATTATAGAATCGGTGTTTCGGAACCTGCAGACGACGCAAGTTTCCGCTTTGCTTACACGCTGCACTTGCTTCGATCTGTTGAATACAATGCTAAAAACGGCATCCGAGCTTGGTATCCACAGTGCTGCCCTAGATCTGGCCCCTGCTGCGATCTACGGCAATTCCCTGGACGAGCTGGAACGCACCTTCCTGGCTCTGGCCTCCCGCATCTGCAATCAAGTAGAGCAGAATAACCGGAAGGAAGAACAGACCTTAATGGAGCGTATCGCCATATATATTGACGAGAGGTATACGGATCATTCATTGAGCCTCGAATCCGTTGCCTTTGCATTTGGCGTTTCACCGTCGCATGTCAGCCGTTCCTTCAAAGAGAAGATCGGACAGAATTTCATCCAATACATTTGGCAGAAGCGGCTCGAAATGGTGATTCAGCAGCTCAAGACCACAAGCGACCCGCTGAAGGACATCATTCTTCGCGTTGGCTACCAGGATACGCCAAACTTCACACGCAAGTTTAAAAAAGAAACCGGCTATACACCTGGGCAATATCGCAAGCTGTTCTCGGAAAACGAACAAGCCCGGCAATTTTCCGAACTTGAAGATGAATAGTACAATAGCCAACCCCCGGTTAAGCGCCGGGAAAGGTTGGCTATTTGCTTTTCAATCATAAATTGTCGTTACTTGTTCCAGCTGTCGTAGGCGCTTTGGTAAAGCTCAACGATCTTGTCGCTGCCCATTTTCTTAAGCTGAGCTACATACTTGTCCCAATTGGAAAGCGGCTCTTGTCCAGTTACGAATTTTGCTTCCATCTGTGTCACGTATGTGCCCAGATCTGCCAGCAGCGCCGTTGCTTCTGTCTGTTGGTCATTCGTCAGATAGACGTACGGGAATGGTGACTTGGCAATTGGCGTCAGCTTCTCCGCATTCTGTTGATCAAGCCAGCTGTCGAATTCGCTCCTCAAGCCTTTGGTCAGCTCAGCCGAGCCCATGCCTGGCGCCGGGATGCCGTAGTTCGGCGTCAGCGTGCCGCGAAGCTCTTCACGGTCTTGGCCAGCCTCTAGCGGCAGCCATTCTTTCTCATGAGTATCCTTGTTCTTGTACTTCCACAGCATGTTCTCCGGACCTTGTGCAAATAATGTAGCGCCATCATAGCCGTATAGGTAGTCGACCCAGCGCATCGACGCTTCCGGCGACGGATTCGAGCTTGTGATGGCAAAGGTACCGTTCGTGGAGAGTCCCGGATGCTTACCGTATACCGGAGATCCAGCTATTTCGCTCTTTACCGGCGTCATGAGTGGATTGTCACCGCTAGGCTCGCCGCCAAGCATGAAGTACGGGAACCAATTGTTAAACAAAGCGACCTGATTATTCTTGCCTTTTGCTGTCTTCTGATCATCGGTTTGTGAGAAGGTCTCGTGGTCCAGCAACTCTTCTTTCCATAGACGGTTCAGGAACGTCAAGTAGCCTTTATAGCCTTCTTCTTGAGGTGAATAGTGTACTTTGCCTTCCTTGTCGGCATAATACACTTCGTTGTAGATGCCCCAGAAGCCGAGGAAGTACATGCGCAGATCGTCGAGCTTAACGGAAGTGAGCGGGATTTCGTCCTGCTTGCCGTTGCCGTTTGGATCTTCTTCTTTGACCCGTTTTAAATAGCTGTACAGCTCTTCGGTTGTCTTCGGCTCTTCGGCATTCAACGCTTTCAGGAATTTGCCGTTGTACCACATTGGCCCACGGTACCACACGGCGGACAGATCGATGTTTGGCAAGGAATAGATATGGCCGTCAGGTGTTGTGTACGACTTGCGAATGTCGGGATACTCATCAAAAATTTTCTTGATATTTGGTGCATAGCCGCCATCGATATACTTTTCAAGCGGCAGGAGCACGCCTTGCGTTCCATATGTGACTTGCTCAGCGGATGTCAGTTCTGCGGCATAGAAAATATCCGGCAGGTCACCGCTTGCGAACACGAGGTTCTTCTTTGTTGCAAAGCTGTCGACCGGGGAGTTCTGATATTCCATATGGATGCCCGTTATTTTCTCCATCTCTTGCATGACCGGCATCTTATTCCAATCGGCAACACCGACGTCTTGCGACATCATCTTGAGGGTCAGCGGCTTGTCCACAATTGGGAAGGCATCTTTACTAATAGCTCCTTCGCTAACGTTCGTGTTTGTCGTACCTGTGTTACCATCGTTTGAATTTGCGCCGCAGGCCTGAAGCAGTGCTGCGGATGTTGTTAGACTAAGGAGGATCAATGATGCCTTACGAATCTTATTCATGACAACAACTCCCTTTATAGTTTGGGTGCACCTATGGTAAGTCGGAATCAGCCTTTGACTGAACCGATCATAACACCTTGAACGAAATAGCGCTGTAAGAAAGGATAAATCGCAATAACCGGTACCGTCGCTACAATGATGACGGCGTATTTGACGAGCGCGGCAATCTCAGCTTTACTGTTTAGCGCCGAAGCCGAGGCGATGTCCATCGCTCCCCCGCCCTGCGCCGAGGCCTCCTGCAAGACAAGAATTTGACGCAGTACCAGCTGCAGCGGATATTTTGCCGCGTCGTTTAAATAAATGAGTGCCGAGAAGTAGCTGTTCCAGTTGCCGACCCCGTAGAACAGAGCCATAACCGCAATAATTGGCATCGATAACGGCAGGATAATCTTCATAAACAGCCGCAGGTTGGTGCAGCCATCGATCTGTGCAGCCTCCTGCAGCTCCCTCGGAAGCGAGCTTTGGAAGAAGGTACGGGCGACGATAATATTCCAGATGGAAGCAGCCGACGGAAGGACAATCGCCCAGATGGTGTTAATCATATGAAGTTTCTTAACGAGCAAGTAAGTCGGTACAAGCCCGCCGCCGAAGAACATCGTGACCATGAACAGCCCCATGAAGATATTGCGGCCGATAAAGTCCTTCCGGCTCAGCGCATACGCTGCGGGCAGCGTCACCGCCAGATTAATGGCCGTACCAACGATGGTATAGAGAATGGTGTTGCCATATCCGTTCCAAATGTTCGAATTCTCGAACACCCGTTTATAGCCGTCAAACGTAATTTCCATCGGCCACAGCCACATTTCGCCTGATCCAACAAGCTTTGGATTACTGATGGAAGCACTGACCATATAAATGAGCGGATAAAACACGACAAGAAACGCTAGAAATACGAAAATATAATTGAAAACCAGGAATACTTTATCTCGGCCACTCTCATTAATACCTGATAACATACAGAATGCTCCCCCTCTCTACCACAAGCTGTTATCGCTTATACGGCGAACGACCTGATTGACCACAATAAGCAGCACCGCATTGATGACAGAGTTGAATAATCCAATGGCTGTTGAGAAGCTGTACTGAGCGCTCACAAGCCCTGAACGATAGACAAATGTCGAAATCACATCTGACGCGGTCATGTTGAGCGGGTTTTGCAGCAGCAATATTTTCTCAAAGCCAACGCCAAGTAAGCTACCCATGCTCAATATGAGCAGAATCGTCATAGTTGGCACTAAGGTTGGAATGTTGATATGACGGACACGCTGGAACCGTGAGGCTCCATCAATGATGGCCGCCTCATGAAGTCCAGGATCAACACCGGACAGTGCAGCCAAATAAATAATGGTACCCCAGCCCGCACTCTGCCACACATCCGAGAAGACGTACATGGTTTTAAACCAACGTGGATCTGTAAGGAAATCGGGTGAATGGAAACCAAGTCCCTCAATAATATTCGTTACTATGCCTGTAGATGGGGAAAGAAAGGTAATAATCATACCTGCCATAACGACCATCGATATAAAGTGTGGTGCGTAGGTGACCGTTTGGGCCAATTTCTTGAAGTAGCCGTTCCGTACCTCATTAAAGGCAAGCGCCAGTATAATCGGAATCGGAAAACCGACCGCTAAGGAATACAAACTGATGCTGAGCGTATTCCATATCAGGTCCCAAAAGTAATAGGAATGAAAGAATCGTACAAAATGGTCGAAGCCGACCCACGGGCTCCCCGTAATCCCTTTTGTTGGGATGAAGTTTTTAAAGGCGATTTGAATGCCGTACATCGGTCCGTAGCAGAAAATAAGGAAGTAGAGAAGCGCTGGGGCAATAAAGAGGTACAATTCCCAGTTTTTAATGATTCCCTTCCAAGTCTTCGTGCGCTTTGTTTTTTGTTTTGTAGTTAACGCCGAATCCCTGGGAAGGATCGTTCTTGTATGCTGCATAGAACCACTCCTTTCACAACTCATTCTGATTTCGGGATCATTCACCAGCCGTCGCTGCTTGCAACACTAGCTTGATAACGCTTACACATTTACGATAGCCGAGATGTTAAACTCTCGTAAATATGTCGTTTTAGGCATGCCCGGAAGGCGCATAACAGCAGGCCTGCGGGCATTTGACAAGAGGTGATGACAAGCGGATAATGTGTTGTTTTTGACCCCCAAAAGACACCATTTGTGAGGCTTAACAAATTTGACCAATGGTTGTAAAAGCAAAAAAATGCCGCTCCCTTTGCAGGAGCGGCATTTTCTTTAACCTTATCTATTCCACTTCAATCTCTTTTACCGTTTCACCCTCAATGAGTACAGGCTGGTAGTAGGTGCTTGTGGGCAGGTCTTTTTTGCCTTGAAGATTCTTGATAATCCAGTCTGCTGCGTCACGGCCCATTTGCTCTTGGGGATGGGTCAGCGTTGTGAGCTTGATATTCGCGTTCTTTGCGATGTAGGAATTATCCTGGCCAATGATGGATAACTCGTCTGGAATGGAGATGCCCAGCTTTCTGCAGACATGTACAACTTCGAGTCCTACCTCGTCGTTGTAGCATACAAGGGCGGTCACATCATCCCGATTGTCGTTCAGATAACCTTCGAGGTTTGCAGATAGGTCCGGCTTTGTCGCCGTATCGAATGAAAGGACATGCTCTTGCTGAAACCGTAATTTGGCTTCCCCAAGTGCCTTAATAAATCCTTTCATTCTAAACTTCCCTTGCAAATCATCCATTTTCGCAATAATGCCGATCTGAGTATGTCCTTTGGCAATCAGCTCCCGGGTTGCGAGATAGCTGGACTGCACATCATCCAGACAGAAGAAAGGAACCTCGAGCTCTTCGTAATAGGCATTAATCATCGTGAGAGGGACTTCCTGCTCCTTAAAAGACAGGTAGTAAGCAATATTGGGGTTGTAAACATTGCTTCTAGTAGGTTCAATAATCAGTCCATCAACACCGTAGGACAGCATCATTTCGAGCGCTTTTTTTTCCTGGGAGATATCGTTATTTGTACTGGCCAGCAGCAAAGAATAATTATCTTCATTTAATCGGCTTTCAATGCCGCGGATAATGGAAGGAAAGATGTAATCCGAAATATAGGTCGTGATGACGCCAATTGTTTTATTGGTGGTTTTCCCGCCAGCTTTGGAGCGATATTGGGTACTGACGTACGTGCCTGATCCTTTCTCACTTCTTAGGAATCCCTCATTTGATAACTCCAAAATCGCTTTTCTGACCGTCTGCCGGCTAACGCTGTAGTCTTCCTGCAAAGCAAGCTCCGAAGGGATTCTCTCGCCAGATTTGTATGTTCCCGAGAGTATATAACTTTTAAGATCATCAATGATGACCTGATATTTTGGCTTCATGTAATCCACTACTTTCATAAAGTTGTACGTACACATTCTAGCATACATTGCTTGGAATGCAAATGCAGTCCTATTTGCTTATTTTCTCAATGGTACAAGTTACATATGGACGCAATAATAATGATGAAAAGGGATGCTTTTGCAACTCATGTAGGTATAACTATTAGACTATATTGACAAATGTACGTACAGAAAATATACTAGGGCTGTCAGTATGAGAAAGCGCCTTCTTTCGATTGGATTGAGGCTTTTATAGGATGAGAAATTGTTGGGGTTAAACGGAGAGGGGAGATAGGTTAACTATGAGTCTGAAGGAAGCAATTATTAATGGCGAGACCTCACTAGGTATCGAATTCGGCTCTACACGGATTAAAGCGGTACTGATCGATCGTCGTTTTGAGACCATCGCTTCAGGAAGCTATGAGTGGGAGAATCTGCTCAAAGACGGCTATTGGACGTACAACCAGGGGGACATTCTTGTTGGTCTCCAAGCCGCTTATGGTGAATTAAAGCTGGAAGTGGAACGGAATTACGGAGTTACGCTCCGTACATTCGGTTCAATTGGATTTTCCGCTATGATGCATGGTTACATGGCATTCGACAGCAATGGCGAACTGCTTGTACCATTCCGGACTTGGCGTAACGCCACAACGGGTGCGGCAGCTAAGGAACTTACGGAATTGTTCCAATTTAATATCCCTGAGCGCTGGAGTATCGCCCATTTGTACCAAGCAATCTTAAACGAAGAGGAGCATCTGCCTCGCGTTGATTATGTAACGACGCTGGCGGGCTATATCCACTGGTTGCTCACCGGCAATAAAGCACTTGGTGTTGGCGATGCTTCCGGTATGTTCCCTATTGATGAAGCCACTCATAATTACCATCCAACGATGATTAAGCAATTTGATGATCGAATCGCATCCAAAGGTTATCCGTGGAAGCTTGAGGATCTTCTCCCTAAAGTATGTCTCTCCGGTGAGCAAGCTGGTGAGTTGACGGAGGCTGGCGCCCGCATTCTGGACCCAGCAGGGGATCTGCAGTCTGGCATTCAGCTGTGTCCGCCAGAGGGCGATGCCGGCACAGGCATGGTAGCGACGAATAGCGTAAGGAAGCGTACGGGTAATATATCCGTTGGTACTTCTGTTTTTGCTATGATTGTACTCGAGAAGGAATTATCGAAGGTTTATCCGGAGATTGATATGGTCACAACGCCTGACGGCAGTCCAGTCGGCATGGTGCATGCCAACAACTGTTCCAGCGATCTTAACGCCTGGATGGGATTGTTCCGTGAATTCTCCGAAGCGATGGGGTTTGGCGCAGATTCCGGCAAGTTGTTCAGCGTATTGCTGGGTAAGGCATTGGAAGCTGATCCGGATGGCGGCGGTTTGTTGAGCTACGGTTATCTCTCGGGCGAGAATATTACAGGAATTGACCAAGGGCGTCCGCTCTTCGTCCGCTCACCTGAAAGCAACTTTACGCTTGCTAACTTCATGCGAACACACTTATTCACGGCCTTTGGAGCATTAAAGCTTGGCATGGATATTTTGACTGAAAATGAAGATGTAGCTATCGACAGCATTTTGGCTCATGGCGGCTTATTCAAGACTCCTGTCGTTGGACAAAAAATCTTAGCTGGCGCGCTGAACGTACCGATCTCGGTTATGTCCACGGCTGGTGAAGGCGGAGCATGGGGCATGGCGCTTCTGGCTTCTTACCTTATCAACAAGGATCAAGAAGAGGGCTTGGACGACTTCCTCGAGCAGAAGGTCTTTAAAGATGTTGAAGGACAAGAGATTGCTCCGGATGCAGCTGATGTAAGAGGGTTCGAAGCCTTCATCAAACGATATCAAGCAGGGCTTGCGATTGAACAAGCTGCTGTAGAACATCTGCTGGAGAATGGGAGGGACTAACGTTGTTAGAACAACTGAAAGAAGAGGTATATGAAGCGAATCTAGATTTGCCGAAGCACGGACTTGTAAAATTCACTTGGGGTAATGCGAGCGCTGTTGATCGGGATAGCGGCCTGTTCGTCATCAAACCAAGCGGAGTCAGCTATGACAAGATGAAACCAAGCGACATGGTCGTTGTGGATCTTGACGGTAATGTGGTTGAGGGAGAGATGAGACCTTCTTCGGATACCGCGACTCACGCTGTATTGTACAAACATTATCCGCAAATCGGAGGCATCGTTCATACCCACTCCACCTGGGCTACGATCTGGGCGCAAGCGGGACTAGATGTACCTGTTATGGGAACAACACATGCGGACACCTTCTATGGCTCCGTGCCTTGTGCACGTTTCTTGAATCAAGAGGAGATTGACCGGGGTTACGAAGCGGAGACGGGTCATGTCATTATCGAAACGTTCGAGCAGCGTGGACTGGATGTTATGGCCGTTCCGGCTGTCCTGCTTTCAGGACATGCACCTTTCACTTGGGGGAAAGATGCGAAGTCGGCAGTCGTGAACAGTGTCGTGCTGGAGGAAGTCTGCAAGATGAACTTGTATGCACGGCAATTAAACCATTTTGCCAAAGAACTGCCGCAAGGCATTCTAGATAAGCACTATCTTCGGAAACACGGTAAAGACGCCTATTACGGGCAGAAATAATAGATTTTACACCTTACTAAATTGAGAAAAGAGGATGATTAAGATGGCAGAAAAACAATTTTGGTTCGTTGTAGGTTCACAGCATTTGTACGGGGAAGAAGCACTGGCAGAAGTAAAAGCTCACGCACAGACAATGACTGATGCCCTGAATAATAGTGGTGTGCTCCCTTATCCGCTTGTCCTGCAAGACCTGGCAGTAACCGCTGATAAAATTACAAGCATCATGAAAGAAGTTAACTATCGTGATGAGGTAGCAGGTGTTATCACTTGGATGCATACCTTCTCGCCTGCGAAAATGTGGATCCGTGGTACGAAGCTGCTGCAGAAGCCTTTGCTTCACCTCGCAACGCAATATAATGAGAGCATTCCTTGGGCAACAATCGACATGGACTTCATGAACTTGAACCAAGCGGCTCACGGCGACCGTGAATACGGATTTATTAATGCCCGCCTGAATAAACAAAATAAAATCGTTGTAGGCTATTGGGAACGTCCGGGCGTTCAGCAGCAAATTGCAGATTGGATGGACGTAGCCGTTGCTTACAACGAAAGCTTCAATATTAAAGTGGCTCGTTTCGGCGACAACATGCGTAATGTTGGCGTAACAGAAGGCGACAAGGTCGAGGCTCAAATCCAATTCGGATGGACTGTCGACTACTATGGTATCGGCGATCTCGTACAATACGTGAATGCTGTTACTGAGCAAGAGATCGATGATCTGATGGGCCAGTATGCGGAGCTCTACGATTTCGATTACGGCACGAACAGCAAAGAGGCTTGGGAAGCTAGTGTTAGAATCCAAGCGAGCTATGAAATTGCCATTAAACGTTTCTTGGACGAGAGAAACTATAATGCCTTCACAACAAACTTTGAAGATTTGCATGGCATGAAGCAGCTTCCTGGTCTTGCTGTACAGCGTCTGATGGCACAAGGCTACGGCTTCGCTGGCGAGGGCGACTGGAAGACAGCTGCGCTTGACCGCTTGATGAAGGTAATGAGCCGCAATCAGAACACAGGCTTTATGGAGGATTACACGTACGAGATGGCGGCTGGTCAAGAAGCCATCCTGCAATCCCATATGCTTGAAGTTGATCCTTCCTTGGCAAGCAATAAGCCGAAAATTATCGTTTCCGCACTCGGAATTGGCGATCGTGAAGATCCGGCTCGTCTTGTGTTTGATGGTAAAGCAGGCGATGGCGTAGTCGTATCCATGGCGGACTTTGGCACTCATTATAAATTGCTGATCAACGAGGTTTCCGCATTCGAACCTACCGTTCCAGCTCCAAATCTTCCAGTAGCTCGCGTCCTGTGGACAGTGAAGCCGAACTTCCAAGATGGGATCAAAGCTTGGCTTGAGAATGGCGGCGGTCACCATACGGTTGTTTCCTTGAACCTGACGACAGATCAAATCGTAACTTACGCGAAGCTGGTTAACTTGGAATACGTCGTTATTAAATAATTAATTGAAATATAAGAGCCGTTTCTTTCTTAAATAGGTCATCCTATTTAGGAAGAAACGGTTTTTTGTTTTTGCTATAATATTTGGTAGATACGAGGATTAGTTTTTGATAAACGGTGGAATCCTATTTATACGAAATAATAATAGAAAAGAGGAATGAAAATGTCTTATGTTGTTGATTTTAAAAATGTATCCACGGTTGGTTTAGAGTCTTCACCTGTAGCAGATGCGCTTGCTGGTTTACGTGCAAATGAAGCCCGTTATTTTA
The DNA here is from genome assembly GCF_056269375.1 of Paenibacillus sp. J22R56. Lineage (NCBI taxonomy): Bacteria > Bacillati > Bacillota > Bacilli > Caryophanales > Paenibacillaceae > Paenibacillus > Paenibacillus sp. J22R56. Next base: position 125,814 of record NZ_JBWDNV010000003.1, read on the forward strand.
TGAACAAATACAAGCATGAATTTACGGTGGTGCCAGCTAGCGAAAGTCAGGAAGCCCTTGATTACGCGAACAGAGTTTTGAAAGAACGTGATATTCAGTTTGCGGCGAAACCTTTAGAAACATCGCAATTCCAAGTGGAAAATATCAAATTTACGTATGTCTTTTATGAGGATGGGCTTTCAATTAATGTCATGTATACAGTTGATGATCCTAAGAAAAGGGCCGTTGGCTTTAAGCTTTCTGAAGGAATGGAAATTCCAAAGGAGTTAGAAGAGAAGTTTAAGTTTGCTCGGCAGAAGTCTAAGCTGGCTGGAACCATTCGGGGCTCATTCTTTGTCATTAAAGGAGAATATTAATCTTAAAGAAAAGCCTATTCAAGACTTGCGTTTTGGATAGGCTTTTTGGACTTTTCCATCAGGGGAGGGGTTGCGGAATGAGTGATCAAGACGTACTGCACATCTTAAACGGTCAAGCGATGTATGAGAAATTTAAAAGTAAAAAGTTTATGGGTAGCTATGTCCCCTTTAATGAGGCCATGTGTGTACATGCGACTACGGCATTTATTTTCGATCAGGCGTTTATTGAAACTAGAGCATCGGGACATCATGAGTCAGTTGAAAATTACCGCAACAAGGTTATAAAGCCCTTAGATGAGCTGTTTCAGAAAAAGTATAACGAAATTGTTCTATGGTTTGGGGAGGACATGTTTTGTCAGATGAATCTACTAACGATCCTTGCCTATCTCGAGCAGTCTCAGTATAAGGGCAAAGTGGTTTATAATAGTTTTAAAGAGAATGAGTTTAAAATAAGCCCAATAGAGCTTACTTTAGGCAGCTATTATTCCGTTTATGAGGAAGTATTGATTCATCATGAGAAGCCAGCAATTGAACTTTTTCCCTTGATGGATCAGGCAATTAAATTGTTTTTAGAAATGCAGACAGAAGATAATACCGTTAGAACCTATATTATAGACAATGAACATTTACCTACATCTGAATTGCTTAAGCAATTATTCGAGGCTTTCCCAGAAGTAGGGTACGGAGATACCCAATATCTCGAGCTGATTGAGAAAATAAAGCAAGTAAAGGGGGATGAGGAAAATGAGATTTAACGCCACGCTTGAGCTGAGTAAAAAAACAGCAACCGGCATTCAAGTTCCGGACGAAATCGTTGAGGCACTTGGAGCGGGAAAGAAGCCTGCTGTCAAAGTGACAATTGGTTCCTACAGCTACCTCAGTACGATAGGATCAATGGGTGGGAAATACATGCTGCCGGTCAGCCAAGAGCATCGAAGCGGGGCAGGCATTCAGGCTGGAGACGAGCTTGAGGTCGAAGTCGAACTGGACACAACACCACGTGAAGTCATTGTGCCAGATGATTTTGCTGAGGCGATGAATCGCGAAAGCGAGGCACAGCAGTTTTTCGAAAGTTTATCTTACAGCAACAAACGCCGGTTTGTATTGAATATTGAGGGTGCTAAAAGCATTGAAACCAGACAGCGTCGTATTGAAAAATCCGTCGAGCTGCTCCGCGAAGGCAAGCTTCAATAATAAAAAGTGAAAAGGCGGGATACGTTGAATAACGAACTGATTTTAGCTGCTGAACGGGGAGATCTGAAGAAGCTTGAGGAGTTAATCAAAGCCGGGGCAAATCTTAATACACAAGATCATAAGGGGAGAACGGCCATGCTGGCGGCAACCCATTCGAACAAGCCGGAGATCGTGAAAATACTGATAGATGCCGGTGCGGATATGAACTTGCAGGACTACATACATGATAATCCATTCCTTTATGCCGGGGCCCAAGGCCGCCTAGAAATTTTGAAGCTCCTTATTGAAGCTAAGGCGGATACAACAATAACGAACCGTTATGGAGGGAATGCGCTCATTCCTGCAAGTGAGAAAGGGCATGTTGAGAATGTAAGAGCCTTGCTCTCAACTACAGATGTGAACATTAACCATATCAATAACTTAGGGTGGACCGCTCTGCTTGAGGTCGCTATCCTTGGCAATGGTGGTTCAAAGCATCAAAAAATCACTCAGCTGCTTATCGAACACGGAGCAGACGTAAATATTGCCGATCGAGACGGAGTAACCTCGCTGCAGCATGCCAGAAGGAATGGATTTAAGGAAATTGAGCGTATGCTGATAAGTGCAGGGGCGACCTTTTAGTAAAATCCGAAATTATAAAAAATTATAGATATATGCTAGGAGAGCATTAGAGGGAGATTCCGAATGAATAACAACAATGACAACCACTTCATGTTAAGCGAAGATGTATCTTATGAAACAACGATGTTTGGTATACTGGGGATGCGTATTACGGAATGCACGGGGGAGCGTGTTGTTGCTACCATGCCCGTTGGTCCGGCTACCCGGCAATATTTTGGAGTCCTGCACGGCGGGGCATCGGTAGCTCTTGCCGAAACGGCGGCGAGCGTGGGCACGTACAATCTGATCGATAAAGAGAACCAGCTGGCCGTAGGGATGGAGATCAATGCCAACCATATTCGCTCCAAGCGGGACGGCATTGTCACCGCCGTTGCGACACCTTTGCACAAAGGAAGAACAACGATGGTCTGGGATATAAAAATTACCGACGAGGAAGATCGGTTAATCTGCATCTCCCGCTGTACAGTAGGGATTGTCCCGAAAGTCCGGGAGAGCAGATAGGTTAGCCGGACTGAAGCAATTTACTCCATAACAAGCCCGCCGGTTACAGGCGTGTAGGTTCCTGTCAAGAACCGCGCGCCGTCTCCGGCGAGGAAAGAAATAACGCCCGCGACATCTTCCGGTTCGGCAATCCGGCCAAGCGGCGTGAAGCTGCCTATGACGCGGCTTTCCTCTTCGGATATCATAAAGGGCTCAACAGATCTAACGAAGCCGGGAGCAACGATATTAGCCGTAATTCCGCAAAGGCCAAACTCTTGCGCAATATATTTCGCGAACGTATCAAGTCCACCCTTCGCTGTACCATATGCGATATGTTGAGGGGAAGGATCCTTGCCTTCTGTGCTGGATAGATAGATGATTCTGCCGAATTGCTGTGCTGTCATGATGGGAATAACTGCCTTTGTAGGCTCAAACACCGACTGCAATTCATCGGTCAGCTGCCGCTCGAATGCTTCCCATGAGAGCTCCGCAAAAGCGGTAGCTTCAGCACGCTGACTTGCCGTGCATACGAGAATATCGATACGGCCATATGCTTGATTCACGGCTTCCACGAGCCGTTCCATTTGCTTCTTATTACGAGCATCCGCCGGAATCGACACGGCTTCACCGCCATCCGCAACAATCTCGGACGCGACCGATTCAGCGGACCATTCCTTTTCCAAGCCGCTCACAACAACCCTCGCTCCTTGTCTAGCAAGCTGTTTGCATGTTGCCTTTCCAATCCTATTGGTGCCCCCGGTAACAACCGCGATTTTTCCCTGCAAGGATATCATGATCCAGCCTCCTGCCCTGAACTTATTCTTTATCCAAACCGTCATACTGACTTGCAATATCGAGTGCCAGCTGCCTTACTTTTGCGGCAACGGAATCGGGCTCAAGTACAATAACATCGGTCATATAATGGAGTGCCGAGCGAATCAGCCAGTGTTCACTAGAGTAAGTCATGCGCACAATAAGCTGACCGTCCGGCAGCCGTTCAATATTTTTTTCATCAAAATGGTCCATTACGGACAAAGCAGCAGAGGCTTTGAACCGAAGGACAGCTGAAATCCCCTCATTCGATTCATTCTTCGCGGGTGTCTTCCACCTCTCATTCAGCTGTGCAAGCGACTCCTCTCGACGAATGAAGGTGCCAGCTTGTATGTCGAGCTCCCTAATACGTGTCAGCTTGAAAATGCGATAATCGTCGCGCAGGCGGCAATAGCCGTGAAGGTACCACGCATAATTTTTGAGCACAAGTGCCATAGGCTCCACCTCGCGCTCTTGCTCGCCGCCGCTTCTGCTCGTGTATGTGAACCGGATGAGCTTACGGTCATTCACGGCCTGGCGAAGCGAATTATAACGGCTTTGATCCTCATCGCTATTCTTCCAAGGGGTAAAATCGATATGAATACGGTCGCCTTCTCCGACCCTGCCCTGCTCGGCTTGTGCCACCATTGCGCCGACCTTATTGAGAAGGAGATCCATATTCGATCGGTCATAAGCCTTCGTGGATTCAAGTCCGCGAAGCGCAGTAGATAGGGCAGTCAGCTCATCGAACGACAGCAGCTGCCGATCCAGCCTGAAGCTGTCCATAATCTCATAACCGCCCTCCATGCCGGTATAGGAGACGATGGGAATGCCGGCCTGACCTAGCGAATCGAGATCGCGGTAAATCGTGCGCAGAGACACTTCAAGCTGATCTGCCAGCTCTTGCGCTTGCACCCGTTTTCGATTGAGCAGCAAGATCGTAATGGTCATTAACCGTTCAAGCTTCATGGTTATCTCTCCTAAAGCCGGCATGCTTCAGAGCTAGCCGATCTATGAATTAGTGTGCGGTTGCCAATTCTTCGCCTTCTACAGCCGGCTCCATTTTATCCTTCGTCATCAGGAAGGCAGCAATCAGCGCTAATACAGCAGGGACCATGCTCCAGGCAAAGGTTGCTCCAATGGAGCTGGACAGCCCGGCGGTAATGGTATCCAGAAGCTGAGGATCGACCGTTTGACGAAACGCTGGATTCAGCAGGGCATGAGGGTCACTTAAGTTCAAGTCAGAAGGGACTGCTGCGCTACCATTGCCTAGAGAATTACTGAGCTTCGAGAGCAGGCTGTGGCTTTGTACAATTCCGAAAATCGTAATGCCAAGCGACATGCCAAGCGAGCGATTGAAGTTTAACGTTGAGCTTGCCGCCCCGCGCTGCGCTGCAGGGAACGTATGAAGCACGGAGGTGCTTAATACCGAGAAGGAAGCGCCAATTCCAAGACCGATCAGAATCATAATTCCCGTAATGGAAAGTCTAGAAGATTCTACCGTAATTTGTGAAAGAAGGGCAAGACCTGCCAGCAGGATCGCCAGCGTCCCGATCATAATGGTCCGGTATTGCAGCTTTGTCATCAGAAACCCGCCAAGCGTCGCGGTAACAACCGAACCCATCATCATCGGCAATAAGGTCAAGCCGGAATTGGAGGCAGATCCGCCAATTACGCCCTGTACGTAGATCGGGATAAAAATTGCAGCCGTCATGTATGCCGCCCCGCTGAGCATGGCGACCAGATTACTTGTCGTATAAAGTCTGCTTCGGAACAAGCGGAACGAGATGATTGGTTCAGCAGCTTTACTCTCGACCAATATAAGCAAGAAGGTAAGAATGGCAAATCCGGCAAACAATCCGATAATTTGCGGAGAATCCCAGGCATACGTTTTGCCGCCGAGCTCAAGTCCAAATATAAAGCAGACGATAGCTCCTACCAGTAGAACAGAGCCTGCCCAGTCGATCTTTTGCCGGGAATGCGCTGCTGATTCCTTATAGAACAGGGTAATCATCAGCAGGGCAATAAAGCCAAGCGGCAAATTGATGTAGAAGATCCACGACCAATTGAGATGGTCGGTGATGTACCCGCCAAGCAGCGGGCCAATTACACTCGACAGACCAAATACTGCCCCGAATGCCCCCATCATTTTCCCGCGATCCTTGGATGGCACGACATCAAACAAAATCGTAAATGCAATGGACACCATCGCCCCAGCTCCAACTCCTTGCACGGCCCGGTAAATACTTAACTCCACGATGGAATGCGCCATTCCGCACAAGGCGGAACCTATCATAAACACGATAATCCCAAAGATGAAAAATCGCTTGCGCCCATACATATCGGACAGCTTGCCGAAGATAGGCATGCACGCCATCTCTGCGACCATGTACGCGGTGGTGACCCAAACGAATTTGTCGAGGCCTCCCATCTCGCCAACGATTGTGCCGATTGCTGTTGATACAACCGTGTTATCCATGGACGCCATTAATATGGCAAGCAATAGTCCTCCAACGATGGCTGCCAGTTTGTTTTTCATATCTAATCCTTCCTTTCTTTTACCTGAATGAGTTGCTTGAGCGATCATCTAAGATCATCATAAGCTACCCTTGTTGACAACTGTCTGTCAGGGAAGAAGGGCGTTCGATGATATTTTTTGGAAAAACTTAAGGGAACAGAAAAAAGGCAGGTGCCGAGTTGTATCGGCAGCCTGCCCTTCATTATTCAAAATACTCTATTAAAGAAAACGGCCAACAGCAACAACTGCCGCTAACAGGATAAAGACAAGGTTCACGCCGATCTCCCGGTATTCCTTACGTGTCAGATGCAGGACTGCTCCGGATAATACAACTGCTGCAAGTGCAGTGGCGGCAATGGGTGTTAGTATAGGTGCGACGTTCAAAGCTTCAGGCAGAATGAGCGCAATTGCACCAAGTAACTCTGCTAGTCCGATAAAGACGACAAGCCCTTGTGGAACGTCTTTTACCCATCCCCACTCTGCTTTGGCTTTGTTATACTGAAACGCCTTCAGCCAACCTGAGTAGACAAAAGCAAGAGCTGCAAGCCCTTGAATAATCCATAATGTAATATTCATGAATAGTATTGACCTCCTTATCCTTTTTAACGATCCTCTAAGGTATAATAGACCCAAGAAAACGGATTGAGGAAGTAGGCACTTAATCTAAACAGAGTAAATAAAAAGTAACCTAGCGAAGCGCAAGAGGTGAGAGTTCCATGAAACAATACTGTAAGTTCGAATCGGCACTGGAAATATTGATCGGCAAATGGAAGCCCGTCATCTTGCTTCAGCTTATTGCAAACGGTACGATGCGATTCAGCGAGCTTCAAAAAGCGATACCCGATATTAATAAAAAGATGCTTACTCAGCAATTAAGAGAACTGGAGCATAACGATATTGTACACCGTGAGGTGTATAACCAAGTCCCTCCGAAGGTAGAGTATTCGATTTCGGAATATGGCAAGAGCTTAGGCAAGGTGCTGCAGGTCATGAACGATTGGGGAGAGGCTCATCTGGAGCATATGAATGAGTTGTATGGTGAAGATCAATCGGAGGATTTGTAAAATATTGTCGAATAAATAGAATATGATTGAAATAATAGTGAATAGAGATCAAAGGCCGCCGTTATGCTACTGGGTGGTCTTTTTTTTATGTTCAAAGGGCGGATTTTTATTGTTTAAAATACAATATTTTCTAGAGGTTTATGTAGAACGATGTCGAATTTTGCTATAGAACATTTGTTCATTAACTAATAGGGGGAGAATAATGAGTTCATGGTTAACTCGGCAAGCGGCAGGCTCCAAGCGTGAGTTACTGCTTTTTTTGGTGTTTATTTTATTATTAGGGTGCGGACTCGTTGTTCCTAGAACGGCCTTTGGTGCTGCGGTTGATACGGGTAGTTCAACGAAGTTCAACGTAAACACAGATACGTCATCCAACTATGTTTGGGGGATTGCGGGTCTGAGCGAAGGTAAGACGGGAGTACTGATTAAGAAAAGTAGTACGAGTTATTATGAGATTTACTCGTCTACCGGATCACTGATCAAGTCAGTAAATATTACTGCGCTCATTCCACGTGGGTCGAATATCTATGCTTTGAAAGTAATGGCTCTGGCTAATGGCCGATCGCTCATTACGTGGGAAGGGAATACGAGCGGCTGTGATAATAATATGAACAGCATGTATCAGTTCCTAATGCTGAATGAGGATGGAACGGTATATAAGCCGGCGACAGATATCAGTACCCAAACAGCCAATTATAACTGCTATACCGATACGGCCGAACTTTCGGACGGTAAAATCGCATTTCTCTGGCAGAATGACGGCAGCACTTACTTTACGAGAATTTTCAATGCAGATGGAACGTCGTTCTCAACACAAAGCCCAATCGAAACGACAGGTGACCGCGAAGGTAATCCTGCACAGAACTCTACTTACACACATTCGATAGCAGCTAATAACAATGGCACCTACCTGATCGTGTATAAATTTTATAACAGTATGGATTTCTATGGTGTTCTCTACAACAACGACGGTTCTCAGAAAACCGTAAACGGTTATCAGCATTTTATTGTTGCTAACGGTGACAACAGAGAATACAACGACTCTTCTTATGTTCATACAGAAGCGTTGTCGAACGGCAATTTCCTCGTTGCTTATAAGAAAAACGGCGCAAAAATGGCAAAAATCATTACACCGGATGGTACAGCAATTGGCAGTGCCATTAATAATGCATCGGTTAAGCTTGGCGACGATGCAGCGGATTTCTTATCGCTAGAAAACGGTGGTTTTCTGGTTACAGACTCGAGCACAGTAGGTGACTATCTGGATGTAGCTCCCTGGTATGATCTGCATTCTTATGATCAGCAAGTGAGAGAGTTCGATAATAACGGGAATATGGTAACGGATTGGAAAGCGCCTGACACTGATCCGTCAGCGGATAATGCTACATACCCGTATACTTATTTAATGGGATATAAGCTCTATAAAGGGTATGACCAAGGTTTTATTGCGTATAACGCTTTGACTGGCAACGTTACTCTGCATAACGTCATCACATCGTTAAAAGTAACGTATGACGGAAGCGGGCAGACGAGCGGAACCGTGCCGGCGGACAACACTTCATATAAGAACGGCGATACCGTGACGGTCGCTGACAATACAGGTGGTCTGGCAAAGACCGGTTACTCATTCGGAGGATGGAGCACGCTGCCTAACGGTGGTGGCACCATTTATGCAGCGGGAGACACGTTCGCGATTAGCGGCAGTGATGCGCTTTTGTATGCAGTATGGACGCCAAATATGTATACTGTAACCTTCGACAAAAATGGAGGAGATGTGGATGCAGCTCCAGCCTCCAAGACAGCGCCATACAGCGGCAGCGTAGGCAGTCTTCCGACTGAACCAACAAAAGCTGGCTATACGTTCACAGGCTGGAATACGGATCAGCTTGGTACAGGTACAAGCTTTAGCGCAGTAACACCTGTAACCGGGGATGTAACCGTATATGCACAATGGGCAATTAATACGTACGCGGTTACGTTCAAGGATTGGGATGGCAGCGTACTGAAGACAGAGACGGTAAACCATGGCAGCAATGCCACAGCCCCTGCGAATCCAAGCCGTACTGGCTACTCCTTTACAGGCTGGAGCACGGCATTCACGAATGTGACCGGCGCCTTGACGGTAACGGCACAATATGACGTCAATAGCTACACAGTAAGCCTTGACAGCCAAGGCGGCAGCGCGGTAGCTGATCTGGATGCCGATTATGGCACAAAGATCGCAGAACCAGCAGCACCAACTCTTGTTGGCTATGACTTTGCCGGCTGGTATAAGGATGAAGGCTTAACGACCGAATGGAATTTCAGCACCGACACGATTCCAGCAGGCGACTTTACGCTTTATGGCAAATGGGCTATCAAGACCTACGCAGTGAAGTTCAAGGATTGGGACGGCAGCGTATTAAAAACAGGGACAGTTAACCATGGCAGCAATGCGGTGGCACCTGCCAATCCAATCCGTACAGGATACTCGTTTACAGGTTGGGACAAAGCATTTACGAATGTGACCGGCGCCTTGACGGTAACGGCACAATATAACGTCAACAGCTACACGGTAAGCTTCGACAGCAAAGGCGGCAGCTCAATAGATGATATGACCGCGAATTATGGCTCGATTCTTACAGCACCAGACGCACCAACCCTTGATGGCTATAACTTTGTTGGCTGGTACAAGGATGCAGGGTTAACGACCGAATGGAATTTCAGCACGGATACGATTCCAGCAGGCGACTTTACGCTATATGCCAAATGGGCGATCAAGACGTACGCTGTAACGTTCAAGGATTGGGACGGCGGCGTACTGAAGACAGATACGGCGAACCATGGCAGTGCTGCAACAGCACCAGCAGATCCAAGCCGTACCGGCTATACGTTTACCGGCTGGGATGTGGTATTCACGAATGTGACGGGCGCACTTACTGTAACGGCACAATATGACGTCAACAGCTATACAGTCAGCTTTGACAGCAAAGGCGGCAGCGCGGCAGCTGATCAGGTAGCCTATTATGGCACGAAGATCACAGCACCAGCAGCACCAACCCTGGTTGGTTATGACTTCGGAGGCTGGTACAAGGATGCAGGCTTGACGACGGAGTGGAATTTCAGCACGGACACGATTCCAGCAGGCGACTTCACGCTTTATGCCAAATGGAATATCAAGACGTACGCGGTGACGTTCAAGGATTGGGACGGTAATGTATTAAAGATAGAGACGGTGAACCATGGCAGTGCGGCATCAGCACCGGCTGATCCAACTCGTACCGGCTATACGTTTACAGGCTGGGATGCTGCGTTCACGAATGTAACGGGCGCCCTGACGGTAACGGCACAATATGACGTCAACAGCTACACGGTAAGCTTTGACAGCGACGGCGGTAGCGCAGTAGTTGATCTGGATGCCGATTATGGAGCAGCGATTACAGCTCCAACTGCTCCAACAAAAGCAGGTTATCGATTCGATGGCTGGTATAAGGAAGCGGCATTAACGACAGCGTGGGATTTTGACACGGACACCGTTCCGGCTAATGGATTCACGTTGTATGCGAAATGGACGGCTGTATTTACGGTAACGTATGACGGGAATGGCAGCACTTCTGGAAGCACTCCGGCAGACAGCCAGCTCTATGAGGATCAGGAAAGCGCAGCAGTACTCGGTAACACGGGTGCTTTGTGGAAATCCGGGTATTCCTTTGACGGCTGGAACACTGCAGCGGACGGCACTGGGACGAGCTATAAAGCAGGCGATACGCTCGACATAGATAACGCGAATGTGGTGCTTTATGCCACTTGGAAGCTGGTACCATACGTACCATCCGTGCCAACGACTCCAAAGCCTTCTTCGCCAATCTTTAAGTCTGTTATCAATCAAGAGAAATTGATGGACTATTTGAAGGACAAGCTCGAGCAAGCACTTAAGAACCCGGTTAGCGAGCATTTCTCTGATGTTAATCAGCACTGGAGCAAAGCGAATATCGATCTATTCGTCAAAATGGGCTTTATTACAGGGTATCAGGACGTTACCTTCCGCCCGAATGCATCGATTACGCGTGCAGAATTTGCTGCCGTAATGGTAAGGGTGTTCAATTTCGACACCTCAAGCAGCAATAAGACTTTCTCTGACGTGAAGGACAATTACTGGGCGAGTCAAGATATCAAGGCACTTGCCGCGAGTGGTATCATTGCAGGTTATACAGATGGTACGTTCCGGCCTAATGAGGTTATCACGCGTGCGGAGATTATAGCTATGATCAGCCGTATTGTAGACTTCAAGGCGGTAGGGGCGTATCAGACAGTGAACTTCAATGATATTGCAAATTCCTGGAATGCGGACGATATTCACAGCGCAGCATCTGCCGGCATCATCAACGGCCGTGCCGATGGTGTCTTCGCTCCACAAGAACAGTCAACTAGAGCTGAAGCTTTAAGCATTATACTGCGTGTACTGAATTTGAATCCTGCGATTAAAGCGTTGCTTGACCAGTTTAAAGTCTAAAATGGGCAGTGAATAAACAAGGAAACCATGCTTTTCGCAATGGAGGTAGCACCTCTAATTGCCCAAGCATGGTTTCTTTTTTATTTGTCAGTTGCATAATAGATTAATGCGAGAGCCGGCATAGCGATTCCGATCCACAAGACGGCCTGCCAGCCTCCCGCCGCGTATGCCCATCCGCCAAGCGCAGAGCCGGTGGCACCTCCGGCAAAGAATATCGCCATGAACAAGCCGTTAAGCCGACTTCGAACCTCGGCCCCCAACGAAAAGATTGCTCTCTGGCTTAGAACTAGGTTAGCCGATACCCCCATGTCAAGAACGATGGCTGTAACGACGAGAAGAATCAGAGCAAACGTTGAGCCGCTTGGAGCGGTCAGAGGCAGTGCGATCGAGACCAGGACGAGTCCCAGTGCAATGCCGGTAGCGGGACGAATCCATCCTCGGTCTGCCATTCGGCCGGCAACGGGCGCCGCTAGCGCACCGGATACCCCGACTAAGGCGAACAAAGCGACTTCCTGCTGAGAGAAATGGAAGGCCGGGCCAGTCAAGTAAAGCGGAACCGTTGTCCAGAACAAACTGAATGTTCCGAATACCCCAGCATGGTAAAGCGCTCTTCGCTGCAGGATCGGCGTCGACTTCAGTAATTGCAACATCGAGCTGAGCAGAGCCGGATAACGAGTCGAGGTCTGAGGCTTCCGGGGCGGAAGCGTCCGCAGCAGCACTAAAGCCAAAGCTAGCATAGCGGTGGAAGATAAATAGTAAACGGCTCTCCAGCCCATATACTCTGCCGCCAAGCTTGATACCGGTCGGGCCAGCATAATCCCGAGCAGCAGGCCGCTCATGACGTTACCGACATTGCGGCCTCGAGTTGCTTCCGGAGATAGATGAGCCGCATACGGCACTAGAACCTGGGCCGCTACGGAAACCATTCCGATTAGCATGGAAGCAAGCAGAAATAAAGTAATGTTATGAATGCCTCCACCGATTGCGAGAACGATAGCTGCTAATACCAGCAGGATGACCACCAGTTTCCGGTTCTCCACGATATCTCCCAAGGGGACAAGGAATAGTAGCCCAATGCCATAACCGATCTGGGCAAGCGTAACGATTAGGCCTGATGCCCCAGAGGACAGTCCAAGATCAGCGCTGATTGGCCCAATCAAGGGCTGGGCATAGTAGAGGTTAGCTACAATCAGGCCGCAGGCAGCGGCGAGAATAAGGATGATTCCCGGCGAAAAAGGCTTCTCAATTGATGATTGCTTTTCAAGTGTGTTCATCTTACATCTCCTTTGTTTGACGCTTATCGCGCATTTTATCGGAACAATCGTTCCGATATTAGCAAAAAAAGTGAAGCCCTCTCTTACAGCATGTTGAGAACGGCCTCGACCATGTCATCATACAGCTTTCTATCAGGCTTCATCTTGGTAACGACATTGATTCCATGGTTCAGGTTCAGAAGTAGGATCGCCATCGTATTTAGATCTTTGTCCGGAGCAATTTCACCTGTCTGCTGTCCTCTCTTAAGTGCATCGGTAAAGCACTTCTCCAGTCCGTCGAAGCTGTCCCGGATCGCAGCTTGCACCTGATCATCCGGGGAATCCATGCCGACAGCAGCATTTGTGATCAAGCAGCCATGGGGCAAAGCCTCATCCAAAGCGGCGGATACATGGCGATCGAAATATCGGCGGATGCCTTCCTTCGCGGATGGTGAGCTCTCCAAGAGGCTTCTTTTGCTCAAGCTCAGGGTCTTATAACGTTCAATGGCTTCCAAGTAAAGTGTTTCTTTGTCTGTGAATGTCTCATATAGGCTTGATCGGCTTAAGCCCATGGCTTGCAGCAGATCAGGAATGCTGGTTGCTTCGTAGCCCTTTTCCCAGAACACCAGCATAGCTTTGTGAAGGACTTGCTCCCGGTCGAATTCTTTGATGCGTCCGATGATGAATGCCCCCTTTCAAGTACAGCATATCATTTCAGGAACGATCAGTCCAGTAATTTAATGTCGACTTGCCAACAGGCATTTATCGTTCAATCCCGTAGCGCAACTGTATAACGCCACCGCCCAGAGGCTTGCAGTCCAACAATTGAACATGCTTATATTCGTAGTTGTCTTTGTTGATTAATAGGTTTAACCCTTTGCCTTCTAATACAGGTGCTACATTGAAAATCACTTCGTCGACAAGTCCTTCACCCAGAAATGAGTTATGAATATCTGCCCCACCACTAATGAGAGCGGTTTGATGGCCTTTTTGCTGAAGGCAGGTCAAGGCCTCTTGAGGTGATCTTACTACCGTTACGCCTAGGATTTCGGAGGCATTCTTTGAAACTACAACGATATCGATTTCGGCAGAGGGACCTCCACCGCCACTTCCACGCATTGCCTCGAATGTTTTCCTCCCAACAATGAAATTCCCTGCTGCTTCAGCCTGTGCCGCGAAGTCATTTAAGGCTTCTTTGGTTGGCGGGTTATTGGCACCAGATTGTGCATAATTGCCGTTAACAGTTAAAGTTGCCCATAAAATAGTTTTCATCGTAAATTTCCTCCTCATGTTCTGTTTCGTATGGTTCGAATGGATGCCGCAACCCGATCAGGACGATCTTCTTGGACATAATGTGATGCGTCTTCCAGGATCTCGGTCTCATTCAACGGCAGGACGTTTTGCCATTTGGCCATCTGCCCGAGCGGGAATCCGGCGCTGTCCTTTATTCCCCACAAAATTTGTGCAGGCAGATCGGATAAGTTAGACAACCTCAATTCAATATTAGCGAGCCATGCTCGTGCTTTACGGATCTGTCTGGGGAATATCCATGTTGGCCTCCTGGACTTTGGAGTAGGAAAAGGGTCAGTATAAGCGGATCGCAAACTATTCGTGACCTTATCGGTCTGGTAGATGCCATGCGGGACAATGACTTTGGCGAAAAAATTAAGCCGTGTCTGAAGCCAGTATCCGATAGGCCAGCCTCCCATCGCGAACGAGAATAATTTCATCGGTAAAATTTCTGCTGGCCAGGCCCAAGTATTCATCACAACGATGCCGCGCAGGTTAGTCCGATGCTGAACCGCATAGTTCAAGCCGATCGGGCCTCCCCAGTCTTGAACGACTAATAAGAAATGCTTTAGATCGAGATGACGGATCAATTCATGAACGGCTTCCGATTGCTCTTGTGGAGTGAAGCCGTAGCCGCTTGGTGCCTTTGACATGCCGAATCCGGGGTAGTCTGGAGCGATAAGACGAAACTCATCGCGAAGCTCTTTAATGACGTTACGATAAAGAAATGACCATGTAGGGTTGCCGTGGAGCAGAAGGACCACCGGTCCCTTCCCTTCATCTAGGTAATGGATGTGTCCATCACGATAAGGCAGCCAATGATCGGTGAACGGATACTCCGCCTGATCTACTTGAAACGGTCTATTCAAAAGGTCTTCCTCCTTCTGTGAAATACTAACAACATTTTCCTTTCCTGATTCACATATTAAAGGTTCTATGGTACATTTGAAAAGTAGTTACATTAAAGTGCAATAGTTTCAAAAAATGAACTATGGAGGAAAAATACATGATGGACCAGTCTTGTCCTGGCACTGTTGAGCCGATTCTGGAGATTTTGGATGGGAAATGGATGCTTCTTCTCTTGTTCGAATTGTTTAACGGGACAAAGCGTTTTGGGGAATTACGTCGCAAGCTTCAGCCTATTAGTCCAAAAACGTTGACTGACCGCTTACGGTTACTAGAGGATAAGGGGATTGTTACTCGTACGATTTATCCGGGTGTACCACTGCATGTTGAATATGAACTTACCGAGAGTGGGCAAGGCTTGCAGCCAATATTTGCGGCTATGTGGGCGTGGACCCAGGAATATGGGGCAGGTTTGAGGAATGAAACGAACTTAAAGCCGAGTACTGGCAGTTAATAAGCAAAGAAACCATGCTTTTCGCAAACGGAGTACCTCCAGTTTGCCTAAGCATGGTTTCTTTTTTAATCTTTTTTGTAGAAGAACCTCGATAGTAAGATTCCGATGAAGCCAAGCCCGATAAATAATATCGCTTTAGCAAGTAAGGATACACTTGGCAAATCCATTAGAATGACCTTCATTAAGGTCAGGAATAACAGGGCAATGCCTGTCAGCCTAGCTTGCTTTATCTGCTTTTTCAATCCGTATCCAATGACGACAACCGAGTACGCCACCCATACCGCTGACACTAAAAGATGCTGGGCATTTGTACTGAAGTCCTTTGTTAATAGATTGGTTAACTCGGTAAGGAAGGCCAAGAAGGCTAAGCCGATGCTATACCACAGAAGAATTAGAGTGCTTTTTGTGTTTCTGCCCAATTCGAAGTGATAAACCAGTCTAATTAAGCCACCTAACGTTCCAAGTAATACGATCCAAATGAGCATTTCAACTGAGAAAATGCTGTCCAGGTTTCCTGTTACCGTATTGATTCCAATCAAGCATCCAAGTACATAGATCAGAATACCGTTCATTTTTTGCAATAAGGACTTCACAACGAATCCAAGCCATAATGCCGCAATACCCTCAATTAATAAGACGACTGGTAATGCTTCTGAGCCAAGTAAATTAGCTAGACAGAATAATAGGGCATAGCTTGTTATTGTAAGGGTGTAGGGCACTTTACCTTTGTGCTCTGCTTTCCTCCAAAACCAAACGGTTAATAAGGCGTATACAACAAACATGATTAGCATGACAACGTTAAATAGCAGGTCTGAATAGGATAATTTAAACCAGAGCGCAGTCAATGCAAAGCTTGGAACAAGCGTTCTAAGTTGATGGCTCATGATTGTGGTTTTCGAGAATATGGAGAGAAGCAATACGATTTGCTGGACAAGTACTCCTATAGCAACAACTCGTTCATTCCCATCCGCAATTAACTGGTAGATCGCTAATGCAACCTGAAGTAATACAAAGGATTGATAGAACAGGGCAGCAAATTTGCTCTTTATCGCGTAAACCATGAAGCTAATGAATACCACGGATTCGTAAGTAACAAAGAACAAGGCGG
Organism: Paenibacillus sp. J22R56; assembly: GCF_056269375.1. Lineage (NCBI taxonomy): Bacteria > Bacillati > Bacillota > Bacilli > Caryophanales > Paenibacillaceae > Paenibacillus > Paenibacillus sp. J22R56. The sequence continues at coordinate 142,360 of NZ_JBWDNV010000003.1, forward strand.
ATGGATGATCGCTATCCAGTAAGAATGGAGTCAGCACGCCTGCTGCACTCGCCAACACAGCGAGGGGCTGGGATTTCAGGCTGTTAGAGAACACGACTCCTGCTATGACAAACAATACATTTAGAATTAAGGCCACGGGTACACTCATTAGCTCATATAAGCTATGGGCTGCAAATGTGGTGAGCATACCTATCGCAATGGAGCCCCCTAATAATACTTGTGAGAGCAATGGACGCTTTGCCTTCTGCTGTTTGAATCCCATGAATATAAAAACTCCGGCAGCCAAATAGCCAATGACACATCGCATGGATTCCGTTATGAATCCGCCATCAACAGCTGCTTTAAATCCCCAGATCATCCCGATAAGCAGCACGAACAAAAAGATTCTTGGCAGCCATACCCTTGCAATAAGATGCTCCCAATCGGTTTCTTTTTTGATCTTCTGCGGTTGTGCAGGACGCACTGTTGATTCATGTGGAGTCTTCTTTAAATGATTGGTGCGCTTTGACGTCGGTGAAGCGGGAAGTCTGCTCTGTTTCAATTCCGTTATTTCTTGTTCAAGCTCCGTAATCCTTGCTTCTAATTTACTTACTCGCTCATCAAGTTCCAACTAAGAAGTCCCCCTTTTTCACGGAAAATGTTCCTCTTGTCATGTGTATTTACAATACTGTATTTAATACAGGAAGTATATTGCATCTCAAAAGATGTTGTGATTATGGCTACATTTTGCTGGCCGCCGTTGTTGATTTTATAGTGAAAATCTGCAAAATTTTCGCCATAACCGTAGCTGTGCCCGGTGTGAATCCTGTTACTAGACCATTCTATTTCACGATGCTATGCTGGCATTTAAATGAACGTCTTGATTGACTGTTTCAATAGACCCTCTGTTATAATGGGGTCAAGAAAGGGGCTGCGTTAATTTTATGTCGCCTAGGAACGTAGAGAGGGACCTCCTGCAACGCGAGAAAAGGATTAATCACATTCTTGACTCGGCCCTCGAGACCATCGCGGTTAAAGGAATCGGCTCGGTGAGCATCAACGATATTGCTGCGGCTGCGGGCATGAGCATAGGCAATATGTATCATTATTTTAAGTCTAAAGATGAGATTATTAGCGAGATTCTGCGCAGGGGACAGACGGGCTACGGGGAACATGTCACCTTAATTGCCGAACAGGAATGTCCGGCCTTGGAGAAGTTGCTTATATTATGCGAATCTTGGCTTGCTCTTGAGAACAGCTGGGCGTATACGATCCTTATTCATACGTCGCGCTTGTCCGATGCTTCCTCCGAAGAGATCCGCAAGGCGGTAACGGAACGGTTTACGAACAACCTTGGGCCGGTCGCAGCCGTCATGAAGCAAGGGCAGGAGGAGGGGCTTGTGATCAGCGGCGATCCGCTGGAACTGGCCTATTATTTCGTAAGCTTGATTCAAGGCTTAACTCTTCAGAAAATGCCTAATGCGGAAGTGCCGATCCGCGCGCAAGCGAGCTCCATTGTAGCTTTGTTCGCGGCTAGATCTAATCAATAGAAAAGCGGGTTGCGCGGCCGCGCAGAACTCGCTTTTTTTTATGATTGACAACGAACAAGGGCCACTGCTACAATTTAGCCATTAACAAACCGAGCGACTATTCGGTTTGTGGGAATGTACGCCAATAGATCGACTGGACATCCGGAGATTGGTAAGGGTACAAATGACGAGGGCAGAGGCCCCATTTTTTTTAATTATAATCCCTAGTAAAACGGTGTGAAAAATTTAGATTGAACTGGAGGCGGCGTCTTATGCTGACGATTGAGCGTTTGAACAAAACGTTTGCGGCTCCTGCAGGACCGTTTATCGCGTTAAGCAATATTCGGCTGCAGGTGGAGCGGGGACAATTTATTACCTTTATCGGGCCAAGCGGCTGCGGCAAGAGTACATTGCTCAAGATCGTGGCGGGACTGGATACAGCCTATGAAGGAACGGTCGAATTAAATGGCAAAGCAATTACGGGCCCAGGCGTGGATAAAGGTTTTATTTTTCAAGAGCCAAGGCTGTTCCCCTGGTTAACTGTAGAGAAAAATATCGCGGCCAATCTGTCGCTGGGTAATGCGCAGGTTCGCCGTCAGGTTGATGAGCTGATTGAGCTGGTTCGTCTGAAAGGATTCGAGAAGGCTTATCCGAAGGAACTGTCAGGCGGGATGGCGCAGCGGGTCGCGATTGCTAGAGCACTTCTCCGCAAGCCGGAAATCTTGCTGCTCGACGAGCCTTTTGGAGCGCTTGATGCCTTTACCCGCACACATATGCAGGAGGCATTGCTGGACATCTGGCAGAACAGCAAGACGACGATGCTTTTCGTTACGCATGACCTCGATGAAGCTGTGTTCCTAGGAGAGAAAGTTGTGATCATGAATCCACGGCCAGGACACATCCGCAACGTCATTAACGTAGATCTTCCTTACCCACGGAAGAGGACGGGAGTTTCCTTCCAGGAGCTTCGCTCCAAGGTTCTCGGCGAGTTCGAGAAGGTAGAACAGCCGCCTCTGCTTGATCATGGAGCAGGTATCTAACCGGCATTATTAAACCATTAAAGGGTCTTGAAGGAGATGTAAAATAGATGAGAAAAAAATACGGATTTATGACGGCAATACTCGCTTTGGTGTTAATCGTTGCGGGCTGCGGCAATTCCAATAACAATGCAAGCGGCAATAACAAGCCTGCTGAATCAGCGGGTGCTTCGGCTAACGAGGGCGGGAACGCTTCGAATGCGCCAGCCTCTTATGATGGCGTAACCGTAAAAATTGGCGTGCAGGGCAAAGGCGGTTTGTTTGGTAAAGCACAAGAGGAGAAATGGTTTGAAAATGCATTTGAAGCATTGGGAGCTAAAGTGGAATGGGTAGAGTTCCAAAGCGGTCCTCCAATGATCGAAGCAATGGCTTCCAATCATCTCGATTTTGCAGGCATGGGCAATATGCCGCCAATCTCCGCACAAGCGGCCGGTATTGATTTCACAATTATTTCGCAGCTGCTGGATGGTAAGAACAACGTTGCAATTATTGTTCCGACAGACAGCGACATTAAGAGCATTGCCGATCTTAAGGGCAAGAAGGTAGCCGTTACCAAGGGCAGCAACGCCTATAACTTCCTCTATCGCGTGCTCGATAAGGCAGGCCTGAAGCAATCGGATATTCAAGAGATTCAATTGCAGCCGGATGAGACACAGCCTTCCTTTGAAGGCGGCAAGGTAGATGCTTGGGCGGTATGGGATCCGTACATCTCCCTGAATACGCTGAGCGGCAAAGCCCGCGTGCTTGCTGATGGCGAGAGCGAAGGCGTATTGTCTCCGTCGTTCCAACTGGTCCGCAGTGATTTTGCCAAGAAGTACCCGGATCTTGTGACTTTGTATCTGAAAACCTTCGAAGAAGCACGCAAATGGGAAGCCGATAATCAAGACGAGGCGTACCAGCGTTATGCCGATGAGCGCAGCATTCCGCTTGATCTGGTGAAAGGCATGCAATCTCGTTCGACGATGATTAATATTCCGGTAAGTGATGAGACCATTGCAGATCAGCAAAAAACGGCTGACTTCCAATACGAAGTAGGGACTATCCGCAAACAGATTAAAGTCGCAGACGTATTCGACAACCAATATATCGAAAAAGCTCTCAAATAAAGAAGAGGTGCACTCATGCAGATAATGAGGAATAAGCTTGCGTTTCGTACGGTTCATTTCCTTATCGGAATGATGGTTCCGGCGGCGGTACTGGTCATCTGGCAAATAGCATCCTCAAACGGCTGGGTAAATGCCGTGCTGATCCCGCCCCCAAAGGACATTGTGGACGAATTCGGACGCATGCTCTCCTCGGGTGAGCTGCTGACCAATCTGCGCATATCGGCAGGAAGGGCGCTGTTTGGATTCCTGATTGGCGGCGGGCTGGGCCTCGCGGCCGGATTATGGGTAGGCTTCTCGCTCAAAGCCGAGAGGCTGCTCGATCCGTCGCTGCAGCTGCTCCGGACGCTGCCTCACCTGGCTGTCGCACCGTTGTTCATTCTGTGGTTCGGCTTTGGCGAGACTTCTAAGATCCTTCTCATCGCGAAAGGGGCGTTCTTTCCTCTCTACGTGAATGCGTTCTTGGGTGTTCGTTCGGTGGACCGTAATTTATTTGATGTGGCTCGTGTATTGCAATTTACGAGATGGCAGACGATTACGAAGCTCATTCTCCCTGCTTCTCTTCCTTCTCTCTTCCTCGGGGTTCGGCTTTCCATTGCGGTTAGCTGGCTCGGATTGGTTGTAGCCGAGATGATGGGCTCCAGTTCAGGAATTGGTTACATCATTAATGATGCACGTTCCTTCTCGCTGACATCTGTTATTTTCGTGGGCATCATTGTGTTCGCGGTTGTGGGTAAAGTGACCGATTCTATCGTGAAGTTTGTAGAGAAGAGACTTTTGCGCTGGCAGGATTCCGTAGGCGGGGAGGGGTAATGAGATGAGTACAAATGAGGCTGCTTTAGGTTCCAAGTCAGGCGGGAAGCAGACGGCAATCAGCCGTGAGCGCCGGGCAGGGATGCCGAGATGGCTGTACGGATGGGTACTGCCTGTAATCGTACTGGGCTTGTGGGAAATAGCATCGGCTCTTGGGCTGGTATCCGAATCGGCATTGCCTGCACCTTCTCGGATTGCAGCGGCATTCTGGAAGCTCTGTGTAGACGGGGATATGGCGAAGCATCTTTCGACAAGCGCCATTCGGGCGGGCGGAGGTTTTCTGCTTGGTGGTGTGACGGGATTGCTGCTTGGCGTATTTACTGGACTTGGCAAATGGGCAGAGAGAACGCTTGATCCAAGTATTCAAATGATTCGGACGGTTCCCCTCCTTGCTGTGATTCCGCTCTTTATTCTCTGGTTTGGCGTAGGTGAATTCTCGAAGGTGCTGCTTATTGCGCTTGGCTCCTTCTTCCCGCTCTACTTCCACACGCATCTTGGGGTACGTAGTGCCGATCGTAAAATGTACGAGGTGACCCGCATTCTGCAATACTCCAAGCTTCATTTGCTGACCAAGCTGATTATTCCAGCGGCATTGCCTAACATTCTGCTGGGTATCCGATTATCGGTCGGGGCTTCTTGGCTGCTGCTCGCCGTAGCAGAGATGATGGGCGCAAGCGCTGGAGTTGGTTATATGATTCAAGATGCTCGTGTGTATGGACAGACAGACATCGTTTTCGTTGGTATTCTTCTGTTCGCGCTGGTCGGCAAGCTGTCGGACTCCGTCGTGCGGCTGGTGGAGAGAAGATGCCTGCGATGGAATAACACCTATAAGGGCTGATTGATTGAGGCCTGTAAGTTAAAGTATAAAATCTAGATCTGGAAAGCGGGGAATCATGCATGACTCGTCAACGACAAGGGCAGCTTCATCTAGGTGCATTTATTTATTTTACCGGGCATCATCATGCCGGCTGGCGCCATCCTGAATCAGGCGTGGAGCAAATGTTCGACATTAATTGGTATAAGCAGATTGCTCAAACGGCGGAGAAGGGCAAGTTCGATATGATCTTTTTCGCGGATCTGCTTCACCTGATCTTCCCAAGCCGGGCAGCAGCAGGCATGCTTGATCCAGTAGCTCTGCTGTCTGCTCTGTCGACGGTAACGGAGAAAATAGGTTTGACAGCAACGCTGTCGACAACTTATAACGAGCCTTACAACGCGGCACGCCGGTTCGCTACACTCGACCACCTCAGCGGTGGGCGTGCAGGGTGGAATATTGTTACTTCGCAAGTAGATACAGAAGCTCGTAACTTCGGCAGAGAGAAGCATCCTGAGCATGCGACGCGCTACGAGATGGCGAAGGAATTTGTCGACGTCGTTACGGCGCTGTGGGACAGCTGGCCGCAAGAGTCACTCGTTATGAACCGGGCATCGGGAACCTTCGCAGACGAGTCCAAGTTCCGTGCTGCTGATTACAGCGGACAATTTTATTCATCCCATGGATTGTTGAACGTGCCGCGCCCACCACAAGGTTATCCAGTCCTCATTCAGGCGGGATCCTCGGGGCCAGGTCAGGATTTTGCAGCGAGTATTGGCGAGGTGATCTTCACAGCTCAAACTTCACTTGCCTCAGCGCAAAGCTTCTATAGCAGTGTAAACGAGAAGCTCCTTGCCATTGGACGTGAGCGGGGCAGCCTGCTTATCATGCCGGGATTATCTCCGATCCTTGGCTCGACGGTGGAGGAGGCTCGCCGCAAGGAGCGGGAGCTGCTCGACCTTATTGATCCGCAGGAAGCGGTAATGATGGTATCCGGTATGCTTCAGACCGACCTCAGCCAATATCCGGCCGACGAGCCGCTGCCCGATATTCCAGATCCAGTAGAAGCAAGCAATGGCATGAAGAGCCGCGTTCAGCTGATTATGGACCTAGCTCGTAAAGACAACTTGTCCATTATTGAGCTTGGACGAAAGCTTCTTGGAGCGCGGGGGCATATGCAGTTCGTTGGTACGCCAGAGCAGCTTGTGGATCTTATGGAAGAGTGGTACGAAGGATACGGCTGCGATGGCTTTAACATTATGCCGCCGGTATTGCCGGGTGATCTGGATGACTTCGTTGAGCACGTTGTTCCTGAGCTTCAGCGCCGCGGGCTGTACCGCGAAGAGTATGAAGGCTCAACGCTTCGGGAGCATTTGGGGTTAGCAAAACCATCGATCGATCATTTCAAGAAACTTGCAGCTAGCTTGCAGGTATAAGCTGCGCAGGTTGTTCAGAAGGACTATACGAAGGGGCACTCCAAATGGGGTGCCCCTTTTATTTTCATGTATTCTATTTCCGGTCCCCAATTAAAACCTTTAGACAACCACACTGCTTATTTATGCTATTATGGCAGTAGTTGAATCTATCCCTATCATTTCTTATGAATGCGCTGTCATTTTAACTACTGAATTGAAAGTAGGTTCGTTAAGATATGAATTTTATCCTCATGGCAGCGATGTCTTTGGTACAACCAAAGAAGCGTGCATGGGCCTGGGATTGTCTATTTCTGAGCGTATCTTAAATTGTCATGGTGGATATATTGAAATAGTAGACAGCAATGAATCAGTCACGGAAATAAAAGTTTCTATTCCTTTACTAGATTACGAGCAGTTTGACTCTGAGGCTCAGTAATACGCAATATTCGATTTTTATCTAATAACCAAAGGATGTGTCAGCAATGAAACTAGAAGAGGTTATGCAGGGGCTTGAAGCGCTTGGCAAGGAACGAAGCAAAAAGATGTATCAGTCCAATGGTGCGCATGAACCTCTGTTTGGTGTGGCGACTGGGGCAATGAAGCCTCTCTTCCGAAAAATAAAGCTCAACCAGCCATTAGCGGAAGAGCTCTACGCGACAGGAAACTATGATGCGATGTACTTTGCTGGGATAATCGCAGAGCCTAAAGCGATGACGGCGGCGGACTTTGAGCGGTGGATTGATGGAGCTTATTTTTATATGCTGTCCGACTTTGTGGTTGCTGTAACCTTGTCAGAATCGGATATTGCACAAGAAGTGTCAGATAAATGGATTGCAAGTGGTATCGATCTGAGAATGTCAGCAGGCTGGAGCTGTTACTGCTGGCTGCTCGGCAATCGTCCGGATCGTGAGTTCTCCGAAGAGAAGCTTGCCGCTATGCTGGAGCTTGTGAAAAACACGATTCATGAAGCCCCTGAGCGGACAAAATACTCGATGAACAATTTCATGTATACGGTGGCGGTATCCTATCAGCCGCTTCATGAGAAGGCCGTCGAGACCGCGAATGAAGTAGGTCCGGTAGAAGTGAATTCCGGAACAGCTAAAAGCAAGTTCATTCATGCAGCTGTTAATATTCAAAAGGCGGTAGACAGAGGGCAGACGGGCTTCAAGCGTAAGCATGTAAGGTGCTAAACCTGATCATATCCCCTAAAAAACACTTGCACCTTACGCAACGTCATCTTTTATGATTGAGCTATAGCAAGGCAAAATCATTTTGAGGGGGACATCGTCATGACAGCAACGGCAGGCAAAAATGAAGTTATAAACACTCGAGAGTTCGATTATCCAAGAGAGTTCATCTTCAAAGCTTGGACAACGCCAGATCAGCTTTCTCGTTGGTGGGGACCGAAGGGCTTTACCAATACGTTTCATGAATTTGATGTGAGACCGGGAGGACAATGGCGGTTTGTTATGCATGGACCAAATGGTACAGACTATCCGAACCACAGTGAATTTGATGAAATCGTACCAGAGGAACGTATCGTCATTCATCATCTGAATGCCCCTGAATTTCAGGTGACGGCTTCTTTTGAAGAGGTTGATGGCCGAACAAAATTGACGTTCCGTCAGGTGTTTGTGAACGAGGAATTCGTCGAAGGGGCCAGGACTTTCCTAATGGAAGCGAATGAACAGAACTTTGATCGGCTGAACGATCTGCTTGCCGAATTATATAGTTGAGTTGTAATTACAAAAGAAACCACTCCTTGATTAGGAGTGGTTTCTTTATTGTAAGCTCTACAGCAATTTCACCCGCTGAATCTTCACGGCGCAAGCAGCCGGAACCCGGATATCAAGCTCTGTGAGCTCGGGAGCGGTGACGGTCAGCTCGGTAATCGCACCATTCACGGCTTTCCAGGCTACCTCGATAGATCCGTCCTGCGGCAGAGGAACAATTCCCTTGGCCCAGCTTAAGTCGCCGCTTTGTGGCTCAATAAGGACCTTCGTCCAGCCTGGTGCGGCAGGTCTTACTCCCAGTACGTAAGCACCGAGGAAATAGCCAGGTGCAGCAGACCAGGCATGGCAATGGCTGCGGGTCAGATCGTTCTCGTTTGCTCGGTTCATCGTGGTGTGGCCATACATCTCCCAGCATGTAGTTGCATCGTTATCAAGCATAAATCCGTAGTTCGTTCGGATGTCGTCGAGTATCCACTGCAGGCTGCCATTAGCCATCAATGCTTCATAATAGAAGAAGGACATAAACGGACTGCCAACCGGTACGAACCCTTCTGGAGTAGCAGTTAAGTACGCCTTCAGCAATGCCTTACGTTCTTCATCCGCAACATCCGCAAGGAGCGCCATTACCTGCGTCTGCATGCTGAAGATGGTCGAGCGGCGGCCTCCTGGATGAATGCAGTCGAGATAAGCACCGCGTTCATCGCTCCAGAGATGCTGATTAATGGCCGACTTCATTTTAACGGCGATCTCTGCGTAAGGTTTCCCCTGCTCAGGAACTCCCGCTAATGCAGCAATAGCAGCAGCATCCTCCAGAACCTTCTTCAACATCACATTCTGATGCGTTACAATCCCGTCATCCGGCTGATCGATTGGCGCCCAGTCCAACAGATTCCAACCTTTCATATCCAGCAGATCATCCGAGTTCAGAAGCTTCAGATAATGATCCAGTGTGAATAGGATGGAAGGAAGCATCTCTGCCGCAAAATCACACTTGCCTGTGTGCTCGGCATATTCCCGGCAGGCTACAATCCAGAAGAAGGTCCAGTTCGGAATGACACTTGTCCATGCGCTAGGAACCTGGTCACCGTAAAGCGGCGTCTGGAACGCAGAGCCTGGTACCAGTCGAAGGCAGCGCTCTACGATGTCCGTTCCTCCGAATGCATAGTAATTGACGAGCGCCTCGTTGCGGCTGTCTCCGACCCAGAAGGTCTGCTCATACGCCGGGCAGTCGACGAAAGTATCCTCCATGCAAAGCTTGGTTGTATGCTTCGCAAGGTCCCAAATTCGGCCTAGTCGATCATCCGAGCATTGGAAGCTTCCGATCTCTGGTGCAGGATAGTTACTTTGAATGAGCCGGACATCCCGAATGTGCACCGGACTCTTGGCACCACGTACAGTGACGATCAGATAACGAAGCCCTCTGCGGACAGGAGAGGCGTAACGCTGGTAGCCTTCCCTCGTCACATAACGAAGCGTATTGTCCAAGCCAAAGGTATGTTGAATATAGGTATCCTTACGGTATTCAATACCGTACCAATCAATCGTAACGCCAGCCTCGGCCTCCAGCTCGAATTCGAGGAAGCCGCTCCACTCCTTGTCGAAATCAATCATAAATTCCGTATCTGCATGATTGAATACAGGAACGATGGCCGTATCCGAGGAGGCAACCGCAATACGCTGAAGCGAAGCGGGAACAGCATAAGCTTCGGTCTCCCGTTTTGCGAATTGCGGCATAAAGGCATCTTCGCTGTTAGCTAGCAAATGAGGAACAGGTTCAATCGGATAGCCGGTTTCGCGCAGTTCATCAATCGTTGTAATGGAGAGCATTCGATCAGCAAACTGATCTCTTGCCGCCTCCCACGCTGCGAACTTGTCATATTGAACAATATAATCGATACACGTATAAGAATAAGTAGGGCCGATACGAACAAATGGGGACACCGTCCTGTCTGCCTTGCCGGATTCCACCTCCAGAGGAGAGACCCACTCGATCTCTTTGTCTGAATCTACACCTATTCGGTTGCTATGACCATGTTCAGGGCCATAAACGGTGTATAACAATACATGTTCGCCTGCCGGTAAATGAGCGCGAATGCCAGCAAGAGGTGGATCTCCTTCCATATCCTCAGCCGTATAAACTTGCTCGCCCAGCCTGACAATACCTAGTCCACCAACGTGGAACATCAGCTTAACCTCGGCTGCTTCTTTTAAGCGCAAAGTTGTCATGAAGGCTCCGCAGAATCGGATATGGTTGGCATTCTCTTCCCCTGGGGTCTTCATCAAATGATACGCATCTATAAATGCTGTAAGCTGATACGGGACAACCCGATTTAACGATATGACACGTGTCGGCAGAACAGGCTCCTCCGTCAAGTAAGGAATGTCTCTTGGGTGGAGACGCACCCACGGCTCCATCCCAGCCGCACCAATAACCTCTGCCTGCTGCCATTGAGCATCTGAATACTGCGATGAGGTCCAATCCTCTGCCAGCTTTCTTCCATCGATTCGCTCCGAGAAGGCTAATTGACAGGACATGCGCGAAGTGGCTGGATCCTGCCCTGCGTGCAGAGAAGTACGCCAGTCGGCTCCCGTCTTGGCGAGTGTCATTTCTCCATCCTCCGAGAGTACATCTAATTGGGCAAGCAATCCTCCCCGACCTCTTAAGTAGACGAAGTTAGAGATGCCGTAATGCATCACTTGCACCGCAATCGTATTGACTTCGCCGCGCCGCAGAAGATGGCCCACTTCATGTGCATCATAGAAAATATCCGTCGAATAGTAACGAACGGGACCTCTGCCTACTCTTGTTCCATTGACGTACAGCTCATAACGAGAGTCTGCCGTAATCCATAAGACGGCTTTCGCCAATGCATCCAAATCACTCGGACAGGTGAAGGAGGTTCTGAACCAGCGCCATTCGTTACGCGGACTCTCCTGAGATCCTCCCCAGATCCAGCTTCCTTGCCAGGGTGTTTGCTTTTCGATAATAGACATGATTATCCTCCTATGGCTTAATGTCGGTCAGTTAGAAGAAAGCGCTACCAGCCCTTATTATAAATATAGTAATCAATTGAAAGAGGAAAAAATAGATCGGATCTCATCGTATAATTGTCCGATATTAATGTAATAGACAGTTTGTACTTCACACGCATTCCGACTAAACTTGGAATATAAGAAGAGGTGATGCTAATGGCTCGGAAACGGTATAGCAATTTAGACCCATCAGCGACAGTCAAAACCTTCAGTGAAGTACGTCGCTGGCAAAAGGAACGCAAAGGCAAAGTGAAAGATCTAAGCTACCGAATCGGACAAGCCGAGCATAAGCAGCAGGCACTGCTCAGCAGTAACAAAAGTGAGTTGACGATTACCTGGATCGGACACTCCACGTTTCTTGTGCAAATCGCTGGCCTGACGATTGTGACAGATCCCGTATGGGCGAGCCGGATGGGTTTTGCCCGGAGACTTGAAGAACCAGGACTTACCTTGGACGAGATTCCGCCGATCGATGTTATTTTGTTGTCGCACTCGCATTATGACCATCTTCACAAGGGTTCTTTGAGGAAACTGAAAGGTTCACCTGTTGTGCTCGTGCCTGAGGGACTTGGTTCGATGATGAGGAAACTTATGCGCGGCAAAGAAGTACATGAGCTGCCATGGTGGGGACATGTGAAAATAGGTCCTGTCGAGTTTCATTTTGTACCGGCGCAGCACTGGGTAAGACGTACTCTGACGGATACGAATACGTCCCTTTGGGGCGGATGGGTGATCAAGCGTTCAGAGGAAGAAACGGTCTATTTTGCCGGAGACAGTGGTTATTTCGCAGGATTTAGTGATATTGGAGTGAGGTTCCCAGACATTACGTATGCACTTATGCCGATTGGTGCCTACGAGCCGGAATGGTTTATGGGTGCGCAGCACGTATCGCCGGAGGAAGCTGTACAAGCCTTCGTTGATGTTAGAGCAAAGCAGTTTATCCCTATGCATTACGGAGCATTCCGATTGGCCGATGATACGGCGAAGGAAGCGCTGGATCGCTTGCTTGCAGAGTGGCAGCGAAGAGGCATGGATTCGAATAATCTGAAGCTGTTAAAGCATGGCGAGACGTTATGGCATACGGCAAATGGGCAAAAATGATACAATGAAATATATTGTGATAAGCATGTACATGATTTGATGCGCAATTGGGGAGAATCCCACTTGGCAGGAATCGAATAATTTCCAGAGAGCAGGATTAGTTTAAATGACAGTTAATCATACCGAACGTTACCGTTTTAGCGAAGCCCCGATATGGAATATTCAGCGGGAATATTATGAAGAAGAAGGACTGAAGGCTTGGAACAACGACCAAGTTCCTCAATATATCACTTGTAATCCGATGATCGGAACGGCGTATGCTGAGATGATCTTTGGGTTTCTGCAAGACCGTGCAAATAAGGGGCATGTCTCTGAGTCTGTACAGATTGTAGAGCTTGGAGCAGGAGCGGGCCGATTTGCTTTTCATGTGTTACACGAGTTATGTAAATTGATTGACTATGCTGGGATCAAGCTGCCATCGTTCCGATATATCATGACGGATTTGGCGATGAACAATGTGGTGGCATGGCAGAAGCATCCCGCTATGCAGTCCTTTATCGCTCGAGGAATGCTTGATTTTGCACGATTTGATGCCGTTCATGACACGGATCTGAAGCTGGCTGTATCGGGCGAGACGATTAGTCAGGGAGATTTGAAACAGCCGTTAGTCATTGTGGCTAACTACTTCTTTGACGGTATTCCGCAAGAGCTGCTGTATGTCGGTGAAGGTAAGATATATGAAACAGATGTTTCTGTCGAATATCCGGAGAACAGGGAAGGGCTTAAACCATCCGAATTGCTCCATAAAATATCTTTAAGCTACGAGCATCGCCGGGCACCGGAGTACGAGGCAGATTCCTATCCTTACCGTGAGCTCATAGGCTTCTATCAGGAGCATTTGGAGGATTCCCATATTTTATTTCCAAGCTCCGCATTAACCTGTTTAGACCGCCTTAATCTGTTGTCTGAAGCAGGATATTTATTAATAACCGCAGACAAAGGGGATCACTTGATCGACAACTTTAAATTTGCGGGACCACCGGAGCTGATCCTGCACGGCAGCTTCTCCTTTACGGCGAACTACCATGCCATTCAGCAAGTGTTGGAGAAGCAAGGAGCCATTACGTTATTCCCACCCCATCATTATAAAAATATAAATGTGGGTTGTATGATCAATGTGCACTCCCCAGAGGAATGTCTCCAAACCAGATTAGCTTATCGTCGATTTATTGCGCGATATGGGCCAGATGATTTCTTCAGCTTGAAGGAATTGGTCGATCGTAATATCGATAGCATGGGGATGCAGCAATTCTTAAGCTTCTGGCGCCTAGGCGGCTATGATGCGGAATTCTTCATTCAAAGTACGAAGCGGATCTCTAGTCTGCTGCCGGATGCGAATGACGATGAGAAGGAAGATCTCCTGATGGGGATCCACATTATGACATCATCGTACTATGTTATGGAGCAGCGTTATGATCTTTCTCTTGAGGCTGGACTGGTCCTGTTCGAGATGGAGCTGTACGAGGAATCCAAAAGGTACTTGGAAATCTCGGTAGAAGAAGACGAGGAAGAGATTGTATCCACCGTATTTTATTGCCTGGCCATCTGCTGCTTCGAGCTGGAGCTCATAGATGAAGCCTTGAATTACACGAGGGAACTACTCAGACTTGAGCCAGATCATGAAGAAGCGTTGGCGTTGATCGAGGGGTTTGAGGCGGAATAGGTTATAGATGAACAGATCTAACGTATAATGAACAGGCCGTGACTAGAAAACAACTAGTTGCGGCCTGTTTTGTACCTGTACCCTTTTGTTCGGCATAGCTAAAAATCTGGTATATAATAGATACAAATAAGAGCCAAAGCAGGAAAGGGAGATTGTCATGTCAGTTGGAATATTAGCGCATTTACTTGGAACGATGCCCTATAAGGAATTGGCGGGGAAGACTGCCGCACAAGGGTTTCCCTATGTTCAATTGGCTTTGGCAAAAGCCTTCTCGGATGTGGATGCCAGACTTGGTAAGCTAAGCCCCGGTTTGGCGCAAGAGGTGGGCGGGGCATTTGCGGAGAATGGTGTACGTATTGCAGTACTCGGCTGCTACGCGAGCCTAGTTGATCTAGATGATGAAGTATTTCGGCATAATGTTGACCGATTTAAGGAGCATCTGCGGAACGCAAGGCACTTCGGGGCACCTATTGTGGCGACAGAGGTCGGCGGCGTAACGGATCCGGAGCGTCGTGTCGAGCATGTCCAGCGTTTAAACCGTGCGCTTGAAGAACTGGTCGAAGAGGCCGAGCGTTGGGGCGTTACGATTGGGCTGGAAGCCGCTCAGGGACATATGATCGATACGACAGAGACACTGGCCGAGACAATCGATCGGTTCCCGTCCTCCTGCGTTGGCGTCGTGATGGATCCGTGCAACTTAATGAACCCAGCTCGTTTTGAAAATCAGGAGCACACTATTCGGGAAGCTTTCCGCCTGCTTGGTCCACGTATCGTAAGCGCGCATGTGAAGGACCTGAACCGTGCAGCAGATGGCACTCTGAGGGAAACAGCGGCTGGCTTAGGCGAGCTCAACTATCCGTTATTCTTCGAGCTTCTTGAGCAGTACAAGCCGTATGGCTTTGCGACGATGGAAGCGGTAAGCGAATCACAAATGGCAGAGGCAGCACGGTTCGTTCGTGATGGCCGGTTAGCTGCGAGAAAGCTTTAGCACTTTTTTATAGATACTCATATAGATAAGTCGAGATGGCAAAGTCCTACCTGCAAGAGCAGGTAAGGGCATTGCCTTTTTTGTTTTTGGGCTATTTTACATGTGGGCAAATTGCAGTCATTCACGGGCTTTCTTACGTCTACTAAAAATAATTAGTATCGAATGAAAAATAATGGGGCACTCAGTTGTATTACAAGTGAAAGGAGGTGCTGAGGTGTACAATTCATATGAGCTCAATGAATCTGTGCGAAGGGCCTTGGATCTATATTCGCAGAGCATGATCAAAATCGCCTTTGCTTACTTGAAAAATATAGCCGATGCAGAAGAAGTGACGCAGGAGGTTTTCCTCACTTATTTGCAAAAGCGCCCTGTATTTGAGAACAGCGAACATGAAAAAGCGTGGTTGATTCGAACGACCATTAATAAAAGCAAAAATATGCTGAAAACCGGATGGTTCAAAAGCAGAAACCCTGTTCCCGAAAACCTGAGCTACCTCCCCAAGGAAGAGAATGAGGTCCTGCAGGCCGTACTCTCCTTGGACAAGAAGTATCGTATTCCGATTCATCTGCATTATTACGAAGGCTATTCGATTCAGGAAATCGCAGTTATTATGCAGGCCAAGTCCGCAACAGTGGGAACATGGCTAGCCAGAGGACGTGTACTCTTAAAAGAGAAGATTGGAGGCCTGGAGGATGAAGAAATCTGTCTATAAATCCGCGATGTCCCGTGTGAGAACCAGCGAGGACTTCAAAGAGGCAACCTATCAGAAGTTAATGCTGGAACTTGAGAAAACAACACATACAACTACTATGAATGAGGAGCGGGTAAAAATGGAGAAAACAAGCAAAAGAAAGTTAACGGGTTTGACTGTAGGTCTTGCAGCAGCGGCAATATTGGCGGTTGGTGTTATTTCGATCAATCAAAATCAAAGCAATCCGGCTTCCACACCAACTAATCAAGGGCAAACGGCTGAGGCGACAACAAAACCGCCTATTTCAGGTAAAGTTGCGGTTAATATAGACGGCGTTATCTCTGAAGTAAGTGCAGATGGCAAGAGCTTTAAGGTTGGCGATCTTTGGGTAGAAGTAACGGATCAAACGAAGCTGGGAAGCAATGAGCCAACAGCGGAGAAGCCATCCGAAGAACTGCTGCAAAAAGAGTTCAAAGTCGGTAATATCGTATCCGGCTATACTTCTCAGGATGTGAGCACAGGCAAGGTAACGGCTGATGTGATTTATAACAATATGGCACCTCAGGCGGACAGCGGTGAGAAGCCTGCTACTACAGCTAAAGTGCAAGTAAATATTGATGGTGTAATCTCTGAAGTAAGTGCAGACGGCAAAAGCTTCAAAGTTAATGATGTATGGGTGACAGTGACTCCTGACACCATTATGGGCATTGACGGTCCAACAGCGGCGGAACCATCCGATGAGCTGCTGCAAAAGGAATTTAAAGTCGGAAATGTGGTATCCGGCTTTACGACTGAGGATCTCAGCACCGGTAAAGTAAACGCAACACGCATTTACAACAACATGATTCCGCAAAAATAAGGCGGGGGCTATATTTCGACTTTTTTCACGTGAAACATAGCAGGTATTCCTCAAAATTCGCATAATGAAGCAGGCACCGGTATTAAATCCGGTGTCTGCTTTTTTTATTTTTGCATAAAACATTATAATGTTTATTGACCTGAGCGCGAAATCAGTGTAGGTTAACATTATAACGTTATAACTAACTGAGAATGAAGAATGAAGGTGATTCGCATAAAGCACGTATGGCGCAACGTTAAACGAACGGATGGCGAATTAATAGATATCGCCGTCGAGAACGGCATAATTATCGAAGTAACAGGTGCTGGACTCGCTAGTAGCGGGGACGTTGATATAGATGGCACCGGATTATATGTCTCAAGCGGTTGGATTGATCTGCATGTTCACGCCTTCGCCGAGCTTGACCCGTACGGCGATGAGATTGACGAAATCGGCGTCAAGCAAGGGGTAGCGACGATCGTAGATGCGGGTAGCTGCGGCGCGGACCGGATTGGAGACTTGGCGGCAAGCCAGAAGCAATCGATGACAAGCGTGCTCGCGATGCTGAACATCTCGAAGATAGGGTTATCCCGAATTGATGAACTATCCGATTTAAGCTGGATCGATCGGGAGCAAGCGATAGAAACCATTCATAGCTATCCAGACTTTATTGTCGGGTTGAAAGCAAGAATGAGCCGGAGCGTCGTTAAAGAAAGCGGAATTGAGCCGCTTCGAAGGGCTAGAGAAATCGCAGATCGGACGGGTTTGCCGATTATGGTTCATATCGGGTCGGCACCGCCTCGAATCGAGGAGATCTTGCCATTGTTGAAGAAGAATGATGTTGTAACCCATTATTTGAACGGAAAGAGCAACAATCTGTTCGACACAGCGGGACAACCGTTGCCAGAGCTCAAGGATGCCATTGGCAAAGGGGTCCGTATGGACGTAGGGCATGGCACCGCCAGCTTCTCGTTTAGGACAGCGGAAGCCGCGAAAGAAAGTGGAATCAGGTTCGACACCATCAGCTCAGATATATACAGAGGCAACCGGTTGGGCGGTCCTGTATATAGCTTGGCGCATGTCATGTCCAAGTTTTTGCTGCTGGGCTACCCGCTAGCTGAGGTGATCGACGCCGTTACGGTTCGGGCGGCCGATTGGCTTAACAAGCCTGAGCTAGGACGTATCGAGGCTGGTGACAAGGCTCATCTCACCTTTTTCACTGTGCAGCAGGAAAAAGCGGAGTTCATCGATTCCGAAGGGGAAGCACGTGTAGGAGATCAATATATTCAAGCTAAAGGGGTTTTCGTCAATGGTAGATATGTTGAATGCTAAATATGGATTGAAGCGTGTTATTAACGCAAGCGGACGCATGAGCATCCTTGGCGTATCGGCACCAACCGATACCGTTATGGATGCAATGAAGCGCGGCGGGCAAAGCTACGTGGAAATTGCGGATCTCGTAGATAAGGCAGGCGATTATATTGCCGGTATCCTCGGCTCTGAAGCAGCTGTCGTTGTCAACTCAGCTTCAAGCGGTATTGCCCTATGCGTAGCCGGTATCGTGACGCAAGGCAACCGTCGCAGAAGCGAACGGCTGCACCAAGATCCAATTGAGAAGAATGAAATCCTTATTTTAAAAGGTCATAATGTTCAATACGGTGCTCCAGTTGAGACGATGGTGTTCTTAGGCGGAGGCAAGCTCGTTGAAGTCGGTTATGCGAACGAAGGTAAAGCTGAGCATATTGAGGATGCGGTCGGCGATCGTACAGCTGCCATCTTGTATGTGAAATCGCATCATGCGGTACAAAAAAACATGATTTCTGTTGAAGAAGCATGGGCAGTAGCACAGCGCAGCGGCGTTCCGCTTATTGTTGATGCAGCAGCTGAAGAAGATATTCGCAAGTATGTGAAATGCTCTGACCTCGCCATCTATAGCGGCTCCAAGGCAATCGAAGGGCCTACCTCAGGGATTGTTGGCGGCAAGCGCAAATATGTGGAGATGGTGAAGGTTCAGCTGCATGGCATTGGCCGCAGCATGAAGGTCGGCAAGGAGACAACGTTTGGCCTGCTCCAGGCTCTGGACGAATATCTTGATAAGCCGGATAACAGCGAGCAGGAGAAAGCATCGCTTCAAATCCTTATGCCGCTGAGCGAGCAGCCGGGCGTTCAAGTGACGATTGTGCAGGATGAAGCAGGACGGGCGATCTTCCGTGCCAGAATTCAGATCGATCCGGCAACGGCAGGCACGACGGCTAAAGAAGTCGTCCATCAGCTGCAGAACGGTGATATTGCTATCTATACCCGTGATTACGGCGTGAAGCAAGGCTACTTCGACATTGATCCACGTCCACTTCTAGGCGACGATATAGACGTAATCGCAGCAACCATCCGCAAGTTAACAGGAGGCAACTAACATGTCCAATATGAATAAAAGATTGTATAAGAACCGCGCAGCACTAAATGTACTTGCAAACAGTGTGGACAATGCCAAAGAAGTGTTCGACGCTGCAGAAGGGCATGTACTCGTTGGTGTTCTATCCAAAGACTATCCGACTGTTGAAGCTGCTGTTGAAGCGATGAAGCGTTATGGAGAAGCGATTGAAGAGGCTGTCTCCATTGGGCTTGGAGCAGGAGACAATCGGCAAGCGGGAGTTGTAGCTGAGATTGCGAAATATTATCCGGGAACGCATATTAACCAGGTATTCCCGGCAGTTGGTGCAACCCGTGCCAATTTGAACGGCCAGGAGAGCTGGATCAACAGCCTTGTTTCGCCGACAGGTCAAGTTGGCTACGTAAATATCTCGACTGGTCCCTACAGCGCTGCACAGCCAGAGCAAGCTATCGTACCCGTTAAGACCGCTATCGCACTTGTCCGGGACATGGGCGGTAATGCACTCAAGTATTTCCCGATGAACGGACTTAGCCGGGAAGACGAGCTTCGTGCAGTAGCTAAAGCATGCGGTGAAGAAGGGTTTGCGCTTGAGCCTACGGGCGGCATTGACATGGACAACTTCGAGCCAATCTTACGCATCTCGCTGGAAGCAGGAGTACCGCAGGTGATTCCACATGTCTACTCTTCGATTATCGACAAGGCTACAGGCAAGACTAACGTCGCAGACGTGCAAGCCCTGCTCGCTGTAATGAAAAGGCTGGTCGATGCCCATGGCTGATCGTCCTAGCTGTGATCGCCTGACCGTTGCCGTATTTGGTGAAGTCATGATGCGTTTGCAGACGCCGGGTTACGAGCTGTTAACCCAGGCGAGCAGCTTAAATTACTCTTTCTCCGGCACAGGTGTTAACGTAGGTTCCGCACTCGCCCGCTTTGGGCATCGTACGGAGCTTGTTACGACTCTGCCGGACAATCCGCTTGGAGACGCGGCTGCAGCGTTCGTGCGCAAGCTTGGTTTGTCGACTGACCTCGTCGCCAGATCCGGGCAATACATCGGCATGTATTTCCTGGAGAACGGCTTTGGTGCACGCCCCGGCCGGGTCACTTATTCCAACCGCCAGGCAAGCAGCTTTAATACGGCATCCGCTGAGACGTACGATTATGCGGCTATAGCCGAGCGCGTTGATCTTGTGCATTTTTGCGGTATTACGCTTGCAATGAACGATCTCGTGCGTTGCCATCTGCTCTCCTTAGCACGCGCGGTCAAGGCAAAAGGCGGCCGAATCGTATTTGATTGCAACTATCGCCCGGCTCATTGGGGAGAAGACGGGTATGCGTCAGCCCGCCCCTTTTACGAAGAGATGCTCTCCCTGGCGGATATCGTCATGATGAATGAGCAGGACGCGATGCGTATCCTCGGCATGCCGACGGAGCAGACAAGCCGTCAGGAGCAGTTAACCGAGCTCATCCCACAAGTCGCGAGCCGTTACGGCATATCCGTCATTTCAGGGACGCATCGTACGATTAACGGAAATAATACGCATACCCTTCAAGGCTATCTATACAAGGATGAATTCTTCTTCGCCGATCCTGTTACGTTCGCTGTTCATGACAGAATCGGTGCAGGCGATGCGTTCGCGAGCGGGATTATTCACGGCGAGCTTAGCGGATTTGAATCGGATTATACGGTCCGCTTCGCGGTTGCAGCGGCTATGCTCGCTCATACGATTACTGGAGATACGCCAATGTCAAGCGAGCGGGACATCATTCGAGCCATGACGGAAGCTGCCCTTGATGTAGAAAGGTAGGCCATTCCTGTGTCTATGCGACGTTCCATCGACAAACCGCTTTACTTACAAGTCATGAGCGTACTGAAAGAACATATTCTTCACGGGAAGTATCCGGTCGGCACGCTGCTTCCTTCCGAGCCGCAGTTAGAGGCTGAATTTAATGTGAGCAAAATTACGGTGCGCGCCGCTATTAAGGAGCTGGCGCAGGATGGATATGTAGAGAAAGGAAGCGGTAAAGGCACGAAGGTCATCCGCAATACTTCCATCTCGAAGCTGTCCAAGCTGAAGCGGTTTACCGAAGTGCTTGTAGAAGAAGGATACCGTATTCAGAAGGAGCTGCTGTCCGCGGAAGTCGTGCCTACAGAGGAAGACTCCATAGCGCGGCGATTGTTCGGTGATACTTGTGTGAAGATCGAGCGACTCTATCGGCTGAACGGCAAGCCCTACATCTATTTCAATCATTACTTAACGAGCAAGGTGTCTGGAATTGAATCTGCCGGCTTGAACGAGCAGTCGTTATATGGCTTGCTCGAAGAAAGCCAAGTGACACTCGAGAAGTACCGTGACGAATTTTCCGTTTGCGGAAGTGCGCCGGAACGCGTAATGGAGGCATTAGGTCTCGAAGTGGGGAGACTGCTTCTAAAGCGTTCACGCTACTCCTTCGCCGGGAATAGCGAGCCGGTTGAATACAGCGAAGGGTTCTACGATACGGACCAGCATCATTACATTATCAATTACGATGTGTGAGACAACTCCCTCTCTCCCGAGAGGGAGTTTATTGTAGCTTAATTGCTCAGAATAAATCTTATAAGGAACGAATTTTCTTAAATGGAGGTCGAATCGACGGCATGAACGGCTGGTTTAGAAGATCGCTGAAGCGCAAAATCACGTTCCTGCTCCTCATTTCGATTTTGCTGCCGCTATTATCATTAGGTTTGTTTTCCTACTTTATTGCATCCAACATAACGGAAGAAAAGGTGAAAGAATCAGGGATGAGCATTATGAGACAGATGGGCTCAAACCTTGAGTTTTTCATGCGCGACATCGAGAACAGCTCTTTATTCCTCATCGGTAACAAAGATGTTCAAATGTATTTGAACGTTTCCGAGAAAGAAGCAAACCTGCGACAGAACCGCATGACTGAATTTCTATCGAACCTGATGTATTCCAAGAACTATGTATCGGATATTACGATTTATCCCGCCAGCCAGGCGCTTCCTGTGTCCAATACGACGATCTTTAAGGTTAGTGTTCCGGACATTACAATCTCTGAACCGGATTATTTCGTCGATCATCCTTACTGGTGGACATCGCTTTATCCCATTCACACGGCGGCAGGCAAGAAAAACATCCTTTCTCTTATCCGTCCGATCCGTAACGTGAATACGTTCCAATATCTAGGCAAGCTTGTCATTAGTCTCGACGAAAGCATGGTGGCGAAGACGCTTAAGAAATCAGGTATCGGCGATAATGGGTTTATGCTGCTCATCGACGGGGACGGAAATGTCCTGTCTGGTTCCATGTCTCCACTTCCGAGTGCAATCGCAGACATCTTGCCAGAGATGCCTTCCATAGACGGAACGGCAGGCTCTATTAACTACGGAACCGGACGGGATAAAAAGACGCTGCTGTACCGTAAACTTCCTGAAGCCGGCTGGACACTGATTGGTGTCATCCCTTTCGCAGATTACAAGTCGCAGAACCGCTATGTGCTCACGCTTACCGCCGCGGCAGTTGGCGTCGCGCTATTGGCCATTGTTGTGCTCGTCGTTTTCTTTGTCCAACGGCTCACCCGGCCGCTTCGCATGCTGACGAATTTCCTGAACAACACCGACCCGGAAGAGCCCATGCGTTTGTATCCGGTCGAATCCATGGATGAGGTTGGCCAGCTTGTACGAAGCTACAACAAGCTAAGCGGTAAAATCGAGGCGCTCACTGACCAAGTAAAGCTAACCGAAGCGATGAAGACGGAAGCGGATATGCAGGCTCTGCAGGCGCAGATCAACCCCCACTTCCTATACAATACACTCTCGTCGATCCATTGGATGGCGCTCATGAATCAGGATCATCAAACAGCCGATATGGTCGGCAACTTAAGTGATTTCCTTCGCTTTAGCCTTAACAAAGGTGCCCAATTTACATCCGTCGAGCAAGAGATTGCTCATGTACGCCATTACGCGAATATTCAAGCGATCCGCTATCCGGATCAGTTCGACATCGTATTCGCGATTGATTCGCAGTTGTATCGCAAGAAGATTCTGAAGCTGCTGCTGCAGCCCCTAATAGAGAACGCGCTCGTCCATGGCTTGCAGAAGAAGCCTGGAAAAGGGGCGATCAGTGTACACGCGAGTCTGCAGGCATCACTCATGACATTCACCGTAGAAGATTCGGGTGCGGGCATCGCTCCAGAGAAGCTGGCGAATATCCGTACCCGGCTTAACGAGCCGGAGGATGTACGTGGCGAGTCCAAAGAACATTACGGACTACGGAATGTGAATTTGAGACTGCTGCTTCACTACGGCGCTGATGCCGGACTGAAAATTGAAAGCACAGAGGGCGTTGGAACGATCGTTTCGTTCTCGCTGCCGGTAACGGAGGAATCAATAGCATGAAAATAATGATTGTAGACGACGAGGTCATCATACGAAACGGATTAAGCACCGTCATCAATTGGGAGGAGCTCGGGTTCAAGCTTCTCCCGCCAGCCGCTTCCGCCGAGGAGGCATTGGCCCGTTTTCCGGACGAACAGCCTAACATTGTCCTGTCCGACATTCAGATGACAGGTATGAATGGTATCAACCTGGCAGCCGAAATCAAGATGAAATGGCCGGATACAGAAATTATTATTTTGACCGGCTTCGATATGTTCTCTTATGCCCAGCAGGCGATCCGAGAAGGCGTGAGCGATTATTTGCTGAAGTCTAGCCGTCCCGAAGAAATCATCAGGGCGGCGATGAAGGCAAAGCAGAGGCTGCAGGTACGATGGGAGTCGATTAAGAAGGAAAGCCGCGGCCGTTCGGCGTTCCGTGATCGTCTGCTAGAGAGTCTGACCCGGGAAGGGACACTGAGTGATCAATCCGTCGAATCAGCCAGCGAGCTGCTGCCGCATCTTGGGCTTGAGGAACAACCCTTGTCCCTGCAGGTATTGCTATTGGCAGCGAGTGGTTGGGGAGGGCGGCCGGATGACTCTTCGCTTGCACATTTTGCCGTCGCCAATATCGTACAGGAGATATTGCCCTGCGAGACACTCCTGCATAAGGATCGAGTTCTCGTTGTCATGAATAACAAGGCTGTTGAGGCTGACGATAAGCTGGAGAAAGAGCTTGGAAGAGTCAGCCGGAAACTCAAGTGCAAGCTCTACGTGGCTGTTGGTTCAACAGTGGGGTCAATAGAGGAGCTGAAACGTTCTTTCAAAGAAGCGGAGCATGCGTTCACCTACCGTTCCATTTCGAGCACCAACGAAGACACGTTTATCCGCTACGAGCTCGTGAAGGATCGGACAGGCGGTAAGACGGTCTGCTCGGAAGAGGAGGAAGCGAAGTTTATCGCCATTGCTAAATCCGGAAGCATTATCGATCTGCGGCATTGGGTCAACGAGACGATAGCTGCGCAGTTGTCCGATCCAGAAGTGACGCCAGACTCTCTGCAAGCATACTTGAACTCAATCGTTCTGTCTGGACATCGCTTTCTGGAGAGGGTCACTTCAACGGTTGGTGAACCGCCGCCTGCAGCAGAACCGCTGCGCCTAGATTTGCTTAATCAGTCGGAAAATTCGTATGTAGCACTGTTCCGTTTGCTGAACTCGATCATGGACCTGTACAGAGAAACGATGTCGGGCGATCGAGTATCTTATATCAAAAGAGCGATTACTTACATTAAAGACCATTTGGACAGAAACTTAACGCTTCAGCAAGTAGCGAAGCATGTGCATTTGAATCCGAACCACTTCAGCGAAGTATTCAAGCGGGAGACTGGTTTTACCTATATCGAATTTGTGACTAAGGAGCGGATCACTCGTGCGAAGGAACTGCTGGACAGTACTCCAATCAAGATCAGTGATATTGCCGGGCGGGTTGGCTACGAGGACGTGAAGTATTTCGGTCAATTATTTAAGAAGGCGACCGGCCAGACACCGTCCGAATATCGCAATAAGACCTGATCGATGTCCCCCCATGACCTGAAGGGTGTCCCCTGCCTCTTCGCTACACCCAAGTCTATACTGAAAGTATACTAACGCAACACATTGCTAGACGATTATAAACTTCAATCAGGGGGGATTTTCCGATGAATAAGAAGCTATCCATTGTGGCGACATCACTCGTCACCGCATCAATCCTACTGGCTGCCTGCGGCAGCAACAACGATTCTAATTCCAACGGCAATGGCAAAGAGAAAGTAACGCTTTCGCTTTGGCACAACTATACAGGCGATGATCAACGTGCTCAAACGATGCGTGCAATCATCGAGCAATATCAGAAGGATCACCCGGAAGTCGAGCTTGATGTTCAGGCGATTCCACCAGACGGCTATCGCACTCGATTGAAAACGGTTGCAGCTGCTAACGAAATGCCGGACCTGTTCGTTATGTGGCCAGGTGTCATGACGAAGGAATTCCAATCAGGCAACCTGCTTCAACCGATTAACGAGCTGCTGGACAGCAAGAAGGAATGGAAAGACGGATTCCTGCCAGGCTCCTTTGACGGCTTCTCGATTGGCGAGGACATCTTCAGTGCACCAATTGCATTGTCCCCGACTTCCATTCTGTACTACAACAAATCAATTCTCGAAGAGAACGGTCTGCAGCCTCCAAAAACATGGGATGAACTCATGAATGCTGTCACCGTGCTGAAAGAAAAGAAAATCACGCCAATCGCGCTCGGCAACAAAGCGGCATGGCTCGCACAATCTAGTATTTTCAGTTCATTGGCTGACCGCGTGACGGGTACGGAATGGTTCCTGAAAGCAGCGGCGCAAGACGGTGCGAAATTCACAGATCCAGAGTTCGTAGAGGCGCTAACTTACCTTCAAGATCTGGGTAAAGCAGGCGCGTTCCAAGACGGCTTCAACTCCATCGATAATACGCAGATGGAACAATATTTCGCTCAGGGCAAAGCGGCTATGATGATCGACGGCGGTTGGGCATTGACGAACCTAGCGGCCTCGGCCTCGAAGGAAACGCTTGAGCAAATGGGTGCGACTGTGCTGCCTTCTATCCCTGGCGGCAAAGGGGATCCTAATACGATCTCTGGTGTGGTTGGAACGGGTATCGGCATGAGCTCGAAAGTAAAAGATGCGAAGAAGCAGGCTGCATACGACCTCATGTATGCAATGGCTGGTCCAGATGCTCAAAAACGTGTGCTGGAAAGCAATCAGCTTGTCAGCTACAAGGTTGATCTTGATAAAACGAAGGTTACACCAATCTTCGCCGAAGTGTATGATCTCGTGAACAGCGTTACCACTACTCCTGTCTATGATGGTGTTATGTCTTCCGCAGTAGCCGATGAGCTGAACAACGGTCTGCAGGATCTGCTTATGGGCGGCAAGCCGGAAGAGATCGCGAAGAAGGTCCAGGCTGCACAAGAAAAAGAAGCAAAGTAATAACCACACTGCAATATACGGGGTCCGTTCTTCCTCATGCTGCAAGGCCGGGGGCGGAACGGATTACCGTTCTACTAGCGATTGAAATGGAGGGGGCGTTATGACGTCTACTGTACGGACTAGAAGATTTATCGTTATTGGTCTTCTCCCTGCGCTGCTGTTATTCTCTTTCTTTGTCATCATCCCGATTATCTGGTCTGCTTATTACGGTTTCTTCGATTGGAAAGGAATCGGCACCGCGAAATTCATCGGCTTCGATAACTATTCAGAGATTATTCATGACGAAGTGTTCTGGCGTTCATTAAAGAACAACATGCTTGTTGTCGCCGCATCCGTGTTTGGCCAAGTGCCGATTGCACTCGTGCTTGCGCTTTTGCTGCTCAAAAACTCTTGGATTCATAAATTCATCCGTACCGCTGTTTTTATGCCGATGGTATTATCGTCGGTTGTTGTCGGCATTATCTGGGGTTATATTTATCACCCGGAAATCGGCATTCTCAACTTCCTGCTGGACAGCCTTGGACTTGAGTCCTGGAAACGCCAATGGCTTGGCGATCCGGCCGTCTCGATGTATTCGCTTATGGTTCCAATCATCTGGAACTACATTGGTCCGTATTTGATTATGTTCATTGCCGCTCTTCACAATATTCCGAGTGAGATGGACGACGCAGCCAAAATTGATGGAGCTAAAGGCTCCCGAAAACTGTTCTCTTTAACCTTGCCATTAATATGGGATACGATCAAGGTCGCGGTAGTCCTGTGTATTTCCGGCAGTCTCAAGTCATTCGACTTGATCTATATCATGACCGGAGGCGGACCTGCCCATTCGACTGAACTGCTCGCATCTTATATGTACAATAATACATTTGCAATTTACCGGTTCGGTTACGGCAGCGCGGTATCAACCGCGATTATTATCATCAGTCTGTTCCTGATCGCCGGCAGCCAATATCTTATGAAATCGAAAAATCGTTAAGGGGGACCTCGCATGCTGCAACGCCGTTTTTCAAGCGGACTCGCGAATGGTCTGATGACCCTTTACGCGCTTGTCACGCTTTATCCGCTGTTCTGGTTGTTTACTAGTGCATTCAAGTCGAACGAAGAGTTTTATTCCCGTCCGTTCCAGCTGCCAACAACCTGGCACTGGGACAGCTTCACCCGCGCGTGGAAAGTATCCGATATGGGGACGAGTATGTTCAACTCCATTATCGTTACGGGAGCTTCGCTTGTACTTACACTAATAATCGGCGCGCTGGCCGCATACATTTTGTCCCGTTTCCAGTTTCGCCTCAAACTAGCTGTCATGGGCTTATTCCTGCTCGGCATGCTCATTCCAGTTCACAGCACGCTTGTTCCGCTGTTTATCGTTATGAATAAGATTGATCTTCTCAACACGTACGGTGCCCTTATACTCCCGTATGTCGCATTTGAACTGCCAATTGCAATCTTTATCATTCAGGCGTATATGAACACTTTTCCGAAAGAAATCGAAGAAGCGGCTCATCTCGACGGCATGGGATACTGGGGTACATTCCTGAAAATCATGCTTCCGCTGTCCGCTCCTGCATTATCTACCGTGGGCATTCTGGCGCTCCTGCGGTTCTGGAATGACTTCTCATTCGCGCTCGTATTTATCAGTAAGCCAGAGCTTAAAACTTTACCGCTTAGCTTATCGCAGTTCGCAACAGGATATATGACCGATTACGAACTGACGATGGCTGCACTCACCATCGCGGTAATACCAACCATTATCCTCTACTTGATTTTCCAACGTTCGATCATGCAGGGCATGGTCGCTGGCGCTGTAAAAGGTTAAAGTCTAACTAGAGTCCGTGCCTATGTGGTATGGGCTCTAGATTCATATTTGGGAGGAGTATTCCTATGAAATTGTGTTTCGAAGGCGAACTGGAGGAATTGCTGCCTGGCATTCAGGCCATCGTTCCGGAACTTGGCATAACGCTTGAGCTTGCGCGTACACTCGATGAGAATGAAGGATTAACGGTGGTCGTCGGCCACTCTTCAGACGGCCTGGAGATAGAATACGAACCAGGCGCAGGAAAAGCTTATATCCGTTACGAGCGAAGACATCAATTCTATCGCGGACTTGGCTTGATTGTGCAGCACGCACGCAAAGGCGAGCCTCTGACGCGCATCGAGAAGCAGCAATTCGATACAATTGGACCGATGTTCGATTTATCCCGCAACGGGGTACTGACCGTGGACGCGTTCAAGACGATGCTGAACCGAATGGCGCTAATGGGTCTTAATACGGTCATGCTATATATGGAAGATACTTATGCGATCGAGGGTGAGCCCTACTTTGGCTATATGCGCGGACGGTACTCCGCAGAGGAATTGAAAGCCATTGATGACTATGCCGACCTATTTGGTATCGAAGCCTTCCCAAGTATTCAGACGCTTGCACATCTGGAGGAATTCTTGAAGTGGGAGCCTGTGAAAGGATACAAGGATACAAAAGGCGCGCTTCTGGTCGGCGACAATCAAGTAGACCTGCTGGTGGAGCGCATGATCCATTCTGCTTCGGCGCCGTTCCGCAGCCGCAAAATTCATATCGGTATGGATGAAGCGGAAGAGCTTGGGCGCGGCAAATATTTGGACCGCTTCGGCTTTGCTGACCGGATCGACATCATGACCGGACATCTGGACAAGGTGCTCGATGTTACTCGCCGCCATGGGCTGAAGGCAATGATGTGGAGCGATATGTTCTTAAAACTTGCGGTTGGCAATACAGGCACTGAAAGCGATTATTACAATACGAATACGAAAATCCCCGAAGAGATGGCCCGCCGGATTCCGAAAGACGTGGATATGGTGTACTGGGATTATGTCCATATGGAGCAGGAGCACTATGAGGGTGTTATTGCCAATCACCGTCCGCTTGGCTGCAACCTTGTGTTCGCTGGAGCGGTGTGGATCTTCAATACATTTGGCGTTAATTACGGGATGTCGCTCAATGCGACTAATGTCGCGCTTCAAACCTGTAAGCGTGAAGGAATACGCGAGGCTTACGCGACGATGTGGGGCGATGATGGCAACGAAGGCAATCCATTCGCGGCGCTGCTTGGTCTGCAGCTCTACGCGGAGCATGCCTATTCAGAGGAACAACCAGACTCACGCATCGTCGCTGAACGAGCAAAATTCTGTACCGGCATCGACGCAGATGCGTACTTGCTGCTGAAAGACTTGGACGAAGTGCCCGGATCTGAACCGGACAACCGGAAACAAAGCAATCCTTCGAAGTTTCTGCTTTACCAAGATGCCTTGCTTGGTTTATTCGACTGCCAGATCAACGGCTTACCATTAAATGCGCATTATGCGGCGCTTGAAGAGAAATTGAGCGATGCGAGGGTCAAGGACGCGGCGCTGGATTGGATCTTCGAAGTTCCGCAGAAGCTGTGCGCAGTATTGAAACAAAAAAGCGAATTAGGTTTGCAGTTAAAACACGCTTACGATACAGCGGATATAGCTGCGCTGCGGCATTTGGCGACTGAGGTAATTCCCGTTATTGCAGCAGCGGTTGACGAACTCCGCGTCGCTCACCGCACGCAATGGCTTAAGATGTTCAAGCCATTCGGCTGGGAAGTGCTCGATATACGTTACGGCGGCGTCATCAATAGGCTCAATACCGCATCGGTCCGTGTGCTTGCCTTCGCTGACAATGAAATCGACCGAATCGAAGAATTGGAGCAGGAGCGGCTGCCATTTAGCACCGTCAATCGCTTTAACAGCAGAGGAGTTGGCTGGAGCAGCCATTATTACCGGATGGCAAGCCCGAACGTCTTCTTCCACGTCATGAATCCTTTTTAATTCTAATGCTGATTCTGATCATTCATAACCTTCAAGCGGCTGTCCTGTTGAAGACAGGCAGTCGGCTGCGGGTTATTTTTTGCGTCTGTTTCAAAACCGTTTCCTTATAAATAGAATTTATTATTTTGTGCAATCCAATTTATTACAAAAGACAAAACCTATTTTCATTCATGGTGGTGATTGACTTCACTAAATAACATTCGGACTATCCCTGTAGATATAGCCAAAAGCCACGCCTATCCTCCCGCATTACCAATCCTTTTGACCTAAATAGACCTATTCAATTAGGTACTTTAGCCCCGCATATAAACTTGGAAAATTAATCTATAATGAAGGAAACATTTTTCGATATGAATCGACATATTTTCTCAGAAAAGGTGAGTTGATCTATGTTTTCTCCTTTCCAAAAGAAGAAAGAGCAGCAGCATTCGCGAGAGGATCTTGGGGTAAGGAGGGACTTGGAAGAACCGCAGGAGGAAGTGTCGGTTAATTCAGCTGCATCCGAGATCGTAGAGGAGTCATCCGGCTCTATTCTAATAAATAAAGGTCATATGGACAAAAGATCGCTGGACTTGGTATTTGCCGTTGAGCAGATGATAAAAGCCAAACAGCATGTCGAAATGAGCCATAACGATTTGCAAGATCGACTGGGCCATGCAAATGGGCAGATTGATCGATTAAACCGGGACGTAAAGAATCTCGGCAAGGTCATTGAAGAGCGTGAGAAGAGTATTATTGATCTGGAGAAGAGACTAAGCGATAAGAACCTGAAGGTTGACCAGATGATGGATGACTATCGGGAGCTTCATTCCACCTTATCCGGTGAGATTGAGGAGCTGAAAAGCGTTATCGAGCTCGAACGCCAGAACTACGCAGGCCTCTTGCAAAAGCACAATGAGACAACTGCAGATAAGAACAAGAAAATTAATGAGCTGGAAGAGAAGAATACAAGGCTGGAATCCGAGCTTTCTCAAATGAGACAGAAATTCGATGCCCTCCGTCAGGAGAAAACGCATCTTCTTAACATTGTAAATGACTTTACGAACCGGCTAACGTCTCCGTTTGCACCTAATGCAAGCTCTACTGATGGAGGTTCATCGGAATAAGGTCATGCCGGGAATGGGAAGAGAAGGACGCACATGGGGATGGACACATACAGCATACAGGTGATGGAGCTGCTGTCGCTTGAGAGGACTTCGGGTGGTGCTAACCTACTCAGAATTGCCGTAACCCAAGAGGACATGCAAGCTGTCTACGTAATCGATATTGATGAGTTTACGTTTTTTCAACTTGAAGCACTGGGGCCGTTAAATGGAGACAGGATACGAATTTCTCCCTACTCCAAATGGGATCCTTTCCGAAATACGTTTTATAGTTCTATTATTCGAACTACAGGCATTTCCCGGAACACTTTGTACTTTGCGTGCAGCGAGGCTTACCTTAGTTTAATTAAACAGATCAGGCAAGGCGAGCTTACACCTGTTCCAATGGAAGAGGTGAAGCAGGAAGATGCAGTCGAGATCGCTATTGTGAATCCGCCACAGCTCCCGAGGCGTTACACCGCACGTATGCCTAGAATTGCAGTTGCACTGTTAATTATGGTTGGTTTGCTCGCTATTCTCTCTATTGCCACTGGAGGCAAGGTCGATTCCGCACGTATTCTTGGCGGACAAGCAGCGAAGGCCGAGGTTACCAAGAGTGATGTGCCAACGGCTCATGTATCCGCATCATTTAGTGATCTGAACAAGGCTGCTGTATCCAATGCTGCAGAGGTTGTGACGGCCGATCAGACCGTGATAACGGAGCAGGACTTGATTCAGCTTAGTGATCATGAAACACAATCAGCCTTTAAAGTGATCGACATCACGGAAGAAAAGAAATTTTTCGGATTGCCGAAGGAATATGTCGCTTTAACCTTTGACGACGGACCATCCAAGCTCACGAGAGAGATTGTAGATATTCTCGCGGAGCAGAAGGTTCCTGCGACCTTTCTATTCATCGGTCAAAATGTGAGTCATCATACGGATGCTGTTACTTATGCAAGTGAACATGGCATGTCGATTGGGAATCATTCTTGGGATCATAGTGTTATGACCAAATCGGATCGAGAGGAACAAAGTGAGAACTTGTCCAAGGCAAACCATGCTATCGAGTCTCTAACGGATAAGCCTGTCACGTTGTTCCGCCCCCCGTATGGTGCGGTTAACGCTGACCTGGTTTCTGCAGCTAAGGGGCAGCATATGAAGACCCTTCTGTGGAACCGGGATCCGGAAGACTGGAATGCCAAGAATCCGGAAGACATTATTCGTTACTTCCATCATGTAGAAGCCGCTGGCGGCATTTATGTACTTCATGAAGACAAGAACACGCTAGAGGCGCTTCCAGCCATTATAAAATATTTAAAAAGCAAGGACTTAACCTTTGTTGCGTTTAAGTGATCTAACCTCTGCTTATATAGTTCGCAGCACAGCACCCTTTTGGGTGCTTTTTTTATGCTGTGAAAAAAATATTTTTGCGTTAGGATACAGTTATGAAGTTGTCGATCTTGCAAGAGTCTATTCGTCGTTTCAATAAGAGGTTGGAGTGAACCAGCTCCGGGACCATAATCTAACGTTAAAGGGGTAATAACAATGAAATTCCTATGTTTGGGTTATTTGAATGCGGAGGCAATGGATGCAATCGACAAAGAGGAAATTACTGCAATTATGCAGCAGTGTCCGCCCCACCTTGAGGAGTTCTACAACAGTGGCCAAGTGATTATGGATGCTGGTCTCGCCCCGAAATCAACAGGTTTGAAGCGGGCAAACGGCAAAGTGAGAGTAATGGACGGTCCTTTTATTGAAACAAAAGAGATGATCGGCAGTGCTTTTCTCATTGAAGCGCAGGACATGGAAGACGCGATACGAATCGCCTCCTTGCATCCTGCTGTGCAGGTAGAAGCGGGGGAGCAGTTTGGGTGGAGAATTGAGATTCGTCCGATTCAATATTTTAAGGGAGAGGGTTAGGCGATATGGTCATTCATTCATGCACATACGATGAAATTCAACACCTTGTTACCGAGTATCTGGAGGGATTGTCCTCGCCGTTTGATTCCTTTCTGGAAGACCATATTCTATCCTCAGCCTTTTACCGGATTCAGGACGGTCCGGAGGATGCCGGGTATTACGCGATACACAATCAGGAACTGCTTACCCAGTTTTATATCCGGCAATCTTATCTGATGCATGCACAGCCATTATTTCTTGAAGCGCTGGAGCGGCATGCTGTTAAAAATCTGTTCGTACCGACCTGTGATGAATTGTTCCTAAGTCTAGCCGTCGATCAGGATTTCAAGATCAATAAGCAGGCTTACTTCTTCCAAGATAGTCAGACAGACATTGCGATTCGCCAAGCTGAAGGTGAGGAAGTATTCCGACTTGCGGTAGAGGATGATCTTCCAACTATACAGCAGGTGTGCGGGGATTTCTTGAATGATTATGACCAGTGGATAGCCAAAGAGCTGCTGTTCGTCTATTACAGAGGAACGGATCTGCTTGGTATCGGAATCATGGACTCGTCCAAAATGTTTGATGGATTAGCCAGCATCGGGATGTTTACGAATGAGGCTTTCAGGAAGCAGGGAATCGGGAAAGCGATTATCGTAAATTTGCGCAAATGGTGCAAAGATCATGGCGTAACCGCGATATGCGGCTGCTGGTATTATAACGAAGCCTCCAAGCGCACCTTGGAGAGTGCGGGTATGGTGACAAAGACAAGGCTGTTAAATATAGAGGTAAAAGCACAGTTATCCTCCAGACTTTCGCAGGAAAAAGGTTAATACAATAGTAAAGGCACCCTCACGGGTGCCTCTTGTATTTATTCGGCTTCGCCTACAAGCGTAAATCTTTGATTCACATGCTGCGGATTTTCAATTTCATCAAGTACGGCAATTGCATAGTCGGCATAGCTGACGTAGCTTTGGCCTTGGCTATTTAAGATAACATGATCGAGGCCCTTCGTGTAGGAACCTGTTCTTTTTCCGCTTGGATCAAAGAAAGCAGCAGGGCTGATGTACGTCCATGTAATGGAAGTCTCCTTCTTCAATTCCTCAAGCTGTTTCCCGGCATTAGAGGCAGTAGGGTATACGAAGTCCGGGAACTCCGGTGTATCCATCAGTTTGGTTGTTTTTTGTTCATCGACGTAGAGGCTTCCGGCACCTCCAACAACGATCAGCTTCGTGTTTGGAGCATCTTTTAAAGCTTGAACCAGAGCTCTTCCGGCATCGATATAGAGATGTTCTTCACCATCAGCTGCTTTAAACGTGTTAACAATCACGTCGAATGCTTTCAAATCAGCGGCGGTTAAATGAAAAATATCCCTTTCGAGCACATTAATAGTTGTCTCGCTTATGTTCGCGGCGTTCCTAACAATAGCGGTCACTTCATGACCTCTATTTAAAGCTTCCTGCATAATAAGGCTTCCGACTTTGCCGTTTGCACCAATGATACCAATGTTCATGATCTATTCCTCCTAAGTGGATAAGTTGTGTGTTTAAGCATAATCCTATATTATTTCAATAGTTCGATTTTTAAAAGTAGTCACTATTTTATAACATAGTCATAAAAACAGAACCATTAGAGAAGAGAGGGATTTAGCATGGCTCGAAGTTCATTCGAGGGGGAAGTTCCGGTCGAACAAGTTGAAGTTTGCCCCGTAACGGAGACGCAAAACGTGATTGCAGGCAAATGGAAGATCCTCATTTTGTGGCATTTGAGGGAGACAAGACGGTTTGGTGAGCTTCAAAGACTTGTCCCAGGCATATCGAAGGCCATCTTGACCAGTCAGCTTAGAGAGCTGGAGAAGGATCAAATGATCAACAGAAAGGTGTACCAAGAGGTGCCGCCAAAAGTTGAGTACTCCCTTACCGAAGCAGGGAAAGAATTTATTCCGATCCTCGAAAGGATGGGCGAGTGGGGCAAGAAGCATGCAGTAAACAGGAAAACCGTTCGCTAAACATTACAGCTTATGGGATATACCCAATAAAGTGTTAAGCTGAACTTCAATGGAAACCACTCCAAACTTAGGAGTGGTTTTGTTATTTTATGAGCAAATTCGAATGCTTTTGTGGAGAATTGTTCAGGGAATGGTTAAAAAATCATGTCGAAATAGCGTCGATTATACCTTGAAACTATCGTATAATAGGAGTAGATACTTTTATTCATTGATCGTAGCGCTACAATATAATCAGTTTAATTATGGATACAGAAAAGATGTGTGATAAGCAGGAGTGTTGCATCCTTTCTGCAAATCGAAGGGTATAAGGACGGTTGAAATGAGCAAACAAACGAAAACAGACGTTGTATTAATTGGTGCCGGAATCATGAGTGCGACTCTCGGTTCACTACTGAAAGAACTAGTACCGGACTGGGAGATTACAGTGTTTGAACGGCGTGGAAGCGCAGGTGAGGAAAGCTCTAACGAATGGAATAATGCAGGTACCGGGCACTCTTCGCTATGCGAGCTGAACTACACAACAGAGAAGCCGGACGGATCCATCGATGTTAGCAAAGCGAATAAGGTTAATGAAGAGTTCCAGGTTTCCAAGCAGTTCTGGTCCTATCTTGTTAACAGCAATCTGATCCGCAGCCCGCGGGACTTTATTGTACCCGTTCCTCATATGAGCTTTGTGCAAGGGGAAAAGGATGTAACCTTCTTGAAGAAACGGTTTGAAGCGTTGTCGGTCAATCCATTGTTTGAAGGAATGGAATTCTCCGATGAACCTGCGAAGCTGGCTGAATGGATTCCGCTTATGATGAAAGACCGTAAAGTGGACCAACCCATCGCGGCTACTAGAATTGAAACGGGAACGGATGTTAACTTTGGCGCTTTAACGCGCATTCTGTTTAATCAATTAAAGAAACAGAACGTTGACATAAACTTCAACCATAATGTAGATGATATTAAACGTGCGAACGATGGCTCGTGGGAACTGAAAGTTCGGAATATGGAGAACGGCAGCAAGGAACGCATTAATGCCAAGTTCGTCTTTATCGGTGGTGGCGGCGGAAGTCTGCATCTGTTGCAGAAAACCGGCATTCCCGAAGGAAAAGGCATTGGCGGATTCCCTGTTAGCGGTCTGTTCATGGTGTGTAAAAAACCGGAGGTTGTGGCTCAGCATCGTGCGAAAGTTTACGGCCAAGCTCCAGTTGGCGCACCACCAATGTCCGTACCGCATCTGGATACACGCGTAATCGACAACAAAGAATCGTTGTTCTTTGGCCCATTTGCCGGGTTTACGCCAAAGTTCCTGAAATATGGATCGAACATGGATCTGATCACTTCTGTCAAACCGCATAACCTTACGAATATGCTGGCGGCAGGCGCGAAAAATATGTCTTTGACGACTTACCTGGTCAAACAGCTGATGTTGTCGAAAGAGCAGCGTATGGAAGCTCTGCGAGAATTCATCCCGGATGCGAAGAGCGATGATTGGGA
Organism: Paenibacillus sp. J22R56; assembly: GCF_056269375.1. Lineage (NCBI taxonomy): Bacteria > Bacillati > Bacillota > Bacilli > Caryophanales > Paenibacillaceae > Paenibacillus > Paenibacillus sp. J22R56. The sequence continues at coordinate 179,176 of NZ_JBWDNV010000003.1, forward strand.
GTTGCTCGTTGCTGGCCAACGTGTTCAAATTATTAAAGAAACGAAGGCAGGCAAAGGAACGCTTCAGTTTGGTACGGAAGTTATTAATGCCGCTGACGGTTCGATCGCTGCGTTGCTTGGTGCTTCGCCAGGTGCATCGACAGCTGTATCTGTCATGCTTGAAGTAATCAACAATTGCTTCCCGCAGCATATGAAAGAGTGGGAGCCTAAGATTAAAGAAATGATTCCATCTTACGGCACGAAGCTTCTGCAGCAGCCAGAGCTGATTAAACAAATCAATGCAACAACGAACGAGGCTCTTGGCTTAGTAAGTAAAAAACCATCTACATCTGCATCGGCATTAGCATAGAGGTTAGGGAAGCCATCCATTGTTGACTCAACAATGGATGGCTTTTTTTATATTCTAATTTCCTGATATAGCTGCTCGACATCACTCATTAGATCTGGAATCCAGGCCTCGGATCCAGGAATGATTTCTGTTCCCCCATAAATCAGCCATCGTAAGGTTTTGATCAGCCAGCATATGCCGCCTACGGACTCTTGCCAGTTCAGTTCGTCAGCTGGTGTATCCGCTACTTCAAGGTAGGCTGTAAGGATATCTTGCCTAGCTAGATTGCTGTAGGCCTCGGCCTCTGTAATCAGGCAGTACAAGTCGCCAAGATGAGGACTTAAATAAGCCAGCGCCCAATCAATCGGCATAATGCCCTGGTGCCCAATGACGAGGTTTTTGGCATGGTAATCATGGTGAACGAGCGTAACAGGTACCGTGTGATACAATCTTTCCAAGTGATGGGGCAGTTCAGCCTTTAGATTCTGCAGCACTTCTGCATCAGCTAGCTTTTCCGACTGCAGCAGGTCATTAAGCAGGTCCAGAAACTGGTTCATGGAGACGAAATAAGTATCGATAACGGGTTTTGGAAGCCTTTTTTCTATGTTTATTACTGCGCGTTCTCTTAACCTTGCCAGCTCTCTGGTTGCCTCAAGAAAATGAGTGGGCTGCGGTTCAACTTCCAGGTTAGTGTGACCTGCATCCTCCATAATCATAACTCCGCTGTGTTTCAACTCGACATATTCAAAAATCTGCGGTGCTTTGATTTGTAAAGGATGTACCAGTTCTCGATAAATGCAGGCTTCTCCAGCCATTTCATTGCCGCCCCATTTAATAATTCGAGACTCTCTTGTTCGGAGCCTTACTCTGTACACTTCAGAAAGTGCCCATTTCCGTAACAGTGACCATTCCGCAACGTCACTCAACACTGGAATCAAGGAACGATATTCAGATAAGCATGCTGGTATCATTGAAAGCCCCACCCCCGTAGATTGTAGTAATGAAACATATTTTTACATATTTGGCGAAAAAGATATAGACTGAACATTTCCCGTCTGTTATGATGTTGAATAAGGTCTTGGAAAAATTCGGGACTCTTTTTTTATGTCCACATAGTCAAAAGGGCTGCCCCCGCGTTTGGGGACAACCCTTTTTTTGTACTATAAAATGATATTATTCCACTTTAAACAAACGGCGTGTCAGCCAGTTAAATTTTTTGATCCGGCAGTTATGGAAAGCGGCGATTTTCCACTCGCCATTTTGCTTCACTAACACGTTTGTATTAATGGAATCGCGGCTCGCTGGAGCTTTCTTTTGCCATCGCATCATAACAGCTCCAGTGGCATGTGCAATCGCTAACTCGGAGGTTAAGAAGCGTAACTTCATATCATTGGAGTCCGCAATAAGTCTTGAACCACGTAACGGACCATTCCATAAGGCTTGATGGGCGTGATCAATTTCGCTTCGGCCCTTTAAGTGTTGGCCAAAGAAGGTTACATAGTCTGCATCAGGCGTGAAGATCTCGCTATACGCCTTACCATTGCCCTGCTGCCAAGCAAGGGATAAGGCAGAAAACACCTCATGTATCGCCTGAATATCCTCTCGATTATCGAGCATTTACCTCAATCCTCCCTGGACGATTGTTCTTTGTCCCTCATTATAGAGCAAAGCGGCAAGGAGATAATCGCCCCAAGGATGGAAGCTGTCTCAGACTGGCGACGGATATGGCCTCACATAATCTTCACCTGTTTCAGATCCGCCCCGCCCGCAGACGATACTCGGTTGGAGAGCAGCTCGCTTCCTTACGGAACGCCTTGGCAAAATGATTCGTATCGGGGAAGCCGACAGCTTCCGCGATTTCTTTTATGGACAAGTCGGTCGATCCTAGCAGGGACTTGGCCTTCTGCATTCGCTTGCGATTGATGTATTTGAGCGGGGAGACGGCAAAATGTTTATTGAAATAACGGACGAGATAGTTCGGGTGAAGATGAACATGCTTGGCCAGCTGCTCCAGCGTGAGGGATTCGGATAGATTGGCCTCGATAAAAGTCTCAATCTGCTTTAATCGTTCGATCTCGCCAAGCCGACCCGGTACAAACCGAAGATGGGTATTAGATTCGGACAAGAACAAGGCGATGATCTCGAGCAGAATGGCTTTTTCTCGGATTCGCGCCAGGTAACTTCGATTCTGGTACAAGCTGCTCAGCTCACGGAATAGCGACATCAGCCTGTCCATGAGCGGGGGAGAGATATCTAAGATAGAAGGAGCATCTACCCATTGGAAAAGATCCATTTCTCCCATCGTGGCGGTAAAATGGCACCAATATTTCGCATAAGGCATATCGCTTACAGCGGAATAGGATTGCAGAACGTGAGCGGGCATATGGACCAGCTGGCCTGGAACAGGTCGGTATTCCTCTCCGTCTATCTGCAGCCAGCCCTCTCCCTCGCAGATCAGATAAAACTTATTGTACTTAGGAACGTAATCCAGCTCGCGCCATTGCGGTGAGCATTCGGTATAATAAGCTTCCTCCAGATGCACCTGCAGGTGCTGAAGCATCTCATTTAGAAATTCTGGGTTTTGGTCAAGCGGCATGCGGTGGACACCTCAACTTAGGTTAATCTGATCCCCATACTAGCTAATTTACTGCCTATATCATAGCATAAATCATTGCTAGACTAAGGGTATATCAGATGCTATGGAGGCGATCCTTTCCGATGAGTCAATCTTATATCGAGCAGCGTACAGAACGTACCCAGTGGTTCCTTCAGGACCGATTCGGCATGTTCATTCACTGGGGACTATACGCCATTCCCGCGCGCGGGGAATGGGTGAGAAACGCTGAACGAATCAGCAATGAGGACTATCAGGTCTACTTTGATGAATTCAACCCGGAACGCTATGATCCAAAGGCATGGGCGAAAGCGGCCAAGGCAGCGGGGATGAAATATGCAGTACTGACAGCCAAGCACCATGACGGATTCTGTCTGTTCGATAGTAATCTGACGGATTACAAGTCAACGAACACGAAATCCGGCCGGGATCTGGTGAGAGAGTTCCTTGACGCCTTCCGCGAGGAAGGGCTGAAGGTTGGTTTATATTATTCGCTGCTGGATTGGCATCATCCGGACTATCCGGCCTATGGCGATCAAATTCATCCGATGCGGGACAATGAGGAGTACAAGCGTGACCCTGAGCGATTCGTGAATTATCTGAACTATATGCACGGTCAAGTTAGAGAATTGCTGACCGACTATGGCAAGCTCGATATTATGTGGTTCGACTTCTCCTATGGCGATCTAAAGGGAGAAGCATGGCGTGCTACGGAGCTTATGGAGATGATTCGTTCCATTCAGCCGCACATCATCGTGGATAACCGTCTCGAAGCGAGCGGCGAGGAGGGCGGTTCAATTTATACGGATAATCCGAGCGTGTTCTCCGGTGACTTTGCCTCTCCGGAGCAAATTATTCCGCCAAGTGGAATTACGGATGAAGCGGGTAACTCCATTCCTTGGGAAGCATGTATTACGCTGAACAATAACTGGGGCTATAGCGCGGCAGATCTTACGTATAAGTCGGCTAAGACGGTGATCCGTAAGCTCGTGGAATGCGTTAGTAAGAACGGCAACCTGTTATTAAACGTTGGACCTGATGCGAAGGGCGAGATTCCACGCGAATCCCTAGATATTCTTGAAGAAGTTGGGCAATGGATAAGCAGGAATGGAGACAGCATTTATGGCTGCGGCGAAGCTGGTCTAACGAAGCCGGAATGGGGCAGATATACCCGAAAAGGGAATAAGCTTTACGCTCATCTCTTCGAGGAAAGTGTTGGTCCGATCAATTTGGTCGGGTTGGCGGGCCGCGTGAAGTACGCGAGGCTGCTGTCGGACGGCGCCGAGGTGTTCGTCTCTCGTCCGTGGAATGCATCGTTGTATCAGGAGGATGCTTTCTTCAACTTTGCTAGACCGGAGCACTCGACTTATCCGCTCCCGGATGAGCGGGATACGGTCGTTGAGATTACACTGATTAAAGAATAAGGTAATTTAAATATAAGAGACTCTCCTTATATGGAGGGTCTCATTTTATTTTTAATAAAATGATAAGGATGTTTAAATAACAATAATAATAATATATAATACAATACTAATTTATTGAAAAACGATAAATCAAATGATAAGATCATATTGTCATTAAATAAGTGAGGTGTTATAAATGAATGTTAAATGGGGCTCAACCACTTTCTTGAAGGGCATTATTTTTCTAGCTGGAATTGCAGTGCTTACATTGTGCATCTGGTTGCCTGGGGCGACTGTTAAAGATGCAAGAGTGCATCCAGATACAGCTTACTTCCTAATCCCTTTTCTAGTATGTGCATACGGATTCTGTATCGCGTTTTCTGTTGCGCTGTACCAAGCATATAAACTATTAACCTACGTCGAAAAGAACAATGCATTCTCTGAACTATCCCTTAAATCTTTGCAGATTATAAAGAAATGTGCGATTACAGTCATTTTCCTCTTTTTATTAGCAATAGTAAGCTTAAAGATATGCGCTAAAGTTACAGGTGGTGATGCGGCTCCTGTACCGTTATGTCTAATTGGTATTTTAGCAACAGGTATCATCGCGGCCATTGTGGATGTCCTTCAAAAGCCAATAAAAAATGCTTTGGATATATAGTGAAAAAATAAATAATTAATGGGTATATACCGCCTTTCACAAAGGCGGTTTTATTTTTACTTCCTGAAGATTCTATGAGATATTTTTCATTAGCCAATCGTGATATATACAGGAGGTGAATAAATGAACGCCCAAGATAGCGAGTTTGCTGATATATACAAGCGAAATATAGGCACGGTGTACAGGCTATGCTTTATTTTTCTGAAAAATACGGCTGATGCGGATGACGCTGTTCAATCGATATTCCTAAAGCTAATTAAGCAGAAAGCAGCTTTTAACGATCATGAACATGAAAAAGCATGGCTTATTGTGACGACCAAAAATTACTGCAAGGACGTTCTGAAAAGCTGGTGGAGATCCCGCCGTGTAGACCTTGAGGTCTTGCCTGAAAAGACATACTGGGAGAACAATGAGCCGCAGAGGGAGGTGCTGGAGAAGCTGCTTCTGCTGCCTGAAAAATATAGAACGGTTCTGTATTTGTACTATATAGAGGATCACTCCATACGAGAAATATCTAAGCTGTTCAACCTTCGAGAAAGCACGATACAAACGCAGTTATCCAGAGGGCGTGAGCGTCTAAAGGCGGATATGGGAGGGAAGTACATTGATCGAGAGCCATCTCAAGGAACAATTTGAGGCACTAAAGCCTAATGAGGAGCATCAACAGAAACTCTTTGATGAAATAATAGCGAAAATCACGATAGAGCAAAGAAGACCATTATCACGGAGACATTTTCGATTCGGGGCGCTGGCAGCAGCGGTTATGATTTTTGTATTAGCGACAACGGCTTATGCTGGGAGCTATTTAGGCTTGGATGTGAAGTGGTTGAGCTTTCTAAGTCCATCAAATAACGAACAAGGATTGTACTTAGATAATGGGGCTCTTGAGGTTAACAAGCAAGCAGCCAACAAAGAAGGAAAGCTTGAAGTGAAGCAAGTTATTGGTGACAGCAATTTGATTTACATATTAATGGACTTTGCTGCGCCAGAGGGCATCGATTTGAATGCAAAACGATATCGTTTTGAAGCCTCTTTAAGTCAGAATGCTCCGGGATTATCTTCAACTTACAGCTACGACTACACCTTGTTAGAAGATGACAACCCAAACGATAATAAAATCAGCTTGGTTATGAGCTGCTTGCTGCAGAATAATAAGGTAGCAGGACAAGATGTTACTTTGATGCTCAGCAATTTGGAAGAGGCTGATGTTTATCCCGATCAATATGAGACCCTCATTCGAGGTTCGTGGAAAATTCCATTTAAAATGGACTACATCAATATGTCTACAACGTATCCGTTAAATCAGGCGGTATCCTTATATGGCTATAAGGCTGAAATAACAACACTATCCATTTCACCTATTTCCGTTACCTTAAAGCTAGGTAGTGCTTATACAAAAGAGATATCGGAAGCCGCTAGCCCATTATTTAAGGAGATTGGACCAAACGAGTATTCCGACAGCTACCCGCTTACTATTAATTATAAAGATGGAACTTCTAAAACAACAGCTGTCTTTAATGGAATGGTCATTGGAGATCATGGCGATGATACGATTACCATCGTAAAACCCTTTACCCCAATAGTGAATACAAAAGAAATCGAGTCTGTTGTATTTTTTGGTGTTGAAATAGAGGTCTAAATGTAAGAAAGGAGCTGCCGCGGCAGCTCCTTGATAACCCTTTCATATTTCCACAGGATCCTGCTGCTCCTCCACTTGTAAACAAGCCTCGGCAATAAACGATCCAAGATCACCTTGGGAGTGCAGCAACTGCTGCAGGAGCAGCTGCACTTCCTCGGTCACATTATCACCATAACGCTGTTTGTTGGCACGTATACAAGCGAGGACATCACTTGTTTGGATGGATAATGTTTTTATGGATTGATTTACAATCGGATTAATCTCCACATTGCTGGCCAGAGAATCAATTGCGAATCGGACGGAGCGCGGGAATTCAGCATTTCGAAGCAGGAATTCCGTCACTTCAGCGAGCCGGACGTCCTGAGCATGGAATTTGCGGAAGGCCTCATAGCCGCCGCAGGATTTCAGGAGCACAAGGAATCGATTATAGCGGGCTTCCTCATTAAGCTGCTTCGTATCCTTCAGCAGGTTGCCATAAGTGGCATGTATAATGCGAACGGTACTGTTTAACCGTTCCAGGAATTTTCCGGATTGAAAGAGATTCCAGCTTTGTCCACGAACCATTGTGGAATCCGCCGCACCGTTAAACATCGAGAGCCATTCACTGACCCGTTTATAGAACATATAAGGAGACTGCGGCATCATCTTATTAACTTCCTGTTCCTTCAGCCATAAATAGAAGGAATTGATAATATCCCACAGCTCGACGGGCAGCATTGGCCTTAAGGTACGGATATGAGTTCTAGCCTGCTGAACACAGGAAAAAATGCTATCCTCATTTGAGCGTTCGAATGTCAGGTAGTGAAGGACAGCCCACTCACTCGCCTGTGGCTGCACCCGTTTAAATTCCTCGACATCGCCTACGGCAGCAACAAGCCGCTCCCATGTATAGCCTTGCTCCTCTTCGACCAGCTCATCACGCATACTATAGTAGACATTAATAATGCGGGAATAGTTATCTGCTCTCTCCAAAAGACGTCCGATCAGGAGTAGGAGTTCCGCATAACGATTTATCATTTTTTCCACCTCTTCGTGAAATTTATAATGCCGGATTAGGCCAACACCCATGTATCCTTTGTACCGCCGCCTTGCGATGAATTGACGACAAGAGAGCCTTCCTTCAATGCCACACGGGTTAAGCCACCCGGGATGACGTACGTTTCGGAGCCCATGAAGGTAAAAGCGCGAAGATCAATATGACGGGGAGCAACACGGCCGCCGGTAAGTGATGGACTGCAGGACAGCTTTACAGTAGGCTGCGCAATATAACGCTCCGGATGCTGGGCGATTTTCTCGGCAAAAGCTTTAATCTCTTCTTCCGTGGCCGTTGGCCCGATCAGCATGCCGTACCCCCCAGATAAGGACCTTTCTTTGACGACCATATCGGATATGCGCGACAGCACATACTCTCTCTCATGAGGTCTTGTTAGAATATAAGTGGGAACATTGTTCAAGATGGGTTCTTCCTTGAGGTAGTAACGGATTATATCTGGCACATATGCATACACCGCTTTATCATCAGCTACACCTGTTCCAGGGGCATTCGCTAATGCTACATTACCGGCAAGATAGGCATCCATGAGTCCTGGTACACCTAGTAAGGAATCTTTGCGGAAAACTTGAGGATCCAAATATTCATCGTCAATTCGGCGGTAAATGACATCAACTTGGCGAAGTCCATCGCTGCTTTTCATATAGACAACCCGGTCTTTGACAATCAGGTCGCTGCCTTCAACCAAGTCAATTCCCATTTCTTGCGCCAGAAAAGTATGGTCATAATAGGCGGAGTTATAAATGCCTGGAGTAAGTAAAACTACGCGAGGGTCTAGTTTAGAATTCGGAGCTAAGCTGCGAAGGCTAGAGAGCAGGGCGTTCATTCCTTGATCGATACTGCGAACTCGTTGATCGAAGAACAATTCGGGAAGTAAGGTTGTTGTGAGAGCCCGGTTCTTATACACGTAGGAAAGGCCTGAAGGGGTTCGAAGATTATCCTCGAGAACATAAAATTCTCCAGAAAGGCCGCGAATAATATCAATACCGGATAATGGAATATAAGTGCGGTTTGGAACATCTACTCCAGCCATCTCTGGCACATAATAAGGATTATTCAGAACCATATCGGAAGGAATGAGTCCGTCTTTTAATATATTTTGCTCATGATAGATGTCCCATATAAAAAGATTCAATGCTTTGACCCGCTGCTTTAGGCCTTGATTCAGATGAAGCCATTCATCAGAAGTAATGACCCTCGGCATCATGTCAAAAGGAATGGTCCTCTCTTGCGAGGCTTCTTCCGGATTATTGCTGTATAGGGTAAAGGTAATCCCTTGCTTGACCATTTCTTCTTGCATCATGGCGTCACGCTTTTTTAATTCTTCCAGCCCCATTTTGGACAACCGTTGCAGGATAGCACCGTAGTGGGTTCTGCCTTTGCCTCGCCCTTCAAACATTTCATCGTAAAAAGCCGGATGTTCATAATCAGCGAAGAGCTGGTTCATGTTATCCTTCATCATAAGCATGGCCATGACAGAAATCCCTCCATTGTTCTTATTGCTTCATTCATTATGAGTGTGTTAGTTATTGTGACATTCGGATAATAACGCAAGTATAGAGCAACCAATCATTGAATGTATGTCGAAACCCCTTGCTTAAATGTGTCTATTTTGTGACAAATTAAAATTGCTGTATAACTAGTACTTTTTGCTATATTCACTTAATAGTAACAATAGTAATATAAAAGAAATGAATAGAGAGGTGTTTCATGAGGTTTACGATTAGAAGTAAGCTGCTTGTCAGCTTTTTGTCCGTTGCTTTCTTTGTAACAGCTGTGAATATAACGGCGTACATTTACAACGATAAACTCAATCAATCCTTTGATGAATTAATTGACAGACGGGTAGCCGTGCTCAGTAAAGCTACGGAAATTCAGTATTTGTCTGTTCAGCAAACGAACAGCCTGAGGGGCTATTTGCTGACGCAAGACCCTGATTTTCTGACAGAGCTTCGTGCCTCAAATACGCAAATGACGGCCCTTGTTGATGAGGTGGATAACCTGATCATTAAGCCTGATGTGCAGGAAGCGTTCCAGGAGCTGGCGAATACGGACGAATCCTTCATTAGAGCTTCTGATGAGCTGCTCGTTAATCTGGAGAAGGATCATGATCAGGAGACGGCACTCGCTTATTTTAAAACGGCTGTACTTCCAATAGGGGAAGAGCTGGGGCCGCTTTCTAAGGCTTTTGTGAATCATCAACAGCAATTATTAGATCAAGAAAGAGCCAAGAATGCCTCTATGGTGGACTTCGTTAACACGATGACCGCTATGCTTACTGTTGTTACCTTTCTATTAACTCTGCTGATTGGACTCCTGTTATCTCAACGCATCACGAGCAATCTTTTCAAAATTACAAGTGTGATTACAGGTTTTACCCACGATTCCAATACAGCCTCCAAACTACCTCAAATACAAGTCCGCTCACAGGACGAGATTGGCGATATTGCCCGTTCCTTTAATGAGATGGCGATCACACTTAATAAATATTCAATCCTTGAAGAAGAACAGCGCTGGCTTGAGACGAATGTCGCCGAAATGGCTACAAAGTTCCAAGGCATTAATCATTTAGAAGCATTAGCACAGCTGTTTATTACCACCATTACACCACTCGTTGAAGCGAGTTATGGCGTATTCTACTTGAAAGAAGGCGCAGGCCGGCGTCAACAGCTGAGTAAGTTGGCTTCCTATGCGTATCAACAGACCAGCATCGGAGTGGAATCCTTTAAGACGGGTGAGGGGCTTGTTGGACAAGCTGCCTTGGAAAATCGGACGATTCTGCTGAACAATCTCCCGGACAACTATATTCAAATTACGTCGGGATTAGGAAAATCCGCACCAGCGAGTCTGCTGATTATGCCGATCCATTTCGAAGGGCAGGTGGTTGGGGTTATCGAAGTAGCCTCATTCCGTCCATTCAGCCCCATTCAACAAACGCTGATGCAGCAAGCATCCGCACATCTTGGAGGTGTGTTAAGCAGTATTTCCGGACGTATGCAGGTTGAGCAGCTGCTCGCGGAGTCACAGGTTCTGACGGAAGAGCTGCAGACCCAGTCCGAAGAACTGCGGGGAATTAATGAGAAGCTGGAGGAGCAGTACAAGAACTCTGAGCAGAAGACACGGGAACTGGAGAAGACCAAGACGCAGCTGGAGGAAAAAGCAAGGCAGCTGTCGCTTAGCTCCCAGTATAAATCTGAATTCCTAGCTAATATGTCTCATGAGCTGCGTACACCTCTGAACAGTCTGCTCATCTTGTCTAATATTCTGGCAACCAATGTAGAGGGCAATCTGAATGAGCACCAGGTCAAATACGCCAATACGATTCATCATTCGGGTAATGATCTGCTTCAGTTAATTAACGATATCCTTGATCTGGCCAAGGTTGAAGCCGGGAAGATCGATCTCGTAAACGGAAAGGTCTGTCTGCATGATATCAGTGAATTTGCCGAGCAGCAGTTTCTCCCGGTTGCCCGTCTGAAAGGTCTCATGTTCACAACGGTCCTGGATCCTGATCTGCCGCAGGCTATCTTTACGGATGAACAGCGTCTATTGCAGATTATTAAGAACCTGCTGTCCAACGCCTTCAAATTCACCGAGCGGGGTGAAGTGAAGCTGCATATTCATCGTGCCCATACAGGCTCTTTATCCCATTCGGGAATTGCCTTCTCTATCTCAGATACCGGTATTGGCATTCCGAAGGAGAAGCAGGAGCTGATCTTCCAAGCATTCCAACAAGCGGATGGGACAACCAACCGGAGATACGGCGGGACGGGACTTGGGCTGTCGATCAGCATCAATATGGCTCATTTGTTGAATGGCGAGATTAACGTGAGCAGTGCAGTTGGTAAAGGAAGTGTGTTCTCGCTGGTATTGCCTCATGAGGAAGAGGCCGAGGGAGCAGCGATTGTTCATCAAGAATCAGCTGCCGCAGTAGCCGAGCCAGAGCCTGAGATTGTGGTTGAACCACAAGACCTTGAGAATGAGCTGGATGACGCGGTATGGGTCGGCAAAAAGATATTAATCGTCGACGACGACATGCGAAATATATACGCCACAACCATCGCCCTGGAAAGCAAACAGGTCAATGTCCTTTTTGCTGAGAATGGACTTTCATGCTTAAAAGTGTTGAAGGACAATCCGGATGTGGATCTTATCCTGATGGATATTATGCTGCCTGAAATGGATGGCTATGAGACGATGCGCACGTTGCGGCAAATGCCAGGCTTCGTATCGCTGCCGATTATTGCGTTAACCGCCAAAGCAATGAAAGATGACAAAGACAAATGTATTGAAGCAGGTGCATCTGATTATATGAGCAAGCCCGTCAAGCTGGAGCAGTTGTTTGCCCGCATACATGCTTGGCTGAGCAGATAGGTGGTAAGGCATTTGTGCAAGAATGATAAGGAACCGCTCGAAGAGCTCGAGCGGATTGAAATTGAATTGCTGCTTGAGGCGCTCTATCGGTATTACGGTGTGGATTTCCGCAACTATGTCCTGCCGACCATACGCCGCCGAATATGGTACCGCATCCAGGCTGAGCGTCTGAAGACGATATCCGGCTTGCAGGAGAAGGTTTTGCATGATCGGCTTATTTTTAAGAGGCTGGCCAGTGATTTCTCCATTAATGTAACAGAGTTGTTCCGTGATCCAAGCTTCTTCAAAACATTCCGTCATACCATCGTTCCCCAGCTGCAGGACTATCCTCTCATTCGGATCTGGCATGCGGGCTGCTCAACAGGTGAAGAAGCCTATTCGATGGCAATCCTGCTGCATGAGGAAGGCTTGCTTGAGAAAACAAGAATTTATGCTACGGATATGAATGAAGCGGTCGTTGAAGAAGCAAAGCTGGGATCGTTTCCTCTCGAGCGCTTGGAGCAATATGCCCATAACTATAAGTTGTCTGGCGGCAAAGGCTCGATTGAGGATTATCTCTCCTATGCGAACGAATATGGGAAATTCCGCTCCTTCCTAGGGGAGAAAATCACATTTGCCCAGCATAACCTGGCGGTTGATGAATCCTTTAATGAATTTCACGTTATTATTTGCCGTAATGTGATGATCTACTTTAACTCCCATCTTCAGAATCGTGTTCATGAACTGTTCTATGAGAGCTTGTCCCCTTCCGGGTTTCTGGGACTTGGGCATAAGGAAAGCATGACCTTTACCAGCTTTACAGACTGTTACAAGGAGATGGAGCCTAATGAAAAGCTTTACCGCAAAATTAAATAGCGCCGTATCCACGGTCAACATATTAATGGTAGACGATCGGCCGGAAAATCTGATCGCGCTTGAGGCGATACTGGCCTCCCCCAATTACCGCTTGTTCTCGGCTCATTCCGGCGAAGAAGCGCTCCGTCATGTTCTAACGACAGACTTTGCGGTTATCCTGCTGGATGTTCAGATGCCAGGTATGAACGGATTCGAAACCGCCCGTCTCATTAAGATGAGAGAGCGCTCCAAGTATGTTCCTATTATATTCATTACAGCGATCAGCCAGGCGGCCGAACATGTGAAGCATGGCTATTCCGTTGGCGCAATCGATTATATTTTCAAACCGTTCCATCCTGAAACGTTAAAAATGAAGATTGAAGCTTTTGTCCAAATGTATCAGTATCAGGAGCAGATTAAGTTGCAAAATGAGCTGCTTAAGGTGATCGGTGAGACTTCTAATGACACGATCGTAACCGTTGATGAGTACGGCATTATGCAAACCTTGAATCCTACTGCGGCCAAGATGTTTGGTTATACGCCAGATAAACTGGCAGGGCAGCATATTGATCAGATTGTACCTGCTATGTCTTCTTTGCTAAGTGCAGAGAATCTTCAAGGAACTCACCTGATCGAAACAACGGCAGTTCGTAAGGACTCTGTTCCATTCCCCGTTGATGTACAGATTGGCAAAGCCAGTATTGCCCAACAAGAGCTATACGTCTGCTCGATCCGTGATGTGACCGACCGCAAAATGATGGAAGAGGAGCGTTTCCGTAAAATTTTTGATACGACACCTTGCTTGATCGCCCTAAGATCGATAAAGGATCAGCGATATATTAATGTGAATGAGAGCTTGCTGCAGGCTACCGGCTTTGAAGGAATTGAATTGATGAATCAAACCTCAGATTTGCTGCAATATATTGTGGAGACAGAGGAGAGGAGCGACTCGGCTTCGAATCGTCATAACCCATGGGAGCCGGTTCGGAATATCCGCATTCGCTATATGACCAAATCTGGTGATTTGCGTGATGGCTTACTGTCGAGCGAAGTGATGCAGGTGCATGGAGAGGAATGTCTCCTTAGTGTGGTGACTGATATTTCCGAGCGTGTGTTTCTGGAGAAGGAAATTACGCGGCTTGACCGGCTCAACATAACTGGAGAAATGGCTGCTGGTATTGTGCATGAAATCCGTAATCCAATGACGACTGTCCGTGGATTCCTGCAGTTGTCGAAGAACAACCCGTCGAAGGAATATACCGACATAATGATTGAAGAGCTCGACCGCGTGCACAATATCGTAACCGAGTTTCTGTCTGTAGGTGCGCAGGCTCCAACGAGCCGTAAGCTCAAGCAGATCAACACCGTTATTGAAACATTGTTCCCACTCATTCAATCCAAGGCGATGACAGGCAATCACGATATTGCACTGGATCTGGGAGAATGCCCGCCCATTCAACTCGATGAGAAGGAGATCCGCCAGCTAGTGCTGAATCTTGTCCTGAACGGACTAGACGCGATGCCACTCGGAGGTATCTTAACGATTAAGACTTACTCCAACGATAAGGAAGTTGTCATGGAGGTCATAGATCAAGGAAGCGGCATTAAGGAAGAATTCCTTGAAAAGCTCGGAACGCCATTCTTCAGCACGAAGTCGAGTGGAACCGGCCTTGGCCTATCCGTCAGCTATGGCATTGCCTCCCGGCATGACGCGGTCATTAAAGTACAGACCAGCGAGTGGGGAACGATCTTCTCTGTGAATTTCAGATTGTAGCGTGAATAGAAATAGAAAGTAGAACAGATCTCCTCTTTGGTTAGAGGAGGTCTGTTGTTTGTTTTTAGATACATTCGCCCACCCTGCGCCTCATCAGCCGCGGTACGTTGTATTTAATACAGTATATTCGCTCTTCTGGGATGCAAATTAGCTAAAAAGCGGCCGATATCCTGCATATTTTACTACATAGGCAGCCCCCTCGCTTCGGTAGCTTTAAATAACCTGTATAAAGTACAACGCAGCTAAAGAGGGCGCGACTCGAATGGAGTGGAGTAGTACCCTTTCGGCCGGTGATATCAAATATGAAAACGTTCAATCCCATTCATATATTTGCGCAAAGCTTGAGGAATGCGGATCGAGCCGTCTTCCTCCTGATGGTTCTCCAATAGAGGGATCAATATGCGTGGCGAAGCTACAGCTGTATTATTGAGGGTGTAGCAGAACCGTGTTTTACCCTCAGCATCCCGATACCTAATGTTCGAACGGCGTGCCTGGAAATCGAGAAGATTGGACGACGAATGTGTCTCGCCGTAGGCGTTCCGGCTAGGCATCCAAGTCTCGATGTCGAGCTGTTTATAGGTTTTTTGCGACATATCTCCGGTACAGACAGCCATTACGCGATAGGGAAGCTCAAGCAGCTGCAATAGCTCTTCCGCATTTGCTGTAATCTCTTGAAAAACTTGCTCCGATGCCTCTAGGCTGTCTTCACAAATAATAACCTGCTCCACCTTCGAGAACTGGTGAACCCGATACAAACCATGTACGTCTCTGCCTGCCGAACCTATTTCGTTGCGGAAACAGGTCGAGACTGCAGCTAGCCGGATTGGTTCGGTTACATCTACAATTTCGTTATCGTAGTACGAGATTAGTGGTACCTCCGAAGTACCAACAAGCCATTTATTCTCATCCGCTATGCGGAAAGTTTGCTCCTCGCCTAGCGGGAAAAAGCCGGTATTATACAAGGTTTCTTGCCGTACCATTAAAGGAACCTCGAGCAGGGTAAAGCCTTTTGCTGTGAGCAAGTCTACGGCTAGCTGCTGTACCGCACGATGCAAGACAGCTCCCGCACCAGTCAAATAATAGTTGCGGCTTCCGGCTGTTTTTACTCCTCGAGGGATATCAATCATCCGGTGAAGCTCACCAAGAGTCACGTGATCTTTGGGATCAAAGGTGAAGCTGGTTGGTTCTCCGACCTTTTTTACTTCCACATTGTCTTGATCCGAGAGACCAATTGGCGTGTCTGGCGAGACGATGTTCGGAACATATAACAGGAGATTCGTGTAATGCTGATGGACTTCTTTGTGTTCATTTTCTAACGTGCTGATACACTTGTTGATTTCTTTCATATGAAGCTTCTTAGGTTCGATGTGAGGAAGGTCATTGCTGCGAATGAAGTGATTAATCTCTTCAATGGTCTGATTCCGTTCCTGTCGAAGCTGTTCAATCTCCTGAAGTAACGCACGTCTCTTATCATCCCATTCTACTAACTCCGAGACCGAGAGGGCGATTCCTTTTTGATCGGCTGTGGTTTGAATAAGCTCTTGATTTTGTCTAATCCATTTGATGTCTAACATGGCACTCGCTCCTTTAATTTTGAGAATACAAAAAAGCGCTCAATCCTCCCAAAATTGGGACGAAGAGCGCTTATTCTCGCGGTGCCACCCAAATTGATTAAACAGCATCACTGCTCAATCCACTTAGTTCCGCGGTAACGGGCGGGCCCGGTTAACTTAGGGGGAATTGGCTTCCCCTTGACGAGAACGCCTCCGAGTTGGATTCTCTTCATCGGCATAATCTTAATTTTTACTAGTATAGCGTATGCTGCTTATTTTATACAAGTGCTAATATCTTGCTGTGTGGTTATAAGCTGATGCTGCTCTTGCTCCTATACTGCCGCTCTGTTTTATCCAATGTCTGATCTCTATTCTCATCCCAAACATAGCTGAGCTCAAAGGTACCGTCCTCGAAGAACAGTGGGAATCGGCGTGCAAACCAATCCTGCATGGGCAGCTTCAGCGCATCTTCTTTGTTCACCCACAGCAGTTCACCTTCCGGTGGATTCTCGAGCAGCTGTCCCTCGAACGAAGTAGCCAAATAATTAAACACCATATATCTAAGCTGCTTGCTTGGATCGCAAAATTCTTCTAACCCTTTGTAAACAATATCTTTAACGATCAGGCCTGTCTCTTCACGAACTTCTCGGATTGCCCCATTCACAATACTTTCGGGAAAATCAACCTTGCCGCCGGGAGCAATGTAGCCTGGGAAGCCCATTTTATCCGGTCGGTTAATTAATAGAACCTTATCCTTGTCTTGCACCATGCACATCGTATACATCTTATAGGTAATAGACATCTATGTGGTCACCTATCCTAATTGGATAATAATTGATAGTTTTATATTACCATCTTAGTGGGAGAAGGGATATTGCTGTGTTAGCTGGATACGGCAGTTGTTTACGGAGATTAATTTGTAATTTTTTCTAATTTCATGATACAATTAAATTACATATTTTGATTAAAGTTACCTAAATCAATTAACAGGGGATACTGTCGAGATGAGTAATCATGAAATTAAAATTGGTGTTTCCAATAAAGATGGTCAGTTGGGGTTTATATCTGCGAGAGGCGGCCTGAGGAAAGGGGCTGGCAGAAAAAATATCGGGGCGACTAAAAAGGTATCCTTAACGCTGACCGAAGAAATATGGGACAAAGTAGAGAAGCAGTGTCAGGAACAACAGCTGTCGCGCTCGGAGGTTATCCGTAACATCATTAATTCCTATTATTCATAATTGCCCTCGAAGGCAGGTGAAGGTTATGCGGTTGGAGATTACAAAGGACTCCCTTATAGACGCAATTCAGCATGTGCTAAAAGCGGTATCAACGAATAATCCTATCGCCATATTAACGGGAATACATATAGAGGCAAACACACAAGGGCTGACTGTGACAGCCAGTAATTCAAGTGTGAAGATTCAATACACAATTGCTCAAGATGATCGTTGTATGAAGGTGCAAAGAGTAGGCGGAATCGTTGTTCCGGCGCGATATTTTCATGAGGTCATCCGTAAACTTGATGCGGGAGCTATTACAATAGAACAGTTGGAACCATTCATTCTTACGATTGTGTCTGGTCATTCCCGGATTCGACTAAGCGGAATGAATCCAGCAGAATTTCCAGTTACAACAACAGTGAGCACTTCTTTGTTGAAGTTAAGTGTAAACAATGCCACACTGAAGACATCCATTAAGCAGGTAGCTGCTGCTGCCTCTACCTCGGAGACTCGTCCTGTATTAACGGGTATTCATTTGGTATGTCAAAATGAATGGCTTAGTCTGGCTGCTACAGATGGAATCCGTCTTGCCTCTCTTTCTATACCAATAAACAGACAGGCTGACCTCGATGCTGATATTATCATTCCCAGTAGGAATTTAATGGAGGCAGCCAGACTATTGGATGAGGAGACTGCCAGAACGGAGATAGAAATTGGTCACCATTACATAAGCTTTCGAGTAGGCCGAGTTCAGCTTCAATCCGTATTACTTGAGGGCGTTTATCCGCTTATAAAAAATTTCATTCCCACCTCTTATTTGACAGAGATTGTTGTGGATACATCTTTATTCCTTCGTGCCGTGGAGCGGACAACGGTATTTGCGAGTGAAAGTGTAATCCGAATTGCGGCTGCTGCCAATCAATTAGACCTACTATCTAGAACAGCCGAAATAGGAGAGGTTCATGAGACAATACCTTTACAGCAAATAAGTGGTGATCCTTTCGAGATCGCAGTTAACAGTAAATTTCTTATCGACCTCCTTCGTTTTATGGACAGCAGGTATCTTCGTTTGCGATTTACCGGACAACGTAGTCCAATCATGATTCATCCAGCAGACGATTGTTCTTCTGCCCTATTTCTAATTACGCCTGTGAGAACTACAGGTCAAGGAGTGACAACGAATGAGCGAGCATGACATTATCAATCGAACACAACTGCCTGTTACGGTAACTGGCATGGTTCACGACCTCAAACAGCTAGGCATACAAGAAGGCGATCATGTTCTTGTTCATTCCTCTTTGTCCAGCATTGGATGGGTGTGCGGTGGTGCTCAGGCCGTCATTCAAGCGTTATTACAATCGATCGGGGACGCTGGAACGCTGGTCATGCCAGCGCAAAGCGGAGATTGGAGTGATCCCGCCGAATGGGGGAATCCTCCTGTGCCTCAGGACTGGATCGATATTATATATAAAGAAATGCCAGCCTTTGATGCAAAGGTTACTCCTACACGGGGGATGGGAAGGATTGCAGAGCTGTTCCGGACTTATCCGGGAACACTGCGCTCTAGTCATCCGCAGGTTTCATTTTGCGCTAATGGCCGGCATGCCTCGTATATTGTGGCAGACCATCCATTAACCCCGCAGTTTGGTGAGGATTCGCCGCTGGGTAAGCTTTACGCTGCAAATGCAAAAGTGCTGCTGCTTGGAGCTGGCTTCGATTCCTGTACGAGCTTTCATCTTGCTGAGACGAGGCTTCAAGGGATGCCAACCAAAAAGATGGGCGCAGCGATGATGGTGAATGGTCGGCGGTCGTGGAAATGGTTTATGGATTATGCCTACAGCTCCGATGATTTTGAAGAGCTCGGAAGGCATTTTGCGGATGAAGGCACGGTCACCATCGGTCAAGTGGGCCAAGCGGAAAGTATACTGCTTGAGATGAAGGAAGCCGTTGATTATGCAGGCGAGTGGCTGGCTAAGCGTCGTTATTATTCTTAATCCTTATACGGAAGTGGAGTTGAGGAATTTGATAGAGCGATTGATTTATAGAGCAGTGTGGAAAGAGGAGCAGGCAACTGAAGGTCTGCAGGCGTTGAAGCTCGACAAACAGGCCGCCAGTCTGGTGAAACAGGGTCGATTAATGACAGCAGCAGCGTTTCATTGGAACAATAACGTTTTCCTCTACTACGAGTGTATGGATGGATCCATCCAGCCCGAAGAGCTCGCAAGTGTGGCCACGCCGTATTTGAAGGATTGGCCCGGGCAAGGGGGGCCGCGGCAATGGATTCGTATGGTCGACGTATTCCACTTTAATGAACCGGCGGGCGCCGAGCACTGGCAGCGTAAGCATCAAGTGGAGAGACGAGTCGGCAGGGTCGCACATTTGAAGCCGGAGATGGTCAGCAGCTATATTTACTACCATTATCAGCTTCAGGAGGAGCGGGCGTTCTTTGGTCCCAAATATGAGATCATCGGCATGCATGAGACTCTTCTGTTCGGCTATCAGGAGTTCCCGAATGTGACAGAAGAACCCGTCGTACCAGGGCGTCTTCAAACGAAGGGGACACCCGAGAATTGGAGCGATTCGCGGATGGATCTTCATTTTCAGCCATGGGAAGACGGGCATCTCTACTTTAAGCCTATTGAGCAGATTTATGCTTACTATGCTGGAGAATTGACTTAGTTCAATTTTTTTACCGTTCATTTGATCCCGATATTACAAAAGATCATTAACCGTGACGCGGTAGGATGATCTTTTTTGTGTTGTTCCCGATCAAAATTCCCAGTCACCTCTGCCGGTGGCGGAGAGGGATCTCCTTTTCTCAAACGCATACAAAGTTGCTGCACTTCCCCATAGGGCGAGAGCAGCGAACAGGAAATGAAGGAGGAAACCGAGCACAATGGGCCATGAGAATTCCAATAAACCCATGAGAAACCATATGAATAAAGGGGGAGTTGTGCTGTAATCAGCAGAATGAAACAGATAAATAGGAATCCGAGGAGGATGTTCCTCAGCACGATAGAACAATTGGGACGAAGCATAAAGGATCCAATAAAAAGCTATCCCCCGCCAAATGGGGGTTCGATAGACGTGCAACCTGCGGTTGCGGGGCTTCGCAACGAAAGCTCGCTTTACTTCGTACATAGGATTTAGCAATATGAGGGTACGAGGTTGCTTGCAGGAGGGTGATGGAGAAGATGGTATTTGGAGAGAAGTTAAAGAGCATGAGGCAGGCAAACGGCTGGTCACAGGATGAACTAGCGGAGAAGTTGTTTGTAAGCCGTCAGTCCGTATCGAAGTGGGAAAACAATCAGAACTATCCCAGTATCGAGATTATTATTAATATTAGTGATCTCTTTGCGGTTACGATAGATGAGCTGTTGAGGAGTGATGAAGAGTTGACCAAGAAAGTGATTGATGACAGCAAGCAGCTGGCGTATCCGGGGCTAAAGGTGTTATTTGACCTGTTATTCCTGCTAGGTGTGGTACTACTTATTATTAAGCTAGTGGTGCTGGCGTTGAACAAGTTGGCCGGCTTGGATATTGCCCTGCTGAACGGGTCATGGTTCTGGAACTTTGCTCCTCTAGTTCTTATGGTTGGTGCGGGGATTGGCTCGGGAATAGTGAAGGAGAAATTTAAAGGAGAATAGTCCAGAGATTGTACAAAATTTATAGTAATGATGTCATCTTGGTGAGCGTATATAGAAGGGTGCTATCCATTTCAGACTATTCGTTAGGAATGATCAGGAGGTATTTTTATGGCTCATAATGATGAGAATATCCAGCTTGTACAGCGGTTCTTCGAATGTTACGGCAGCGGAGATCTGGAGACGATGAAGCGGGAGATATTAGCGGAGGATGTAACTTGGATCATTCCGGGCCATCATCCATTAGCAGGTGTGAAAAAAGGTGCGGAGGAGATTATCAACTATTTCGCAACGATCGCACAGGCTAACTTTAAAGCGGAGCTTATCTCGCTGTCGGCGAGCGAGAACCACGTTGTTGACGTACATCGCGGCTGGGGAGAATATGGCGAACATAAGGTTGATATGAATTGGGTGCTTGTCTATCAGATAGAGGATGGACGTATAAAGCAAGCTCAGAATTTCGCGGCTGATCAGCATGCTGCTGACCAATTCTTCTGGAACGTATGGGGAGATCAGCTGAAATCTGTACCGGAACGGTTGAAATAAAATAGACCAAAATAACCGCAGGGGTGCCTGCGGTTATTTTTTTATTCCATGTCACTCCATGCTATAGACGATCGTTAACGGAATCTCAGCCTGAAGATACGCCGTTGCTTCATAGGCACCAAGGCGACTGTCCGTAATAATTTCATCGAACGCATCAATTCCAGCAAAGATGGCAAGTGAGTTATAGCTGAATTTAGTTGAATCTGCTAATAGTACCGTTTTCCCCGCAGCATCCATGGTCGTCTGTCTGGCACCGACCAAATGCGGGGACCAAGCCATCGCTCCTTTTGTAAGTGAGACGGCTTCACAAGTGAGGAATGCCACATCTACCGTAAGGGAATTGATCATTTTCTCCGTATAAATGCCATCGAGGCTGTAAGCCCACTTACTCACTCTGCCCCCTGTGCAATAGACATCAAAGCTTCCGAACCGCTCCTCATTAGATAACATTAGTGCGGTGTGCAGGTCGCGGGTAATGATTTTGAGTCCCCTAAACGATTCTAGTTCATCCACCATCGCAGCTACTGTTGTGCCAGCATCGAGGATGATGCTCATACCGTCTTGGATATGCTTGATCGCTTCCTTGGCAATCGCTGTTTTCTCTAATTTGTGTTCATTTGCGCGCTGCTCGTATTTCGAACCCATGAATCGTTTTACTTTGACGGCACCGCCATGGAACCTCTGGATTTTCCCTTCCGACTGTAAGAGGTCCAGATCACGTCGGATCGTCATCTTGGAGACGTTAAATTGTTCAGCGAGCTCGAGAATGGTTAACTGAGGTTTTGAGTCCAATAGCATCATAATTTCGTGGCGGCGTGTTCCTATTAACAACATAATCTCCTCCTCCTACCGGGCACTAATAATATTACATACAATGTTACATCGGTGTTCAATTGTGTGAAAATTCTGTATACTTTCTTTCGTTTCTGTGATATAAGGTAGATATGAGGTAGTTTTATGTGACTTAGATGTGATTTTAGTTTACTTAATATTCAGATAATTTGCCACTATTTCATTAAAACTTCTAAAATCGAGTCATCTACGTTGCAATTATGTTAGGTATATTGACATAAAATTTGTGAGGAGTGAACAACATGTTCTTTCGTTATCAAGGAACTGCATTTGACCGCCATTTCTTACCGCGCTTAACGACCAAAGAGGTTGCTGCAATGCCCAAAGACGATGTATTACTCATTCTTCCGGTTGGTGCAGTGGAACAGCATGGTCCTCATATGCCGGTCTTCACAGATACGCTGATTGGAGAGGCGATGCTGGCAGAGGCGTTTGAACATTTGCCTGAGGATTCACCGATCTGGCTGCTGCCATCTGTAAGTTACGGGAAGAGCACCGAGCATATTGGTCATCCGGGCACGATTACCCTTTCAGCTAAGACGCTGATGGCTGTGCTGGAGGATATTGCGGCCTCTCTAGCGAGAAGTGGATTCCGGAAGCTGTTGTTATTTAATACGCATGGCGGCAATGCAGATTTGCTTGGCATGATGGCTCGTGAGATTCGAATTGCGACGGGACTTGAGGTGTATAGACTTGATCCCGGAGCGGTCGGCTACAGTGATTTGTTCATAGATGATGAGGAAAAAGCCTGCGGCATCCATGCCGGAGATGTGGAGACGTCACTTGTTATGGCCATGTGCCCTGATTGGGTAGATGCAGAGCTCGCTCCGCGAGAAATGCCGCGGTTTCCAGATTCCCGTTCGTTCTCCTTCAGATCGCGCTCCTTCGCTTGGGTTATGGATGACATCTCCCGCAGCGGGATAGCAGGGGATGCAACTAAAGCAACAGCTGAGAGAGGTGAGGCGATGCTGAAGAAAGCAGGACCGTTATTGGCAGAAGCGCTGTTGGGTATTGCAAAGTTCGAGATGGAATCATTGAAGAACGGATAGGTGATTGCTTTAAGCCGCAATAGTGGCAATTCTTTTTAGGAGGGACTAACGATGGCAACGATCACGCAGGCTAAAGAATGGGTGAAAATGGAAAGGTTGTCCAAGGTGTACCCGAACGGAACGGTTGCGGTGAAGGAGGTCGACCTGACCATCCATGAGGGAGAATTTCTCTGCTTTGTTGGACCTTCGGGCTGCGGGAAGTCCACGATCTTCAAGATGATAACAGGCTTGTCCAATCCAAGCAGCGGAACGCTGCAGGTGATGGGAACAACAGCGAGCGACGCTCGTAAGCAATCCGATACGGCATTCGTTTTCCAGGATCATACGCTGCTTCCTTGGAACTCGGTCATTGATAATGTGACGCTGCCACTTGCGCTGCGTGGAGTACCACGCAAGGAACGTCAGCGGGAAGCGGAACGAGTGCTCGAGATGGTTGGACTGAAGGACTACATGCGGTCAATGCCGCGTGAGTTGTCCGGGGGGATGAAAATGCGTGCTTCTATCGCACGTGCCCTTGTCGCGAGGCCAAAGCTATTACTGATGGATGAACCATTTGGTGCGCTGGATGAGATTACCCGCCAGACCCTGCAAATTGAACTTCTTGAACTGTGGCGTCAAGATCCTGAAATGACGGTGCTGTTCGTTACTCATAACGTATTTGAAGCTGTATTTCTATCTACTCGTATCGCCGTCATGACACCTCGGCCGGGCAAGATCTCCGAGCTGATTGATGTACCGGTACCTTTCCCCCGTGATGAAACATTCCGTACAACCCCGGAATTTGGGCAGATCGTCCGTTCCGTATCGTTGGCCCTTAAGCATTAGAGAGGAGGAAGAGGCATGATGAAGGATTGGATGGTTGAGATGCAGGCTGCAGTTGGGGAAGAGAGGCTGCTGTCAAATCCCGAGCAGGTAGATAAACTATCGAAGGATTATTATTGGTATTCCCCTGTACTGGTGCCGCTGCTTCAAGATAAACGTGCGGAGGCTATTGCTATACCACATACAGTGGACGAAGCAGCTCAGGTGCTTGCTTCTGCCTGGAAACGACGGGTTCCCGTAACAACCCGAGGTGCAGGTACTGGCAACTATGGGCAAGCGGTACCGCTCGAAGGCGGCATCGTTCTTGATCTAAGTAAGCTGGATCGGGTGCTCGAAGTGACCGATACGTATGCCCGCGTACAGGCGGGGGTTCGGCTGGGAGCGCTCGAGAAGCTGCTGCGTACACAGGAGAAAGAGCTAAGAATTTATCCAAGTACTTATATGAAAGCAACAGTTGGCGGTTTCGTATGCGGCGGGTCAGGCGGAATTGGCTCCATCCATTGGGGCAACCTGTGGGACGGCAATGTTCTTGAAGCGGTTGTCCTCACGCTGGAAGAGACACCACGCAGGCTGACCGTCAAGGGTGATGAACTGAAGGCCTACATCCACAATTACGGAACGACGGGAGTACTGGTTGAAGTGGTAATCCCAATTGCTCCCAAGGTCGAATGGACGCAGACTGTTGTACAATTCGATGATTTTGGATCCGCCGCGCGTTTCTCTCATGCTGTTGCGGTAGATGACTCCATCCGCAAGCGGCTGGTCGCTCCAGTGGAATGGCCGATTCCATCCTTCTTCAAGCCCATTGCTGCAAAACTTGAAGCGGGCAGCAGTGCTTGCCTGCTGGAGACGGCAGAGGGTAGTGAGGCGCAGCTAGCGGAACATGCTAGTGAGGCTGGTGGCCGAATCGGGTACACGATTGCCCCCGAGCAATACCGAAAAGTAATCGGGCTGTCCGATTTTACATGGAATCATACGACGCTGTGGGCACTAAAGACGGATCCGACTGTAACCTATCTGCAAGCCGGCTTTGATAAGGACCGGTTCCTGGAGCAGATTCATTCTATTAAAGAGAAGTTTAGCGATGAAGTACTCATGCATCTGGAGTTTATGCGTTCGGCAGGTGTTGTTGTACCGGCTGCTTTGCCGGTTATCCGTTACACCACCCATGAGCGGCTCTATGAGATTATTGCTTATTTTAACTCCATTGGTGTTCGTGTTAACGATCCTCATACCTGGGTTCTGGAAATGGGAGGCCGGGGAGAATGGCATGTGATGCACGAAGCCAAGCGGGATAATGATCCCCGTGGACTACTTAATCCAGGCAAGCTGCAAACGCCGGTCAGTACCGCTATGAATCAGGAGGGATAAACGATGCGAGAAGAGGTATTTACGAAACCGGAATTATCCTTTGGAACATCAGCTGCCCCTGGTAAATCAACAAAGCTGGGAGTGTCATGGCTTCACAAAATGTGGAAGAGAATCGGACCTCCGGGTGTGGCCTTTATCTTATTCATCGGAGGCTGGGAGCTGTTCTGCCGTTTATCCGGCCTTAAGCCTTATTTGCTGCCTAAGCCTTCAGATATTGTGATGGCTGCATCGGAGAATGCTTCGAATTTGTGGGTGTCCGTCTACACCACCATTACGGAAGCGGTGCTCGGATTTCTTCTCAGCATTGTGCTTGGCGTTGGCTTCGCCATTCTGCTCGCCAGCTCGAAGCTTATTGAGCGGAGCGTCTATCCTTACGCCATTATCATGCAGACCATTCCAATTGTCGCGATTGCACCTATTATCGTCATTTGGTTTGGTGCAGGCATGAACGCTATTATCATTATTGCTTTCCTAATCGGGTTTTTCCCGATGCTGTCCAACACGTTAATTGGTCTTAACTCGACCGACCACAACATGAAGAACCTCTTCTATCTTTACAATGCTTCCCCTCTTCAATCCATGCTCCGACTACGTATTCCAGCTGCTCTTCCTTACATTGTGGCGGGGCTGAAAATCTCTTGTACGCTCGCTGTTATCGGCGCAATTGTTGGTGAGTATATTGCCGGCATCGGTGGAGGAAAAGGTGGACTAGGCTATGCCATTACGGTTGCTTCTTCTCGACTGCAAACGGCTTATTTGTTCGCTTGCGGCTTATCTGCATCCCTGCTTGGCATCTTGTTCTTCCTGCTCGTTAATGCCTTCGCCAAATGGATGCTCAGCTCTTGGCATGAATCCGAGATGAATTCCTCCGAGGGCTAAATATTCCGGTCAAAGAGAAAGGAGAGATGTCGATTGCAATCACTCCATTTGGAAGCCATTAATGTGAAGCTTCCGCTGCAAGAAAGCGAAGTGCTGTACACGGTGACGGTGAACGACGGCCGCTGGACGGCGATTGAGCGGCAGGAAGGTATTATTGTCTCTTCCGAGCATGTACCGATTCAATCGCTCGAGTTCGACGAGCTGCGGACGACCGCTCTTATTGACCTTGATGGCAAAGTAATGCTGCCGGGCTTCGTAGATGCCCATATGCATCTGGATAAAGCGTACTCGCTTCCCTGGGTCCGCAACCGATCCGGAACGCTCCTAGAGGCAATCGAGAACTACCGCTCTGTTGCGCCAACCTTTACGAAGGAAGTCATTCGTGACCGCATCGTGAAAGCAGCATTAAGCTCGGCTTCTTACGGATCGGCTATGCTTCGCAGCCATCTTGATGTACCGGTACATCTCGGACGCGCTATGGCGATGCGAACGATAGAGGCGGCACTTGAAGCAAAGGAGATCGTCAGCGGAACGATTGATATTCAATATTTCCCGATGTTCTTTTATGATCCCGCATACGAGCGTGAGCTGACCGACTTTTCTTCCGAAGCGCTTCGTATGGGGATTGACGGGGTAGGCGGCTCGCCGCATCTGTCTCCTAATCCGGAGACCAATATCGCTTGGGCGTTCAAGCTTGCTCAGAAATTTGATAAGCCAATTGATCTTCATTCGGATGAATCG
Organism: Paenibacillus sp. J22R56; assembly: GCF_056269375.1. Lineage (NCBI taxonomy): Bacteria > Bacillati > Bacillota > Bacilli > Caryophanales > Paenibacillaceae > Paenibacillus > Paenibacillus sp. J22R56. The sequence goes on from NZ_JBWDNV010000003.1 coordinate 206,531, forward strand.
GATGATCCATCGACGAAGACGATTGATATCTACTGTGATTACGTGAAAGCAGGCGGGTATGGAGGTCGAGCGACAGCTGGACATCTCTGCTCCCTATCGGCCATGGAGCATCATGAGGCAGAACGGCTGATTGGGAAAATGGCCGAAGCCGGCGTTGCAGCAGTCACCCTGCCGGCTGTGAACCTGTATTTACAGGGCCGCGGAGATCGCGGGAATGTCCGGCGTGGTGTGACTCGCGTACGTGAACTGGCGGAAGCCGGTGTTGCTGTCGCTGCTGCTTCGGACAATATCCAAGATCCATTCCATCCGTTTGGCAAAGGGGATTTGCTGCAGATTGGCCTAATGACCGCTTACGCTGCTCATCTGGCCAAAGAGGAGGACATCGTCTCCGTGCTGCGAATGCTGACTTCTATTCCTGCTGCAATAACAGGGGTGCAGAATTACGGAATAGCAGCCGGCAACCCGGCAAGCTTTGTCATTATGGATGCCCGCTCTGAAGAAGAGCTGTTCCAGGAGCTGCCGTCAACGCGATGGATTTATAACAAATCGAAGTGGACGTTTGCCTCAAAGCTAAGCCGATTCGGGATGGAGAACCATGCCTATGGAACAGCCATATCCCCGATCTAGATTTAACCATACTTAGCGTGTTCCAAGGTGTCTTTCCCAGCAAGAGGGATGCACATATAGATTAGATTACTTAGAGGATAAGGGAGGAAGAGAAACATGCTGACAACAACTGGAGCAAAGAAAAAGATAGGTGGACTCACCGCGCTTCTGGCCGTAACCCTCAGTCTGACTGCCTGCGGCAGCAATAATTCGTCTGGGGATTCAAAGGAACTCACAAAGGTTAGTCAGGTGACCAACTGGTTCGCGGAGCCTGAGCATGGCGGACAATATGCAGCACTCTCCAAAGGCTTCTATGAAGAAGCAGGACTGGATATGACGATCCAATCCGGCGGACCAGGCATCTCTTCCACCCAGATTGTCGCCGGAGGCAAGGCGGAGTTTGGCATGGGGCAGGCGGATGAGATTTTGCTGGCACGTCAGAATGGCATCCCGCTTGTAGCAATTGCGGCAACCTTCCAGAAGAATCCGCAAGGCATCATGTTCCACAAGGGGCAATACAAAGATATAACGGAGCTTAACGGCAACAAAATCTTTGTCGGCAGCGGTGTCGTGTTCTGGGAATATCTGAAGAAAGCTTACAGCCTCGACAAAGTGACTGAAATGAAATACACCGGTTCGCTTGCTAACTTCGTGGCAGATCCAACGGCAGCGACGCAAATCTATGTCACTTCGGAGCCATTCTCGATGCAGCAGGAAGGGGTAGATGTGGATTATTTCCTCAACTACGACCTCGGCTATAAGCAATATGGCAATATCCTTTACACGACTGAGGACTACATGAAGAAACATCCGGATGTGGTAAAGGCTTATGTAGAAGCCTCCATTAAGGGCTGGGACTATTACAAAACCAATTCCGAAGAAATCAATAAAGTGATGCAAGAGAAGAATCCTGATCTGAAGCTGGAAGCGATGGCCTTTGGCGCCAAAGCCCAAGAGCCGCTTGTCTATGGCGGTGACGCTGAAGCGAACGGCGTTGGCTATATGAGCAAAGACATTTGGTCCGGTCTGCAGGATCAGCTGATTGACATGGGACTGCTGAAGGATGCAGAGCCAATCGATGATGTCTTTACGAATGAGTTCTTGCCAGGCAAGTAATTGTTAAAAATAGAGTGGACTTAAGGCTGAGCCGCCGCATGCTGGTATGCGCGGCTCTCGCTTTATCAAGGGGAGATAGGAATGGCAAACGTACTGGTCATCTATTTCAGCGCGTACGGACATATTCACAAGATGGCGGAGGCTGCTGCAGAAGGGGCAGTCAGCGAGGGGCATGTGGCAAAGCTGGTGCGCATTCCTGATTTTCTCCATCCGGATAACATTACGGCGCTGCTAGATCATCCGGAACGCAGGCGTGGGGCTGAGGACAGTGGATTGTCCAGCACCTTCCGGGTCGGAGGCAGATGGGAAAAGTATGAAGCGGCCCAAGAGGTTCAACAGTCCGTTCCGCTGGCAACCGCTGATGATTTGCGCTGGGCCGACGGCATTGTGTGGGGCTTTCCGACGTATTACGGTTCTATGCCTGCACAAGTTAAGTCATTCCTTGATTTGTCGGGCAGTTTGTGCGCGAGTGGGGAGCTAGAAGGGAAGCCAACCGGCGTTATGACGAGTGCCGGATCGATTCATACCGGACATGAGGCGACGATATTAACCTCAATCATACCGCTCTTACACTTCGGAATGGTGTATGTGGGATTGCCGTATTCGCAAAATCCGGAGTATTTGACGGCCGATGCGATCGGCGGTTCACCTTATGGGCCGTCTACCTTAGCAGGTCCTGATAGTTCTCGATCGCCAGATGAGCGTGAGCTGCGGATGGCTGGAAGGCTGAGTGCTAGAGTAGCAAGATTTGCAGCAGCAACCATAGGCATAAAATGAATGGCGGGGATACAATGACGATACCATTTGATTTACTTCTTTCTCAGGTAAGGCTGCCTGGCAGCAACGGAGTGACGACAGACATTGGCATTACCGGCGGTATAATTGCTGCAATCGGCAGCTTGGCCGGATCCGCCTCCAAAGAAATCGTTCATTCCCAAGGGAAATTGCTGATTCCTCCATTCGTTGAATCCCATGTTCATCTAGATACGACATTAACGGCGGGTGACCCCTTATGGAATGAAAGCGGCACGTTATCGGAAGGGATATCGATCTGGACTTCCCGTAAAAAACAGCTTACGCGTGAGGATGTCCTCACACGAGCGGAGCGTACGTTAAAGCTGTTTCTCGGCTATGGCGTTCTGCACATGCGCGCAATGGTCGATATCGGCGACCCTCAGCTTACGGCGCTGCGGGCTGTGTTGGAATTGAAGGAGCGTTATCGGGAGCTCGTGAATATCCAAGTCATCGCTTTTCCGCAGGACGGCATTGTCGCTTGCCCGGATAATGAAGCCCGGACGGAAGAGGCGCTTCGGCTTGGTGCGGATGGTGTCTCTGCAGTTCCTCATCTGGAGCGGACCCGCGAGGATGGCGTGCTAAGCCTTCGCAAAGCGTTTGGCATGGCAGAGCGTTACGGTGCGTTTGTTCACGTCTTCTGCGACGAGACAGATGATGAAGCTTCTCGTTTTCTTGAGGTATGCGCCTCACTTGCCTTATCGACCGGTCTTGGTGCGAAGGTAACTTGCGCTCATGCGAATGCTGCCGCTTATTACAATGAGTCGTATTTTCAGAAGCTGCTTGGTCTAGTGCGTCAATCCGGTATTTCGATCGTGGCCTGCCCGCTCATCAATAGCGTCATGCAGGGGCGGTATGATACGAATCCGAAGGGGCGGGGAATTACCCGTATTCAAGATTTCCACCGGGCTGGCATCAACGTTGCGTTGGCCCATGATGATATCCGCACACCATTTTATCCGCTTGGAACAGGAAATCCGCTGGATGCTGCTCATATGGCAGCCCATTTGGCTCATATGTCCGGCCGACAGGATCTGCAAGATCTCGTTGGCATGATCACAACAGGCGGAGCCAAAGCTATGAATATAGGGAAAACATACGGTTTCGACAATGGCTTGCTTCGAATCGGTGAGCCTGCGTCATTCCTGCTGTTTGATGCGGCTGATACAGGCGAATTAATCCGAACGCGCCAAGCACCGAGGTATGTTTACCGGAGGGGCTTACTGATAGCGGAAACTTCTCCCGCTGTTACAAGCCTGCTGAACACAGCGGATGGAAGAATCGCTATCCCGTAAACAACACGAAGGGGCTGTCCCGTATGTCATCTTTTAGATGACTGGGATAGCTCTTTTTGGTTATATGTTGATATCGCGGCTATGTTGGATTTCATCCATCAGGTAGGTGTAGAGAGGTGAAGTAGGGGGCATGGATTGGATTCTATCCAACAGAAATTGAAAGAAACACCGTAGGATCCCATGAAAAGTGGATTAGATTGGATGAAGTCCAGTATAAGCACGGAAGAAGGCTTAACTACCATCAATCGACTGGATAAAATCCATTGTAAAATATAGGGGATCAGTAACAATGATTTGCCGATTAGGGTAAGTCACAGACCGCATATATAAAGGACACGCCGCATAAGACGTAAGTAGTCGATTTTTCAAGGGGTGTTGCAAGCTGATGAGCAGGAAATTTATCAATTCACCAACTGCCTATGCGCTGGGCATGTTTGCGATGATGGTGCCAAGTCAGGCTTTTGCGTCCTTCTTTAATTACTACTACGTGGAAAAGCTGGGCCTCAGCCTTGGGTTAGCCACGATTGCACGTACGATCTATCTGATCTGGGATGCGGTCAACAATCCGATGGCGGGCTATTTGTCCGACAGGACCCGTTCGCGTTACGGCCGGCGGCGGCCTTGGATTTTTTTCTCCACGCCAGCCTTTATGCTCGTGTTCATCATGGTCTTCTCCGTTCCGAAGGGGCTTGGCAATACGGAGCTATTCGTCTGGCTGCTTACTTCCTTGGTTCTGTTCGAAGGGATCGCAACACTGCTGTGGGTAAACTACGGAGCGTTGTTTCCAGAGTTATTCGAGGGAGACCGGCTGCGGGCGAAAGCATCCGCTGTCCAGCAGGGATTCCAGATCGTAGCGATCTTAATTGGAACAGCGTTGACTCCAATTCTGTACGAAGCGATTGGCTTCGGATGGATGTCGGTTATCTACTCGCTTATCTTCGGTATATTCATGACCTGGTTTGCCCTCTCCGTGCGGGAGAAGGACAGCACCCATCGGGAGGCGCCAATGCCGCTTCTTGCATCGTTTCGCGAGACACTAACAAATAAGCCGTTCTGGATATTTAATATCGCAGGCTCTTTTGCACAAACGGTGAACGGTCTACTCGCAGCCTTACTTCCCTTCTATGCCAAATATGCGCTCAACATCTCGGAGGGAGAGGTATCCATCCTGATGGGAGCTGTCTTCGTTTCCATTATTCCGCTGGTAGCGGTATGGTATTTGATCTCCCGGAAGCTTGGTGGTCTTCACAGCTGGCGGCTTGCGCTCGCCGTATATGCGGTGTCCGTTATTCCGCTTTGGTTCGCAGGTAATCTTGGCAGCGGCATTGCTGCTGGTATTGTTGTTGGCTTTGGCATGGCGGGCTTTCTGGTCACTCCGGCTATGCTTAGTGCTCGTATTATTGATCTTGACGCGGAGAGGACCGGGCAAAGAAGAGAAGGCATTTACACTGCGGTTGCTGGTTTCATTACGCGGTCGAGCGGACTTATTGCAGCGCTGGCTTTCTGGATTGTTGGTCTTATTTACGGCTATCAGAGTGGCGATGAGCCTGGACCTCATCCGGAGACAACCTTCCGCGTGCTGATCTGTATGGTGCCTTTTATTTTATTAACCGTGTCATTTGTTATCTCCTTGTTTATGAGGAATTTAGAAGCACGTGGTCAATCGGACCAGGCGGTATGATATGATAATGGCAAATTCAACAGACCAAGGGGAAACGCATGAAGCATGTAACGATTGGCATGTTTGCGCATGTCGATGCGGGCAAGACGACGCTGGCAGAACAACTGCTGTATCATACGAACAGTATTCGGGAGCGGGGAAGAGTCGATCATAAGGACGCTTACCTCGACAGCCATGATATCGAACGGGCTAGAGGGATTACGGTATTTGCTGATCAGGCCATTATGACGTATAAGGGTGCTGCTTATTATTTGATTGATACACCGGGGCATGTCGATTTCTCACCAGAGATGGAACGGGCTGTTCAGGTGATGGACTATGCGGTTCTCGTAGTGAGCGCTGTAGAAGGGGTTCAGGGACATACGGAAACAGTGTGGCAGCTGCTTCAAAAGAATCGCATACCAACCTTTATATTCATAAACAAAACCGACCGGACCGGGGCAGACGTAGACCGTGTGCTTGAGGAAATTAGAATGCATTTGACGGCGGATGTTTGTATGCTTACGGGCAGCTTCGCCGGCGGCCAAGTAGGGGAAGCTCTGATGGAAAGTCTGGCGGAGCGGGATGAACAATTGCTGGACACTTTTCTAGCGGGTACAGGAGATCAAGCCTTTTGGCTGCAGGCGCTTCAAGAGATGATCCGGAGTGGTCACCTGTATCCTTGCGCCAGTGGTTCGGCTTTGCAGGATGTTGGCGTCATTGAGCTGTTAGAACAGCTACATCTGCTTACAATTGTTCATTATAACGAGCAGGCTCCATTCGGAGGACGTGTCTATAAAATCCGCCATGACAGCAATGGTACACGTTTAACCTATATTAAAGCCTTGAGCGGTACGCTAAAAGTTCGCGATGAACTCAGCTATAGCAATGGGAATGATGAGGACCAGATACTCGAAAAAGCAACCCGGCTCCTGCTTGTTAACGGAAGCAAGTCGCAGGCCGTAGACCAGGTCACAGCAGGTGATCTGTTTGCTGTGGTTGGACTTTCCGGTGCCGAGGCGGGGCAAGGCGTTGGCCTTTATTCGGACAAGCTGGCTTATGAACTTGTACCTGCGCTTACGTCGAAGGTTATTTTTCCTGAATCGCTTCATGTGAAGGATGTGCTGAAGGCCTTCCGTATTCTGAATGCAGAGGACCCGTCCTTGAATGTTCTCTGGGAGGAGAGCCTGCAGGAGATCCATATTCATGTGATGGGCCTCATTCAGCTTGAGGTGCTTCAGCAATTGGTGAAGGAGCGGTTCCAGCTTGAGGTTGCCTTTGGCAGCCCTGAAATTCTGTATAAAGAAACGATTGCTAGCACAGTGAGAGGTTATGGCCACTTTGAGCCTTTGAGACATTATGCTGAGGTACATCTGCTGCTAGAGCCGGGAGAGCGGGGTAGTGGAATTACCTATCATAATGCCTGCCATCCGAATGATCTCACCATCGGCAATCAGAATCTGGTTGAAACGCATCTATTTGAACGCGAGCATCATGGCTTGCTTACCGGCATGCCGCTTACGGATATAAAAGTGACACTTCTGACGGGTGCCGCCCACAACGAGCATACACATGGCGGCGACTTTCGGGAGGCAACATTCCGGGCATTAAGGCAAGGGCTTGAGAAGGCGGAGAACGTGGTGCTGGAGCCATTTTACGAGTATAAAATCAAGGTTGAGCTTGATCATCTGGGCAAAGTACTATCGGATCTTCAGCGAGCATCCGGGCAGTTTGATCCGTCGCACACGACTGCTACTCATGCGGTAGTTACAGGCAAGGTGCCTGTCGCTACCTTTATGGATTACAACACGGAGCTTGCTGCCTATACTCATGGCAGAGGAAGCATTCAGCTTGTTTTCGCCGGTTATGACCGCTGTCACAATGAGCAAGAAGTCATTGAGCGCAAGGGCTATCGAAAGGATGCTGATCCGCTGTACAGCTCATCTTCGATTTTTTGTGCGAAGGGCAGCGGCTATACGGTACCTTGGGATGAAGCGGAAGCGAAGATGCATCTGCTGTAACGACGGCTTCTCTGATTAGATGTTATCCTAACGAACCGCAGACACGCTGCTCCGTGAACACGTAAATACTGCGGTTCGTTAGAAACTAAAAGGAAGATAAACAGCAGACCTTTGTTATCTGGTTAAAGTGCTCGGGTTGTCGCAATGTGTGTGCAATTGGTATACTAACGATAAATAAGTGATTCATCACTAATTACAAGTGACAGAGGAGCGATGGACGATGGCGAGAAACGATACAGCATCGGTTAACCGACGGACGGAGATTATTTCGGCAGCAATTGAGGTATTCGCGGAAACTGGTTATTACCGCACAACAACGGCCCAGGTCGCACAGCGAGCAGGCATTTCGCAGCCTTATGTATTTAAGTTCTTTGCAACAAAGGAAGCGTTAATGCTAGCGGCACTTGAGGTTTCGTGGGAGAGAATCACGGAAGCATTTAGTCAAGTCGTCACAACAGCATCACCGGAACAATTGGAGAAGGAACTAATTGAGACGTATGAGGAAATTCTAGCGGTACACCGCCAGGAGACACTGCTCCAGATGCAGGCACAGACGATGCAGGAGGAGCCAATTCGTGCTGCAATGCAGACGGGCTTAAAAGAAGTCCGCCGTATTGTACTGGAAGCTTTCCAGAACAATACGCTATCGAATCCAGAAGATAGGACGCTGCTGTTCCTTGCCCGCGGCATGCTTTGCAATATCTCGATGGCACTCGATATACCGGAGCTGATGAACAAATAATAGGGGCTGTAAAGCCTTGAAATTTAGTGATTGATTAATCACTAAATAGATGCTATATTGAACTCAACAAAGGTTAGTGATTGATCAATCACATATATGAAGAGGAGTGATAGTTATGAAAAAGGCAATTGTTATAGGGGCGACAGGCGGCACAGGTGCTGCTATTACGGAAGAATTAGTAACGAGGGGGATTCCGGTCGTTGCGTTCGGGCGGTCTCGATCTAAGCTGGAACAGTTCGCTAATAGGTTAGGCAATCCTGCGCATCTGTCGCTTGCCATAGGGGATGCGTTCAATGCGGATGATGTGGAGAAGACATCCATAGGGGCCGATGTGATGTTCCATTGTGCCAATGTTCCGTACCATGAGATGGCTGAACGTCTGCTCCCGCTCGGCGAGGCGGTTATGGAGGCAGCCAACCGGCTTGGTCTCAAGGTCGTTGTTGTAGATGGTATCTATCCATATGGAAGAAGGCAAATGGATAGGGTAACCGAGGAGCATCCCAAGCAGCCTCATACGCGAAAAGGGCGTACTCGTCTGAAATTCGCAGAGATGGTATTTGATAAACGATGGAACCGAGCTCGTCCCCTCATTGTCCGGCTGCCCGATTATTATGGACCAACGGCAAACGAGGCCTCATATCTCGGCTCTACACTGGAAGCCATTGCTGCTGGTAAAATGGCCTTTTTTATTGGCAACATGCAAGTTCCGCGCGAATATGTTTATCTGCCGGACGCCGCACATATGATCGTCGAAATTTCGCTGCGTGATCAGTCTTACAGACAAGAGTGGAACATACCTGGCGGAGGGGTAATCAAAGGCCAAGAGATTGTCCGTATTGCGCAGGAAGTCAGCGGCTCCAGCAAATCCGTTCTAGCTCTTGGGAAAGTAGGCTTGTCGCTGCTTGGCTTGTTTGTCCCTGTTATGAAGGAAGTCGTGGAGATGCTTTATTTGACGAACGAACCTCTTCGCCTCAGCACTAAAAAATATGAACGATTTATTGGTCCCGTCACAGCAACAAGCTTCGAGCAAGGGATTAAGGAAACAATCAGCCATCTGAAGGGATGATAGGCAGCAGAGCAGACGCCGAGCGTCACCCTGCTGTATCTCTCAACGCATGAGTAAGCTATACCAGTTCTCCCATTCCGAAGGACCGGGAGGGCAAACGAAAGGGGCAAGGGAAGGGCTGGTATTCTGAAAGCCTTCGCCTCCTACAACAATCGTAAGCTCGGGATGGATTTGCCGATAATCTGCAATCCATCGTTCGACGGAGTCTGCCAAGATTGGATTATTGACCGATATGGCGACAATCTCAATTTTTTTCGCTCGGATTAAGGCTGTGATGTCATTTAACGGGGTATCTGGTCCTAGATAAATGACATCATGGCCTTTATTCCGTAGAAACAGGCTGAACAACATAAGCCCCATTTGATGCTGCTCTCCTTCAGGGCATAAAGCTACCGCTCTTGGAAGCTGCGAATGAAGCGGTAGAATCCGTAAAAATTGAGTGCATCTCTGTATAACAATGTGGGAGGCAAAATGCTCCTGAGCAACCGAAATACAGCCATCCTCCCATGCCCCGCCAATCCGCTTCATAACGGGAGTCAGAATGTAATGGAATACTTCTTCATGGTGAAATAAAGAGAAAGCCAAATCTATAACTTCATTAGCTTGAATGGTATTTAAATCTGTAAGCTCCCGGTAAAGCTGGTCTGTAAGGTTATCGAAGCGGTTAGGCTGACTCAAGGTTACGACCGGTTTCTTTGCCTGCCTGTCCCGATAGAGTGCGACAGCTTCGCTGATTTTTAAGTGCGAGCTGTCCATCTGCTGTTTAATCCATCTTAGGGTATCGATATCTGCATCACGGTATAAACGATGACCGCCCGTACTCCGGACCGGTTCGGTGAGCTGAAATCTGTTCTCCCATGCCCGAATGGTTACAGCCGGAATCCCTACTAATTGGGATACTTTTCGAATGCTATACATATACGCGTACACCTCAGGTTTATTATACATAAGTTATACAAAAAGCATAGACTCCCCTCTTTCCTTGCGATGGAAATATAATTTATGTATAATTTTAATGGAAATACTATACAGAAATTATACGACTATAACTAGAGGGTGATCCGAATGCTTACAACATCCCAGGATCGGCATTCCAGGTCTCAAGTATTGGATGTGCATTCCGTACTGGCGGCTATGGAGCAGTCGCTTGCTATGATTGAATTGAGTACGGACGGGAAAGTGCTATGGGCAAATGATAACTTTGCGCAGGCTATGGGCTATGAGGCAAACGAAATGCCGGGACTCTGGCATCGGCAGTTTTGTACAACAGAATTCGTAAACAGTCCTTCCTACTCGGAATTATGGGATAACTTAAGAAGCGGCAGCATTTTTCAGGAGAAAATCTCACGTGTGTCAAAGGATGGCCGGTTATTGTGGTTTGAAGCCACTTATATGCCTGTATTTAATAATGAGGGGTTTGTTGAGGGGATACTCAAAGTGGCAACAGATATTACGGCCAGAGAAAATGCTTCAGCAAGGCTCGTGGATGAGCTTCAGCATATGGCTCAGGATTTGCTGCAACGAACGGGAGACGGAATTGCCGGCAGCAGACAGATTGAGCAAACCATAGAAGGGGTGGCTCAAGAATCAGATAAGAACATGAGGGTGCTTGGGGCGCTGGAGCATGAGACGGAGTCCGTTCAGAGCACGATTCGAATTATTCGGGAAGTAGCCAAACAAACCAATCTGCTTGCCTTAAACGCCGCCATCGAAGCAGCGCATGCTGGGGAGCATGGACGGGGCTTTAATGTAGTAGCCACTGAAGTTCGTAAGCTGGCAAATCAGGCAGAGGAAGCGGCGAAAGCGGTGCAAGCCAATCTGGTCGGAATAGCCGCTGAAGTTGGCAACATGGCGAAAGGTATGCATCGGTCACAAACGATTATTACAGAAAGCCAGCAGCGTGCTCAAAAAGCCGTTGATGAGTTCACTCAAATTGGACATTCTGCCTACCAGCTTGAGGAGAAGGCAAAAATCTTCAAAAGCATGTTATAGAGAGATACAAAAAGGTCATCCCGCTAAGGATGACCTTTTTGTTGTGTACGCTAAAGCTCGCATACGATCTTATAACTCCCAGGCTCAGCCCGGAATCCCATCAGATCGCGATTAATGCGGAGCATCGGATGATTAGCGGAATCGTTATTAGTTCTCAGATAAGGGGCTCCGGCTGCTCTTGCGGATTGCAAACCAAGCAGCTTCAAAGCGAGTGCAAGGCGGCGGCCGCGGTACTCTGGCAGAACACCGGTGTATTCATGATACATAGCCCCAGTCTGCTCATTATGCTGCAGAGTCACCACGCCAATGTAGCGGTCACCGTCTTTGGCAATATGAACCCATTCCGGACGTACGCCGGGAAGCTCAAGACTCCATCGTTTCCACTCTTCAAACCAAGGGTAATCACCGGTATAGCCGGGAATATCAGAATGAGTAATTTTATACAATTCATGTAGCTTGCGCTCATTCTCTTCGCCGGGCTCTTCTGCCAAAGTGACGAAACGGATGCCAGATTGCTCCGCATCACTGATTGACGTAAGAAGCTGCTCCTTCACTTCATACTGATCCAGATCAAGAACTGATTCGAAGGAGAGTCTTTCCTTCCTATAGCCACGTCGTTCTGCGAAAGCGAGCGATCTCTCATCGGTCTCCTTCATGGAATAGTTAAGGAGACACGATGCTTTTACTTCCAATGCCCAAGCATGGAGTGCAGCATACAAAGCGGTGCCAACACCATTCCCCCGGAAGACCGGATCTACAACCAAGGTGTAAATGAGAGCGCCAGCTTCAGTCCACGGTGCCCGCCAGGCAATCGCATACCCTATGACTTGTCCGCTTTCCTCTTCGGCTACCCATTTGGGACGGTCCCAGCCCATAAGCTGGCCATTTTCGTTATAGTGAAGCTGGCCGGGAGGGATTTTTTCCTCGTCTTCCTGCAATCGCGCTGCGGTTGTTGGTTCCGGCCATATTAAGTTGAGGAGAGGCGCTACGGCTTGAAAGTCTTCGGGATGTTTCAGTTTACGGATGATAAAGTTCATATTGACCACCACCATGAATTAGATAACCCTAGTATGTCATACATTTTATCCCAGTTGGTGGTTAAGTTTCGCTATAACGAAAGTTGCTCGCGGCGCGGCTTCAGCAAGTACCACTCCACTATTATAAAGTTGAGGATTAGCGCTGCCCAAATATTGTTGTCCAGTACCTCTTCGATCATGCCCATACGGCCGTCAGGGAGGGCAAATCGGTGCAGTAATAGGTACATCAGAATCAGTAGTGGTACAAATGCTCTTGCACTAACTGCTGTTAAGGTCATAGCAAAGCTGCGTATCATCCATTTTTTATGAGCTGTAAGATCCTTGTTCATTGCTGCCCGGAACCCTTTTACCGTTGTAAACAGCCAAAGCAGATCCAGGAAAAGAAAAGACAAGGCTCTTCCGTAGTCCGGTTCGTAGCCTATAAGGATGAGGGCAAAGCCTCCGCTAAGTAAGATAGAGCTTACGTACACCTTGCCTAGCAGGACATGCAGGGAAGGTTTGTTCTTTCGTAATGTTTTGTGGAATTGGAGAAATCCCGTCACTAAGGCGAGTAAAGCCAGTACGATATGGATGACTAAGGCAGGATATTGCAGCGCCCGTGAGGAAATGACTATGCGGCTGTTTGCCGGGTTTAGACTAAGGTATGGAATGACAAAAGGCAGCATAATGGCAACGGATAGAAGAAACAGAATCCACCAGCTTTTTTTCATTGGACAGCACTCCTTTGAGATGTGTGTCCACAGTATAGCTGGTGGATGTTTACGGACTCTAAAGAGTTTATAAAAAAACGATAAAAACTCTGTATGAATATAAATGGTTTTCAAAGCCCAGGAGGGTGTCCGGGCTTTTGCATGTTCATAAGTTCTTTAACTGCTCCAGAATGACTTGCGGCTCCAGCCGCTGCATGAAGTCGGGATTCACATAAGTGAAGCGGATGATACCGGATTTGTCGATGATGAAGGTAGAGGGAATGGGAAGAATCCAGCGGTCAGTGATGTTATAGTCCATAAGATCGAGCTTTAAGGTATGGAGCATAACCTCCTGCAAGGAAGAAGGAAGTTCAAACCATATCTCGTAGAGAGAAGCGACTTTGCCATTTGGATCGCTAAGAACATGGAAGTTGAGATCCTCTTTCTCCTGCTGGGAAAGTGTATTGTCCGGGCTTTGCGGGCTGAGTGCGATAAGTCTGCCGCCGAGGGCTTCGATCTCAGGCATAATGTTCTGGTAGGCACGAAGCTGGAGATTGCAGTAGGGACACCAACCACCCCGGTAAAAGGTTAAAACAACCGGACCACTTGCCAGCTGCTCAACCAAATTGACAGATACCCCGTTGGCGCTCGGCAGTGTAAAGTCTGGCGCCTGATGTCCCTGCTGCAGACCATACACCTTACCGGATTGCTGCTGCTCAAGGATTAGGCCGAATATTTCAGCTTGAGCGTGCTCTGGCACCTTGGACTTGAATTGCTGCTTAGCCTCGCCTAGAATCTCATTTAATAACATAAAGACCCCCTCCTTACAGAAGATACCAATCGGTATCTTTACCATAACATGGGATAATCTGTTATCGCAAGCACATTTTTGCTGTTATAATGAAGGCACTATTGGACGTGGGGAACAGGGGGATCGGGCGTGCAAAAAGGAGAAAATACCCGCAATCATATCATTGCAAAGTCTGCTGAGCTGTTTAATCAGCGGGGTTATGCGGGCTCATCCCTGTCGGACATTACGGAACTGACGGGTATTAAGAAGGGCGGTATTTACCGCTATTTCGCGAGTAAAGACGAAATTGCCGTTGAGGCATTCCATTATGCTGGAGGTATTGTGAATCAGTCCATACGCGAGGCAATGGAACAGGAGACAACAGCGATGGGTCGGCTGCTGTCTTTTTTGCGGGTGTATGCAAACGTCGTTGAAGCTCCGCCTTTTGCTGGAGGCTGCCCGTTGCTTAATCTTGCGACAGAATCAGATGACAGCCACCCTCTCTTAAGGGACAAGGCCCATCAAGGAATGGAACGGACGCTTGGTGCTATGAAGCAGATCATTTCTGAGGGTATGGAGTCCGGCGAGTTCAAAGCAGATCTAGATGTGGATGCGTTAGCCACTTTCACCCTGTCGGGGATGGAAGGTGGCATTATGCTCAGCAAGCTGGAGGGCAACAACCGTCATATTCAAATGAATATCGAAAGCTTAACCGCGTATTTGCAAGGCATGTGCATGCAGTCAAGTCGATAATTTAACATAGCATAGCAATACCAATAGAGAGCGCAGGCCTTAAAGGCAGCGCTCTTTATGATTTCATGAGGCCGATTTTGTCTGTTATCCGGCCTGCACTTCCTTGCTCCCAAGCAGACCGCCTATCCGAAATGCGCCAAGTGATAGAGCAATACATATCGCAGAGAAGATTCCAATAGCTTCATAGCCGCCAAACTGTACATACAGGATACCGGCCAGCCAGGCACCAAGTGTATTTGCTCCGTTCATTGTGGAGTTGGCGAGGCTGGAGATCGTCCCCCTAATCGAAGCATTAAGAGCAGTGAGCAATCCCATCACAAGAGGGAAGATCACGCCGAGAATGGTGAAAATGATGAAATAGACAGCAGTGGTCACCTTGATGCCTGCAGCATGAGGACCAACTGCATAGAGGGCAACGATCAGCAGCATTCCCGCTGTAACCGCAGTGGTAATACCCAGCCTGCGGACAATGGCAGAGCTGATGATGCTACCAAGCAGCGTGCCAAAGCCGAGACACATCATAACGTTACCGATTCCGCCAACTGACAGTTCGAAGCGGTCGGCCATCCATTTTCCGATGAAAGCGATAGCAGTGCCGCTGCCGAGATGGAGCAGTAGGTAAGCGGAAAATCCGCTTCTTGCTTTACCATTAGTTATTAAAGGGATATAGCGGCTAAGAATGGAGGTGGACTGTCCGTTCTGTCTGCTGGGCTTCATGTCAGGGAGCAAATAAAAGGCCATGGCTGCGAGAAGTAGCGAAGCAGTGCCAATTGTCCAGAAAGGTACGGGCCAATCTGATGCAGCAAGCCAACTGCCGATCGGTACACCAAGCGCTTGCGCGGCAGCAAGTCCGCCGAAGGCAATCCCCATCGTTTTCGCGATACGTGCTGCTGGCATGACGGCAGGGATAGATGCCCATACTTGGGGAGCGGTGAAGGCAGCGCTGACACCAGCAAGAAAGCGGAATAGAAGCATGGTTTCAAAGCCGTCTGCAAAGCCGCAGAGGGCAGTTGAGATGGAAAAGGCAACTAAACCGCTAATCATGACTGTTCTGCGGTTCCAACCATCTGACAAAGGTCCGGCGATAAGTGCGAACAAGGCAGATCCTAAGGTATAGGCACCAATCATCCAGCCCGCAATGCTGGTGGAAACGCCATATTGCGCCTGAAGAGTCGGAAGCAGCGGCGAGATCAGGAACGTATCGGTTCCGATCATGAACATAATAAGGAAGAACAGCACGGAATATTTGAGCATGGTCAGTCACTCCTTTGGTTTGGTCTTGCATGTTGCCCTTATCGTAATGGATAATAGTGACACATTCTGTCATTGATATTGAAATTGGAGGGATAAGGATGCCCAAATCCAAACGGTTAATGGAGCTCATGATGACCGTCAATCGTAAACGCCGTTTCAAAGTGCAGGAGCTGGCCGATGAGTTTGGTGTCTCCAAGCGGACCATTCTAAGGGATTTACAAGAGCTGAGTGAGCTTGGTGTTCCTCTCTACTCGGAAGTAGGACCACATGGGGGTTATCAGGTATTGAGAGAGAGAGTGCTGCCTCCGATTGCATTTACGGAAGAAGAGGCGGTGGCAATGTTCTTCGCGGTGCATGCTTTGCGGCATTACTCATCCTTACCATTCGAAACGGAGACCACTTCAGCGTTGAACAAATTTTATTTGCATATGCCTGGTGATGTACGAGACCGCATCGACAGCATGAAGCATAGGGTTGATTTCATTACGCCAACAAGACGGGGAGATGCTCCCTGCCTGTCCGTGCTGCTCGATGCGGCGGTACACCAGAAGTTGTTAGATATCGAGTATGAGACGAAGGACAGCGAAGCGGGATGCCGTAAAATCCAGCCTGTGTGCATTTACGCCAATAACGGGCTCTGGTACTGCACGGCGTATTGCTTCCTGCGCGAAGGCTTCCGTGTATTCCGGTGCGATCGAATCCGCTCAGCCTCAGAGGATACTTCGGGTACGGCCAAGAAGGATCTCGGGGATATCCGTCTTAGCCGCCAGGCGACAGTGGCGCCAAGTGATCCGATCCGTCTGCACTTGGAGCTAAGCAGGGTAGGTGTTCAGCGATGCGAAGCAGAGCTATGGCTAGCTCCTATGCTGCAGGTCCGGGAGGATGGCAGCGGTTTGATCAACGTGGACGTATCCCGCGGGGATATTCCTTTTTATACGGAATTTTTAATTGGACTAGGAGAAGAAGTGGTGCTCAAGGGGCCAGATGAACTACGGAAAGCGGTGCGGATCAGCTTGGCGGGGCTAATGGACCGTTATCGCTGATCGCAAATAGGAAGAGAAAAGAACCCCTTTTGCCGGAAGGCAAGGGGGCTTTTTGGCATGGTCTATGAAGCGGTACGGACAAAAGATAGGCTTTCTGACGCATATAGGACGGACTCAACAGATGAAGTCGGACTATATTACAGTTGTGTTTTATATTACAAATATATCCAATTACTATTGGTTGTTTACTAAAATAGAGCTTAGTATGCGACTACTGTCGCACTTTCATGGATAATAGCCTGCTGGAATTGGCTTTTTACTATAAGTATGCAGAGAAAAATCACACAGGTCTATGGAATCTAGGAGCACGCTTTTTAATTGGTTATGATTGGAAACGACTAACATTTCATTTCAAAAAACGAGGAGAATCGACATGACGATAACGAAACAATCGGTTTGGGGCAAGCTGGCTATTCTGTTCAGCTTTGTTTTGCTTGGCTTACTCTGCACACTTGCTGTTGCAGACAAAGCATCTGCCCATGGCTACATTTCTTCACCGGCAAGCCGGACGCTGCTTTGTAACCAAGGAACGAACAAAAATTGTGGTGCCATTCAATATGAGCCGCAAAGTGTGGAAGGCGTAGGCGGCTTCCCTGCAGCAGGACCAGCCGACGGCAGTATTGCCGGAGTAGGCAAATATACGGAGCTGGACGCTCAATCTTCCGATCGCTGGAAGAAGGTCGATATGAAGGGTGGCAGCAATACATTCACCTGGACGCTCACAGCCAATCATATTACAGAGAAATGGGACTACTATATTACGAAAATCGGTTGGGATCCAAATAAGCCGCTGACCCGCGACCAGCTTGAATCGAAGCCGTTCTGTACAGTAGACGGCGGGATGAAGAAGCCGGAGATGACGGTAACACATACGTGTAATGTGCCAACAGACCGGACTGGCTATTACATTATCCTCGGCGTATGGGAGATTGGGGACACGGTTAATGCCTTCTATCAGGCGGTTGACGTGAACTTGACTCAAGGCGGCGGCACAACAACACCAAACCCTGAACCAACTGTACTGCCGAACTTCCCGGCAAGTGTATGGTGTTCCGGTCATACGGAAAGCAGCATCACGATGGAATGGTCGGCATCGACTGCTTCCGCAGGGATTAAGAATTATGAAGTAAGCCGCGACGGTAAAGTCGTTGGTACGGCGACAGGAACTAATTATACCGACAACGGCTTGCCTGCAAATTCGAGTTACTCGTACACCGTAGTAGCGGTAGATAATAAGGGTAACCGTTCGGCTGCAAGCGTGCCGGTATCGGCAAGTACACTGCCTGCTGTCGTAACTCCTGCTCCAGATACTCAGGCACCAACAAGACCGTCGAGCCTTAAGGCTGGTAATGTGACGGAAATGACAGCTGCTTTTACTTGGACAGCTTCAACAGATAATATTGGGGTAACGAAGTACGAGGTTTATCGCGATGGTAAATTACTCGGGACTACAGCTGTTGCTTCTTATTCTGACAGCGGCCTCAAGGCATCAACGGCTTACGCTTACACGGTTATCGCCCTTGATGCAGCGAGCAACCGCTCGACAGCGAGTGCTGCATTGATACTTACAACCAAAGCTGCAGCCGTAACACCTCCTACAGCAACAGGTACATGGGATAGCACGAAAATCTATTTGGCTGGCGACATCGTGACGTATAACGGTATCGAATACAAAGCTGGCTGGTGGACACAAGGAGATCAGCCGGACAACTCCGATGTATGGAAGCCGGTATCTACGACAGCTGTACAAGCTTGGAACAGCACGAAGGCTTACAATGGCGGCGATCAAGTCACTTATGCAGGACATACGTATAAGGCAAAATGGTGGACTAAAGGTGAGATCCCGACAAATGGCGGGGTATGGGTTCTGGTTGCCTAACAACCTAACAAGAAGGGGCTGTCCGTAGAGGGCGCTCCTTTTTTTGTCCATCGAATTGGAGTCGTCAGACAGTTGCCGCTGGAGGTTTTTTCCTATATTTGTCGAATTAAAGGTAAGAATAACCATTTTGGTTGTATAGGGGGAGCTAGTTCGAATGAGTAATACGATTAGTATGGAAAAGCTGATTGATTGGGGGAAGTTCGTAAAGGTTGCCTATGAGATGTATGCGCAGAATCATCTGTCGCCAGTGGTACCAACGGATTTTCCGGCAGGTTGGGAACTGGTTGCTAATTTGACGATGATACCCCGCCTTGAGAAGCTGAAGGAGAGGGAATTTGCCGGTTATATTGCGAGATCGACAGATAATCCATTACATCAGGCAGTGGTCATTCGTGGAACGGAGAGCGCGCTCGACTGGCTGGCGGATTTCGAGTTTGTGCTGGAGACATTTCATGAGGTTCCAAACGGCGGCAAAACTGAGCGTGGATTTACGAACTTGTACCGCAGCATGATGGTTGAATATGCAGATGCAAGCCTGCCATCCCAATCGCTGATGGATTCAATTGATTCACTGACGCAAGGCACAGAGCTTCTTGTAACTGGTCATAGTCTGGGTAGCTCGCTAGCGACTTTGCATGCTTTTCTCGCAGGGAGCAAGAATATCGATGTTGAGCTGGTGACATTCGCCTCCCCTCGCGTGGGGGACAACCCATTTGTTGAGGCGTTCCAGCGGATGAATATCCCGAACACTCGTGTATTCAATAAACCGGACATCGTGCCGCAAGTGCCAGTGGAAATCGCAGGCTACCGTCATCTCGAGCCTGGACTTGAGATCAATTCAACTTTATTCCCAATCAAGCACTCGATTCCATGCTATCATGCGCTTAGCACCTACTTGTACGTCCTTGGAGATACGGACGCTAATATTTCGAAGTGCCAAGCGACTCCTTTATAGGGCAACGTAAAGCGAAGCAATAGAGGAGGATGTGAAAGCACCCGGCATTAATCATGCCGGGTGCTTATTTTTTACTCTAATAAACAAACTTTCGCTGCACCATATAACTGAAGGCGAATAGGAACACTTCGGTCATCAGTTTGGCCACGAATAACGGGATGCCGATGCTCTCATGGAACAGATATAAAAGGGCATAGTTCGATATCATAATTACGACAACAAGGGAGAAGTAGCGGGGGAGCGACTTCTTGATCGCAATCCCTTGTCCTTCCGTAAATACAAAACGGCGGTTCATCGAGAAGTTGAAGATCGAGCTGACCAGCCTTGCTCCCATCACTGATACGAGCAGGTTTGAGGTCAGCCACTGCAGCAGGAACAGCAGAACAAAATCGAGAATAGCTGAGAAGCCTGATGAGGTCACGAACTTCAGCAACGGAAAATAGATTCTGGCCGAATCAGTAAGCGGGCGGAAGTGGGAGGATTTGTTATCCTCCAAATAGATCGTCTCGATCGGCACCTCTATAAAATCATAGCCGGCCTTAGGCGCTTCCAGCAGCATGTTTATTTCATATTCGAACCGGTCACCTGGCACCTCGCACAGCCAGTCCAGCATATCGGAGGAATACCCCCGAAGGCCGGTCTGCGTATCTTGAATAGGTTTGCCGGTCGCGAGCGCATAGACCATTCGGGTTGCCGAATTGCCGAAGCGGCTGCGCAGCGGTACCTTACCTGTGAATTGTCTGCTTCCTAATACAATATGATTGCGGTTCTTGCGAACGGCATCCGATATTCGAAAGATATCCTCCGGAAGATGCTGCCCATCACTGTCGGCACAAACAACACCGTCTGCATCACCGTGCTGCCTTACATAATCGAAGCCTGTCTTAAGCGCACTGCCCTTACCTCGATTGCTGGCATGCGTGAGTACCGTACAACCGGCTTGTTCTGCGGATTTGAAGATCCCGCGATAATCCTCGCCACTGCCGTCATCTACGATCAGGATAGGGGCATCGCCGGCCTCTTCTTTTAGATCATGAATGAGCGCTAGCAGCCTTTCATCCGGCTCGTAGGAGGGGATAAGTATAGTCAAATAATTTACCTCCATGTCTTAGGATTGAGGGATATAGATAATATCGCTGACACCACGTTCTTGACCCTTGCCAAGCGGACTATTAACAACGCGGCCCATGAAATACATCGTAGACGAGCCGCCGCCATCCAGATTGTAAGCTTCAGTTGCTCCCAGCTCCTTGAACAAATCAGCGAATTCCGTCAGTGTCATACCACGGCTGTAGCCCGAGCTCCGTCCGTCGACGATGACGAACAGGTAGTGGTTCGCTGAGATCATTCCGATGCCTGTCCGTGGATTAGATGCTTGGATTGAACGGTTGCCGAAGTTTTTGTCGATCTCGACATGGCTGAAATCACCGGCGATTTCGCCGTCTGTAACCAGAGCTGGCCCGAAGGAGAAGGCATTGGTTACACCTTGAGCGAGCAGATCATCCGTAGAGGTCTCCTCTTCGTCGTAAGACTTCATCGTGCCATCGTTAAACATGGCGAGACCAATCCTTGCTGGTTCATCCCGATACACCGTACCATTGCGGATGACGACGCCATCCTCGCGGAAGCCGTAGTAGTCGCCGTTAATGGCGAAGATCGCACTATGATTGGCCGCGATTGTCGACGTGTTCTGAATAATGTTGGTGCCAAAAGAGTCTTTGGCGAAAGCGGTATGCAGGTTGGTTGTGCTGTTAAAGGTGACATCGGCGACATAGTAGGTGATCAGATCCGAGCCAGAGCCGGTCTCCACCTTTTTGATGCTGATCGTCTGGTTATCATCCTTATAGTTCCAGTCATCGTATTCGGCATCCGAGGATGGGGTGGTGGTTGATGTTCCGCTGCTGGAACTTGAATTTGAGCCTGAGCTTGAACTGGAATTAGAACTCGAGCTCTGCGTAATCGTAGGTGTAACCTTCACCTCTACATGCTCGATCAAATAACGATCGGCCAGCTTATAGAGAATGGCTGAAATAATAAGCAGGATGACAACTATGATGGTGATGATTTTGGTTTTTTTGCTGGTTCGGATAATAATGATCACTCCTTTAATAGGCGCTAGCCTTGTGTTATGGAGTAATCTTAGATCGGCAACCTTTAGCCAATCTTAAATGGGAGGGTGGGACGTGCAAATGCGGGGAGGAGGACTCTTATTGGATCCTCCTTTTTTATTTGAGGGAGGGGAGTGGATGGTGTTTGAGGGGCTGGGGTATCCCCTTCGGTCGCTGTTGCCTGGCAGGGAATCTGGATTGGAATCCGCATAGCGGATATTCCCTGCCAGGCAAAGGCGAACGCTGCGCTCCTCAGGGGATACCCTAGCTCCCTTCAAACCACCAACTTCCCCGTGTGACAAAAAGGAGGATCCAAACGGATCCTCCTTCCTATTTGTGCGGGTGGGAACAGGGATGAACTAACTAACTAACTAACTTCAGGGTTCTAGCGAACCCCGGTACGCCGCAATATCACAATCACAATCACAATCACAATCGGGAGTATAAGACAGCCCTGTTCCCCACCTACGTTGGATTTCGTACAGCATAATGGTGCGCTAGGCTGAGTAGCTGAAGCTACATTGGATATCATCCAGCGTTATGAGCTCATTTGGTCGAACGAAGCTCATTCTGGCGAAAGTTACTGTATGGAATCCAACATAGCTAGCAGCGGTCTGCAATCGAGTTAACTTAGGTTGGAGGAAATCCAACATGGACGCGTCATGGCGGCTTAACTGGTTACTAAGAAGCAGCCTCATACGCCGCCTACGTTGGATTTCGTACAGCATAATGGTGCACCTAGGGCGAGTAGCTAAAGCTACATTGGATATCTTCCAACGTAATGAATTCATTTGGTGGGAAGAAGCTCATTCTGGCGAAAGTTACTGTATGGAATCCAACGTAGCTAGCAGCAGTCTGCAATCGAGCTGACTTAGGTTGGAGGAAATCCAACGCATGGACGGTGATAACGGCATAACTAGTTACTAGAAACAGCCCCGCCCGCCTACATTGGATTTCGTACAGCATAATGGTGCACTAGGGCGAGTAGCTAAAGCTATATTGGATATCTTCCAGCGTAATGAGTTCATTTGGTAGGAAGAAGCTCATTCTGGCGAAAGTTACTGTATGGAATCCAACGTAGCTAGCAGCAGTCTGCAATCGAGCTGGCTTAGGTTGGAGGAAATCCAACGTGGACGCGTCATGGCGGTGGTTAAATGGATCGGAAAAATGTAAAGTAGTTATGCATTTGGATCAGCGCACCCAGACGCAAAAAAAAGCGGTCATGCAGGTTTATCACCCACATGACCGCTTAACTATTTGCTTAGCTGCGTTCAGCTGGCAGCTGGACGTAGAATGAGGTTGCTTCGTTTGGCACGCTTTTGGCGTGGATCTTGCCTTTATGCTGCTCCACGATTGCTTTCGCGATGGCGAGACCAAGGCCGTAGCCGCCGTTTTTACGGGAGCGGGAAGCGTCCGCGCGGTAGAAGCGGTCGAATATTTTGCCCAGATGCTCGGCTGGTATGCCTTCTCCGGAGTTGGTGACTGTCAGCATAATATCATGACCCTGCTTCTTCAGCGTTAGATCAATTGTACCCTTCGTATTGGTGTACTTGATGGCGTTATCAAGCAGGATCAGTGCCACCTGCTTCATCTGTTCCACGTTGCCGTTAATGGATAAGTCGGATGAGATATCATAGCTGAGTACAATATCCTTCTCGAAAATAACCGCTTCAAGCGTAAGAATGACGCTTTCCACCGCTTCACTTAAGTTGAATGGCGCGAAGATGACATTGTCCCGTGCATCATCCATTTGAGTCAAGTACAGCAGGTCGCTCGTCAGTGTTTTCATTCGCTCTGTCTCCGATTTGATATGATGCAGCCACTTCTCCTGATTGCGGATGAGATCATCGTTATTAGATAAAAGGACATCCGCATTCGTATTAATGACGGCGAGCGGCGTTCGCAGCTCATGAGAAGCGTCGGCGATAAACCGCTGCTGCTTATCGAAAGCTTCCTTGACCGGAGCGATGGAGCGGTTCGCAAAATATCGGCTCGTGAAGTAGATCACAATGAGCATAATAAATCCTACCACAAGGAAAGTGTATAAGAGCGTCATCAGGAATTGATGCTGATTCGTGACGTCAAGGAATACAACGGAATATCCATTAAGAGTAGCCTGCTTGTCAAAAGCCCAACGGTTACCGTCCAGGTTGAACTCACCTTGATCGGAATTATCTGTAGAAGCGGCTTTGATCGCAAGTGCGTAGAAGTCGCTGTCCATATCGAAGCGGGAATCCGTCTTTGTAATATTCCAATCACTATCCGCTTCAAGCGCGAAGGATACGGATCGCTCGGGCGGGGGACCGCCTTTCATACTGCCTTCGGGTGATATCATATCCCCATGGCCGCCGCCATGACTGCCGCCGTACTTACCGCCATCAGGACCATCCTGTTTACGATAAAACTCCGACACTTGCATGAGATCATCATTAATGGTCTTACGGTTGTTCTGATAAGTAATCGTATAAATCGTAATAAAGGCCAGAATCATAATAAAGCTGATGATGACCATATTCACAATCAAAAATCGGTTGCGCAGCCGATTAAACATCAGGTGGTCGCCTCCAGTACATAACCAACGCCTCGAATGGTATTAATCTTCACCGAGGATTGCAGGAACACGAGCTTTTTGCGTAAGAAAGAGATGTAGACTTCCACGTTATTATGCTCCACATCCGAATCATAGCCCCACAGCTTCTCAATAATCTGCTCTTTGGACGTCACTG
Organism: Paenibacillus sp. J22R56; assembly: GCF_056269375.1. NCBI lineage: Bacteria > Bacillati > Bacillota > Bacilli > Caryophanales > Paenibacillaceae > Paenibacillus > Paenibacillus sp. J22R56. The sequence continues at coordinate 231,055 of NZ_JBWDNV010000003.1, forward strand.
CCGTTTTCCGCAGAACAAGCAGCTCCATCAGTTCGCTCTCCTTTAAAATGACTTTCAGCTCTTTCCCCTTGCACATAAGCTTCAGATTAGCTGTATTCAGCTCAATATCGCCGAACTTAAGTCCATCCTCGGGAACAACCTCGCCTCTTCTTCTTAAGGCCGCTCTTATGCGGGCAAGCAGCTCGCCAGTTGAGAAAGGTTTGGAGATATAATCATCAGCTCCATAATCGAGCCCGGTAATTTTATCATTAACCTCTCCCTTGGCTGTCAGCAGAATAACGGGTGTTGCGATTCCTTCATTCCGAATCTTCTTCAGTACCGTAATTCCGTCCATCTCCGGAAGCATGATATCGAGCAGCAGGAGATCATAGATGCCGCATAAGGCATTATCGAGTCCCGATTGGCCGTCATGAACGACGTCTACGGAGTAATTATTCTTTTTCAAAATTTGAGATAAGGCATCTGCCAGATTCACTTCGTCTTCTACTATTAGTATTCGCATGGAGCATTCCTCTTTTCGTTATTGCTACCCTCGCAAACTTATTATAGGAAGAGAACCTTTAATCAATCTTAACTCGGACAAACGTACCTGAAATAACTTTACAAAACATTTAAGATTCATTAAAGGTTCCCACTCTAAGATACAGTCATGAGCAGGCGGCAAGCTGGCCACATGAAAGGAGCCTCAAGAAGATGGCCATTGAAGTATTCAACCGATATGAAAGCAAGTATTTGATGGACACTCAATCGTTTCACGAGATTTATAACCGATTGCTTCAATATATGGAGCTCGATGAATACAACAAGAACGATCAATTCTACTCCATCAGCAATCTTTACTTCGATACCGATCAGCATTCGATTATAAGAAACAGCTTGTCGAAGCCAAAGTATCGGGAGAAGCTCAGACTCAGAGCTTACGGCGTGCCAAAGTCGGATGCCAAGGTGTACCTGGAGCTGAAGAAGAAAGTATTCGGCATCGTCAACAAACGGAGAACAGGACTTAAGCTGGAAGAGGCCTATGAGTTTGTCCGAACCGGAGTCGAGCCTGAGCTTGCACCATACATGAACAAGCAGGTCATTCAGGAGATCAAATACTTCCTTGGCCGCTATAAGCTTGAGCCAGCGGTATATCTCACATACGACCGGATTGCAATGTTTTGCAAAAACAACCGGGATTTGAGGATTACCTTCGATACGAATATCCGGTCGAGAAGATATGATCTCAAGCTGGAGGCTGGTGACCATGGAGACTTGATCATGGCACAGGGTCAATGGCTGATGGAAGTGAAAGCCGAGAAGACCGTTCCTGTCTGGCTGGCCCAGCTGCTGTCCGAGCTCGGAATGTTCCGGACAGGCTTCTCGAAATACGGTAATGAATACCGAATGAACATAAGAAATGAAGAACGAATAAAGGAGCGCCTCTTATTATGATCGATTCACTCTTTTCAACCACCGCAACCGTCACCGAATTATCGTTTAGTGATGCTATACTTACGCTTTTATTATCTTTTGCACTTGGTGCGATGATCAGCTTTACGTATATGAAAACACAAACCGTCTATACCCAAAGCTTTGCCTTAACCATGATTGTTCTCCCAACGATCGTTGCGATTATCATTCTATTAATCGGCAGTAATATCGCACGAGCATTCAGCTTGGCGGGTGCCTTCTCAATTATTCGGTTCCGAAGCGCGCCTGGAGATCCGAAGGACATTGCTTTCGTCCTGTTCACAATGGCATCTGGCCTCGCCTGCGGCGTTGGAGCTTACGGATATGCGGTTCTGTTCACAATCATTCTCTGTCTCTTGATGTTCCTGCTTAAAGCAGTGAAGTTCGGATCCAAATCCTCAACGCAGAAGCTGCTCAAAGTAACGATTCCGGAAAACCTCAGCTACGAAGAAGCATTTGCTGAAGTGTTTAACATCTTTAACGTGCAGTATGAGCTTAGAAAAGTAAGAACTACCGAGCTGGGCAGCTTGTACGAGCTTGTCTATGCTGTCACCATTGACCCTTCTACGAATCAGAAGGAATTGCTTGATGCAATACGATGCAGAAACGGAAATCTCGATATTTCCTTAACGATGACCCCTACGGTAGTAGAAGCCTAGATCCTACCAACAATAGAAAGGAAGATAACCATGAATAATAAGAAAAAATTAAGTAAGCTTGCTTTCATTTTATTATGCGCGGCAGCACTGTCGGCATGCAACAACAATTCGAATGCAGCAACAAATACAACAGGCAGTACAGGAACGACGAATACAAGTGAAACGGCAGCGGCTGTTCAAACAGCCAGCTTCGAACTAGACGATACCGTTGAATATGACGAGGATGACGCTTATACGGATTGGAGCGCAGCCGATGTAACGACAATTAAGCTAAGCGGCACCAGTGCAACGGTCGAAGGCTCGGGAGCTGAAGTGAAGGACGGTATCGTGACGATTGCGGCAGCCGGAACCTATGTGGCCAGCGGCAAGCTGGATGAAGGCCAGATCGTAGTTAATGTAGCGGACAAAGGAACGGTTAGACTTGTTTTGAATGGAGCGGAGATTCATTACAGCAAGAGCTCGCCAATCTATGTAGAAGAAGCGGGCAAGCTGATTTTGTCCTTGCCTGAAGGTACGAACAACGTTGTAACTGACGGAGATACTTATGTGTTCCCGGATGATTCGACAGATGAGCCGAATGCAGCTATTTTCAGCAAAGATGATATGACGATTAACGGTACCGGCAAGCTGATCGTAGAAGGCAACTACAATAACGGGATCGCAAGTAAGGATAGGCTGAAAATTACAGGCGGTACATTTGATATTCAAGCAGCGGACGATGCGGTTATGGGACGTGATCTGGTTGCCGTGAAGGACGGATCGTTCACGCTGGATGCAGCTGGTCATGGCATTAAGACAACGAATGATACCGAAGGCGAAGAAGGCATTATCGTGCTGCAAGGCGGCACTTATAACATTAAGTCTGGTGAGGATGCACTGCACAGCACGGGCGGCTTGTCCATCTCGGCTGGTGACTTTACAATCGCTGCCGGTGATGACGGCATTCATGCAGAAACGGCGATGCTGATCGCAGGCGGTACGATTGATATTACGGAAAGTAATGAAGGGATCGAAGCGACAGATATTACAATTGCAGGTGGAGACATTAAAGTCGTATCAAGCGATGACGGTGTAAATGCAGCGACTGGTGTTGATGGATCCGGAGGAGAAGGAGCGGCTCCTGGCGGCGGCGGAGGTCAGGAAGGTGGATCGGCATCTCAAGGTCTGCTGACCATTAGCGGCGGTACTTTATCGGTCGATGCAACTGGTGACGGATTAGATGCGAATGGTTCGATTGTGATGTCAGGCGGATCAGTCTTTGTAAACGGCCCGACGGAAAATGGCAATGGCTCACTTGATTACGACGGCACCTTCAATATGACGGGCGGCACTCTTGTAGCAGCGGGAAGCTCCGGTATGGTACAAGCGGCATCGGACAGCTCGACACAAGCTGGCGTTCTGATGACGTTCCCGCAGACGCAGCAGGGTGGTACACTGGTTCATCTGGAAGATGAATCCGGTAAATCGATTGCGACATTTGCACCAACAAAGAGTTTCCAGGCGGTCTATATCAGCACACCGGATATGGCAAAAAGCACCGCGTACACGCTGTATTCTGGCGGTCAATCGACGGGAACAGCAACAAATGGTCTTTATGCAGATGGTGAATACAGTGGAGGAACGAAGGTAGTATCTTTCACAGCAGAATCGCTTATCACTTGGGTGAATGAATCCGGGGTAACGGAAGCACAAAGCGGCTTCGGCGGCGGCGGTATGGGTGGCGGCCGTGGCGGCCGCGGAATGGGCGGCGGAGGTGGTCGTGGAATGGACGGCACTATGCCAGATGGAGCAGCACCTCCAGATGGCGCCGCACCACCGGAAGCATCAGCAGATGCTGACTCTACAATAACACAATAAGCAAGAAAGAGGCGTCCAAATGGACGCCTCTTTCTATTGAGATGACTGATTGAGATGCTGATTTATATTTCACTGTTCTGGTTTCTTATTGATTTTGCCGGCTTAATTTGGGATAACTAAGAGAAGAGCTTGATTTGATAAACAGGGAGACGAAGCATGTTCAACACATTTGACCTATCCGATTCTTCATTTGGGGAGTCTTTGCCTCAGCAAATATACCGACATATTTTGAAGAAAATTATTGCTCGTGAGCTGAATGCGGGAGATAAGATCGTCGAAGAGGAAATTGCCAAAGAGCTGAATACGAGCCGGGCGCCCGTACGGGAGGCGCTTTATTTGCTGCAGGTCGAAGGTATTGTGGAGCGGCTTCCAAGACGTGGCACAATTGTGAAGCCTTTCACCCAGCAGGAGATCGTTGATTATAACACCTTAATGGCAGAGCTTCTTCGTGTAGCCGTTCAATATGGGCAGCACAGATGGACGCCGGAATATAAGGACATGCTAATGACATTTGCAGCAGATGCTGATGCGGCATGCGAGCAGGGCGATGTTCGGGATTATGAGCGAAAAGCAGAGCGTCTGCTTAGGCATGTTGTGTTTGTAGCGGATAACATGGCACTTGCGAAGTTCTATGAGAAAGCTAGTCTCATTCTGAACGTGTTTGTTGAAGTAAGATGGAGTGAGAGCAAGATCAAGGAATTCCACACGCCTTTTCAAGTATTTGCTTCATCCATCCTGGCTTCGGAATATGAAAAAGCGCAAGCAGCCATTTATGAGTTTCTAATGGTAGGGATTAAATAAAAAACGGGAATTGGTGTTAATGGAAGAGCTTTTTAGGTTAAATTGTCGACAATCGACAAAGTGATCTGTTAAGATAGGTTTGTAAGCAAACAAGAATCACCACGAACAGCTCGGATTCTAGCTGTTTAGGTGCTAATTCTTTAAGCACATGCTTACGAGGTAAGAATCACCACGAACAACTATAATCTGGTTGTTTAGATGCTAATTCTTTAAGCGTAAGCTTTCGAAGCAAGCCACGAACAGCCTGAATCTGGCTGTTTAGGTGATAATTCTTTTTAGGAGTTGATCTTAGATGCAAAGTTTTGATTTCACGAATAAAGTAGCGGTCGTAACGGGTGCCGGCGGAGGTATTGGCCGTGCAGCATCGCTCGCTCTTGCTGGCAATGGCGCTAAGGTGGCAGTCGTTGATCTATCTGAAGAAGCAGGGAACGAGACGGTTAAGCAAGTACAAGCAAACGGTGGTGATGCCGTATTTATAAAAGCGGATGTAACGAAAGAAGAAGACATCAAAGCGTATGTAGAGCAAACGATTAAGACTTACGGCAAAATAGATATTTTCCTTAACAATGCCGGCTGGGAAGGCAAAGTCGTTCCTCTGGTTGACTATCCAACAGAAGTATTTGACAGCCTGATGGCGATTAACGTACGTGGCGTATTCCTTGGACTTAAACATGTCCTTCCTTATATGATCGCTCAGAAGAGCGGCGCGATTGTTAACACCGCATCTGCAGCAGGTCTCTTGGCAACACCAGACATGGTGGCGTATGGAGCAAGCAAACATGCGGTGCTTGGTATGACGAAGACTGCTGGCTTTGAAGCAGCTCCCCATGGTGTCCGCGTGAATGCGGTATGTCCTGGAGTTGTGAACACACAAATGATGCGTTCGATCGAAAGCGGCTATGGCAAAGGCAATCAGGACGCTGCTGAAGCAGCAAGACAGCAAATGGCTGTAACGACACCGGATGGCCGCTATGCAGAAGCAGAAGAAATTGCGAATGTGATGATGTATCTCGTATCTGACCTCTCTACACATATTGTTGGACAAGAATTCGTCATTGACGGCGGATCAGTTCTGACCTAATAGCGGCATAATAATCGGGTTGTTTTCCTTCATACCTACACATACTTCATGACAAAGGGGAAATCCATCATGGCAGAATTAACAGGCAAAGTGATTATTATTACAGGCGGAGCAAGCGGGATCGGCAAGCAAACGGCTCTTCAACTATCCGCTCAAGGGGCAGCTATTGTTGTTGCTGACTATAACCTCGATGGTGCTAAATCGGTTGTCGCAGAACTTGAGGCAGCAGGCGGCAAGGCTGCAGCATACAAAGTGGATGTATCCAAGGGAGATGAAGTGAAGGCTCTTGTCGATTTTGCGGTAGAGACATTTGGTACATTAAACGGTATCTTCAACAATGCGGGCATTGGGCTGGTTAAGCCATTCCTCGAGATGGATCCGGAATCTTACCACCGTGTAATTGACGTCGATCAGCATAGCGTCTACTACGGCATGTATTATGGCGCGAAAAAAATGGTCGAGCTGAACGTACAGGGTACAATCGTAAACACAGCTTCCATCTACGGTACAGCGGCTGCGCTTGGCAGCTTCAACTATAATGCGGCGAAAGCAGCCGTCGTTATGATGTCCAAATCCGGTGCGCTCGAGCTTGCCGACTACGGCATCCGCGTTGTTGGTGTGGCTCCTGGCTTTATTAACACGCCAATCCTTGGTGACGACGAAGGTATGAAAAGTGCACTCGGCGCTCTGCATATGCGCGGCAAACTTATTGAACCTGAGAAAGTGGCAAGTGTCGTAACCTTCCTATTTAGCGAAGGAGCTAGTGCGATTAACGGTCAGACCATTCCAGTTGACGATGGCTTCCTCAGCTTCAAAACCAAATAATTGCTCTTATGGTCGCTGCCCTTCAAGGTTAGCGGCCCTTTTTTTAACCGTATGGATTATTCTCGTTAGGGGATTTTAAAAAAGAATGGTTAAACAAAGGAGCTTGGGCAATGAACTACAAACAAATAACCGTAGCAGGCAGTGGCGTTCTGGGCAGCCAGATCGCTTTTCAGACGGCATACAAAGGGTTTCATGTAACGGTCTACGATATAAATGATGAAGCGCTAACGAAGGCGAAAGAAAGAATGGTGGAGCTCAAATCACATTATGTGGCGGACTTGAAGGCATCGGAGGCCGATCTTAACGCAGCCTATGACCGAATTACGTACAACAGTGACCTAGCACAGGCTGTGGCGAATGCTGACCTCATTATTGAAGCGATTCCGGAAGTCGTATCGATCAAAATCGATTTTTATAAAAAGCTTAGTCAGGTTGCACCTGCCAAGACGATATTTGCGACGAATTCGTCCACCCTGCTGCCAAGCCAATTTGCTGAAGCAACGGGCCGCCCAGGCCAATTCCTTGCCCTGCATTTTGCCAATGAGATCTGGAAGAATAACACTGCAGAGATTATGAAGCATCCAGGGACGGATAATCAGGTGTTCGAAGATGTAGTTGCTTTTGCCAAAGCAATTGGCATGGTGGCTCTGCCTCTGCAGAAGGAGCAGCCGGGTTATATTCTTAATTCGCTCCTCGTGCCGCTGCTTGAAGCGGCTCAGAAGCTGCTCGTCCGGGAAATTGCTGATGTGGAGACAATTGATAAGACGTGGATGGTCGCAACTGGCGCACCGCTTGGTCCATTTGCAATTCTTGATGTGGTGGGCATCAATACGGCCTATAACATTGGTCTAGCGAAAGCTAAAGCGACCGGAAATGCAGAGTTCGAGAGAATAGCGGAGCTGCTGAAGTCCGAGTATATCGACAAAGGGAAGCTTGGCCGGGCAACGGGCGAAGGCTTCTACAAATATCCGGACCCGAGTTTCTTGAAGCCGGACTTCAAAAGCTGATTGCAGGGATTGCCGCCACGACAATTGAGCCAAGATAGTAAATTCGGAGGCCGGCTATGGTTAAGGTCCTGAAAGGACCTTAACGCCAGTGATAAGCAGGGAATAGGAACCTTTAAGGTCCTTTGAGGACCTTAAAGTCAGTAAAAAAGGCAAAAAGAGGCCAGAATTCGGATGGCCGGCTATAGTTAAGGTCCCCAGAGGACCTTAACTCTAGGATAAGGTCTGGAAAGGGAAGCTTTAAGGTCCTTAGGGGGCCTTAAAGTCAGAAGTTGGCTTCTGAAAAAGGAGATGCGCCATGATCATCATGGGCATCTCCTTTTTTTATTCAACTTGCTGAAGTGACCAATGTAGTGATCTAATTGAATATATAGAAAAGACAAGGAAGGGTCTCCCATAATGAAGGCGATAAGCGTCCATTTAAGCGAGTATTCGAAGCATGAGGTGCCGTTTCATCATTATTTTGGAAATGGATTAGACAGCTATATTATCCGGCTTCAGGTGGAAGGGATATGCGAGGCATTAGTCGATGGATACATCAGAGAAATCGTCCCAGGAGACCTGCTGTTATTCAAGCCGGGTGATATCTATGATCTGCGCATTGGGTTGGATGATCTCTCCCTCGATTATTACGTTATTAGCGATGGTCCTGGCATGTTGGAATGGTGGGAGCAGAAGAAGCGGCCGACGCTTGCGAAGATCGCCGAGGACCGGAGGCTGAAGGCCGTCTGGCATCAGATTGTACTGGAGAAAAGAAGGCTCGACGGCGGCAATCCTGACATTATTACCTCGCTTGTCTGGTCACTGCTTATGCTGATTGACCGGGCAATCGAAGAGGTGCCGGATAACCAGTCGCCGCTTGCTTATCATGCCCTTCGCATGAGGCAATATATTGAGGAGCATGCTTCGGAGGCGTTGACGCTCCAGCAGGTGGCGCAGCATACCGGACTCAGCATCTCGCGGGCGGTGCATCTGTTCAAGGCGCATTTTGGCGTGTCGATTATCGGATATGCTCAGCAGCTTCGGTTAAGCCGTGCCATTAATCTGCTTAATCACAGCGCTTTATCGCTGGAGCAGATCGCAGCCGAGACCGGGCTTGGTAGCTACGCTTATTTCCACCGCTTGTTCCGCGAACGGTACGGAATGTCGCCGGGGGCTTATCGGAAGAAAAGATAAACCTTTCAATATTGTAAGGAAAGGTAAGGTTAATCGATAGCAGCGAATTTCCCTCCTTTGTTACGATGAATACAAATCAATTGGGAGGGCTTATTTATGAGCTTACGGCGATTTGCTTTCAATAACGTCATTCGGAACGGGAGAATTTACGCGGGGTATTTTCTGAGCAGTGCTTTTTCGGTTATGGTGTTCTTCGTTTATTCGATGTTTGCATTCCATCCAGGTCTGGCTGACGGCAATATTCATTCGACTGTATCGGTTACGATGAAATTTGCCGAATCGGTTATTTATGTGTTCTCGTTTTTCTTCGTGCTTTATTCGATGGGTTCATTCCTAAAGACACGCAAGAAGGAGTTTGGTATCCTCATTATGCACGGGATGACAAGCATGCAGTTAAGACGACTTGTTTTTATGGAAAATATCGTGATTGGTCTTGCCGCTACGGTGGCGGGGATTGTGATTGGAGTAGGCTTTGCCGAAATCATCCTTATGTCGTCCCAAAAGCTGCTCAGCCTTGATGAGTCGCTGTCGTTTTATGTTCCAACCAAGGCTATTCTTCTGACCGGATCGGCCTTTATGGCGCTATTCCTGCTTATCTCGTTATTTACGGTTACGGTGCTGCGGAATAACTCGCTTATTGATTTGCTGAAAGGTTCAAACAAGCCAAAACCGGAGCCTAAAGCGTCCGCTCTATTGTCTTGGTTTGCACTGCTCTTAATTGTTGGAGGCTACACCGCAGCTCTGTTGGCAAAAGGGATGGTCGTCTTCTATGCGATGATACCGGTAACGATCGTGGTCATTATCGGCACATACTTCCTGTTCACGCAGCTGAGTGTATATGTTGTCAATAAAAGCCGTAAGAGCCGCTCAATCTTCTGGCGAAAAACAAACATTATCCTGTTCTCGGACCTTGCTTATCGAATGAAGGATAATGCGAGAACGTTCTTTATGGTCGCAATCCTGTCGACGGTTGCATTCTCTGCGATCGGTTCGTTGTTCGGCTTCAAATCCATGTATACGGATGTCATCCGGGATGAGAACCCGTTCGCGGTGAAGTATACCTCTTATGATGAACCGTCCAAGCAGGATGCTTTGACGATTGAGCAGGCTTTGAAGGAAGCCGGTTTGCCTTACCACCAATATGAGCTGATGATTAAAAATGTGAAAACGTCTGAAGGCAAGCAAATTCCCGTCGTGGCGGAATCCGCTTTTAACGAACTTGTAGCCGCGGCTAAAGGGATAAAGGCGGATGTTGAGGGAGATGAAACAGCGATTGTCCATTACAGCAGTGCCCTGATGGGAGCAGGTGGGCCGGAACTTACACCTGTCACGCTGAAGGAATCAGCACTTACGCTGAAGCCTGTTCAAACCATTGATACGCCTGCTATTCAGGCGGGGCCGGACTACTATGTGGTGACGGATGAGCGGTTTGATCAGATGATGCAGACGGAGAGTGTCATTTATCAATATGCCTTTGACATCTCTGCATCTCATGATGCATTGAAGAAGGTGGGGCAAGAGCTCGATAGCAAGCTTGGCAGCTCTGACAACTGGTTTATGAGTGTCGATTATGAGCTGTATAAGCAGGATCAAATTTTTGGCGTTGTCTTGTTCGTCGGATTTTTTATCGGTATTGTATTCTTTGTTGGAGCGGGAAGCTTCTTGTATTTCCGGTTGTATACGGATCTTGGCGAGGACAAACGGAAGTTCCAGGCCATTCATAAGATTGGGCTTACTGACCGGGAATTGTCTGTCATTCTGACCAAACAGCTGATGGTATTATTCTTCGCTCCAATTGTTGTGGCTGTCATTCATGGAGCAATCGCGCTTACGGCCATGCAGCATATGTTCCAGTACAACATGATGAAGCCGTCGCTGACCGTACTTGGCTCCTTCATCATTATTCAGACTGTCTACTTCCTATTTATCCGTTCAAAATATATTTCGAATGTAAAATCAGCATGGGGCTTGCACCTTACGTAACGTTATGTTTTACAATGGAGTTACCGGTAATTGAGCTAGCGACAACGAAGGGGCTGAGCATGAACAATCTTTGGAAAGTTGGAGATCTTGCCAAATTGACGGGGCTTACGGTCAGAACGTTACGATTCTACGATCAGATCGGTTTGTTCTCGCCGTCCGGGCAGACAGATTCCGGCCACCGGCTGTACGATGAGTCCGATCTATCGCGTCTGCATCAGATTCTGACCTTGAAGGAATTGGGCTTATCACTGGAGGAGATCAAGGAAACCTTGTCTGCCAAGCAGATCAGCCCGCTGGAGATGGTGACGCTGCAGAAGCAGCGGATCAAAGAGCAGATCAAGCAGCAGCAGAAGCTGCTGGAACAGCTGGAGCATACGTCTAAAGCATTAATTGGGAAGAAAACTCTAACCGTTGATGATTTTACGAACCTACTGCAGGCAATGAAGATGGAATTCGAGAAGCCCGTGATCGAGCGGAAGCAAAGCTGGGTTCAGCATTTGGACAAGCTGGGATCGCTGCTCGAACGGGGGAATGATGCGCCATAATGCGTCGCAATTCATTAGGTCTATGCTTACGAAGCATGAATTGCTTCGCAATTCATTAGGTCTATGCTTACGAAGCATGAATTGCTTCGCAATTCATTTAAGGAGACAAAACCATGAGCGAAAGATTTGTTAAACATGCAACCTTTGTTGTCGAACGTACTTATCAAGCATCCGCGGAGCGGGTATTTGAGGCTTTTGCAGACCCTGAGGTAAAGGGGAAGTGGTTCTCGAAGCCTGATCAGTTCGAGTTTCGAGTTGGTGGACGTGAGTACAGCAGCGGCGGACCGCCGGAAGGGCCAGTCTTCACCTTTGATGCTGTCTATCAGGATATCATAACAGATCAGCGCATTGTGTACACCTACACATTGGACATGAATGAAACGCGGATGTCAGTATCTACAACAACCATTGAGTTATTCGAAGCAGATGGAGGCACCAAATTGGTCTTCACCGAGCAGGGCGCTTTCTTTGATGGACATGATACGCCGGAAATTCGCGAGCATGGCACAGGCGAGATGTTAGATGCACTTGGCAAGTTGGTTGAGGGATAGTTGAACATGTAGAGTCTCTATAAGAGGCTCTTTTTTATTTGATCTGTTCTGCTATTCGAGGTATTTTAGTAACAAGAGGGGGAGTTGGCTTGTCTACTATCACCATTGAAGTCGTAACGGACGGTAATATTGAACCTTGCAGGGTATTATGCGATGAGCTTATGGCTTTTCAACAGTCAAAGGCTGTGATGGCACCGGAATTATTCGACATGATGAACTTCGATACCCGGATGCGTAGAAGTTATGACCATGCGCTGCATACCCATGTCCTTACCGTAAAGGATGATGATGTACCAGTTGGTTATGCTTTTTCGTCGGTTAGTAATGTAGAGCAAGAGGATCTTGGGATTCCAGCATGGGCGCCTAATCAGGAGCAGGAAGGCAGTAAAGGCTTTTACCCCGATTGGATAGAGACCCCACAGAAGATTGGGTTCTTAAGCAACCTGTATTTGCGGGACGGTTACCGGAGTATGGGACTGGGATCGAAGCTGTTCAACATGTCCATGACATGGCTGGAAAGCTTTTCTGATGTCGATCTGCTTTTCATTTACGTCTCGAACGGTAATGAAGAGGCGCTTGATTTCTACTTGAAGCAAGGCTTTACATACAGTCATGATGTATTTGGAGGATTTATTAAGGCGGTTTACCGGAAGCTTGAAAAATAGTGGATGAAAAAGAGAGTCATCTATTCCTCATCCTGTGACAGTAACATTATGTGAGGAATTTGAGGCATATACGATTTCTTTACTAGGGTCGCGGCAGGTTGCCGACTATCTTTTATAGAAATAATAAGGAATAAATATGGCACATGAGAGGGGCAGTGAGAGCGTTGAATCCAGTAGCCAAAGCAGAAATGCTCATCAGAAAACCAGTAAGCGAAGTATATGAAGCTTTTATCGATCCTGCGATTACGACAAAGTTCTGGTTCACGAAGGGAAGCGCGAGACTGGAAGCAGGCAAGCAGGTGGAGTGGACTTGGGAGATGTACGGAGCTGCAGCGCCTGTTCAAGTTCTTGAGCTTGAGGAAAATAAACGAATTGTTATCGATTGGGGCACAAAAGCGGAATGGACGTTTGAAGCTCTATCCGAGTCAGAAACCTTCGTGACGATTACGGATTCCGGCTTTGAAGGTGAAGCGGAAGAAACTACTCAGCGGGCAATCGGCTCGACCGAAGGCTTTACAATTGTCCTGTGTGGAGCGAAGGCTTATCTGGAGCATGGCATTCAACTGAACCTTGTGTACGATAAGGCGCCTTATGCTCATGTGAAGGGGTAGTAAGATAGGGAGGAACAAAGATGAAGTCAGAGCTTGGATTAGAGATGCTGGAGCGGGTGCAGAGTATTTGCGCAGCGCTGCCAGAAGTGGAACAAATCGTTGATGGATTTGGCCATGATGTGATGAAGGTGCGAGGTAAAACCTTCATCATGATGGGTGAAGGACATAATAGTGACCTGCCAAGCTTGTCGATCAAAGCTACGAAGGAGCAGCAGTTCCTGCTGCTGGAGCAGGGCGGATATGTGAAGACAGCGTATATCGGCCATCACGGCTGGGTTTCTGTTGACATGGAGGTAGGACCAAACTGGGATGAGCTGACGGTGATTATTCAGGAAGCTTACTTGCTTGCAGCGCCGAAGCGGCTGGTGAAACAGGTGCTGGAGAGTGTTCATAATTAAAAAAGAGCGTATGGGCTACCAGCCCATACGCTCTTTTAACGAGCTAATTTGAGCGAGATGATGCCGGCCATGCCAGTCAAATCGCTGAAGTGCGATATCAAGTGTCATAACGCCATGCGTAGGACTGGTAAAGGTTCTTTGGAAGTCGGACGGCTGCATCGCATGGAGCAGTACGGCGAACCGGCTGCGCAGCGATTCGATCAGTACCAACGATGTTCCGATAGGCGCTGTATAATCATTCAGCTCCGCCCAGACATCCTCCCGATAAGTTGAAGCTATAGGGTTATCCTCAGTTAGTGCTTTCTTGAACCGGATATAGGCGTTCATATCATTATCAGACAAATGGTGAATAACCTGTTGTACGGTCCATCCGCCAGGACGATAAGGAGTGAGCAGCTGTTCGGAAGTCAGGCTCTGCACGATGTGTCGAAGCTGCGCAGGCATTTCGGCAATTTTTCTTATCCACTCTCTGCGCAGCTCTAAGTCTGGTTCTAATACCGCTTCGAAGTGACCGATGGGAAAACGTAAGGTGTCCATCCTGTGTATCTCTCCTCTTTTTTTGATGATCCCTTGTACCTATTTCATGTATTGACATCTCTCATTTAACCATTTATAGTTAGATTCAATGTGATATTGAGAATCATTATCGTAGTTGATGCATTATAAAAATAGTAAAGGGGTCTTATCATGAAAAAGTTTATTCCCGCTATCTTTCTTCTTGCGCTTGTACTGGTTCTTGGTGCATGCGGAAACAATGCAAACAAGACGAACAACGCTAACAACGGAGCTGCAGAAGCGACAGCAACACCTGAGGCAACAGAATCGGCAGCAGCAGAGCAGCCAGCATCTGGAACTGTAACGTATCAAGCTGAAAGCGGCCCAGTAGAAATTCCTGCGAATCCACAGCGTATCGTAGCATTGGCTTATGCACCTAATATGATCTCCCTTGGCGCTAACATTGTTGGCGTAGACCAATGGACCAATATGAGCCCGCTCTTCACTGACAAACTGAAGGGTGTAGAGGTTGTATCCGATGAAGATCTGGAGAAAATCATTGAGCTGGATCCGGACTTGATCGTTGTGGGTACAGAAAGCAAGAACGTTGAGAAGCTGAGCGAGATCGCTCCTACCGTTGCTTTCACATGGGGTAAGCTGGATTACCTGAATCAGCAGGTGGAAATCGGCAAGATTCTTGGCAAAGAGCAAGAAGCAACAACTTGGGTTAACGACTTCAAATCCCGTGCAGCCGCACTTGGCGACGAGGTTAAAGCGAAGATTGGCGAGAACGCAACTGTATCCGTACTTGAGACGGACTCGAAGAGCTTCTACGTGTTCGGCGATCATTGGGCACGTGGTACAGAAGTATTGTACCAAGCAATGGGGCTGAAAATGCCTGAGAAAGTAACAAAGGATGCTCAAGGACCTGGTTATTACACCTTATCGCAAGAGATTATTCCTGATTACTCGGGCGATTGGATCGTCCTGAGCAGAAGTACTGCAAATGACAATGCCTTCATGAACACAGACACTTGGAAGAACATTCCTGCTGTAAAGAACAATCATGTCATTGAGATTGATACAGAAGCTTCCACTTACAGCGATCCAACAACCTTGGAAAGCTTGCTGACAATCTTCAAGGAAAGCTTCCTTAAATAATTCAACCCTATAACAAAAAGCTCCTTCCAGTACAACGGGAAGGAGCTTTTTGTATCTTAGTGACTCATGCTAACTTTCTTCTCACCATCAGGCTGTTGATCGCCTTCCGGCGGCTTTGTACGTTTTACAAACAAACCGATGATGACAGCTGCGATCGCCACGATAAGGCCGATCCAGAATGCATCGTGAATACCTGCAACCATACCGTGAGCTTGCTCTGCAGGTGACCCAGGATCGGAGGATGTACTCAGATAATCCTTCGTGCCATTTGTCATAATACTGATAAACAGCGCTGTACCAATCGCACCGGATACTTGCTGCAGCGTGTTCAGGATTGCTGTACCGTGCGGGTAGAGGTGACGCGGCAGTTGGTTCAGACCGGATGTTTGAGCTGGCATCATAACAAGGGAAATACCGATCATCATAATAATATGGATCATGATGATATGACCGTTGCTTGCTGTTGCATCAATACCAGTGAACATCCACAGCGAGACTGCAACGAGAATCAGGCCTGGTGTTACAAGAATACGTGGACCAAACTTGTCGAACAAGATACCGGAGATCGGAGCCATAACCCCGTTGACAATACTACCCGGCAGCATGATGAGGCCGGAAGTGAACGCGGTCATAAGCAAAGCACCTTGCAGGAACATGGGAAGCAACGTCATTGTTGAGAACAACGTCATCATCAGTACGAACAGCAGGATGGTTACGATAGTGAACATCGGGAATTTGAATGCCCGCAGGTCCAGAATCGGAGCTTTCAGTACAAGCTGACGCCAGATGAACAGGATCAAGGAGATTGCACCAATCGTAATCAACCAGATCACTTGAGGATCCGACCAGCCTTTTTCACCTGTGGAGCTAAAGCCGTATACAATTCCGCCGAAGCCGATTGTAGAAAGAAGAATAGACAAAATATCGACCTTAGGTTTCGTAATGTCTGAAACGTTCTTTAAGAACATAAAGGAGAAGATAATGGACAACGCGGCCAGCGGAATAACGAGAATAAAGAGCCAGCGCCAGTTCAGCGAGTCCATAATAACACCAGACAATGTTGGACCAATAGCAGGAGCGGCCATAATAACAAGACCAATCAGGCCCATGGCGCCACCGCGTTTTTCCGGCGGGAAGATGGCCATTATGGTGTTCATCAATACAGGAAGCATCAGACCGGTTCCGATCGCTTGAACGATCCGGCCTACGAGGAGTACGCCAAATTCAGGAGCTACAGCCGAAATGACTGTGCCGGCAAAAAACAGCATCATGGCGCCAATAAACATTTGCCTGGTCGTATACCATTGCTGGAGCAATGCCGTGACCGGAACGAGTACACCAACGACAAGCATATAAGCTGTTGATAGCCATTGGATAGTCGAAGGACCAACCTCGAAAGCCTTCATTAATTCAGGAAGTGCATTTCCAAGCAAAGTTTCATTCAGGATCGCGATGAACGCGCCAATAATAATCGTAGCAATAATGGGCCCACGCTTGATATTCGTCAAGTCGGGTGCAGAGCTGGACGTACCAGCATTAGAAGCATTCATAGGATAATTGCCGTCCTCTCCTTCGTCATATGACGAAAAGGTATGTACGTTATTTTGTTAAGGCTTGATGGACAGTATACTCGGTTACAGCGTCCTTAATTTCCCCTCCATAGATCTTTAATTAGCCCAATTTCCACTTTATCACAGGGGGCTAGGCAGAGAAAAGGGTCGGTTCGGGGAAAAAACGACTATAATTTGGTTAATTTATGATTAACGGATGAAAGGGCACCCGCCGGGTGCCCTTTCATCCGTTATAGTTGTTACTCCTCTTCTTCCTCGACAATGATCCGTACCGTATTCGTAAGCAAGCCTGCTCGGAAGCAGGAGGGTCCGAAGCGGAATTCGAAAAGTACAGCAGCCTGGTTAATGATAATGCCGCCTATCGGTTCAGCGAGCACGTTTACCAGGAAGGTCAGTCTGCGTGTTACTCCCGGACCAATCGTACCAAGTGGAATACCCGCTTGAGGATCAGGCTGCGGGATTCCATCCACGGTGAGGCTTCCCGATGAAAATTGAAGTTGATTGTCGAGTGGATCGTAGAAGATGACGTTGGCTGCGGTGATATCCGTCGACAAGTTCGTGAGGGTAATATTGTAATGATAGCTATCCCCAACCTTGACGATTTGGGCATCTGAGGTCTTGAGGAAGGAGGCATAGTCTGATGCTCGAATCGTGGATACCGGGTTAGATATCGTATTGGACTGGAAGATCTGCGTCAAAATCTGTTGATTCGGCAGCAGGAAATCAGCTTTAACCTGGGCCGTATTCGTTAGAGCCCCGCTACCTCTTACGAGTACATCAAACCGGACTAGGGTGCTTTGATTTTGAGCAATTGGCCCAAGACTAATGCCTTCACTCGGATTATCATCCAGTCTAAGCACGTTATTAACGCGAATGGTTCCTGGAATGAATAGAGCATTAGCCGGAAGGATATCCGTTAAGATGGTTCGGCCAGATACCGCATTGCCATTATTGACGACAAAGATGGTATAGGTGATCCGCTGTCCCACAAATAAGGAAACATTAAGGAAAGCTTTGGAGACGAGCAGGTTAGGCGTATTCTGTACAGTTGTCCATGGGACGGTAACAAAGCTGGTTGAAATGATCGGTTGAACGGTTCCAGTCAGAACCGGTATCGTCACGCCAACAAGCGGCGTCAACGTAATGCCTGGAACAGATACCTGCTGATTCAGCAAGATAGTTCCATCTGGACCAGTGATCGGCCCCAAATTCGGAACTTGACCCGGAGCCGGCGTTACACCAGGCTTAAAGATAGGAAGAACAGGAAGCAAGAGCCCGGGAATAGGCGTTACACCCGGCATTGTTGTAAGGGATAAATCACCTGGCGTACAAGTAGCCGGTACGGTACCCGGTGGCACAGTAACAATAAAGCCCTTATTTGTAATTTGTCCATTTGGTGGATAACCGGAAACAAATGCATCGAATTGGATCGTCACGACCTGCCCGACATTGATTAAACCGATGACAACTTGTTCGGTAATGTCTACACCACTGAATCGCCCGCCGTCAATAAATAAGCTGGATGGAATGAATTGAACGCTCGGCGGAAGAATTTCGACTAATAAGACTTCTCCTGGTGCGGTCCCTATATTCGTGACTGTGATGAAATAAGTAATCGTGTCCCCAATCTGTGCGGTAGTGACACTTGGAGTTTTGGTCGCAGTAATGATTGGACCCGTGACAACCGCCGGTGTCGTTGTTGAAGTGGAGGTTGTTGTGGTGGTTGTAGTCGTCGGCACAGGCGTTGTTGTCGTTGTAGTGGTAGGGACAGGCGTTGTTGTAGTAGTTGTCGAAGTAGGAGGGACAACCGTTGTTGTACTGGATGTGCTTGATGTACTGGATGATGATGATGTGCTTGATGTCGATGTTGTACTTGTTGTGGATGTCGTAGTTGATGTCGTCGTAGAAGTGGTAGAGGTTGTGGTGGTTGAAGTTGTCGGTTGAACCGTGCCGGGCAGGCAGCCTACGAACGGAATATTGTGCGCCTCAAGCGTGCCGCCCACATTCGTGAGTGATTGGGCAACAAGCGTACCGTTAATATTGCCGAAGCCAATCGCTTCCCAGTTCGCATAAGGAGCAAGAACCGAACCGGTAATCGATAGGTTCTGGTTAAAGGCGGTGATCGCCTGATAGAGGTTCCACAGAATAAGTGCTCCGTCCTCAGGGACAGCAGAAATACCATTACGAAAGATCTGAAAGCTGCCAAATCCGACATGATCATCTCCAACATTAATGAGAATGGTTGAACCTGCCGGGGCAATGATATTAATGCCGTTTGCGGTATCCAGCCGCAGTCCGTTACCGTCCACGTTATTGCCATTGAACATAAATATGTTAATGGCGGGATCTGTCCCCGTAAGTACGATTTGACCAAAATTATTGGATACCGTTCCATTGACCGGTAAAGCAGCGAGATTAAGAGACAGCTGTGCCAGATTTTGCTCAGCCCCGTCGAAGTCAATGGGTGTACCAACAAGAGGCTGGCCCGGCACTCCGTTATTATTGGTCATCGTATAATTAATGACCGTACTGCCCGGGAATATAACGGTATTCCCTGCAAAGTTTGTCCCCGCTGTGATGTCTATATTTCCGCGTACGATGAGATCCGATCTTGTAGTTGATACGGGCAGTGTATTGCCTACTCCGTAGCTGTTATAAGTGGCATTGCCTCCAACGGCCACTCGCCCCTCCGAATCAACGAAGGATTGTGTGTGATCGCCAAACAGAAATAAATTAAAGTCATTGGCTATCCCGAGATTGACACAGGCCATCCCATTAATCCCCTCCATTAGTACAGTCTCAGCCCAATAATGTGCACCTTAGATACCTATGCATATTCCCTTTAATTAAGGCATAGAAGAGAGTATTTAATCGGAAATAGAGGGGGCCAGCTCATGCATGTCGCTATTGTGACGATGTTTAACGGCTTGTCGAAGACTTACTCGTTAGTGAGTGTGGTGGAGGAGCATCTTCATATGCTGCTTGGCGGAGGAATGAAGGTAAAGGTGCTTGTCAGTCAGGACTGCCCCGACTCTGAGCGGTATGGCATATACAGCGATGAGAGGATCGAATGGGTTAAAATAACGAACCGGCTGAACGGCCAGCAGATTCATTGGCTTGATTATACCCAGCCGACCGGCAGGGTCCATTCGACTTTTTTTCAGGAGGCGGAAGTCATTGCGGACAGCTTATGTGAAGCTGTTCGGGATGTCGATGTCGTCTTTCTTCACGATATTCTCTATCAGGGCTGGCATTTGGTACATAACATCGCGATTCGGCAGGTGCAGGCGCGGCTTCCACGACTGCGATTCCTGGCTATGAATCATTCCTATCCTGCCGTGAGACCACTTCGAATGGACTGGCCTCTCTCGGGCAGATATACGCCGCTTCCTAATACCACTTACCTCTATCCCGCAGAGTCAGGATTACCCGCTTTAGCTCGTCAATATAACGTTCCGCTTGAGCAGTGCCGGGCTATTCCGAATAGCCTGAATCTATTTGGTGGAATGAGCGAAGCAGTCCAAAGACTTGGTAGTCTGACGGACCTGCTTACACCGGACATTCTAGCTGTCTATCCTGGGAGGCTGACGACAGGCAAGCAATTCGATAAAGCTGCCGCTTTGCTTGGTGCAATAGGCGCAGAATCAGGCAAGAAGGTCAAACTGATTTTCTGCGACTTCCCCTCCCTTGATATTGAACCAGCGTCGTACAAACGAATAATTCGAAGCGCAGGTGAGAGTTACGGGCTTGGCGGTGACGAGCTTGTTTTTACCTCCGATATCGGCTGGCCGGACGGTTTTCCCCATCGTGGTGTGATGGAGCTATTTACGTTAAGCAATCTGTTTATTTGCACGTCGTACTCGGAATCCTTTGGACTGATCGTACTGGAGGCAGCTAGCCGAGGGAATCTGCTTGTGCTAAATCAGGCGGTGCCTGCCTTGGAGGAGCTTGGACATGGGCTGAATGCTTATTTTATGCGGTGGAATGCAAGAGGCTTTGATTGTGATACAAGAGAAAGCTACCATCCTTCAGAGGAAGCCTATTTACGAGAGCATGCAGGGATTATTGTCAGACAGATGGAGAATAATCCCGTTCTTCAGGCTAAGACGATTACCCGCCAGCGGTACAGTCCACAGTGGATTTGGGAGAACCGGCTGAAGCCGCTAATTGAGGGGCTTTAATTGAATAATATCCGTATCCCAAAGCTCTCTCTTGCCAAGTGCAATGAGGGAGCTTTTCTGCTATGGCGGTTAACACATGATGCATAATTTGGAAGGGACAGTGGAATGATTAACCTATCTTTTCCTGACTTAATGGGAGCAAGAGGAATGGGATGATCAGTCAATGAGTGGAACAGCTAGTAAAATCAATATCACCCAGCTGCTTATGATATTTGCTTTAACGAATGGACTTATCGATCATGTCATTATTAACCCGATGCTGCTGGACTCTTCCGGGCGTGATGCTTGGATTACGGTCCTTGTGACTGGCGGTATGTTTATCGTTTGGTGCCTGCTGCTGGCATGGATGATCAAAAAATCAGGGCAGCAAAAGTGGCATAAGTGGATCTCTGAGAAAACCCATCCCGCTATTTCATGGATATTAATGGTGCCAGTCTGTGTGATCCTGTACCTGATTGGAGCTACAACGGTGGTTCATACCGTGAAATGGAATACAACAAACTACTTGCCGGACTCACACGCGTTTGTACTGGCCCTCACCCTAGTGACCATCTGCTTCATGATTACATTATGGGGTCTCCGGGTCATTGCCATTACTTCAGGAGTCTTGTTTCCCATCGTCTGTATGCTGGGGGTATTCGTCAGCATCTTTAATCATTCGGAAAAAGATTATCGTCTCCTTACCCCCATCTTGGAGAAAGGGTGGGCTCCTGTTCTTGACGGTGTCCTCTATGCTTCGAGTGGATTTATTGAAGTTATCTTTCTTCTGATGCTTCAGCATCGGCTCAGTGAGAAGATCAAGACATGGCAGGTTTTTGCCTACAGTCTGTTTATTATCCTCATTATGCTGGGCCCTATTATCGGAGCGATTACCGAATTTGGACCTAAAGAAGCATCCAATCAGATGACTCCTCCATATGAACAATGGCGGCTGGTGAAGGTAGGGGAATATCTCGAGCATGTCGATTTTTTCTCCATCTTTCAATGGATGTCAGGCGCATGTATTCGAATTAGTCTCGCTGTCTATTTGCTTACGGATACCTTCAAACTGAAGGGGAGAGTACGCAAATGGGCTACCGTCATTATCATGGTGAGCTATCTGTTTGTTGGCATCATTCCAACGAATGATTACTCCTATTACCGGTGGATGTATGCCTTCTTCCTGCCGATATCCTTCGGTATCTTGTTTGCTGTGACATTGATCTGGATGGTCATTACGCTATTTGCCAAGCCTGCAAAACCTTTCCGAAAGGATGAGCCTCAATGACAGCACCGGCAGCCAGCATGAGCTGGTCGGAAGAACGTTTGAAGCAGTTATATAAAGGCTCGGCTGATGTGTGTGTGAAGCCATGCCGGTTTGGTACAAGTGATAAGACTGCTGTTGTGCTGGTCTATGCGATTGGTCTATGCGATACCGGACAAATTCATGAATTTGCTCTTCCTGTCCTGGCTGAGTATTACGAGCGAGGTGGCAAGGTCACAACAGAAGAGATGTATCAGCTGGTGTCTAGACTGTCGCTGTTCCCATATAAGGACAATCCTACCGATGAGGAGATCGACGAGACGATCTTTGAAGGGGGATTATTCCTCTATTTCGTGCAGGAAAAACGCTATTTCTGTATGGAAATCGCCAATCGTCCGCAGAGAATGCCAACCGAATCCAGTACTGAAATCTCTATTAAAGGACCCAAGGATGGCTTTAATGAGGATATGACGACCAATGTGGCGCTTATCCGCAAGCGTCTGCGCAGCCATTCCCTTTATGTTAAGGAATACTCATTAGGAAGGCGAACGAAGACGAAGGTTTCTCTGCTCTATTTCTCGGATATTATCAGCCCCAAGATATTAGACGAGGTTCATAAAAGTCTGGAATCAATTGATACCGACGGGGTGTACAGCATAAATCAGCTGGAAGAAGCCTTGACGGGCTCGAGGTATAAGTTTCTTCCCTTGCTGGATTATACGGGCCGACCCGATTATTGTGTGAACTCCCTGCTGTCCGGCCGTTTTCTTATCGTTATGGATGGCAATCCGCTTGTGATCGTGGGTCCAGCGGGATTAAGTCTGCTGTTGAAATCACCGGAGGATATCCATTTTAATTACAGCTACGTTTCATTCGCACGGCTTATTCGGCTGTTCAGTCTGTTCTTGACGGTATTTCTGCCGGGGATATGGGTGGCGTTAATGGCCTTTCATCAGGATCAGCTGCCATTCCGAATTATGGCGACAATCTCGGTATCCCGGCTTGGGCTGCCTTTCTCCGCGCAAATCGAGATGTTTATCCTGCTGATGCTCCTTGAAATCTTCCGGGAGGCGGGTGTACGTCTTCCAACCTCAATTGGCCAGACGTTAACCTCGATTGGCGGTCTAATTATCGGGGATGCCGCGATCAGGGCGGGACTTGTCTCTCCTTCGGTTGTGGTTGTAGGTGCTATAACGGCTGTCTCAGGCGTAACGCTGGTTAATCAATCCTTAAGCACGGTGGTCAGCATTATCCGTCTGTTCTTTTTTGTGCTCTCTTCTTTCCTTGGCATGTATGGAGTTATTCTGGGTATTGTTATTTTTATTGCTGTGATGGGCAGTCAGAAATCATTCGGAGTCAGCTATCTCGCGCCGTTATCTCCGCTTAAGCTGCGGGATTTGATCGGCTCGTTCCTCAGGCTGCCTTGGTTTTTAATGAAACGGCGGCCTGCCAGCTTGCAGAATCAGGACGAGGAACGGTAGAGGAGTTGAAGACGATGCGCTCTTTATTACGAATATGTGTCCTTTGTTTGATAGGGGTGCCGCTGCTTCAAGGGTGTGCCAATTCCAGAGATATTCAGAACCTGGCTTATGTGACGGCACTTGGCATCGACTATGAAGAAGGCAAATACAAGACGTATGTGCAGGTGCTTAATTTCTCGAATATTGCCCGGTCGGAGAATACGCAGCTGGGAACAGAAGTGCCGATCTGGATCGGCAAAGGGCAGGGAGATACCCTGGCCATTGCACTGGCAAATACAAATTCAACCTCCCAATTCCCTCTGTTCTGGGGGCATCTGAAGGCGGTTGTGCTTAGTGAGAACATCTTGCGGATTGACGGCAAAGAAACGTACAGCACGCTGAACCGCTTTTATGAGGTGCGCTATAATGTCCTGGTATATGGGACGAGGGAGAAGCTGCCAGATATTCTAACGCAAAGATCCTTGTTCAACTTATCTCCGCTAGACACCATTATGTACACAAGTATGCAGGTTCGCAGCCAAAGTCCTTATATCCTCTCCGCTTATGGCAACCGGCTGATTGCGAATATGAATGAGCCAGGCAACTCTTTCTATATGCCGTCCATTGCTATTAATAGAAGCACCTGGCTGGAGGATGAGAAGCAGAAAGGGATGTTTGAGCTGGACGGAGCTTACTTTTTCAATCAGGGGCGGTTAGTGGACCGGATGTCGGTGGATGAGCTGAAGGGCATACGGTGGGCGACAAGGAAGATTGTCAGAACGTCGCTTCAAGTTCCACTGGACGAGGGTAAGAAGGCTGTTATTTCGTTTACACACCCTAAGCTGAAAGTCAGGCCGAAGGTGAAGGGCAGCAGGGATGTGATCTTTGATCTCTCTGTAACGGCAAATGGTACAATTAGGGAATCCTTTAATGCACCGATAAAGGAGCTTGAGCAGAAAGCGGAGCAGGCAATTGAAGACGAAATTCGAAAAACGTACAGGATCGCTTTATCGAAAAAATGTGACCCGTTCCAGCTGGAAGAAGCACTCTATCGCCAGAATCCGCGCGTCTTTCACAAGCTGAGTCAAGGGGGAATGTTTTTCTTGAACGAACACTCCCTCGGCAGCCTGCATATCGAGGCGAATGTTACAAGTACAGGCAAGTATAAAGAGGTTGTAAAATAACGGGCTACAGCGTCTGACCGCTGTCGACGGTAATGATCTGGCCGGTCATGGCTTCCTGCTCGAGAGCAGCGCATATGAGCTGGGCAATGTCATCTGGCGTTGAGATTTGCTGCAGCAGCAGGTTAGGGGCAAGTGATTTCATCTGTTCCTCTCTGCCGTCCCACCACCTAGTTGCAACAGCCCCTGGCACAACGCAGTTGACTCGAATGAGTGGAGCAAGGGCGCGGGCGAGCGATTTAGTGAGGCCATGGACGGCGGCCTTAGATACAGCGTAAGGCAGGGAAGAGCCGGAGCCGGTTGTACCGGCAATACTGCCAAGGTTGACGATCGCTCCTTGTCCCTGCTTCTTCATGTGAGGAGTGACAGCTCTTGCACAGTAAAACATCCCCTTCACATTGACATCAAACAGCTCATCCCATATCTCATCTGTTGCGGATTCCAGGTCTGGGAGCGGGATGTGGCGGGTAATGCTTGCATTATTGACGAGCAGATCCACTGTTCCATAACGGTGGACGATCTGATCAATCATGTTTCTTACTTCGTTGTCTTTCGAAACATCAGCTTGTATGGCAATGGCCTGTCCGCCTAAGTCTTGAATCAGCTTCACGGTTTCTTCGGCCTCTTCTTTGGAGCGGGAAAAGTTGACTACGACAGAAGCGCCGCGATTAGCTAGGGCAAGGCAAGTTGCTCGGCCGATGCCTGTGCCTCCTCCTGTTACTAACGCTGCTTTATTTTGCAGATTTATGGGATCTCCTCCTATGGATTACATTTATAAATAAATTGTATCTCTCAGCTTCCGATTTGTATAATTGAACTTAATGAATAATTTGTTCAATATTATTGAACTTGGGTCGGGCTGAAGGGGAGATAACGGATGGATCTGAAGACGTTTAAGACGCTGCACATGATTGTGAAATGTGGCAGCTTTCATCAGGCGGCGGAGGAGCTGAACTATGCGCAGTCGACGGTAACGATGCAAATTCAGAGGCTGGAGGCGGATTTGGGCGTACAGCTGTTTGAACGGGGGAAGAAGATAAAGCTGACGGAAGCGGGACGGCTGTTCTATGAGCAGAGTCTGGATATTACGCATCGGATGGAGCAGTTACAGGCTCATTTATCGGATATGCAAAATGGCGAAGCCGGCAAAGTGCGGCTTGGCGTAACAGAACCGTCGGCCAGCTACCGGCTGCCGATGCTGCTGCAGTCTTTTATGCGAGAGTATCCAAAGGTTGAAGTGTCACTGGAGATTGCGAGTACACCTGCGCTGGTAAGCAGCCTGAAGCAGGGAGAGCTGGATTTTGCTTTATGCTCGTCGCCGGAGGCTGGTGAGGAGCTGTATTTTCATGCGCTGTTCCAAGAGGAGTTTACGGCTCTGCTGCCGGAAAGACACCCGCTTGCCGACTCTGAGAGCATTAGGTTAAGTGATCTGGAAGGACACCGATTATTAATTACAGCGGCGACCTGTCCCTATCGGAAAAGGCTCGAGCGAATGCTGCAAGACGCCGGTCAGCCCTCGATTGCGACGATGGAGATCGGCAGCATGACGGCGCTTAAGCGTTATGTAGCAAGCGGATTTGGAATCGCTCTTGTTCCCCGTATTGCCTTAGATCCCTTACCTGTCGGCACGTTGACGAGAGAGATCAATGGTGAATCCATCGATATGCTTACGGGACTCTTGAGCAGAACCACGCCGCTTGGGCAAGCAGCAGTGAAGCTTTACGAGAATTTAAGGCAGAAGTTGGAAAGGATTTGAACCCTTGCATAGAGAAGGTATTAAGTGGAAACGATAGAGCAAGGTTCGATCGTTCATCTAAATTTCAATGGAAGAGGGTAAACAATAATGTCTAATCTGAATATCGGAATTATTTTGGGCAGCACACGCCAAGGCCGTGTATGTCCTCAAGTGGGCGAATGGGTGAAGGGCGTTGCTGACAAACGTGGCGATGCAAACTATGAAATCGTTGATGTTGCCGAGTACAAGCTGCCAATGTTTGGCGAGGTAGATGCAACGGAACAGGCTACTGCTTGGAATACGAAGCTGGCAAGTCTGGATGGATTCGTATTTATCGTAGCGGAGTACAATCACAGCATTACCGCTTCTCTGAAAAATGCGCTCGATTTCGCGCGTGATGCTTGGAACAATAAAGCTGCCGGCATCGTTAGCTATGGTTCGGTGGGCGGCGCCCGTGCTGCTGAACATCTGCGCGGCATTCTCGGCGAATTGTCGGTAGCGGACGTACGCGTTCACCCGGCTCTCTCGCTGTTCACTGATTTCGAGAACGGCTCGGTATTCAAGCCAGCTGATCTGCATCTGACGAATGTGAACGGCATGCTCGACCAAGTTCTTGCTTGGAGCGGTGCATTAAGAACGCTTAGACAATAATTGTCTACTAGGCTGTAAACAAGGCTTTCCGCCATTACGATGGTGGAAGGCCTTGTTTTTTTATGATCTTAATTTTGTGCAACTTGTAACCTTCTTGTCCTTTCGTGCGTCTGTAGCACTGTCTTGAATTTCGCAAATTCAACACTACATCAAGGAGAGTGCTAAACGTGAAAAAACCAGTGTTTATTCTGTTATTTACGATCCTCATCGGCCTAACGCTGAGTGCCTGTTCTGAAAAAGGCAGCAACAAAACCCCCGATCCAAAGTTGTCGACTGAAGAGATGATTGAGCAGCTTACGAAGCAATACGAGCAGCCACCCCAAACCGATCTTGAGACAGATGGGGTAAAGAATCTGTACCATTTGGACCCGGCTCTTCTTGACACTTATACCATTAAGATTCCACTGATGAATGTGAAGACCAATGAGATTGCGGTGCTGAAAGCGAAGGATGCCAAGGACGTTGAGGCTATTCAAGAAGGCGTGAAGCAGCGTGCGGCTGACGTACAGAAGCAGTTCGAAACTTATCTGCCTGACCAATATGAGAATGCAAAAAATTATAAAGTAGTCGCCCAAGGCAGCTATGTTCTGTTTGTCATTGGAGAGAATGCGGAAGATATCGTAAACGCCTTCAACGGATTCTTCGAGACGAAGTAACCGGCTATGGTATTTAGCAGCCTGCTATTTCTGTTTGTATTTCTGCCGGTCGTATTCCTGCTCTACTTCCTGTCACCCCGCAGGATGAAGAACCTTGTTCTTTTCCTGACAAGTCTAGTCTTCTACGCCTGGGGTGAGCCTGTCTATATTGTCATCATGCTGATCTCGACCGTTACGGACTACAGCTTTGGGCTCTTGTTAGACAAACCAGAGTGGGGGCCTAAGCGGAGGAAAGTAATCGTTGTTGCATCGGTCATTGTGAATCTGGCGCTGCTCTCTTATTTCAAGTATGCAGACTTCGCTATCAGCAATGTGAATGCACTGCTTGGCATAGATATTCCGCTGACCGAGCTTGCGCTGCCGATCGGCATCTCGTTTTATACGTTCCAATCGATGTCCTACATTATCGACGTGTACCGCGGAACGGCCAAGGCACAGCGTAACTGGATCGACTTTGGTACGTTTGTTGCCTTGTTCCCGCAGCTCGTCGCAGGGCCAATTGTGCAGTATAACACGCTGGCGGAGCAGCTCCGGGAACGCCGTGTGACGATGGAGATGTTTGCGGAGGGTGTAAAGCGCTTTATTATCGGCCTGGCCAAAAAGGTGCTGCTTGCAAATAACATCGGCTTGCTCTGGCATGCGATCTCGGACGCAGATGCAGGCACTTTACCAGTTCTAACTGCATGGCTTGGTATTATTGCATTTGCCTTCCAAATCTATTTCGATTTCAGCGGTTATTCCGATATGGCGATTGGACTTGGACTTATGTTTGGCTTCCGGTTCAATGAGAACTTTAATAAGCCATACACGGCTCAGAGCATTACAGATTTCTGGCGCAGATGGCATATCTCGCTTAGCAGCTGGTTCCGGGATTATGTGTATATTCCGCTCGGCGGCAATCGGAAAGGACTTGGCAAGCAGCTTCGCAACATTCTGATCGTCTGGGTGCTGACTGGGATTTGGCATGGTGCGGCATGGAACTTTATGCTGTGGGGCTTGTACTTTGGTGTCATTCTTATCTTCGAAAAATGGGCAGGGCTTCGGCTTCTCGCCCGGGCACCAAGATGGATCAGGCATGTCTATGCCAGTCTGCTTATTCTGATCGGATGGGTGCTGTTCGCCTTTGATGAGCTGCCGAAGGTTGGCGATTACCTTGGGGCTATGCTTGGTCTTCATGGACGACCGCTGTGGGATGATGGAACGGTGTATTACCTGTATACGAATGTGATTTTGCTCCTTCTGTTGATAGTGGCATCGATTGCCTGGAAGAGACGTGCTGTGGAAGAAGGAGCGGAAGCAGAGAACAGTCCCAGTCCTGTACGTCTTATGGCAAGCTTCGCGTGGCTGATTGTACTGTTCTTCCTGTCCGTCTCTTATCTCGTCGACGCGACGTTTAATCCGTTCCTGTATTTCCGTTTCTGACAGCAAGGGGGACATTCATGATGAAAAAGCAAACCGACCGACTGCTCGCCATCTGGTTTATCGTGACGCTATTTGTTCTAGCTCTGATTTTCCTCTTCTCACCTGCCAGCAAATTTTCTGAGCTCGAGAATCGATATTTGCAAGCAGCACCAAAGTTAACGTGGGATAACCTGATCTCCAAAAAGTTTGCAGAGGAAGCTGAAACGTTTGTCACGGATCATTTTCCGAAGCGTGGCGACTGGGTGTGGGTGAAGTCGCTGTCGGAACAGCTGAGGCTTCAGCAGGAAAACAACGGCATCTACAAAGGGAAAGACGGTTACTTGTTCGAGAAATTTACGAATCCTGATCCGGCTCTGCTCGCGAAATATACAGATACGATAAAAGCATTCGCAGCTGCCCATCCGGACTCGGACATGAGGTTCCTGCTTGCACCAACCTCAATTGGCTTCTATCCGGACAAACTGCCATGGAAAGCGCCTTATGATCCGCAGGATAAGGTGAATGATGCCGCAGCGGAACAGTTGCAGGGGCTTGCGAATCTGACGTTTATGAATGGGTTCGACGTTCTGATGCCGCATGCCTCTGAGGATATTTATTACCGGACCGACCATCACTGGACAACACTTGGCGCCTATTATGCCTATGAAGCGTATGCGAAACAGATGGGGTGGACGCCGCATCCCGTGACGGAATATGACAGTAAGACGGTCAGCGATTCCTTCCTCGGAAGCTACGATACGCGAGGACAATTCAGCCTTGTCAAACCGGATTCTATAGAGAAATATCTGCCGAAGCAGCCGGTTGGAACCTCGGTGTATGTAGCTGATACGGACATAACAACAGATAGTCTGTACGACGACAGTTATCTGGCGAAAAAGGATAAGTACTCGTATTTTCTAGGCGGGGTTCATGCACTTATGACCATTAAGAGTGATATTCCACAGGGCGAAGAGGATTTGGACAAGCTGCTGGTGATCAAAGATTCGTATGCACACAGCTTCCTGCCTTTCTTGACGCAGCATGTGAAAGAGATTCATGTCATTGATATGCGCTATTACAACGGAAGCATCGGAGATTACATGGAGCAGAATGGCATCAGCCATACGCTGCTGTTGTTTAACACGGCGACGTTCGCGGAGAATGGCGAGATCTTAAAGCTAAACAAATAAACGAGATCATAATAGGGAGAGTTCTTTCATGAAAAAACGCGCGATTATTCTGCTACTATCCACGATGATTCTGGGCGGCGTGTTAAGCGCCTGCGGCAGCAATAACAACAATAATACGGGGGCATCGCCTAGTCCTACTGCTACAGTGAGTCCAAGTGAAGAGAGCCCATCGGTAAGTCCAGATGCCGAGCCAAGTGAAGAGGCAGCAGAGACGCCGAGCGAAAGTCCTTCGGCGAGCCCAAGCACTAGTGAATCACCTTCACCTAGCGCTACCCCTGAGCCAAGCAAGACGAAAGCTCCAACGAAGGAGCCTGCCGCAACGAAAGAACCGGCTGCAACGAAGAAGCCGTCTGAGCCTACGAAGAAGCCAGCTGCGACGCCGGCGCCAAGCGCGAAGCCATCTGCAACGCCAAAGCCATCGCCGAAGCCAACGGTTAAGCCAAGTCCAAGTCCGGCTGCGGATGCGAGTGCAGGTGATGTGATCGAAGCGATGCTGAAAGCTGTGGAGCAGCCCGCTCTGATGGCGATGACTGCCGATGATGTGAAGAATATGTATGGCATCGATACGTCAACCCTTGCTGACTTCTCCGCACGTATGCCGATGATGAATGTGAAGACGAACGAGATCGCGGTATTTAAAGTGAAGAAAGAAAAGGATATCGATGCCGTTAAGAAAGGTATGGTAAGTCGTGCTGAAACGGTTCAAAAGATGTTCGAGACCTATTTGCAGGACCAGTATGAGAATGCGAAAAACTATAAAATAGTCGTACAAGGCAACTACGTCCTATTCGTTATCTCAGAAAGTGCGGATGATCTCGTGAAGGCTTTTAAAGCGGCGTTAAAATAAATATAGAGGATAAAGGAGCTGTCTCATTTCGGGATAGCTCCTTTTGATTGGATGAAACTTTGATCTCGCGCGGCTATGTTGGATTTCATCCATGAAGCAGGTGTAGAGAGGTGAAGTAGTGGGGCATAGAGTGGATTCTGTCCAACAGGAATGGAAAGAAACGAAGTAGGCTCGCGTAACAAGGGACTGCCTCATCGTCAAAGAAATGACTTTTGGGAAGTCCCTGTTCAACTTAAAAATTTACTTGATGCCGAACTTAATGAACGAATCTACGATATGACGGCGGAGCAGCAGATAGATGATCAGAACTGGCAGACAGGATACGGTAGTGGCGGACATTAAGGAGCCCCACATATTCGTATCCGAGTTGACGAACAGCTTCAGACCAATCTGAATCGGCGAGTTTTCCATCTTTTTCGTGATCAGCATCGGCCACAAGTACTCGTTCCATGCGTTGATGAAAGAGATGATGCCAAGCGAGGCGATACCCGATTTGATATTAGGAATAATAAGCCGCACCAGAATGTCCCAATCATTCATGCCGTCGATACAAGCTGCTTCAATCAGAACGCTAGGGAACGACTGAAACGATTGATATAGCGACAGAATCGCAAAGGTAGAAACACAGAACGGAAGCACGATACCCAGCATGGAATCATTAAGTCCCATGTTATTAACGAGTACATAGTTCGGAATCATGATGGCCTGGAACGGAATCAGCCAGGTCAGGCTCAGGATCGAGAAGATCAATCCCTTGCCGCGGAATCTCCAGCGGACGAGAGCGTAAGCCGCAAGCAGGCTTGTTGCCAGTTGGAGAAGCGTCATGAGAATCGAGATACCAAACGAGTTAAAGATCATTCGGACAATCGGCATTTGGGAAAAAGCATACGTATAGTTGCTAAAGGTCGGTGCTTTCGGGAAAAAGCTGGATGTGAAAATCTCAGACTCGTTCTTGAGCGAGGAATTAACCATCCAGTACAGCGGAATAATCGCAATGATGCACATCAGAGCCAGCACCCCATGCCGCAGGATTGCCGCTACCGGGGATCGTTTGTTCATCGATAACTCTCCTTCACCATTAATTGTCGTAGAACGACAGCTTGCGGGATACTGCATTGAGCAGCAATGCGATAGCGCCAAATAGGAAGAAGAATACAAGCGCAGCTGCCGAGCTGAAGCCAACATTCAAGTTCGAAAATGCGTAGCGGTACATTTCGTAATAGATGTTTGTTGAAGTGCCGTATGGACCGCCCGTTGTTAAGATATCGATATAAGCAAATGTCCATTGACTGGAGAACAGGATACTCATCATCAGCATGAACATAATCATTGGCGACATGAGTGGAACGGTAACGTTAATAAATTGGCGCAGACTCGAAGCACCGTCGATGGATGCAGCTTCGTAGTATTCCCGGTTAATGCTGGTTAAAGCAGCCGAGAACATAATGACGCTGAAGCCGATCATTTTCCAGCCGGTAATGAACAGAATAATCCACTTTGCATAATGCGCGTCTGAGAAAAAGGCGATAGGCTGATCAATCATGCCCATCTTGAGCAGGATGTGGTTAACTACACCGTTGGATGGATGGAATAACCACCGCCAGATGGCGCTGACCGACACAGGGGCCAGAATCATCGGGATAAAGAAGATACCGCGGTAAAAGTTTTTCATCTTGCCGTTCATATTGTTCGTGACGACGGCAAGGACAAGCGGAATAAGAATCGAGAACGGCAGAAGCCCTACCGTGTAGAAGACGGTGTTGCCAATAGAATCGATAAAGGCCGGGTTATGGAACAGGCGATCGAAATTATCGAGACCAACAAATTTCTTTTCGGTCCCAGGAACCATGTTCCACTTATGAAAGGCCAGATAGAAGGTCGTAATTAACGGCTTATACATCCAGACGCTTAGCAAAATAAGAGCAGGAGCCAAGTAGAGGAACGGTTTAATACGCCGCCACAGCTTAGCTTTATTCAGACTCCTTCTTGCGATTGCAGGGTTCCCCTTTAAAGGGGGGGCATACGAGTTTTCGATAGTTTGGCTCATAACGATTCCTTTCTTATGGAGGAACAATCTCTCCAGTGTTATGGCTGCTATTAAGGCATCATACTGTTGATTTGATCTTGTGCTTGCTTAAGGGTTTTTTCTACATCTGCGTCCGTGCTGACTGATTTCACAATGGCGTCCGTGAAGGCAGTAACCATCTCTGTTGCACTTTCACCTGGCCAGATCGCAACTGGTTGAATGCGGGATAGCTGCTCAAGGTTGATTTTGTACAGTGGGTTTTGTTCAATAAAGTCCTTCAGACCGTTCGGATCATCAGCAAGACCAGTACGAAGCGGCAGGTAACCGATTTGCGATGTGATGATCGTATAACCTCTGTCACCTGTTACGAACTTGATAAACTCCCATACCGCTGCATTCTTTTCAGGGGAGTCTGGACGTACAGCCAGCACAGAACCGGAGTTAACAGGAATCGATTCCTTGTCTCCGAATTGCGGAAGCGCTCCGCCGTATACCTTCCAACCACCGGCTTCAGAAGCTTTCTTAATGCCGCTGTACAGCGATGTAGAAGAAACATACATACCAAGGTTTCCAGCCATGAACTGCTCAGAAACTTCAGCGTCCGTACCTTTAGCTGATGCGCCATTCGTGTACAGGTCTTTCCACATTGAGATGGCATCTACACTTTCCTTATTCGCAAACTCAGCTTGTTTGTGGTCTTCGGACAAGACGTGACCGCCGTTGCTTAAGATCAGGCCCTCCGTTACCCAACCGTTCTGAGGAGAGAGACCAAATCCGTCTTTGCCTGTTTTTTCTTTAATTTGAAGCGAAGCTTTTTTAATGTCATCCCAAGTCTTTGGCGGATTAGCCGGATCAAGACCAGCTTCTTCGAACAGCTTACCGTTAATGAAGACGATCGGTGTACTGAAGGTGAATGCAAGGCCGTACATTTTGCCGTCGATCTTGCCAAGCTCAAGCGCGTTTGGCGAAATACCCTTTAGGTGCTCATCAAGCTCAGCTTTTGGGAATACGTCCTCATAAGCTTTAAAGCCAAGTCCAAGACGGGAGCTGTCCAATAAGTTAAAGGTATGCTGAACAACGTCAACCTCTTTGCCAGCCGAAATATCCGCTTTGTATTGTTGGAAGGTTGCATCAGGCACACCTTCAACAATAACGCCTTTTTCTTTGCCGACCGTGTCGTTAAACTCTTTGATTAGCTGCTCCATACCAGCCTTCATCGTTGGATATGCAAGGCTGTAGGAGTAGAACGTCACTTTCGTTGGATTCGCTGGATCGAGCGTTCCGAGTTCAACTTGATTAGCTGCCTTGTTGTTGTCCCCCGATGCATTCGCATTACCGGATGTGTTATTCGATTCCTTATTCGCTCCGCAAGCACTGGTCAAGAGGAGTGAGCCTACCGTCATAAGGGCGATAGCGCCTTTTGCCAAACGTTTCATTTGTTATTACCCCCGCTATAATTTAGGTTAAATGCTATTCCAAGCAATAGTCCTGAATCTGCTGTCTGAGCGCTTCATCAATGCTGAACTCTTCTAATAAATAACGCTCGAATGTCTCGTATTCGCGAATAATGCTGTCCAGTGATGCCTGCAGGTAGATTTCCTGCAGCAGCATCGCTTCTTCAAGGGCTTTGAGATCTTCCGTACTGAGATATTTGGCAGCCATTTCGAACATTTGTTGATGGAATTTCTCAAGTGTCACATTAGACAGCAAGTAATCCTCCAATACCGCTTCATAAGGTACACCAAGGGTCAACAAGATCAGCATACTGCCTACGCCGGTACGGTCACGGCCACCCGCGCAGTGATGAACAAGCGGCAGATTCACTTCAGGTTTACTTAACAGCTCCATCAGTTGCTTGTAGGAGGCATTCCGAATCGGAAGAGCTGCGTACAAGTCGATGAGCATGGTATTGGAAAACTGCTTATGAAGCCCATTTGCGAATACTTGCTCAAGATCCATATGGGGAGCATCCTCGGAAGCAAGGTTTGCAGGAATACGGATATTGATGGCTTGTCCAATCTGCGGATCTGGCTTCTGCTCTGCTTCGCCAAGGTTGCGATAATCGAAA
Organism: Paenibacillus sp. J22R56; assembly: GCF_056269375.1. Lineage (NCBI taxonomy): Bacteria > Bacillati > Bacillota > Bacilli > Caryophanales > Paenibacillaceae > Paenibacillus > Paenibacillus sp. J22R56. The sequence goes on from NZ_JBWDNV010000003.1 coordinate 266,529, forward strand.
ACGTGACGGAAGTTGATGTCATTAAGTAAGTGATGATCCTCAGTCGTCAGTCCAGTTAGTTCCGCTGCGCGGAATAATAGACCCTTCTTGATGGTACGGCCATCTGCCGTTTGGTGACCGCCCATATCGCGGAAATTAAATACCCCTTGAAGGGGGAGCAAGCTTGCAGGCATAACTTGATTTGTCATGATGAAGGGAACCTTCTTTCTATTCGTTGTGGGCAGCTGCTGCTTCAAGGGAGAAGCGGAAAAACTCTTCCTGCATGCCAGGCAAAGTAACGGATTGTACAGTAATACCTTCTTCAAAGACGGAGACGATGTTATAGCCGCAGAAGTCGACCATCTTGAATTGATTATCTTCAGTTGCTTCACCGCCAAAGGCTGTTCCCGTTGCCGCAACGTTGCAGATCCCTTTATAGGTGCCTACATTGTTGGTATGCACGTGGCCGGCCACAACGCCGATGACGTCCGTGCCTTCAAGCACAGCACCTAGTTGTTCCCGGTTAGCGAGCAGGTGGTCGGCAGGCATGCCGTTAATATTAAGCAGTGGATGATGAAGGGCTACGATTGTGCCATTCTCAGCCGGTGTACGGAGCGTTTCTTCAAGCCAAGCCAATTGCTCAGTATCGATCTCACCGTGGTGATGGGCTTTGATTTGGGAATTCAGGCCGATCAGACGAACGCCTTGAATCGTGTGGGAGTAAAAATACGGCTGCTCGGAAGCCTCTTCCTGCAGGAAGCCCTCGCGGAATGGAGCACGGTGGTCATGGTTGCCGAGGACAACATAGACGGGTACACTCAACAGCGCCGAACCTTCGTCAACAATCGTGCGGATGTATGCATAATCCTGAACATTTCCTTCATGCGACAGGTCGCCTGTAATGACAACAAAAGCAGGGGAAACTTTAGAATCATGAATATGGGCGAATACACTTTTTACTTTTTCAGCTAGATTGAGCTTAGAGAACATATTCTCGGTATGAGGTGCATTCATATGCGTGTCTGTCAGGTGAACGAATTTCAGCTTTTCCATGGTTAGGGCCTCCTATTGTCTGGATCTATAAAAGATTAGTGATGCTGTGGTTCGTAATTTTCAATCGCGTCAACGCCGTCCAGATGAATAACCCGGTAGGTTGGAACACCGTTCTTCATCGTTACCCACAGAATCAGGTTCTCGTCTGAACGATTGCCGCCATGCGTCAAACCGCCGGTACGGCCAAGTTGAATGTATTGCTTGGAAGCTTCGGAATTATTCGTATATTCAAGGGAGTGGAAGTGGCCGGCGAATACTGTGTAGGAGCGGCCCTCAAGCATGCGCTCGATCTCTGCGAAATCGGCATTGTCCGATTTCCAGCCCGGCTTATGCATGGTCACAAAGGTGTGCTTCACATCCCGGTTGTTCTCTAATACTTCTTGGAAGAAGGCAAGCTGCTCTTCACCAATGGCGATATCGAGCTTGCTGAGTGCTGCGGCTTCCTCTGGTGACATCGTCGCCATACCGCTGAACAGCTCTTGAAGTGGTGTAGTTGGGTTTTGTTTGAACAGCTCTGTTGCCTTCTTAATGGTGTCGAGGACGAGATCAGGGAACTCATGAGGCGGGTTCTCGGTATTTACGACCAGGTAGAGGACATCATTCAATCGGAATGCATAATATTCGAAGCCTTTGCGGGCTCTCCAGACGTCAGCCATCATGGGATTGCCGTAATCATGGTTGCCGACAACTTGGAAGAAAGGAACGCCGGTCGCCGTAATTTTGGCATCAATCTCGTCCCACTCTTCATGAACGTTTGCTGGATCACGCCAGTAACCTTCGATCAAGTCACCAACGGAGAGGATAAAGCTAGGCTTGAGGTCAGTCAGCAGGTCCAGTGCTTTCTCGAATACGCCAGGTGTTGCAAGACCACAGCGGTCACCTACTACAGCGAAGGAAAAGTCTCCTGCAGGAAGCTGTGGAAGCTCGCCAAACCATGGACGTTTATCTGTTGAGAAGTTTTTTTCATCGAACCAGATCCCCGATATTTGCTTGCCTAATTGAATGGTTGTCATCTTGTATTTCCTCCTCATAACTTTTTGCTTCTTGCTTAGTATGCAGGTTGTATGTAAGTCGTGTGTAATCGTGAGATTGAATATTTGTAAAATTCAAAAACAAAACCGGAAGCTCAGAGAGCTTCCGGTTTGTGTATTCTATGAACTTATTTCATCAAGCCATGGACGATAAAATGCTCGTGAGTATCCGAGTATTGCTCGGATATGGCGGCTTTGGCTGCGGCGATATCACCGATCTTAATAGCTTCATAAATTCCGCGGTTCGTTTGAACAGAGCGGCTTGGCTGGTATTGCGGATATTTTATGCGATAGGATACGGTACTGAACACATAACGGCCACGATAAAGCTCCATAATTTGCAGCATACTTTCATTATGGATGGTACGGAGGATCGTCTCCGTGAACAGCAAGCTGTTAGTGTAGTAGCCGTAATAATCGCTTTGCTCCATAGCTACTTGCTGCAGTTCTAGTATTTGTGCCATAGTGCCCAAATCAAAGGTTAGCTTACGTTTAACGGCGGTTTCCAGCACGAACAGCTGCATGGAAACAAGAACCTCATACATCTCGCTGAATTCATGGGCGGATACTTCCTTCACCATGACGCCTCGTCCCCGGAAGGATCCCACAAGTCCCTCCCGCTCTAATAAGGAGATAGCAGCGCGGATTGGCGTCCTGCTCATGGCAAGATTAACAGCAAGCTCGTTCTCTGACAGCATAGAGCCAGGCATATATTCTGCCCGCATAATCCGCTCCCGGATTTCACGGTAAGCAATTGTTTCCAAAGAGGTTGAAGACATATCAGCAGTTTCCTTTGTAAGTTTTTAGCTTAATAGTAACAAATATTCTAAAAAGAATGCTATAGGGCCACCAAGCAATATGGCAGTCCTGTCTTCTGCGGTTATTATTGTGAAGCAGCCTCCTCCGGATCCCCGCCATTATCAAGGACTGTGGAGTCATCCAAATGAACAGTTGGAGAGCCTTCGCCTTGTATAACAATCTGTCCATCCACCGTTACATGAATCAGATGATAGTCACCATTTCCTCCATCAATAATAAGATTCCCTCTAATATGCATATTCCGCAATGTAATATCGGGAGTGGACAATGTCATGTTTCCATAGATCGTTTCGACTGTCGAGTTTAACCCGTAGGTGCCCGGAGCCGAATAAGTTCGGTTTACAAGGCCTGATTTCAGTAGAGCATCTATTAAGAAGACAGCGCTTGCACGTGTGACGGGGTCAGCAGGCCGGAAAGTGCCGTCCGGATAGCCTTTAATAATCCCCTTTTCAGCGAGGTTAGCAACCGCTCCCTGATCCGCTTCGAGAATCAGGTCCTTATCCTTAAAGGAAGGAACCTTCTCTCTTGGCAGTTCCAGATGGACGAAGGTTGCCAGCATAACAGCCGCTTCCTGCCGTGTAATGATTTGCAGAGGCATGATCCTGCCGTCTTCGAAGTCGGTTATGTAATCTGCTTTCACGGCTTTAGAGAAGTCGGTGTAGAACCAGTCCGTTGTCGATACATCTTGGAAGGAGAGGGGGGCCGTATCCGTCAGCGCGAAGGCTCTGTTCATCAGCGATACCATCTCCGCCCGTGTCACAGGCTCATTTGGCTTGATTGTGCCATCAGGATAACCTTGAAGCCAGCCTAAGTCGAGCCATTCTTTTAATGCCGGGGCGGCCCACGATTGTTCCGCTTCTTCGTATGCGGTCCTTGAGGCGGCGTAGCCCGTTACTGCAAAGGTAAGGAGACTGCATCCTATAAGCAGCGGTATCAGAGGTTTCCATCGACTCATCCACGCATCACATCCTTCCCGATTTGTTCTCCTATTAAAGTGTACGAGATCGCAAATGCAATAGCTGTCGAATGGAAGTGGCAGGCTGTGCGAATAATAGGAGGACGATGAATGACAGATAAAGGATGGATAATGGATGGCAAATCCGTTTCATGTATTTAAAAAGGATGTAGGTTATTTTCTGAAAAATAGGATGCTTATCGTGACGTTTATTGGCGTTGCCCTCGTTCCGATGCTGTATGGCGGCTTTCTGATCAAGGGGAATTGGGACCCGTACGGTCAGCTTCAAGACCTGCCCGTTGCCGTTGTTAATCTGGACAAAGGAGCGGAGTATGAAGGGAAGCCGCTGAATGTCGGTGAGGATTTTATAGAGGAATTAAAGGACAATGAAACCTTCGATTGGCGCTTTGTAAGTGAACAGGCTGCTAAGGAGGGGATGGTCAGCAACCGCTATTACGCGACGATTACCATCCCGGAAGGATTCTCGGAGAATGCGGCTTCCTTAACGAGTGAAACTCCGAAGAAGGCCGATATTATTTTTGAATCAAACAGCTTCTACAACTTTATATCCGGGCAGATCAGCGAAAATGCGACAAAGGAGCTGCGAAACAAGCTGTCGCAAAACCTCACCGAAGCGTACTCGAGAAGCATGCTGTCACAATTCACGGCCTTATCGGATGGACTCTCCCAGCTGGCTAAAGGTGCCTCCGATCTTCATGACGGGGCTGTTCAGCTGGATAGTGGGGCGGGTACGCTGAGCAGTAAGCTGCATGAGTTATCCAGCGGTGCTGCTAAGCTTCATTCCAGCATTGGCCAGCTTCAGGACGGCGCATCTCAGTTAAATACGGGGCTGCAAAAGCTGAGCAGCAGTGCTGCTCAGCTTTCCAGCGGGGCAGAGCAATTAGGCGCTGCTTCAACGAAGCTGCAGCAGGGGGCGGACAAGCTGGCGGATGGTTCCGGGCAGTTGAAGGACGGCATCCAGTCTTCCAAAAAAGGTGCAGATGATTTATATGCCGGCATTCAGCAGCTCATAGACAGCAATGACGAACTGGCATCTAATCCTGCGCTGCAGGCGCTGCTCGCTGGCAGCAAGCAGTTAAGTGAGGGGCAAAGCAAGCTGCTGCAAAGTGCGACGCAGCTCGCCGCTGCACAAGATCAGATGCGAGATGGGATCAAACAATTAGGGGCGAAGTTTCCTGCCTTTGTCTCGGGCAGCAAACAGCTTGGTCAAGGGGCATCCCAACTCGCGCAGGGCGCGAAGAAGCTTCAAAGTGGCATCGGTCAGTTCTCGGCTGGCAGCGGTACGCTCGCAAGCGGCGCTTCCCAACTGGCGACTGGAGCTGACCAGCTGGGGACAGGTGCTAAGAAGCTGGCATCGGGCTCGCAGCAATTGGCGGATAAGCTGTCTGATGCCGCTGAGCAGACGGCGAGTCTTCATGCAGACGAGAAGACCATCCAGATGGTCGCCGAACCGGTAACGATCGTAGCTAATGATGATCGGAAGGTCCGGCTGTATGCCAACGGGATTGCGCCTTATTTTCTATCGATGGCCTTATTCGCTGGTTCGCTTGTCTTCACGACAATGTTCTCGGCGAGACGGTCATCCTCGGACGAGGCAGACGGTTTTCCATTGTTTCTCAGCAAGCTGCTCACCTTCGGGGTGATGAGTCTAGCGCAGTCCCTTATATTAAGCACGGTTATTCTGTACGTGCTGGGATTAAAGGTGCAGAGCGTGCCGTTATTTTATATGTACACCGTATTAACCGGGTTTACGTTTATGTTTGTTGTCCAGACCTTTGTGACCTGGCTCGATAACCCCGGCCGGTTCGTGGTGCTGCTGCTCATGATCTTCCAGCTTGTCTCCAGCGCGGGCACCTTCCCGTATGAGCTGCTGCCGAGCTGGGCGCAGGCGATGAATCCGTGGCTGCCGATGACCTACAGCATTCGCGGCTACAGGGATGTGATCTCGAGCGGCGACTTCGCTCATATGTGGTCGCAGGCCGGGCGGCTTGCCTTTTACATTGCGATCTTTATCATGCTGACGAGCCTGTATTTCGCAATGACCAAGAAACGGGATAGGGATGAGCAGCAAATGCCTGTGAAATTGTAGAAGACCTGGCAAGCTGACTGGATTTCATACAGTGAAAAGTGGGATAGGAGTGTTAGTTAGGTAGTCTACATTGGATTCTGTGCAATGAAAATACCTTCCCTGGCGGATGCAGAGTCCTTTGAAGTAAATTAGACTGTACAAAATACAATCTACGTACGTCGTCCACACGATTAACCTAAGATTGCCTGTACTAACTCCAACGTAGAGCGTTCAATCAGCAATATTAACTGAAAACCCGTAAGACGCATAACTGGCAGTCTTACGGGTTTAGCGGTTCCGTGAGTTCGTGATTGATTATTATAAGAATATACAAGAGCATACTTGATGAGGGCTTAGCTTAGGGTATCCTTGCTTAGATCATGCTCATTTTTATTGCTTCTATAATAGCGCTTACAGCAGACAAATTTTTCTGGCTTACTCTCCATAAGGGAAGGCTTGACCGCCAATAGGTAGTCTTATGTAGAATTTTGTGATAACATATTGACTTAAAGAGAACGTGAACGAGTACATACGCCCATTCCGTTCGGGCCGATAAATCTGCCGGTTGGAACCGCATAACAGCAGTTGAATTGGGTATGATTGAAAGGTCTAGTCATTTATTCGAGGAGGATTTAACAATGGCATTGGAATCAATGAAAGACATGTTGAACAAAGCTTTGCAAGGCGGTTACGCTGTTGGTCAATTCAACATCAATAACCTGGAATGGACTCAAGCAATCCTTGACGCTGCTCAAACAGAGCAATCCCCAGTAATCCTGGGCGTATCTGAAGGCGCAGCTCGTTATATGGGCGGCTTCAAAGTTGTTACGAACATCGTATCCGCTTTGATCGAAGAAATGAAAATCACTGTTCCAGTTGCAATCCACCTGGACCATGGTTCCAGCTTTGACAAATGTAAAGCAGCTATCGATGCTGGCTTCACTTCCGTAATGATCGACGCTTCGCATGATCCATTCGAAGACAACGTTCGTATCACTAGCGAAGTTGTTGCTTACGCTCACGAGCGCGGCGTTTCCGTAGAAGCTGAACTGGGTACAGTTGGCGGCCAAGAAGACGACGTTATCGCTGAAGGCGTAATCTACGCTGATCCTAAAGAGTGCCAAGAGCTTGTACAACGTACAGGTATCGACTGTCTGGCTCCAGCTCTTGGTTCCGTTCATGGCCCTTACAAAGGCGAGCCTAAACTGGGCTTCAAAGAAATGGAAGAGATCTGCCAAACAATCAAATTGCCACTCGTATTGCATGGCGGTACTGGTATCCCTACTGAGCACATCAAACGTGCGGTTTCCCTGGGTACTGCAAAAATCAACGTGAACACAGAGAACCAAATTGCGTTCACTAAAATTGCTCGTGAAATCCTGACTGCGGATTCCGAAGTTTACGATCCACGTAAATTCTTGGCTCCAGGTCGTGAAGCGATCAAACAAACAGTTATGGGTAAAATCCGTGAGTTCGGTTCTTCGAACAAAGCGTAAGATATCCTTATACGAAAAGGCTGAACACTGCGAATAGCAGCTGTTCAGCCTTTTTTTTGTTGTATCATTGCATCTGTATAATTTGGCGCCGTAAATCCATCCTATTGTGTAAGTGTTGTTGCAGGGAGGTTACGCAAATGAATGAAAGTCAGTTCCATCTATCTTATATTATTCTGTTTGGTGTGCTGCTGGCGGCAGGGCTCGTTGCTATGGGATGGATGATTTACCACCGTAGGAAGAGAAAGATACGTTAAAGAAAGTCCGTGTACAAAAAGCCATGACTCTCCACTTTAGGGATGGAGTTCATGGTTTTTTCGGTTCCTGCAAAAAATCGGTCGATAGGTTATTGGATTGCGATATAATAGAGTCAAATTAATGGGGCAAGGGGATACAGGGGATGAACAAGACAGCGGAAGGGAACAAATTGATGAAGGCGGATACGGTGAATACCGCCGTTATTCCGGCGACAAAGCTGGAAGAGGACAGCTATGACTGGTGGGAGCGGCATGATCAGGTGCTTAAGATTAAGGATGAAATTAACCCTGAGATCGTGCTGATCGGAGATTCCATTACACATTTCTGGGGAGGACTCCCAGATTCAACAAATAAGCATGGTGAGGGACCAGCATGGGAATCCGTCTTTGGCGGGCGGCGTGTTCTGAATCTTGGCTTTGGCTGGGACCGGACACAGAATGTGCTTTGGAGACTGGATAATGGGCAGATGGAGGGGCTTTCTCCAGAGTGGGTGATCATCAATATTGGTACAAACAACACGAGTGGGACGGATAATGCTCGCGCGAGTACGGCAGAAGAAGTCCGAGACGGGGTACGTGCAATTATAGAGCGAGTACGGACATATGCTCCTTCGGCTCGTATTATTCTGATGGCGGTATTCCCGCGAGAAGAATCGCCAGAGGATCCGCGCCGCAAGCTGATTGGGGAAATGAATGTGCTGTATGCGGAATTGGCTGCGGAGCTGGGCGTAACGTTCCTTGATATCGGGCTATCGATGGTTGCCGCAGACGGCACGCTGCCGCGTGAGATCGCCTTTGATACCTGCCATCTTACAGAGCAGGGATATCAGCTGTGGGCAGATGGGCTCCGTAAAGTGCTGGGTACTGAGTTGAAATAGAGCGCAAGGATATTTGAAGGCCGTCCATCGGGACGGCTTTTTGAGTTTCTGTTCGCCTAAGACGGAAAAACCGTACTACAGTGTTTAAACCCCGTGTGTGACAAAAACGTCACCTTGAGAGTGCTTACTTCGATGGATGCCTGCCCTTGATATGTCTATATTAAGAGATAGAAAGAGGAGAGGGGCTTTATCATGGAGACAGTTATTCAAACCAAAAATTTGTCCAAGAGCTATGGGGCTACGCCCGTATTGAAAAACATTGATATAACGATACAGTCAGGTGAGCTGACTGCGATTATGGGTCCTTCGGGCTCCGGGAAATCAACTTTAATGAATGTGTTGTCTACGATTGATCAGCTCAGCGGCGGCGAGGTATGGATTGAGGGGAAATCGCTGCTCGATATGAAAAAGAAGTCGCTTCGACAATTCCGGCAGGAGCGGATGGGGTTTATTTTTCAAGACTATAATCTGCTCGACACTCTGACGGTAAAAGAAAACATTCTGCTTCCGCTTTCACTTCGTAACTACAAGGCAGAGGAGATGGAAGCTAGACTCAAGCCGATTCTCGAAGCTCTACATATTGAAGGGCTGCTCGAGAAATATCCGAACGAAATATCCGGTGGGCAAAAGCAGCGGGTAGCATCGGCACGCGCCATCATTACAGAGCCGGCAATCGTTTTCGCCGATGAACCAACGGGCGCACTAGACTCCCGCTCCGCAACCCAATTGCTTGAGCAGCTTGTCTCGCTTAACGCAGCATTTAACACAACCATTATGATGGTCACGCACGACAGCTATGCGGCGAGTTACTGCAAGCGGGTTATTTTCCTCCGGGATGGCGCAATTGTTAGTGAAATTTATGCCGGTGAGCAGCCACAGAAAGCATTCTACGAACGCATTCTGGAGACGCAAAGCCTAATAGGGGGCAAGCTGCGATGAGCCTGCTCGACCTTACGATTCGGAATGTGAAACGGAACTTCCGTCTGTACTCCATTTATTTGCTGTCTATGATTATTGGCGTCATCATTCAATATACATTCTCGTCATTGATGTTCAACCAGGATATTATTGATGCCTTGCAGAACCGTGAAATGTTCCAGACGGGTATGGCGATCGCCTCGGTCGTTATCTTCCTGTTTAATATTTTCTTCATTCTATATGCGAATTCATTCTTCATGCGCCAGCGGAAAAAGGAATTCGGCATGTATTTACTGTACGGATTGAAAGAACGGCAAATTGTACGGATGGTCTTTTATGAAACGCTTATTATGGGCGCTATCTCACTGGTTGTCGGGATACTGCTTGGAGGGCTCTTATCGAAGCTGTTTGGCATGCTGCTCATGAACTTGATGCAGTATGATCAGGTGGTGTCACTATCCTTCCCGCTTGGGGCAATGGCAACAGCGGTGGGAGTCATCCTCCTTATCGCCATTATCGTCAGCGTGCAGAGCTATTTTCTCGTGAACCGGGTGCAGCTGACCGAGTTATTTCATGCGAATCAAAAGGCAGAAAAACCTGTTCGCGTATCAGCAGCAATGGCGGTTCTAGCTGTTTTCTTGATTGTAATGGCATTTATACTGATTTGCAGCGGTCAAGGCTCAGCAGTCTGGAAGGATTATGGAACATACAGTATGATCGGTACTGCAGTCGGCATTATCGGCGGAACGTATTTGTTCTTCCGTCAATTCGCAGGATGGCTCTTGCGGCTAATCAGCCGCCGGAAAAAATATCATGAGGGCAACACCGTGCTTTGGACGTCCTCGCTGCGTTTTCAGATCAGAGGGAATACGCTTAACCTGACCTTTATTTCCTTGTTTAGTGCGGTTATTATCATGCTGCTTTGTTTTGTGACTATTAACTATAAGGTTCAATTTGATGCAGTTGGCATGAATGTACCAAATGACATCGCGTATGAGTCGCTTGATCCTTCCACGAATGAGCAGGTTGAGGGAACGATTGATAGCTCGAAACATAAAATCCAGTACCATCTGAAGCCGCAGGCATTAGTTGTAAGTCCAGTTACAGATCGGGGTATCGCCTTTGATAATCCGGAGTATTATATTCCTGGCTTATGGCTCGTCGCGGAGAAAGACTACAATGAGTTAATCGCGCTGCGTGGAGATAAAGAGCAGGTTAATCTGCAGGGTATGGAGGCCGTATCTCTAGCGCAAGGATCGGATTATCCAAAGACGTATGCCGCAGGTGAGTCTCCAAGCTTCACGGTGAAGACAGATGAAGAGAAGACGTTTACGCTAAAAGCGAAAAAAGACTATGCCTACCTTGGCTGGTCTACCGATCCGATCTTGGCGATGGATAAGAAGGCAGCAGTGTTCGTCATTTCGGACGAAGCCTATCAACAATTAGCCAGCCATGCGGATAAGAAGACATTCGAGATCTACGGGCTGACAGATGCGAAAAATGCTGATGAGCTATCGAAGCAGGTACATGCGATTGTAGCCCAAACGGAGGGTGCGTACTATTCCTCTTTCGCTGATGTGTATTCCAAGCAGATCGAGAGTTCCTCCCTCATGCTGTTCGCCGCTGGATTCCTTGCTCTAATTGCAACCTTCGCCCTAGCGAGCGTGATCTACTTCAAGCAGCTTCGCGAAGCGACCGAAGAACGGCTCCAGTATTCGATATTGCGCAAGCTAGGCGCCGAGAATAGTCAGTTCCGCAGTGTGATCCGTAAGCAGCTGCTGTTCGTCTTCCTGCCGCCAATCGTGCTGGGGCTGCTGTACAGCTGGACCATTATCAAATATTTCATACTTGATTCCGTGAAGGATTTCCCGGAGCTGCCGGGCATTGTTTGGAGCATTATGGGAATCTACTTCCTGATCTATCTGGTGTTCTACGCGTCTTCGACGAATCTCTATTACCGGATTATCAATAAGAACTCATAAGTAAGCGAAAACCCGTCCACTGGACGGGTTTTGTTTGTTGTGAGGCAGCCTCATATTTCATCGCTGAAGCGTATCCAGATACGGGTCATGATGTCTTGGAAAATGAATCGTGAACGTTGTGCCGCTGCCAGTCTCCGACTCGCAAGTGATGTAGTGCCCAAGCTTCTTCGACAGCGCTTGAGCTAGATACAGCCCCATTCCGGTCGACTTTGCATGTTTGCGGCCGTTCATGCCAGTGAAGCCCCGGTTGAAGATTCGCGGCAGATCCTTCGCCTCGATGCCAATTCCATTATCACGGAGAATGAGCAGCTTCTCTTCTGGCGTGGCAGCGGTTTGCACCGTAATGACTCCATGCTCGCCGGTATATTGCAGGCTGTTCGTTACAATTTGATTTACAATAAAGAGCAGCCATTTGGTATCACTTTGCACGACAGTCGATGGAAGATCAAGCTGAACTCGAATTCGTTTGGAGATAAATACCTTAGAATGAGACTTAATGATCTCTTTCATAAGCGGCTCCAGATCACAGTTCACAATGTCATAGTCCTGGTTGAAGCTGTCGAGCTTCGCATAATACAAAGCCTGATCCACATAATGCTCGATACGCGACAGCTCTTCATTAAGACTCTGTGGATCGACTTCGGTCTGCTGCATCAGGCGAAGGACAGAGATGGGCGTCTTAATCTCGTGGAACCAAGAGATGATGAAATCATAATATTCCTTTTGCTTCGACTGCACCTCATTTAAAGCCCGAATATGGGTAATGCCGGTCTCTTCAAGTGTATCGCGGTAAGCTTCTGCCTCCAGGGACAGGGGCTCGGAATCCTCACTTCGCATCAGGCGGATCGCCTGCAGATTCCTTGTATATCGATAAGCAGTGAAGGCAGCAAGCCAGAGTACTACAAGCACCAATGCATAAAAGAACGTCGGCCAATGCCAAGACGACTGCGGGTCCGTAGCAAATACGGTGATGATAAGCAGGAAGGCAACACCATACAAAATGAAATAAGGCCGTTCATATTTCAGGAAACGCCAGAAGCTCATTCGATGATATACCCCATTCCTTTGCGCGTTACGATGAAGTCTTCAATGCCCAGCATTGCGATCTTGCGGCGCAGCCGGTTGACGTTAACCGTCAGGGTGTTGTCATCAATGAACTGTTCATCATTCCACAGCACCTGCATGAGATCATCCCGTGACACGATCTTCCCAATCTGGCGCATCATCGTCTGCAGAATGATAAATTCATTACGCGACAGTTCGGAGGTGCGTTCCCCATATTGAACGGAAGAGTTCGACAGGTGGAAAATAAGCTGCCGATGTGTAAGCTGCAGACTTTCATCTTGATACGTATAGTTGCGTCTGAGCAGCGCACTTACCTTCGCGACAAGCACACCGAGGTCGAACGGCTTCTGAACGAAGTCGTCTGCTCCCATATTAATCGCCATAATGACGTCCATATTCTGATTGCGTGAGGAGATAAAGATGATCGGCACCTTGGACACGGAACGAATTTGCTGGCACCAATAAAACCCGTCAAACACAGGTAAGTTTACATCAAGCAGCACGAGATGCGGCTGCCCAGCTTCGAACTCGCCCAGCACATTCTCGAAAGACGTTAACTCAATAACCTCGTATTGCCATTTGCGCAAAGCGTCTGCAACGATTCTCCGAATTTTCTCGTCGTCTTCAATAATCATGATCCGAAACAACAGGATTCCTCCTACCCCACAAGAACAAATATAAGGTAAATTATATCATTTCTAGATCGCGAAAGCCCCCTCTGCACGTATGTACAAAGGGGGCCTTAGTAGATGTCTATTTTCCTTGCGAGTGAGATTTGGACACGGCAGGTACAGCAGGTTTGCTGCGGGAGCTTAAGATGAAAATAAACGGAATCGCAACAACGGTAACGATGCAAGCCACCATAAACGTATCGTTCATGGCAAGGACAGAGGCAGCTTCCTGTAAAGATGCTTTTACGGAACCCCCGGCACTCAGTTCAGTAAGATACGATTGCGTCTTAACCGAATAGATCGTACTGAATATCCCGATGGCAAGCGAAGCGATGACCTGACGAAGCCAGTTCGTAATGGCGGATGCATGGCCGGTAGACTCCCTTGGTATGGCACTCATCGAGAGCGTCATAATATTTGGTGAGGAGAAGCCAAGTCCAACGTAACGGCAGATCATCCAGCCGATGATGAAGGTATACGAAGTCGTCATCGATAGATGGCTAAACGCCAAGGTGGCGATAACGAGCAGAATAACTCCACCAAGCAAAGGATAGACCGGGTTGATCTTCCCATGAAGCCTTCCCGACAGAAGAGAGGCGCAGATCATTAATAAAGCACCTGGCAGCATCGCAAGACCAACCGTTAAGGACGAGGAGCCGAGGGCATTTTCCATAAAGATCGGCAGCAAGAAAGCCCCTGCATACAAACCAATGGTCATGATACAGTTGACGATAATGCCAAAGGTAAAGGTTGTGTACTTGAATATCCGAAGATTAAGCAGCGGCGATTTGGCGGTCAGCTCCCGCCATATGAAGCCCGCGATGCTGATCACGCCAAGCGATATCCACATCAGTCCCAGACCGGAAACCCAGCCTATTTTGTTCCCTTGTGTAAAATACATCATGAGAGAAGTACTGCCTATTACGACGGTTATTAGTCCAACGTAATCGAGGGAACCACTTTTCTTCACCTGCTGCATAGGCAGATAGCGGGCAGCCAGGATAATCGCCAAGATGGCAAGTGGAATGTTCATGAAGAAGATAGCTTTCCAGCCAAAATACTCCGTGAGCAGACCACCCAGGGTAGGGCCAATCGCCGGGGCGAACATGCTGGCTACACTCCATAGACTAATGCCAAGCGCCTGCTTTTCTGCCGGAACTGCTTGATACACGATAGTCAGCGTAGCAGGAAGAATCGCTCCGCAGAAGAGGCCCTGCAGAATCCGGAAGAAGATGAGCGACCCGATGTTCCAAGAAAAGCCGCATAAAATAGAAGTAAACAAGAAGCCAACTAACGAGAACATATAAAGCCGTTTATAACTAATCTTATCTCCTACATAACCAACGATCGGAGCGATCGATCCCATGGCGAGCATAAAGCCCGTCGTCACCCACTGTGTATCATTCAGGTCCGCATGAAGCTCCTTCATAATAAAAGGAAGAGCTACCGTTACTGTCCCTGAATTCAAGATGGATGAGAAGTTACCAAAGAAAATGGCTAATATAACGAACCAGAAACTGGTGTTTCCTTGCTTTGCATTCACAATACCTCACACTCCACATATCTACGTGAGGACGATTATAATATAATGGATTCAGATGTCATACCATCTATTCTTGATGGTAATATAAGCAATGCTAATATGAAAAATAGAGGTCGTCCATGAATATCGAACAATTAGAGGTTGTGAAGGAAGTATTCGAGACGAATTCCATGTCGCTGGCCGCGCAAAACCTTCATGTATCGCAATCGGCCATCAGCCAGTCTATCTCCCTATTAGAGAAGGAGATTGGTATTCCGCTCTTCAAGCGTTCCCGTAATGGAACGGTTCCAACGGAAGACGGGACAACGATTATCAAGATCGTACTCGAGATACTGATGAAGGTTGATGAGATTAAGGACGAGGTACAGTCGATTACTTCTATCTATAAGGGAGAGCTGATCATTGCGACGATCGCAAGCTTAAGCATGACTTTTTTGCCAAAGGCGTTAGCGAGGTTCAGGAAGGATTATCCCCAAATTCAAGTGAAGATTATCGAAATGGAGAGCCGGATTGTGATCGATAAGATCATTCATGACAAGGCCCACTTAGGATTAATCTCGCTTAACCACTATACGAGTGACGGGCTGCCGGAACCGATAGCGTTCCATTCCTTTCAATACAAAGGGGAGCTTCAAGTGATCGTCCCTAATGATTCATTGCTCGCGCTGAATAAGGAGCTTATGCTGAAGGATCTCGCCGATCATGCGTTTATTTTGTCAGCGAGCAGCTTCTGGGATGGGGTCACCGAGGATATTAGGCAGGCTTGTGGTGGCATCAACGTCATCTTCACAACGACCAATCCGGAAGTGATTAAAAGAAGTGTTGCGGAGGGGCTTGGTATCAGCCTGATGTCCAGCTTAATGTTGCGGGATGATCCGTATGTGGAGAGCGGCCGAATTATTCCGATTCCTCTTGTTGGTTATAGTCTGGATGCGAGCGGCACATTCGGAGGCATCTATTCGAAGAAAGGCAGCCAGCATCGGCTGGTACGCAAGTTCTTGGAGTATATCGAAGTGTAAAGTGAATTATAACTTAGGAGGCTGAGACAATTGAAACAAAATAAATATGATGATCCGGACTTTTTCGAAAAATACAGCCAAATGGCGCGCTCAATCGGCGGATTGGATGCAGCAGGGGAATGGCATGTTCTCCGCGGTATGCTCCCTGAACTGAAAGATAAGAATGTGCTTGATCTTGGCTGCGGCTATGGCTGGCATTGCCGTTATGCGCGGGAGCAAGGGGCCCGCAGCGTACTAGGTATTGATATCTCGGAAAAAATGATTGAACGGGCGCGGGAGTTTAACGAAGATCCTAATATTACTTATCGTCAGGCAGCAATCGAAGATATTGATTTTGAACCTGGACAGTTTGATGTGGTCATCAGTTCATTAGCTCTTCATTATATTGAGGATTTCGTCAGTGCTTGCCGAAAGATTTATGACAGCCTGGCACCAGGCGGCAGCTTTATTCTCTCTATGGAGCATCCCATCTTTACGGCGGTTGCTGCACAGGATTGGCATTACGGACATGGCGGGGAGCGGCTTCATTGGCCGGTAGATCACTATCAGAGCGAAGGTCAAAGAATCGCGAGATTCCTGGACTCGGATGTCGTGAAATATCATCGTACGGTGGCAACGATCATGAATGCTCTTATTCAAGCAGGGTTCCGGATCACAGAGGTTGCGGAGCCTGGTCCGTCCGAGGAAGCTTTGAAGCAATATCCTGATATGATCGATGAGACCCGCCGGCCGATTTTCCTACTGCTCGCGGCACTTAAATAGAAATTCCCACATTTGTTTCTAGTTGTGTTACGATCAGTGGCAGAACGAAACTTTCACATTGGAGTGTAACAAGTATGGGAACACCTTATTCTGCTGTCCTGACTCTTATGGTGACAGCTGGTGTTATTAATATCATCATGGGCATTTATGTGATGTCGAACCGATCTAAGCAGTTGATGGGGAAGACGTTTATCACGATGTGCTTCTTATCGGCCATCTATATATTTGGTTCCGCTCTTGAGCTGTCGGCGGGCACGCTTAAGGAAGTGAAATTTTGGATTACGGTCGAATATTTCGGCATGCCCTTCCTGCCGCCGGTTAGTCTAATGCTCATTATGCATTTCCTTGGGATGGAACGGTTTTTAAAATGGCGACTGCGCTTCATTATGTATTTGATGCCGCTTATTACACTGGTGCTTGTCTTGACCAATGACTTGCATCATTTCTATTACCGCTCGATTGAACTGCATATAGAGCCTGATCTCCATAAGGTCGATTTGAATGTAGGGCCCTGGTATATTATCCAGGGCGGCTATACCTTCGGCTGTATGATTGGCGGAGTTGTTCTACTGCTGCTCTATTGGAATCGGATGCGGTCTTCTTATCGTCTTCAGCATATTATTATGACCGTTGGGCTCTTGCTGCCGCTTCTTGGTGATTTTCTTTATCTCGGCAACCTGACACCTGGCGGGATTGATCCGATTCCCGTCATTATGACGATTACTGCTGCACTATATATGTGGGGGCTCGTCTCGAAGGGGATGCTGAATGTCGCCCCAGTTGCCCGGGATACTTTGTTCGAGAGTATGAGCGATGGCGTACTCGTGCTGGATATGAACAATCGGCTGGTCGATTATAATCCCGCAGCGGCGTCCGTTCTGCCAGAACTGACTACCTCTTCTCTTGGAACGGCGATTGAGCCTATTCTTGCCCTTCATACAGATGTTAATTTGCTTACACTATATGAAGGTGGGGAAGGAGAGACGCCGCGCGTTCATGATGAGATTAAGTGGACGGCTGGTGATCAATCTTACTATTACCAAATTCGCTCTTCCTTTGTTCGGAACAAAGGGGGCAAGGAGACAAGCAAACTGATTGTAATGATTGATATGACGGAGCGGGTAAGACTGCAGGAGCAGCTTCGTGAACTTGCCTACCATGACGGTTTAACCGGTATATTCAACCGTCTCCATTTTATTCACTTGAGCGAGGCGCTTCTTCATCAATCGGCCACCAAGGACGAACCACTTGCCCTGTTATTATTTGATATCGATCATTTCAAGCAAATTAATGATGCATACGGCCATGATGTAGGAGACCGCGCGCTGCTGCATGTCGTAGAGGTATGCCGGAATATGCTGCGTCCGGAGGATGTGTTTGGCCGTTACGGCGGTGAAGAATTTGTTATGGCAATGCCAGGTTTATCTTGGGAAGAAGCGGAAGCGGCCGCACAGCGGATCCGAAGTGAGATCGCGGTACAGTCGATGGTTGCAGCCACTTCGGAGCAGGAAATATCCGTAACGGCCAGCTTTGGCATCGCTGTTGCCCGGGGAGGCTGTGAGGAAACGGACGGCGGCATTAATCAACTGCTGAAGTCAGCGGACAATGCGCTGTATGAGGCAAAGCACAGCGGCCGGAATACGGTTCGCTTAGCGAATGGCAGCAACTAAGAAGAAGCATGCTCCTTGAACAAGGACATGCTTCTTTTTGTCATATTGGGCTATCGAAAGATAGCGAAATCCCAAGAGTGATGTCTGATTTAGGAGATAAGGAGGATTTTATAGTCCTAGATGGAATTATAGTAAATAAAGGAAAACGTGTATAATAGCCGATTGGGGATGAGGGGAGGAGCATCATTGTTTCGCGGGAAAAGCTTTTCGTTACACTTTGGTATTCTCCTGCTAGTGTTATGTGCAGGATGGCTGATATTGCTGCGGAATGAATCGTTCACCGGGGTAGTCGTCAGCAATATTCTTCAGACGTTGTCTGCATTTTATGCCTCCTTCTTACTGCTTCGGACATCGTATAAAGAGACGAGGTTCTGGTTCTATTACGGTCTCGGACTCTCGTTGTATGCCGTTGCTCAGCTCATCTGGACGATCGTTACCATCATGAGGAATCATGAACCTGATTATATGGGGATCCCAGAAGTATTATGGCGGATTCAGTATGTGTTTTATTTTATCGCGATCTATATGCAGTACCATCAGCGCCGCTCGCATCTTGCTCTGCGGTTCATCCTTGATATTTTATTGTACGGTACGATTGCTTCCACCCTCTATTGGAACTTTCAAATGAAACCGATCCTGCCTCATCATTATGTAGACCAAGATACGATTGGTTACACCATGTTTAACTCTTCGATTAGCGCCGTTATGGTATTTCTTCTTCTGTTTTTCAGCTGGTATGGGAAGAAGGTACTCTCAGGAAGATCTCAGTTTTTGCTGTTATCTGGTTTTATAATCAAATTATTAGGCAACATGGCATTCGTCTATTTGCTGCCTTACACAACCGTAGGCTATCAATGGGAATGGGTGTCTGATTTCTGCTGGTTTCTTGGTAGTTTACTCTTAGGGTTTGCTGCATTGCCTGACAAGGACACAGAGACAGCATCACTCAGGCCGGGGAATGAAGCGAGACAAACGTTTGTGAAACGATATGCGCTTATTATCTTTGTTTGTGCGGCGCTCATTGCCGTGATTTGCAGGCTGGGTGATTTTTCGATTATTAGCGTAGGAGCAATTGTGACGGTTGTTCTGCTTGGTATTCGATTATCGGTGGGCATCTACGAACTGGAATCTGCAGGTGCAGCTTTAATGCAGTCTCGCGTGAATTACGGCAATTTCATAGAAAGCTCTTTGTTTGGGGTCTTTATCGAGCAAAATGGCAGACTGGTCTATATGAATCAGCATGGAGAGAGCATGTTTGGCTGCAAGCAGGGGCAGATGCTGGGCCAGCCGCTGGCGAGCTTTATGGTGGAGGAGGACCGCGACAGATTGAAGCAGGAATTCACCGCGATCTGCCGCCTCAAGCAAACTTCACGGATCGCTATTGCTGCACGCAAGGCCAACCAGACAGATCTCTTCCTCGAAATGCAGGCAGCTCCGGCGTACTTCCGAGGGCAGCCTGCAATATCAGGATTGCTGCTGGATGTGACGGAGAGCAAGCTGTCTGAGCAGCATTTGATTCGGTCTGAAAAGTTGTCTGTTATCGGTCAATTAGCAGCGGGGGTTGCCCATGAAATTCGCAATCCGCTGACTGCGCTGAAAGGCTTCACTCAACTGCTGCACCGTTCGGCCGTACATAACCGTCATTACTTTGACATGATGCTGACGGAGCTGGAGCGTATTAATTATATTGTAGGCGAGTTTATGCTGCTCTCGAAGCCTAATCAATGGCAGCAGATGACTCACTGTGATATGGGGTCGCTGTTGGATGATATCGTTCCGATTATGCAGTCCCAGGCGATAATTACGAATGTGATCATTTCAGCTGAGAAAAGCCCGGATTTGCCGATCGTGTTGTGTGATGCCAATCAGATCAAGCAGGTTCTCGTCAATTTGATGAAGAACTCGCTTGAAGCTATGCCAAGCGGCGGTACGTTGCATGTTCATCTGAAGAAAGATCATACGGGGTATATTGTCATTGATATTATCGATCAAGGGATTGGAATACCGCAGCATGTCATCGATCGGCTTGGTGAACCGTTCTATACGACCAAAGAGACGGGGACAGGATTAGGGCTTACCGTATGCTTCAAGATTATTCAATCGCATGGCGGGACCCTCACGATCAGCAGTGAACCAAACGTGGGAACGACGGCAACGATTCGTTTACCGGTATAAACAGCAAGAATCCCCTGGAGCTGTTCCAGGGGATTCTTGTTTGTTAAATACGAATATCAATCGTGTTGCCGGTAGTGCCGTTAAGAGCCTGGTTATTACGGATCATGTTGACGCCAAGCTGGTTGCTTGCTGCACCTTGTTGATTCATGTTTTGCTGATTCGAGCTTTGTTGATTAGCCGTCTGATCCGCTGCCTTTGATTGCTTTTGCGCAATTTGCAGCTGAAGTTGTTGAATCTGCTGTTGCAGCTGTTGCGTCTTTGTTTCTTTTGTTTTAGCATCATCTTTGCTTTGAGCGACTTCCTTGAGCTGCTTCTCAAGACTCTCGAGTTGTTTCTCCAGGGAAGTCGTGTCTGAAGCGCTGCTTGAAGAGTAAGATGATGAGCTTTGCGATACGGATGAAATATTCAATGTGTTCACCTCTTCCATGTACGATCTACGTTCACATGGTGTATATCGGTTTGGAAGATGAACGGAGCATGAACACAGTCTGAAAGTTAGCTGAATGTCCTTTTTATTGCTTAATATCCGTGCGATAGCTGAGTAAACCAAGGATCAAAGCAGAACCAGCCAGAATCGCACCGATCCATGGAAGAGCACCAAGAGCAATATGAGTAATAACCCAGCCGCCAATGAAAGCACCGGCTGCATTGCCAAGGTTGCCGGCCGAATGGCTGGACGTTGAGGCGAGGGCAGGTGCTGCCTGTGCCAGACTCATAATGCGTACTTGAAGTCCCGGGAATACCGCAAAGGATGCTGCTCCCCATAGGAAGATGGTAATAACCGCTGTTATTTCATTATGAATGGTAAAGGTGAAGATCGTCAGAATAACGGCAATCGCTAGATAAAGGCCAAGGATGGAAGGCATCAGCTTCCAATCCGCCAGCTTGCCGCCAACAATGTTGCCGACGGTTACGCCGATGCCAAACAGAATAAGAATCCAGGTAACGCTATGCTCAGCGAAGCCTGTAATATCGGTCAGCATAGGCGCAATGTACGTAAATACGGCGAATAGCCCAGCGTTGCCGAGTGCTGTAATAAGCAGGTACACAAGCAGCTTAGGTCTGATTATGGCGGAGAGCTGCTGGATCAGGCTGACCTGTTTGCTCAGCCGTAATTTTGGAATAAAGATCATAATGCCAATTAGCGCAAGAACACCCATGACCGCAATTGAGCCAAAAGAAGCCCGCCAGCCCCAGTTCTGTCCGATATAGGTACCGATCGGAACGCCGATAATATTGGCTATCGTGAGTCCTGCCATCATAATGGATACAGCTCCGGCCTGCTTATCCGCTCTTACGAGATTAGAGGCGATGACAGCACCAACACCAAAGAAGGTGCCATGCGTTAAGGCTGTAATCATCCGGGCGACCATAAGCACCGCGTAGTTTGGAGCTACGACGGCTAACCCATTGCCAAGGATAAAGAGAAGCATAAGGATGCATAGCAGCTTTTTCTGCGGGATACGGCTGGTCAAGATGGTCATGATTGGAGCACCAACCGCCACGCCGAGGGCATACATCGTAATCAGCTGTCCTGCAGAGGAGATGCTGACATTCAGGTCATTTGCCACATTCGGGAGAATACCCATGATGACGAACTCCGTCATCCCAATGGCGAAGGCGCCAATGGTAAGGGATAGAACAGATATAGGGAAACGCTCTTTGGAGGCTTGCCCTTGTGATCCTTTATTACTGGTTAATCGTTGTGAGACTTCCATTTGTAAAGCCAACCTTTCTGTTGCGCGAGCACCGTGCTGAATAATAACCCCTATTATTTCGCTTCAAAGGCATATAAGCAAGAACATTTTTTGTGCTGAAGGCTAGGAATTGCTGGTATGATAAACAAGAAAGGGCTTACATTATCTGCAAAAAGGGGATGGGGTTAAAGGTGGGGAAAAAGGGGCTCTATCGTGAATATTTTTTGCATGCGGATATTATGATTATGACGGTGGTATTGATTGGCCTGTGTGCAATGGCTGTCTATGAGAAATTCACGATTTATAGCTTGGTGTTCTTCCTCATTGGGCTTATTGGTTTCATGTTCAGCGAATATTTGACTCATCGTTTCTTCTTCCATCTGAAGGCCCCCAGGAATCCGTTGTTCCTAAAATTTCTGAAGCGGCTGCATTATGATCATCACACGGATCCACATGATTTGAAGCTTCTATTCCTGCCGGTCTGGTACAGCTTGCCGAACCTTGGCGCGTTTGCGCTGTTGTTCTATCTGGTTACGGGGATGATTGACATTACCTTTGCCTTCGCCGCAGGGCTTGTTGCGATGCTGCTTGTGTATGAGTGGAAGCATTATGTGGCGCATCGGCCCATCCAGCCGAAGTCAAAGTTCTGGAAATGGAATAAGCGGATGCATCTGCTGCATCATTTTAAGAACGAGAATTATTGGTACGGCGTATCTACACCGCTAGTGGATGCTCTCTTCGGAACGCTCAAGGATGAGAAGGATGTGCCAACGAGTGATACGGTGAAAAATTTGGAGAAGCGCGGGCAAACGCTGTCGTCCTGAAAGGGGTAAGTATGCGAAAAGGGACTTTAATCGGTAAAGGCATGACCGCTGAAGTATATGAATGGAGCGACAGGTATGCGCTGAAGCTCTATTATGAGGGTATTCCGAAGGATTGGATGACATACGAGGCGGAAATAGGTGAGACCGTACATCAGGCGGGCGTACCTGCACCGGCTGTTTATGAGCAGTTGGAGGTTGATGGGCGAAGCGGGCTGCTGTATGAGAGAATCTCCGGCCAATCCCTGTCCGCAAGTATGCTAAGTGAACCTGAACGGGTAAAGCATTATGGCGAAGTGTTTGCGAGGCTGCATGCAAGCATCCATCGCAGCAAGACGGATAAGCTGCCTCGGCAAAAGGATCGGTTGGCACAGTTTATTGAGCAGTCTGCTCCCTTCTTGGGAGAAAGAGTTCATCTGTTGCTAACGGTGTTAGAAGGTTTGCCGGAAGGAGAATACATCTGTCATGGTGATTTGCATCCAGATAACGTTCTGCAATCAGATGGCCAACTGACGGCCATTGATTGGATGGATGCCAATAGGGGAGATCCGCTATGCGATGTCGCCAGAACATCAATGATCTTCTTGTCGCCATTCCTTGCGATGCCGCCGATCTCTATTAGTCCAGCGTTTAGCCATCAACTGAACAATGATTACTTGACCGAATATTGCAGGATCACAGGAGCGAGCCTGACAGATATCGACCGCTGGCGGCTGCCAGTCGCCGCTGCAAGACTTCGTGAGCGGGTACCATACGAGCAAGAGTGGCTGCTTGCGTATATCGATGAGCAGCTGCAAGCCTTGAAATAAAAAAGCCTCCCCTACCGCTATGTGAAGCAGAAGGGGAGGCTTTTTTGAAAATTTCACTTATTTCGAAGACGCGGCAATTTCCTTGCGGACAATAGGCGCCACTTTGGTGCCAAGCAGCTCAATCGCACGAAGCATATCTTTATGCGGAATCGAGCTGGTGTCGACATGCAGGAAGAAGCGGGTGAGGCCAAGATTTTTGTGCAGCAAAATAATTTTCTCCGCTACATACTCGGCTTCCCCGACATAGAGAGCCCCACGCAGGCTGCGCGCCGCGTCGAATGCTTCGAAGGTGTATGGAGGCCATCCGCGTTCACGGCCAATGACATTCATCATCGCCTGCTGGGCAGGGTAGAAGAGTTCTGCCGCTCTTTGTTCTGTATCACTAATAAAGCCATGCGAGTGCGTGCCGATCTGCATTTTTTTCGGATCATGGCCTGCACGAATGTAAGCTTCCTTGTACAGTTCAACCAGTGGAGCAAATCGCTCCGGCATGCCGCCAATAATAGCGAAGCATACTGGCAGACCAAGTGCGCCCGCACGAATTGCCGACTGCGGGTTGCCGCCAGTCGCAATCCAGACTGGAAGCTGCTCCTGAACCGCACGCGGATAGACGGCTAAGTTATTCATTGCAGCGCGGTGATTGCCTTGCCAGGTGACCTTCTCTTCTTTCGTAATCTGAAGCAGCAGCTCCAGCTTTTCATCAAACAGCTCATCATAGTCTTCTAAGCTGTAGCCAAACAGCGGGAAGGATTCAATAAACGACCCTCTTCCA
Source organism: Paenibacillus sp. J22R56 (assembly GCF_056269375.1). Taxonomy (NCBI): domain Bacteria; kingdom Bacillati; phylum Bacillota; class Bacilli; order Caryophanales; family Paenibacillaceae; genus Paenibacillus; species Paenibacillus sp. J22R56. The sequence goes on from NZ_JBWDNV010000003.1 coordinate 290,987, forward strand.
GCCATAATTTCAGCTCGTCCATTCGAGATGGCATCTACCGTGGAGAATCCTTGGTAGACGCGGACCGGATCATCCGAGGATAATACGGTAACTGCGCTTGAGAGGCGAATATGCTTGGTCTGTGAGGCTGCTGCCGCCAAAATAACATGAGGTGCACTCGCTGCATAATCTGCGCGGTGATGCTCTCCAATTCCATAAACATCAAGACCAACTTGGTCGGCCAGGATCATTTCTTCGACACTGTTACGGATCCGTTCGGCATGGCTGTAAGCCCCGCCCATCCCCGGATAAGGTTTTGCTTCTAGAAAAGTACTAATGCCTAGTTCAAAATTGACTGCTGATTCGGTCATATAAGTCCGCCTCCTTCATTTCCTCTAGTGTACTAATTTTTTTAGAGTTTCTCAATTATAGTTAGCAAGATTATCGGAAGTAGGGCACAAAAAGACAGTTGTCTTAGGATGATCGAATCAGGGTAGAGATATGAAATTCGAACTTTAGCCATTGGGGAATTACATACAGGTGTGCAACAAATTCGGTTATTTCGCGTATCTTTTTTATGAAACGGGGTGTTAACTTTGTTCGTGACGATAAGCAGAAAGTTATTCGAAGTGCTTGGTGATGATGAATTAAGGCAGGCATGCATGGGGCCAATCGTGGAGCAGATTCGCGGGAAGAGTCCTGCGGTGAAGTCGCAGGCACTTGCCGGGCTGAACCCATCACAGCAGGCCTTGTTCATGTATGGTGTTTGGTTCGATCATGCCAAGCAATCACCGATGGAGCTGTACTGCTGGACGGCTCAAATGCTCAGCCAGCCTGGCTATTGGGAAGGCGTTACGAAAGCACTCAAGTACTTTGATAACGAGGAAATGTCAGTCATTCTGGAAGAGCTTCGGGTGCTGCTCGACATTCATGTCCTGCAGAAAGGCCGTGACTTAAGTGAAGTGACGTTCAAGGATTTGGTGCAGCAGGAAGATCTGAATGAACAGGTTCAGGAATGCTACAGAAGTTTCCAGGCGGAGGTGCCGTGCAGCATGCACCGGCTGGCTCAATATATCCGCGCTCATGCGGAAGATTTTATAACCTTTTTACCGGAGGCAGAGAACAGGAATGATTGATTTACTTGCGATAGTCCCTGAGCTTCAAGATTGTATAAGGCTGGAGCTGATTCACAAGGGGTATTCCAGCGACAGTAAATATATCGCTTATGATCGTGACGATCAGCCGCTATACCTTCTCCGGACTTATACACTTGAAGAGGAAGCGCGTAAGCAGCAGGAATTCCATGTGCTCAAGCAGATGAGGGATCAGGATGTGCTTTGCTCGCGGCCGATCGCTATTGGTGTTCTGCAGGACCATGCACTAGGCTATATGCTGCTGTCCTATATCGATGGTGGTGATGGGACTGACGAGCTGCCGCTCTTAAGTGAAAGTGAGCAATACGAGATTGGTCTGCAAGCGGGAGTGGAGCTTCGCAAAATCCATCAGATTCATGCACCAGATGTAATTGAGCCATGGTATGACCGTACGGTTGCGAAATATAAGCGATATCGGGAGCGTTATGAACAAATTGGAGTCAAGCTGGCTTTTGAGGACAAGCTGTTTTCTTTTATAGAAGCTAATTTGCTGCTTATGAAGAATCGCCCAAACAACATGCAGCATGATGATTTCCACGTGGGTAATTTGATTGTGAAGGACGGAAGGCTATCCGGTGTCATTGATGTGAACCGGTTTGACTGGGGAGATCCCGTACATGAATTTTTGAAGGCAGGCTTCTTCAGCGTGGAGGTTAGTATTCCGTTTACAGTCGGTCAAATCGATGGCTATTACGAGAACGGAAAGCCTGATGATTCATTCTGGGCGTTGTATTCGCTTTATACCGCGATGACCATCCTGTCATCTATTGTATGGATTCTTCGCGTCAAGCCGGAGGAGCTGGATGACATGCTTAGCAGAACAAATAAGGTATGGGATGACCATGATGGCTTTGACCTGCTTGTGCCAAAGTGGTACAGCTCGTATCAACAATAATAAGAAGAGCCTTCACTTGAGTGAGGGCTCTTTGCTTATGGCCTGGACTGAGGCATTTCCTTCAGTCCAAATGTGACGAACGGTCCATAATTGGCAACATTCATCATAATCGAGGCCATTTGGGCAGGCGTTTGATCCAGATCACATTCAAGCCAATGCATAAGCATACCGAAATGTGCCGAGGTCATATACGCGACAACATAGTCTCGCCGTACGTTCAAGTTGGTAGCATCAGGAATGCTGACCTTCTCATAAATATGGTTAGCCATGAGCTTACGGAATTGGATCGCATAAGAAAGGTCGCCGTTTGGCCCAAACATCACCTTTAGGAAGTCCGCGTGCTTGGCAAATTCCTCAAAGACTTGGATACCTAGTGGATAAGGCTCTCCGCGGTCGGCATATTCCATTGCTTTGCGGAAGTTCAATTTAATCACATACTGCTCAATACTCTTGAATACATGTTCCTTCAATTGCTGCAGCATATCGGGAACATCCCGGTAATGCAGGTAAAAGGTTCCTCGATTCAGGTTCGCGTGATTTGTAATATCTGTGACGGTAACATGATCGATGCCTTTTTCCCCGATTAGAACCATAAGCGATTCATAGATCTGCTGCTTCGTCTTTGCCTTTCTCCTGTCGATTTTCTCTGACATGGCTTTGACTCCTCTGCAATTTTGCTGCGTTTATGAACACTTGCTTGCTTATGTGATGATTAATGAACAGGACGGTGAGGAATGATTATTGTATATTTCATCTGTCTCTCATTATAATTAACAATGTGATCATTAATCAACACATTGTTCATTTATAGAGATAGGGAGATGGGGATGAAATGGCTATCTTTAAGCAAAAAATACTATGGATCGGAATTCTGATCGTTATCGTTGTACTTGGGGTATTTGGACTCGCGATGATGGGATCTGTGCTTGGCACAAAACCTCAACATGTACCCGTTGCGCTGGTCGTACTCGATCAGCCGGTAGATCTGCCAACTGGTGATAAACTTGCTGTTGGTGAAATGCTGAAGGAGCAGTTAACGTCAAATAAACAGCTGCCGATCAGCTGGAAAATCGTTGGTTCTGAGGAAGAGGCTCGCAAAGGGCTCGACTCCCGTGACTATTATGGGGCGCTGGTGTTGCCCGCAGATTTGAGTGCTGGTGTGGCTTCGCTGATGGGACCGTCCCCAACACCGGCTACTGTGAGTATTATCAGCAATGACGGGATGAATACGCAGGCAGCGACCGTTGTGAAGCAAGGCCTTGGTCAAGTAATGAAGATGGTTTCTCTTGAGATGTCGAAGTCCACATTGGAGCAGATGTCCCAGCGTACGGACCAAATATCAGTAGATGCAGCAACAGCACTGCTCACTCCGATTCAGGTGGACGAAGAAACCGTCCATCCCGTCGGCACGAACAATGCTAGCGGGAATGCGCCGGGCCTGCTGACGCAAATTATGTGGATGGGCAGCTTAGTTAGTGCCATGATCCTGTTCCTTGCAAGCGGCAGCGCTAAGAAGGCGACTGGTCGTAAGTGGTCTGCGCATTTGTTGCAACCGATTATCGGTATCGTATTGGTTGGCGCTGCATCCGGTTTCCTCGTATGGATGGCAAGTGGATGGTATGGCATGGAGCTGACGTCTGCTGTAGATACATGGTTGTTCTTATGGCTCGGAGGCTCAGCGTTCTACTTGATGCAGTCCATGCTGCTCAACTGGATTGGTTTCCCGGCTATGGCGATTCTCGTGCTGCTCATGTTCTTCTCGATGCCGATCCTGAACATGCCGCAAGAATTCCTGTCGGATACAACACAAAACCTGCTGTATTCGTGGACTCCGCTTCGCTTCGTTGCTGGTGGACTGCGCGAAATTATGTACTTCGGCGGTTTGAAGGCCGTCAGCACGAATGCTGCAGTGCTTTGGAGCATTGCCGGCGGCTGCTTGGTGCTCCTCTTAGCTGCAGGTGTGAAAAAAGGCAAAGCCGCAGCGGCACAATCCGCTGCAGCGTAAGTTAAAGGTTAGGCTGTCCCTAGGGGACAATGTCATTAAGTTAACTTAACTTAATGACATTGCCCAGTGGGACAGCCTTTTTTCTTTGCCTGCTTCATTTTTTCGTGTAATGGCGGGGCTTAGAGGTTACAATAAAACTTGGAATAAATAAGAAATGAGAAGGACTGAGTATATGGGGATGCAGCGAACAACGATATTAATCGCGGAGGATGACCCGGATATTGCAGAACTGATCGCACTCCATTTGGGCAAAGAGGGGTATCAGCTTCTGAAGGCTGCCGATGGCAGGGAAGCGGTCCGTCTCGTTCAAGGGAACAGTATTGATCTGGTAATTCTCGACATTATGATGCCGCATATGGACGGCTACGAAGTCATTCGTGTCATCCGGGAGCAGCAGTATCGGATGCCGATTATTTTCCTAAGTGCCAAGACATCCGACTTCGATAAAATAACAGGCCTCGTTATGGGAGCCGACGACTATATGACAAAGCCGTTTAATCCGATGGAGCTGCTTGCGAGAGTAAATGCCCAGCTGCGGCGGTTCAAGCAGCTTAATCAACCGGCTTCACCATCCAATCAAGCGACTATTGTCGCAGGAGGGCTGACCATTGATCTCGAGCAGCGCACCGTTACTTTGTACAATGACCGTATTGAGCTCACGCCTAAAGAGTTTGATATCCTGTACCTGCTGGCGAGCCATGCCAAAAAGGTGTTCAGTGCGGAGCATATTTTTCAACAGGTATGGGGCGAGGCTTATTATGAGAGCGGCGGCAACACGGTGATGGTACATATTCGGACGCTGCGCAAAAAGCTTGGCGAGGACGACAAGCAGAAGCAGTGGATCAAAACCGTCTGGGGGGTCGGTTATGCTTTCCAAGGCTAACAAGACGCGAAGCTTCCGGACCCGGATGATTGAGCTGTTCGTCATGAGTCTGCTGATCTCTGGCGCAATAACTTTCCTGTTATACAGGCTGTTGCAGTCGTACTATAACTCGAGGGTCCGCTATGCGGATGATCCAATCGCTCAAGCTCGTGGCTGGATTTATGACATTGGTGATTTGAATTTCTTCCTTATCGTTTTTCTGCCGTTATCGTTCTTGCTCTTTTATCTCTTTACCAAGCCTTATGTGGCCTACTTTCAAGAAATATCGAGCGGTATTCATCGGCTGGCGAACGGCGATTTCAAGGGGGGCGTATCGATCTCCTCGAACGATGAGTTTGGTATCATTGCCAATGACCTGAATACGGCGGGAGAAATGCTTCAGAAGGCCGTCGAGCGGGGAGATTTTGCGGAAAACAGTAAGCATCAGCTCGTCTTGAATCTAGCGCATGATCTTCGTACACCACTCACATCGGTACTGGGCTATCTGGACTTTATCCTTCGGGATGAGCAGCTGACCCCCGAGCAGATGAAGCATTTTGCCACTATTGCATTTAATAAGTCGCAGCGTCTTGAACGGCTCATTGATGAGTTATTCGAGGTGACCCGAATGAATTATGGCAAGCTAACGCTGGACAAGCAGGCGATTGACTTATCTGGGCTGCTGCTGCAGCTAAACGAAGAGCTCTACCCATTGTTCAATAAGAACCGATTAACGGCGAGGCTGGAGCTCCCTCCTCAACTGATGATGCAAGCAGACGGCGAGCTAATCGCGCGGGTATTCGAGAATTTGCTGACGAACGCCGCCCGTTACGGACAGGATGGCCAATATGTGGATGTGAAAGGGCGGATCGAGAACAGTGAGGCTGTCGTTGAAGTGATCAATTACGGCGAGTTGATCAAGCCAGAGGATCTGCCACATCTATTCGATATGTTCTACACCGGCGATCGCGCCAGATCTCCGGAAGGAAGCACGGGGCTTGGCTTATTTATTGTTAAAAATATCGTCGAGCAGCATCAAGGCAGGATCACCGTAGAGAGCAGTGCTATTCGTACCATTTTTACGGTTCGATTACCAATTTAAGAAAAACTTTAACTTTTTCCCCACTTCTTCTTAAAAAGTGAACGCTATTCTTAGTTGCATGAACAAGCAAAGGGGAATGGAACATGAGGAAGTGGGTTTTTGCGTTTTTACTTGTTATTCTTCTCAGCTATGGCGTCTCACACTATATTACAGAAGATGCCGATGACAGCAAGGTTGAAATAGATGATGCATCGGAGCCGCCGCAGGACGGCCAAATGATTACCGTCAGCAAAGAACAGGTTTATAAGGGTGATCTGCTGCTCGTTAATACCGACTATGCGCTGCATCCCGAAGGGATCCGCTCCGATATTGTCTCGCTCTCGAACCGTCAAGATCTGGTGAAGGGTTACGGCTTGCTGGATCAATCCGTTCAGCTGTCGGAATCGGTCGTTAAGTCGTTTGGCAAGATGGTGGAAGGGGCAAAAGAAGACGGTGTTGAGCATTTTCTGATCAACAGCGGTTATCGAGATGCCGATAAGCAGGATCAGCTTTATCGCGATATGGGCCATGACTATGCCCTGCCGGCTTATCACAGCGAGCATAATCTTGGGGTGTCGCTTGATATTGGCTCAACGGAAGCAAAGATGGACGAAGCAGAAGAAGGCAAATGGCTGAAGAAGCATTCGGCCGAATATGGGTTCATTTTGCGCTATCCGAAAGGGAAAGAAGAGATAACGGGCATCCAGTACGAGCCGTGGCATTTCCGTTATGTTGGTGTGGCGCATAGCGCGATTATGCAGGAGCAGGATCTTACGCTAGAGCAATATTTGGACAAGCTTAAGCAGACAAAGGCGATATCCATCACCATCGACGGGCAAAAATATACGGTCACTTATTATCCGCTTGTGGGCGACAGTGCGACAGTCTCTGTACCGCAAGGCAAGCGATATGATATTTCCGGTAACAATTATGACGGTGTGATTGTGACGGTGTATGAATAAGGGGAAAAGCGCACATCGGGTGCGCTTTTTTTTGTTGATCAAGGTTAAAACACAAATGAAGTAAGCCGGTTATCGTCAAAGACGTGACCGGCTTTATTTGTTCCAGTGAGCGGGATAGACGAAGGACGGTGGAAGCTTGGTACTGGAGTTGCCTTTTGCAGACTGAAGCTGGACCTGGGTAAGGAATAGAGTGTCGCGTAAGTCCGCTCCACTTAGATCGGTATCGCGCATATCGGCTCCGATGAGATCCGCGTGGCGGAGGACAACATTCTGGAGATCGGCGGCGATGAGATAAGCTCCCCGTAGATTAGCCCCTCGAAGGTCCATACCTTGAAGCTTGGCACCGATTAAATCTGCACCACGTCCGATCACTTTTTTGAACCGAACGTTCGTCTTGATCTGAGGCGCTTGCGCCCGAACAAGCTCGCTTGCCTTCAGCAGCAATGTATTCACCTTCGCGCGGTGGGCGGCGACATCCAGCTCCAGCAATGCTTCAACGCTTAAGTAGGTAAACTGCTCGGTTTCCTCGATTGCCTCTCGAAGCTCTGTATGAATGGACTTGGTCGCTTGCTTCTCAAGTGCATCGGTCAAATACCAGAGCAGCTCGTGAAGATGCCATTGGGTAGGGAAAACGTCAAACATCTGCTTCGCAGTTTGTGGATTATGCCGCCAGTCGCGCCTACCGAAAGTAGCCTGTGAAATCTTTTGACCGGCACCAAAGCAGTCATATACGGTACAACCGCGAAAGCCTTGCTTCCGCAATTTATTGTGAATACCGCATCTGAAGTCCTCCTGCAGATTGCGGCAGGGCTGCCCGCTGAGTTTATCGATTGCAAAATCCCCGGATGCGGCAAAAGGAAGTGCGACGCAGCATATGCCAAAGCAGCGCTCACAATCCCCTTTTAAATCCTTACGGTCAAGGAGCATCGGACTCCCTCCTTTTACTCTCTTATTCTCTTTATTTTATAAGATGCAAAGTGAGGGATATAGGGAAAAAACAATTATATTCCTTTATGTGGAAGTTGTGGTCGTTTATGATAGAGGAAATGATGAGGGGGAACGATTGATCATGACTACTCAGATGGCTGTCAGCTCGGTGCTCGCTCCAGAATATTTGGAGAACGTCCTAAGTGGACAATATACGCTTGGACGCTGGACTGAATGTGTTTACTTTCTACGTGGCTTAAATGATACATACAGGGTTCGAACGGAAGAAGGAACCTATATTTTGCGGGTCTATCGTCAGCAGGTTCGTGAAGAGGATGCGGCTTATGAGATGGAGCTGCTGAATCTATTGGAGGAACAGCTGAAAGAGTCGGTAACTTCCACAGCGTCCCCAGTGCCGAAGGCTGATGGGAGCTGTTATTCGATCATTGCTGCACCTGAGGGAGAACGTATTGCCGTTCTGTTCTATTATGTCGAGGGGACGGAAAATAAGCTTCAGGATGAAGATATCTGTTATGCGTTTGGACAATCAGCTGCACAACTGCATCAAGCCATGGATCGGGTGAAAATAGAGCTGCCGCGACGAGAATTGGATATCGAGTTCCTTATTGAACAGCCGCTGCAGCGAATCATTCGCTATATTGGGGAGGAGCATCAAGCTGCATCTTTTCTGCGTCAATATGCAGATGTCTTGAAGGAGACAGTTGCCACAATCACTGCAGAAGGACTGGACTGGGGCATCTGCCACGGCGATATGCATGGCAACAATAATGCGTTTGAGACAGATGTAGGGTTTACGCATTTTGATTTTGAGTGGTCCGCACCTGGCTGGCGAGCCTACGATCTGGCACAGGTACGGATCAGAAAGCGGCAGTCTGCAGAGAACAAAGACATTCTTTGGGCCGCACTTTTAGCAGGATACCGATCGATTCGTCCTTTCTCGGAACAAGATGAGCAGGCAGTAGAGTTGTTCGTGCTCGTACGTAGACTTTGGATCATGAGTCTGGATGTGCTCTTCATTCCTACCCAATCTGGGATTCTTGACTTCGATGTGGATTGGCTGAACGACTTCCTGAAAGAGTTTCGTGAGGCGGGGCTTATGGGGGAGTAAGAAGGATAGGGGGATAACATGAGGCTTTTTAAACCCTTCTCCTTGTATTCATATCAGGAGTGATTGGTGGATCTCGGGACGAAGCAATCATATGAGATGGTTCCATCCAGCATAGAAGAATCGTATAGGCTAAGTGAACAATTTCTTCAAGGTGACCGGATGATTAAAGAATATCTTGAGGACATGAACAGATTTGATTTTCCTTATACGCTTCAGAAAATGTCTACCTATGATGTTCAAACAGATCCCGTATCCCCTAAAAAATCTATTCAACGAAGGATACGCTATGTCACAGCTGGAGTCGCAGGGTTATGTGAGCGCCATTCAAAATCGGGGCATCTTTGTAAAAGAAGTCTTGTTAAAGGAAATACTTGATATGATGGAGGTTCAGCATGCTTTTCAACGGATGGCGCTGAAGGCAGTGGCTGAGCTGGGGGAGAAGCCGGATCTTGCTGCGATGGAGAGGCATCTCCAAGGGCAGATCGAGGCGACGGAAAGGGTCGGTTATTTCGACTACCTTCAGCATTTCTATCAGTTCAACCGATGTCTGATTGCCGCATCGCGTAATTTGGTCGTGCTTGAGATGTTTGATGCCCTGCAGGACAAGATGCTGCGGTTCTCGATTGTTGGATATAAGAAGACTCCACATATACCGCATTTCTCGGCGAGTAAGATCAGCCGGAGCATCTTGGATCATCTAAGTGCAGGTGAATATGATGTAATCCGTGAGATTATGGACCAGATGCTGATTCAAGGCAAGAAGCGGATGATCGAATTAAATTTAACGAAACTTTAACCCCGGGGGCAGCAAGATGAACAGCATGATGAAGGCATTAGTATTTGAACAGTTTGGCGGGCCGGAGGTATTGGTCTATAAGGAAATTGAAACACCATCGCTTGAGCCAGGAACAGTATTGGTAAGAATGAAGGCGATTGGGCTGAACTTTGCGGATATTTATCGCAGACGGGGTAACTATCATTTGGCGGGTGAACCTCCTTATCTATTGGGTTATGAGGGAGCTGGCGTTGTTGAAGAGGTTAGCCCAGAGGTTGAAGGGCTGAAGCCTGGTGACCGCATCGCTTTCTGCGATGTGCCATTTGCAAATGCAGAGCTGGTGCAGGTGCCGCTCGCGAAGGCCATTCCGCTTCCTGAGGATATCAGCTTTGAGACAGCAGCAGCAGTATTGCTTCAAGGAATGACGGCGCATTATTTGACACATGACAGCTACAAGGTGCAGGCGGGAGATGAGGTACTTGTCCATGCTGCAGCCGGTGGCGTTGGACAGCTATTGCTGCAGCTCGCGAAGCGGCAAGGAGCATGTGTGCTTGGGCTTGTCTCATCAGAGGTGAAGCAGGGAGCTGCGCTGGCAGCTGGTGCAGACGAGGTATTCCTCTACAATAGCAATTGGGTAGAAGCGGCCAAGAGCTGGTCATCAGGCGGCGACGGCGTAACGGTTGCTTATGATTCAGTTGGTTCTACCCTGATGGACAGCTTCTCAGCCGTGCGGACCAAGGGGACGGTCGTCTTCTACGGGATGGCGGGAGGAGATCCGTCTTTCGTAGATCCACGGATGTTGATGGACTCGTCGAAAACATTAACCGGCGGCGATCTGTGGAATCATGTAACAACGCGGGAGGATCGAATCCGCCGTGCAACGGATTTGTTTGACGGGCTGCTTGACGGGAGTCTGAGGCTGGAAACGCCTAGAGCGTTCTCCCTTCAGGATGGCGCGGAAGCACACCGTCTGCTGGAGAGTCGGCAAAGCACCGGTAAAATTATTCTTATTCCGTAAGTATCAGCTAAGCCGGGACGCTCTCAGTGAGGGAGTGATCCTGGCTTTTTTACCGAATGGAGCGGCTGCAAGTAGGACATCTTATCAATAGAGGAAAAAGAAGGAGCTAATGTCAATTTTATAAAGTTAACGTTGACGTTAACATTAATCCGGTGGTATCGTAAAGGTACAGAAAGCAAGGAAAGAGGCGATGAAAATCTTTTACAAAATCGAGGACGTTGCAAAGATGGTTGGCTTAACGAAGCGAACGCTTCGTTATTATGAGGAGATTGGGCTGATGACTCCTCCAGATAGAAGTGAGGGCGGATTTCGTCTGTATACCGATGCTCACGTAGAGCGGCTTAAGAAGCTTATTAATGCACGGGACGTGCTTGGTTTCTCGCTGCAGGAGCTGCAGCAGTACGTTTCGATGAGCGAGGAGTTCATTAATCAGCGTGATGAGATCAAACAGACGGAAGACAGGGAATTACGGCTGCAGAAAATCAATGAGCTTGAACAGACAGTTGATAGACAGCTGGAGCTGATTGATCTAAAGCTTGAGAAAATGAAAAATATGCGTTCGGAAATTAACCTCTTGAAGGGTAAAATTACCGAAGCTAAATCGAAATATAAACAGGAGTGATGATGAGCGTGGCAAATTCATCTCAATCAGATTCGTTAACAGAAGAGAAAAGCGGGTTTTTCAGCCAGCCCCGTGCGGTATGGGCAGTCTTTTTCGCAGGTATCATCGCATTCATGGGGATTGGTCTTGTTGACCCGATCCTGAAAGCTATTGCCGAAGAGATGCATGCATCAGCTAGTGAAGTAAGCCTATTGTTCACCAGCTACAATGCGGTTATGGCGGTAGCTATGCTGATTACTGGTGTTGTGACCTCACGGATTGGCATCAAATGGACGCTTCTGCTTGGTGTCGTCATTATTGCGATTTTTTCGCTGTTAGGCGGGTTGTCGAATAACATATGGGCACTTGTGGGCTACCGTGCCGGCTGGGGTCTCGGTAATGCTTTCTTTGTTGCAACGGCTTTGACTGCTATCGTATCCTTGTCCAAAAGCGGCGTGACAAAAGCAATCATTCTTTATGAAGCCGCTATTGGTATTGGTATTTCGGTAGGTCCTCTGCTTGGCGGTGAGCTTGGTTCGATCTCATGGAGAGGCCCGTTTCTTGGGGTTTCCGGCCTGATGGTTATCGCGTTTCTTGCGATTACTTTTATGATGCCCAAAGCAGCAGGAGCGCCAAAAGCATCTGCTGCGAATGTCAGAAAAACGTCTCTGCTTGACCCATTCCGGGCATTAAGACATCGTCCGCTTGTTGTCTTTGGTCTGACAGCTTGCTTCTATAACTTTGGTTTCTTTACGCTGATGGCTTATGCTCCGTTTGTAATGGGCTTAGGTATTCATGAGCTTGGCTATGTGTTCCTCGGCTGGGGGATTCTGCTTGCCGTTACTTCCGTATTTATGGCTCCTTGGCTGCAACGGAAATTCGGTACTGTCAAATCGATGGCGGTTATGCTGACGCTGTTTGGCCTTACTTTGCTTGCGATGGCGATCTGGACCGATACACAATGGGTCATTATCGCAAGTGTTATCTTTGCAGGTGCTTTGCTTGGGAACAACAACACGTTAATTACGACTGGTGTTATGAATGCAGCTCCGATTGAACGTTCCACCGCTTCTGCGGCATACAGCTTCCTGCGCTTTATCGGCGGAGCGATCGCGCCTTATTTCGCCGGCAAGCTGGCAGAATGGTATAACCCTCATATTCCTTTCTATGTGGGTGCCGGCTTCGTTATCTTATCTGTGCTGTTCATCCTGGTGAATCATAAGCATGTGAAGCATGTCGACCAAGCAAGTGGTCATTAATTCATGGGAGGATGTGCAGCACCATGCGAAAACTGCCTGATTCGTTTACATTCCAGGATGGCCGACGTGTTCTAACGAAAGCCGACTGGGAAGAACGCTCGAAGGAACTGCAAGAGCTGTTTCATTATTATATGTATGGCGTTATGCCCGATACATCGGATGAACAGGTATCCTATGTCAAAACAGAGCAGGGATTACAGGTTCATGTTAAGCAGGGAGATGCTCAGGCTGTCTTTACCGCTAGGCTTAGCTTGCCGCCTGAAGATTGTGCGTTGGAAGGACCCTATCCGGTCATCTTCTCGATTGGCTCATTAGAGGGTTGGCACCCGGAAGGTACTGCTGTGACGAATCACATCGAGCAGGCGAACAAACGCGGTTATGCAGTAGTTACATTGCTGCCAGCCGAGATCGCTTCGGACAATTCCGCAAGAACAGGAGCTTTCTTCACTCTGTATCCATACTCAGCGGAGAAGGCAGATCCAGGTATCTTTGTTGCTTTAGGCTGGGCGGCGGGAAAAGTTATGGATGCGTTTCAGCAGCATCTTTATCCTAATCTCGACGCGGAACGAACCATTATTACCGGCTTCTCCAGGTGGGGCAAAGCCAGCCTTGTTATTGGGATGATGGACAAGCGATTCACGCTTGTGAATCCTCATGCTTCGGGAGCGGGAGGAATGGCCTCCTTCCGGCACTCTTTCGAAGGGAAAAACTACCCTTGGGGAACAGCCGGCAGAAGTGAGCCGCTTGAAGCGCTGCATAGTGAAGCAGAGGCGCATTGGTTTAACACAGCCTTTCTTCAGTTCAAGGACCCAGCGGAACTGCCATTCGACCAGCATCAGCTGGCGGCTCTAATAGCGCCGAGGGCACTGCTTTTAACAGGCGGATACGAGGATGATTGGGTGAATCCCGAAGGGATGTATGTCTCTTACGCCGAGGCGGAGCGGGTATTTGATTTCCTTGGTGCAGCCGAGCAGATTGGTATCGCGTACCGAGCTGGCGGACATAACCGAACGCAGGAGGATCTTGACCATCTGCTCGAGTTTTGTGACTGGCGCTTAAGAGGAGTTCAGCCGGTTAGCTGCGACTTCAAATCTAACCTGTACGAGCCCTGGCAAGGCTAATACAATGTTAAAAGAAGCCGTTCCAGAAGACTATTCTGTGAACGGCTTCTTTTCGAGCTTAACAACGTAACAATGTTATGTTATATTAAGGGTGAGGGAGGCGTTATTATGGAAGAAGAATTGATATCTAAGAAGGAATTGCTGGAGCTTACTGGCATTTCTTATGGGCAGCTATACCGGTGGAAGCGTAAAAACCTGCTGCCTGAGGAGTGGTTTATCCGCAAATCAGCATTCACTGGGCAAGAAACATTTTTCCCAAAGCAGAAAATATTAGACAGAATCGATAAAATTGTTCATATGAAGGATGATCTTTCCTTAGATGAGCTTGCAGATATGTTCTCACCGGCTTCGAAGGCGATTTCGATCCCCATGAAGCAATTAATAGAACGAAACATTGTTTCGACAAATGCGGCGAAAACAGCAGAGGCCTATATCGGGCAATCGGAGCTGTATACGTTCGAGCAGACGCTATGTGTTTACATTCTCGATTACTGTCTGCAGACGGGCGAGATCAGTCTCGAAGAAGGTAAGACGTTGATCCCTACCTTCCTTGAGCACTATAAAAAGTTCAGAGAACAGCAGTGTGATCTGATTCTGCTTCGTAAGATGGGCGTATCGGTGTTCTTTCTTGTCGCTGCCGGTAGTGAAATTCATTTCGAAAGCGGAGTAAAGATCATCCTCAGAGTGGATGTGCCGGGTCTAATCGAGCAATTAAAATTGAAGTTAATGGCGATATAACGGAGGTGCACAATTATATGATAGATAAACGAAAACTGATTATTACCGGAATCGGAAAGTCGAATGGCGGTGATGTACATTTGGCGAAGATCGAAGGAGTAGGAAGAATCGAAGGAGATGTTAACTGCACGGAGTTTCGAGTCGATGGCACAGGCGATCTTCAAGGCAGCCTGAAAACCGTGACAGCGGCTATTAATGGAATCGTTACGATACACGGCAGTCTTCATGCCAATAAGTTTAACCTTGAAGGCAAGCTGAAGGTAGAAGGCCACATGATCAGTGAGCATACCCGGATGAACGGCATGGTGACGGTGAAGGGCAACTGTGAGTCAGAAACCTTTGAAGCAAATGGACGAATGCAAATGGAGATGCTCAACGCAGGGCAGATTAAGCTCAGCTTGCAGGGCTCAAGCCGTATTGAAGAAATTGGCGGCGAAGATATTCAAATCCGTGAGATGTCGAGCAAGGGCTTCGGCAAGTGGCTGCAATCCGTTCGTGGGCCATTCAGCAATAAACTGAATGCGGGAGTTATTGAAGGCGACCATATATACCTTGAATATACAACAGCTGATATGGTGCGCGGCGGGAAAGTTAAGATTGGTCCGGGCTGCACGATTGGCAATGTGGAATACAAGCAAAGTCTTGATGTGCACAGCAGCTCCAAGATCATTAAGCATGTTCAAGTATAAGAGGGTGGAGGCGATCATATGAACCAGACTAAAAAAATTAGCAGAGGAAATCTAATGATTACTGGCAGCTCCAGTGTGATGGGAGGGCCTTATGACAGCGTTAAGATTGTTGGAGAAGGCGGTATTGAGGGCGATACAGACTGCAATAAGCTGAAGTGTGTTGGAACACTGGAGGTTAACGGCTCAATTCTGGTGGATAAAATGAGCGTAGTTGGCACATGCGATGTCAAGGGTGGACTGCAGGGCGGGATACTTAAGACATCCGGCACCGTTACCGTTGGGGGAATCACACGTCTTCGGGAGCTGGGAATATCGGGGACGATTGATTCGAAAGATCATATATACGGTGAGAAAATACGTCTAAGAGGCAGTTTGCAGACGCTAGGCGATTGTGAGGCAGAAGTATTTACAGCAAAAGGCATCTTCGAAATCGGAGGCTTGCTTAATGCTGGAAAGCTTGATATTAAACTGTACCGCGATTGCAGCGCGCATGAGATAGGCGGCGGTCAGATCACAATCCGGAAAGCGAGTCTTCTGCATCCGCTCAGTTTGTTTTTTAAACCTTCTTCCAGCGCAAGGCTTACAGTGTCAGTTCTGGAAGGAGATCATATCTATTTGGAAAACACAATTGCTGATATAGTAAGAGGGAACAAAGTTGTGATCGGACCTGGCTGTGAGATTGGATTTGTCGAATATAAGGAACAATTCGAACAAAAAAAAGGCGCCGTCGTAAAAGATAAACGAAAAGTTTAGGCGATTTTGTGATGTTTTGGCAGATCGATTGACATCACATCGGCCTTGCGCTAAAATTTCGCTGTGCGATCGTTCAGTGAAATTTATATTTACGAGTAAGAATTGTCGCCAAACAATTTGATGCTTACGAAGTAAGAATTGTTGCGAAGGAGGTGGCGACGATGTCTCGCAACATCCGAAAAGAGCAAGCGGCTGAAACGCGTGAAAAAATACTAGAAGCTGCAAAATCATTGTTTGCAGAAAAAGGATACCATGGCACCCCAGTACGAGAAATCACGAGGAAGATCGGGATGGGAGACGGTATCCTTTATCATTATTTTCCGGGCGGTAAGCGTGAAATCATGTCGGTGTTGCTACGTGAAAGCTTCGAGCACCGTAGAAAAGAAATACAGCAGATTAACCGCGTCATCGAGGATCTGGATCTAAAAGACGCGATGATGACGATCAAGCGCCGGATATACGAGTTATTTACGGCGGATATGGATTTGACACGGATTTTGTTCCGTGAGAACGAGCTGCTTGGCTTTGAAGAAGCTGAGCAATTGACGACGCTGCTCCGCGAGCAGAGCGCCATCTTCGAAGATTTTCTGAAAGACCGGCATGAGAGAGGCGAGATTCGTGATCTTGATTTTCGGATAGCGTCCAGACAATTCTTGTCCACAAGCTTACATGCGATTATGAGCAAATCGGTTGGCATTCAGCTTCTGAATGAACCGGATGTTTATAAATACATGGAAGAGAATGTGGATTTTACAATAGATCTATGGAAAAATCCTTAAGCCACACATAGACAGCTAAGGATTATTTTTCGCGATTTGAAATGAAAGGTGATGACAAGGGTGTCTCTAATAACTAGATTCTTAAATAGACGTTTCTACTATTTCCTTATTATTTTGCTGATTAAGAGTATCGTTGCTCGTGATGTTGTTTTCGATAATGGCTTCTCCTGGCTTACGCTTCTGACTGAGGTTCCATTCTTTATTGCTGTGTTCTGTCTGATCGAATTTTTTGCAGGTAAACGCAAGATGCTGTACTACATGATTGTTAACCTGTTATTTACGGCCTTATACTTCGCGATTCTGATGTATTACAAATATTATGGCATTATTGTTAATACGGATGCACTAAGCCAAGCTGGCAAAATGAAAGAGGTTGGAGAAAGCACCTACTCGCTCATGGATCCTTATTATCTGCTGATCTTCCTTGATATAATCGTCATTGCGGTGGTATTGATTCTGCCAAGATTCAAGAAAGCCCGCCAATCGGCTGATCTGCGTCCTGTGCGCAGCAAAGCATGGATGGCAGCATTCGCATTATCTATTGTTGTATGTCTTGTTAACGTTTGGCCTAACCGCGCAAGTATGAACGAGAACAAGCAGGCTGAAGAAATGGGTCTTCTTGATTACGAAGTGTACAACATCATTGATAAAATGCTGGAAAACGAACCGGTTACGCCGATGGATCAAATTACGCAGGCGAAGATTGATGAGCTCAAAGGCATTACAGAGCCTGCATCGCCGAATAACTTTGGTGCTGCCAAAGGCAAGAACGTCATTATTCTTCAAATGGAATCATATCAAGATTTCCTAGTTGGCCTTAAAGTAGGCGGCGTGGAAATTACGCCAAACATGAACAAGCTGGTTCAAGAGGCAACACATTTCACGCACTTCTATGCAATGGCTGGGCAAGGTACAACTTCCGATGCCGAGTATGTGGTAAATACGTCCCTTTATGTTCCTAAGCATAAAGCAGCAACAGACGTGAACGTAGATAAAGTATTGCCAAGCTTACCTAAGCTGATGCAAGAGAACGGCTACTCGACAGCGACATTCCATACGAACGCCGTTGAGTTCTGGAACCGTACAGAACTGTACTCGTCGCTTGGCTGGGAAAAGTATTATGATCAACAGTTCTACGGTGATGAAGACCATGTAGCCTTCGGCGCTTCTGACGAAGTGCTGTATGCGAAGACGCTGCCTGAGCTTGCGAAAATGGATCAGGCGGATAAACCGTTCTATGCACAAGTCATTTCGATGAGCGCGCATCATCCATACAACATTCCGACTTCGAAATACCGGATTGAGCTTCCTGCAGAGTTCAAGGATGACAGCTTGGTTACTCGTTATCTTAAAGCACAAAACTATGCTGACTATGCACTTGGCCAATTCATTGACGGCTTGAAATCAAGCGGTCTGTGGGATGACAGTATCGTCCTCATGTACGGTGACCACCAAGGTCTGCCATTGTACTCGCTGGATGATGATGAAAAAGCATTGATGAAAGAAATGCTTGGTACAGACTACGGTCATACCGAAATGTTTAACATCCCGCTTATTATGCACGTTCCAGGCGTAACTCAACCGTTGGTAAACGATAAAGTTGGCGGTCAAATCGACATCCTGCCAACTGTTGCGAATCTGGTTGGTGCATCGATGAAGAATCAGATCCACTTTGGTGAAGACCTTCTGAACCAAAGCTCGGAGCTCATTCCAATGCGTCACTTCCTGCCTAGCGGATCTGTGATTGACAACGAAAACCTTTATGTACCGGGTCTTGAATATGAAGACGGCACGAACCATAAAGTAGTTGATGGTACAGAGACAACTGAAGGTGGTGTAACGGAAGATGAATACAACAGAGCGCTTGAACTATTGCATCTGTCCGACAGCTACGTGCAGCAGCTTCCTCTTAAATAAATGGTATTAGTTCTAAGGCTCCCCTTCCACGAAGGGGAGCCTTTTTCTTTTCTTGACATCGATTAGAAGTGATTAATAATTAAATTATGAATATCTGCTAGTTCGTAGCGGCTGGGGGAGTATAACTGATGAAGGTTGATGCAATTGTAGTAGGCGCGGGTCTTGCTGGACTAGTGGCAGCGGGAGAGATCGCGGATGCGGGGAAACAAGTGCTATTGCTCGACCAAGAACCAGAAGCATCGATCGGTGGACAGGCTTGGTGGTCCTTTGGCGGATTATTCCTGGTGAACTCGCCGGAGCAGCGCAGGCTTGGTATTAAAGATTCGAGGGAGCTTGCTTGGCAGGATTGGCTTGGAGCAGCAGGCTTTGATCGAGATGAGGATGAGGATTACTGGGGCAGGCAATGGGCGGAGTCTTATGTCTCTTTTGCAGCAGGAGAGAAAAGAGAATGGCTGCGCGGGATGGGCATACGGTTCTTTCCGGTTGTTGGCTGGGCGGAGCGTGGCGGATATTTGGCTGAAGGACATGGCAATTCGGTACCACGTTTCCACATTGTATGGGGGACAGGTCCTGCTATTGTTGCACCTTTCGAAAGGCGTGTTCGTGAGCATATGGCAAGTGGCAGGGTGATCTATAAGCCTCGGCATCGCGTAGACCGGCTGCTGAGCAGCGGCGATGCGATTACGGGCGTGGCTGGTATTGTCTTGGAACCAAGTACTGCTGCACGAGGTGAGGCCAGCTCAAGAGTGGCAATTGGAGATTTCGAATATGAAGCGGATGCCGTAGTCGTAACGAGCGGCGGTATTGGCGGCAACCATGAGCTTGTCCGTCAAAGCTGGCCAAGCCGTCTTGGAACACCACCTGCTCGTATGCTGTCGGGTGTACCGGCGCATGTCGACGGAAGAATGCTTGGTATTACGGAGGAAGCGGGCGGACGGATTGTGAACCGTGACCGGATGTGGCATTATACCGAAGGGATTAAGAACTGGAATTCCGTATGGGACAACCATGGCATCCGCATATTACCGGGACCTTCTTCGATCTGGCTGGATGCACGTGGTCAGCGGTTCCTGGCTCCCAACTTTCCGGGCTTTGATACATTAGGTACGCTGGAGACTATACAGAAAACGGGCTATGACTACTCCTGGTTTATATTGACGCAGAAGATTATAGAGAAGGAGTTCGCGCTCTCCGGCTCGGAGCAGAATCCCGATTTGACGGGCAAGAGCATCCGGCAGGTTCTCTCCCGGGCGCTGCCTGGTGCGTCTGGTCCTGTGCAGGCCTTCATGGATAAAGGCGAAGACTTCATTGTAGCTAATCATTTGGCGGAGCTTGTGGCGGGTATGAATCGGCTAACCGGCGAGAACCTGCTTGATTATGCTTCAATTGAACGCCAGCTCATCGCTAGAGACCGGGAGATCGATAACAAATTTACGAAAGACCTGCAAATTACCGCTCTTCGCGGAGCCCGCAGCTACATTGGCGATAAACTGATTCGGGTAGCGCCTCCTCATAAGCTGCTTGATCCGAAGAACGGCCCGCTGATCGCAGTTCGGCTTAACATCGTCAGCCGTAAGACGCTTGGCGGTTTGCAGACAGATCTTTCTGCTCGCGTCTTAAACGCGGCGGGCGACGCCATCCTGGGCCTTTATGCAGCAGGCGAGGCATCCGGTTTTGGCGGCGGCGGTATGCATGGTTACCGCGCGCTGGAAGGTACCTTCCTCGGTGGCTGCCTCTTCAGCGGCCGAGTTGCCGGCCGCGCCATTGCACGCGAGCTGGGTTGAGTGACGGGAGCTCAGCTCAGCTCGAAGAGCGTTTGTTGGTTTACCAATTCCCTCGTATTTCGTTGGATTTCATCCAGCAAAATTGATTTTGAGATTGCCAGCTGCGGGTTATGTTGGATTCCATCCAATCCATTCCGCGCATCATGAGCATTCTCGGCCATTTGTGCTGAAATCTGCTGGATAGAATCCAATGCAGCAATGGTTACTTGGCTAGGATGCACCATTCTGTTGGATAAAGTACAGTCTAGCGTATGTGAATTTACGTGCATGAACACACCAAATAAGCCCCCAAGCAGATCCACTGCTTGAGGGCTTGTTTCTTTTATTTCTTCTATTTCTTTAGCAATAAAATCAAGAAGTATGGTGCGCCGATCAGGGATACGACGATCCCGGCTGGCAAGCCGCCGGCAATATCGACCTGACGGCCGATCGTATCAGCGAGTACGAGCAGCCATCCGCCAAACAGAATGGAGATCGGGATGAACAATTGATTACGCGGGCCAACTAAGGCTTTCGCTATATGCGGCGCGAGCAGCCCGATGAAGGCGATACCGCCTGTCACGGACACGGCAGATGCTGCCAGGGCAACAGCCGAGAAGAGCAGAACAACACGTTCCTTCGTCAGTGAGATACCGACGCCAACCGCTATATGCTCATTCAAAGAGAGAATGTTGAGGCGGTTCGCCTTGTACAGCGTAAATGGAATAAAGATGATGAGCCATGGCAGCATGGCCCAAATAAACGGCCAATCTGTTCCCCAGATGCCGCCGGCAATCCATTTGGCGATGAAATCGACTTTCTCGCGGTCAGCTGAGGATATAAGGACGATCATAACGCCGCTAAGCGCCAATTGGAAGCCGATGCCCGTCAGCACCATACTAACCGGCTGGATGCCCACATGTCTTTTCCAGGAGAACAGAGTAATCAGGCATGCGGTTGCCAGGGCGCCTATAAAGGCGACAACCGGCAGGGCATAGACGAAAGGACCAGCCTCCGTCGGAAAGAACAGGAAGAAGACTGTAATTGCCACGCCTGCCCCCGAGTTAATACCGATAATACCGGGATCAGCCAGATCATTGCGTGATACGCCTTGCAGAATCGAGCCGGATAGGGCAAGTGCCATACCTGCCAGTAAAGTAATGATGACACGCGGCATCCGTATGTCAAACAGAATGAAGTTTTCCTTTTTCGAACCGTCGCCAAACAGAACAGGTAATAACCTTTTAAAGGTCAAGGTTGAATAACCAAGGCTAAGGCTAGTAATGATGGTCGCGATAATAAGCAGCAGCAGGATGCCAAGGATAATACGTTGTTTTCGAACCAAATAAGATAACATCATTTCAGAGCTTTGCCTCCTCTTCTAACGATAATGAGGAAGAAAGGCAGACCTACAACCGCAATAATCGCCGCTACCGGTGTTTCATAAGGCGCATTGATTGTCCGGCCGATCAAATCCGCGAGCAGCATGAAGGAAGCACCTACAATAGCGGACATCGGCACGGAATAACGATAGTCTTGGCCGACAATAGCGCGGACCATATGCGGAATCATGAGGCCTAGGAAGGCCAGATTACCGACAAGTGCAACAGAAGCGCCAGCAAGCAGAATTGTAACAGTGAATAGGATTCCTTTAATTAGACCGGTTTTTTGCCCAAGGCTGGTTGCCACATCTTCACTCAAGCTAAGTACGGTCAACTGCTTCGACATTGCGATTGCAATAAGAATACCAACCACGATAACTGGAACAATCATTTGAAGCTGCCCCCAGGATGTTCCGATCAAACCACCGGATGTCCACATGTTAACATCTTTGGATACTTTAAAGGTAAGGCCGACGCCTTCTGCAACGGCATATAGAAATGTAGAAACAGCTGCTCCCGCCAATACGATACGAATAGGGGAGAAGCCGCCTCGTTTTGCTGCACCAATTCCGATAACAAGAATCGAACCAAGGGCAGCGCCGATAAAGCATGCGATCATAATGCCGAAGTAATTAATGCCAGGGAATAACGCAACCGTTACTGCAAGGGCGGCATTTGCTCCGGCAGATAAACCGAGAAGCCCCGGATCTGCCAGCGCATTCCGAGTCACGCCTTGCATAATGGCGCCGGATACGGCAAGTGCCGCACCAACAAAGATTGCCGCGATTTCACGCGGCAGTCTAATTTCGCGCAAAAGCGTCACTTTCTCACTTGTATCGTGAGGTGACGTCAGCGCGAGCCATGTTTCATGGACCGTGGTGTCGGCAGCGCCGAACACCATGGCCAGGAAGAAGATTGCGATAAAGAGTACGATCCCTACTAGCAGCTTTATAACAAAAGGGATAGGTCGTCTCGTTTCTTGTATCATGAGATTATTGACCCAGGAACTGCTCTTTAAAGAAGTTCAGTTGATAATCAAGCGTATAGGCATCATTGAAGTAGAAGCCTCTAGCATCTGCTGTGATGACATGATTATTTTTTACAGCCGGGATGTTCTTGTAAGTTTCGGTTTCAGTAATGGAGCCTGCTGTATCTTTGCTTTGGCTGAAGACGATATAGTCGCCGGCGTATTCAGGAAGCACCTCAAGTGACAACGCATACCAGCCGTCTTTCGTGGTCATGTCTTTTACTTTCTGCGGCATCTTCAGGCCCATCGCCTGGTACAGAATTTCGGTGCCGCGGCCCCAAGCATCTCCGAACATATACAATTCCTTGTCGAAGTTCTCGATGACGGTAACTGTAGAGTCTTCACCGATTTTAGCTTTAATATCTTTGCCGATTTGGGCAGCACGTGCTTTGAAGTCTTCCACCCAAGCCGTTGCTTCTTTTTCCTTGTTAACGGCTTTGCCGACCTCAATATGCTGCTGCAGGTAATCGACTTTATTGTAAGTGAAAATAACAGTTGGAGCGATTTCCTTTAGTTTATCTATGTTCTTTGTTGTTTCTGTGCCAATAATCAGATCCGGCTCCAGCTCGAGAATTTTCTCGAGATCTTCTTCGGATACTTCGGTTACATCCTTCAACTGCTCAGTAAAGTTAGGATTGTCTTTCGCCCAGGAGGTGACGCCAATAGGAGTGATGCCTAGGGAGATCAAGCTGCCTGTATAAGAAGAAAGATCAACAATACGCTGCGGATTAGCAGGTACTTCCATTGGGCCGCTTTCCGATTGGAACGTGATGTTGCCTGTTGCTTCAGTAGCTGTGTCTGCGGATGGCGAAGCATTGGCTGCCCCGGCATTGTTTGTTGCGGCAGTGTTCTCAGTTCCTGCGTTATTGCTTGTGTTACTGTTGTTTCCACATGCGCTCAGAATAATAACGAAGAGCATCATGAGGGAGATAAGTGCTTTTTTCATGGTGGTGTAAATCTCCTTTTCTATAGTGAAATAATTGCATGGTGAGGATCATATAGCTAAGAGTGTGTGATAATGATTATCACTATTAGTGCCATTTACTAAATTATAGTGATTTAGTCGGATTGTCAATGCTTATTGAAAAATGTTCTCAAAAGCCGTATACTATTGATAATGATAATCAATGACAGTGCTTTTCCGAGGAGGAACGTTCATGCTGCAAGAGGAATTGTTTGATGTAACGGTAATTGGAGGCGGACCTGCGGGGCTCTACTCTACTTTCTATAGCGGGCTTAGAGAAATGAAGACGAAGCTTATCGAGTTCCAGCCTTTTCTAGGCGGAAAGGTCCATGTTTACCCTGAGAAAATGATCTGGGACATCGGCGGTTTAACTCCTACTCCAGGAGCACAGTTAATTGATCAGATCGTGAAGCAAGGGCTGACGTTTGATCCAGAGGTTGTATTGAATGAGAAGATCGAATCCATTACACGTAATGAAGATCATATTTTCGTGCTGCAAGGCTCCTCGGGACGTATTCATTATTCGAAGACGGTCATCATCGCAGTTGGCGGTGGTATTCTGAATCCGAAGAAGATCGCAATTGAGGGCGCAGAGAAGTTTGAGGTAACAAACCTTCATTATACTGTGAAATCATTGAAGAGATTTAAAGATAAGAACGTGATCATTTCCGGCGGGGGCAACTCGGCTGTGGATTGGGCGATGGAATTACTTCCATTCGCGAAGAAAATCTACATTACATATCGCAAAGAGGCCTTGTCCGGGCATGAAGCGAATGTAACAACACTAATGAACAGTCCGAAAGTGGAATGCTTGTTCCATACCGAAATTACGAAGCTGCTAGCAAGCGCAGGCGATGAGCTGGTGGAACGCGTCGAGCTGACCCATAGCGAGTCAGGTGAAGTATCGCACCTGGATATTGATGATGTCGTTATTAATCACGGTTATGAACGGGATTCCTCCTTACTCGAGAACAGCAAGCTTAACATTGAGATGGTAGATGACTGGTATGTAAAAGGTACTCCGAATGGCGAGTCCTCCGTACAGGGTCTATATGCTGCAGGTGATATTCTGATGCATGATGGCAAGCTTCATTTGATCGCGGGAGCTTTCCAAGATGCAGCCAATGCGGTGAACAGAGCGAAATCTTATATTCAACCGGATGCTAATGCATACGGAATGGTCTCATCCCATAACGAAATATTTAAAGAACGGAACCGTGAACTGGTGAAACAGTTGATGGCTTAATATATAGAAGAAAGACGAGTCAGAGTGAATCTGCCTCGTCTTTTTTTGTTGCTAGGCCTATGCCATAATGATTGTAGTGCCTGTTAATAAGGGAGAGATGCGAGAATGGAAACAAAGCAGCCGAAAGAGAAAATAAGAGCGATTATTACGGGAGCTACAGGCATGGTCGGGGAAGGTGTTCTGATGGAATGCCTGCAGCATCCGGATGTCGAACAGGTACTTGCTATTACTCGTCGTCCAAGTGGTGTTACGCACCCGAAGCTGAAGGAAATCATACATAAGGATTTTTATGACTTAACCCCGATTCAGGATGAGCTTAAAGGATACAATGCCTGCTATTTCTGCCTTGGCGTCTCGTCGGTTGGTATGTCGGAGGCAGACTACACTCGTGTGACCTATGATCTGACGATGCATGTTGCACGCTTGCTATCGAGCTTGAATGAGGACATGGTGTTCTGCTATGTAACCGGCGCCAGTACAGACAGCACAGAGCAGGGCAAAGTAATGTGGGCTAGAGTGAAAGGAAGAACCGAGAATCACCTTCTGCAGCTGCCGTTCCGCCGTGCATTCATGTTCCGTCCAGGTTATATGCACCCAACGAAGGGGCAGGTGAGAGTTCCGAAATGGGCCTATGCGCTGACGTGGCTGTATCCGATCTTAAGACCTTTGTTCCCCAATCATCTTATTACGCTTCGGCAGGTTGGTCTTGCCATGATCCAAACCTTTTACACGAGTTATGAACGCCATATTCTCGATCCAAAAGATATTATTGCTCTTGCGAAGGAAGGCAGCTAACGACCATCACATCCATGTTGCGGCCGTTCTGCAATATCTTCTTTACGATGGACGGTCGGAACATTCTCGCGAGCCAGCTCCTTTTCTCCTGACCAATGATGAACTGCGTACTATGAAGCGCATTGGCATGGGTGAGCAGAAAAGCCGAAAGATATTGTGTCTGTCTCATCTCTTTAACAACAAACATTCCGCCTAGCTGTTCCGTTAATTGAAGGAGCTCCTTCATACGACGATCTATTGCGTGTCCGCCGCCATTATGAACGACCATTACATGCCATTCGGCCTTAAGCCGGTGGGCGATACGGAAGCCTCTGCGAATCAGCCGATCGGCTTGTGCAAGGTCTGTTATGGCTACGAATATGACCTCCTGCCTCCGCCACGGACCACGCAGCGATCCTGTTCGTTCCCAAGCCTCAAGCCTTTCATCCACATCATCCGCAATTTCGCGCAAGGCCAGTTCACGCAGAGCAATTAGATTGCCAAGCTGAAAAAAGGCACCAAGCGCCTGTTCGACCTTGCCCATCGCGTAGATTCTGCCTTCCCGCAACCGTTCCTGCAACGCTCTAGGCGATACATCAATAAGCTCTACTTCATCGGCGATGCGCAGCATGCTGTCGGGTACCGTCTCTCTGACCCGTACCCCTGTTATCTGCTCGACGGCGTCATTTAAGCTTTCGAGATGCTGGACATTGACGGTGGAAATAACGGAAATGCCGGCATCCAGAATTGTACGCACATCCTCATACCTCTTCTTGTTCACGCTGCCCGGCACATTCGTGTGGGCAAGCTCATCGATAAGGACCACTTCAGGGAATCGCTTAAGAATAGCAGGGACGTCCATCTCCTCCAGCAGCATATCCTTATAGGCTATTTGTGCTCTTGGAATGGAGGGCAGCTCCGCCACCTGCTCTATTGTGTCCTTGCGACCATGTGTCTCAAGAAGACCAATGACGACATCAATGCCTTTGCGGAGGAGGACATTACCCTCACGGAGCATGGTGTACGTTTTCCCCACTCCGGGTGCTGCACCAATATATACTTTGAAGGTGCCGCGTTTCATACGCTCGGTCGTTTGCTTTTTCTCGGCAATGCTGAGTCTTTTATAAGTAGAGCGGGACTCCGTGCGATGCCTTGCAGGAAGAATACGTTCTCCTTCCTGATCTGTCCGATCAGCGACAAAGAAGAGATCGATTGGTTTGGCTTGCTGCAAGATCCCATTAGCGATGGAGCCATGAAGCAGCTCCTGCAGCCAGGTATGCTTGGAGTGGCCCAGCACAATGCGGGTTACACCATGGGCCATCGCATACTCGGTGATATGCTGGGACAGCAGGCGCCGATGAAGGCGGGGGACAACCTGCTCCTCGAAGGATGCCCCAATCTTTTGCGTGAGCTTCACAATCGAACGCTTAAATGCAGCTGCTTCTTTTGATAAAGAGGTGTTATCCGATATAAACGATACGACGAGCAGTTCCCCGCTCAGCCGCTTCGCTACTTGCTGGCCGCGCCTGATATGGATGGAGCCGTTCCAATGATACTGTACCGTCACAAGTATTCGTTCGGATGCGCCGGAGGGTCCAATAAGGCCTTGATTCCTCCGATGATGCTCCAATGATCCGTTGACATCCTCAGCCATCAGCCGCAGAGCGAGTTCGCGCAGCTTATCAAGATTTCCTCTCCGGAGCAGGTGAGGGGTCTTGGCGTTTCGCAAATGGCCTTCGTTTAATCGTGTCAGAATGGTCTCAGGAGAAACGTCGATAAGACGCACTTCATCAGCAAGCTCTAAAATATCGTCTGGTACGGTATATTCGGCTTCGATCCCTGTTAACTGATAAGCAAGATCGCAGACGCCGTCCAGTTCATACACATTGATCGTCGTCATGACGCTTATTCCGCATTCGAGCAGATGCTTGATATCATCAAGCCGGGAAGGAAACTCTGCCTCTGGGCGGTTGCGATGGGCCAGCCCATCAACGAGCAAGACTTCGGGATTACGCGTCTTTATGGCCCGCAAGTCAAGATCCTTCCATTCGACTCCTTCCTTAAACCAGTGAATGCTCGGAATACGTTCGATTTCTATGAGTTGCTCCATCGTCTCGGGCCTTTGCATCGTCGAGACAGCACAAGCTACGACATCAATGCCTTGCTTCTGAAGCTGCTGGCCATCGCGCAGCATATGATAGGTTTTACCGGTGCCGCTAACTGCACCAATATAGATTTTAAGCCGTCCGTGATGGAGCTTGGTTATGGCTTGCAGAAGCTCCTCGGGTGTTTTTCGACGGTAACCGTTGTCCATGACGGGTTGTTCCTCCTTTCCCCTTAGCGTGTGAATGCCCCGCCTGCTAAGTGCAAGCGGGGCGTTATTCTTTATTTTCTAAGCTGACTTAGTTCGATATTGAGCTCCAGTACATTGATGCGCGGTTCACCAAATACACCAAGGTCACGTCCTTCGGTATGCTTTTGGACAAGCTGTTCCAACGTATCGGTCGATAAACCGGTCAGCTTGCTGATCCGCGGGATTTGAACCTCAGCTGAGCTTGGCGTGATATGCGGGTCGAGGCCGGAACCAGAGTTGGTAATCAGAGCAATCGGAAGCTTGCTGATTGGAACATCTGGATTGGCTGCCTTCCACGCAGCAATCGATTCCTGCGTCCGCTTCAGCATATCTGGATTAGAAGGCGCATAGTTGTTGGATCCAGAAGCTTCTGCTTTATAGTCAATGCTCGAAACGCGCCCTTGGAAGTAGGCAGGGTCGGTGAAGCTTTGCCCGATTAGGGACGAGCCGATAATCTGGCCTTCTGCGTTCTTAATCAAGCTTCCGTTCGCCTGATGCGGGAAGAGCAGCTGCGCTAAACCCGTAGACACGAGCGGATAAATAATGCCGCACAATATAATAAACGCGATACTTGCCCTGATTGCAATCATCAGGATTGAACCGCCGCCTGATGCGGATGATGAAGCAGATTGATTCATAAGATCCCTTCCTTTCGAATAACGCATTAGATCCAAATATGAACGATAAGGTCGAGCAGCTTAATACCAATGAATGGTGCAATGACGCCGCCAAGCCCGTATATAAGCAGGTTCTTGCTTAACAACTTGGATGCATTCATCGGTTTATAAGCAACCCCTCGCATCGCAAGCGGGATGAGGAGCGGAATAATGACCGCATTGAAGATAAGCGCCGAGAGGATCGCTGATGAAGGCGAGCCGAGTTTCATAATATTCAGGACATCCATCTGCGGGATCGCAATCATGAACATCGCAGGGATGATGGCAAAATATTTGGCGATATCATTCGCAATACTGAATGTTGTAAGAGCGCCGCGGGTCATTAGCAGCTGCTTGCCGATAGCCACAACCTCGATAATCTTCGACGGGTCGGAATCCAGATCGATCATATTCGCAGCTTCCTTCGCTGCGATTGTACCGCTGTTCATCGCAAGCCCAACATCGGCCTGGGCAAGAGCAGGGGCATCATTCGTCCCGTCTCCCGTCATCGCAACAAGACTGCCTGCAGCCTGCTCTCTTTTGATCAGCGCGATTTTATCCTCAGGGCGGCTCTCCGCCACAAAGTCATCCACGCCTGCTTCACGGGCAATCGTTGCTGCCGTCAGAGGATTATCGCCAGTACACATGATGGTCTTGATGCCCATCCGGCGGAGCTCAGCGAATCTCTCCTGCATGCCTGGTTTAACGGTATCCTTCAAATAAATAATACCTAGAATCCGGTTATCAACGGAAACAGCAAGTGGTGTTCCGCCAAGGACAGCAACAGCTTCACCGGTGGAATCGAGATCGGCTGGGATCGTACCCCCTAGAGACGATACCCATTTCTTAACGGCATCAACGGCGCCTTTACGTACTTTTCTTCCATCTGGCAAATCGGTACCGCTCATACGAGTTTCTGCTGTAAAAGGAATGAAGGAAGCCTGCTCAATCTGCTCTGTTGGGTAGGAGAGCTGCTTGGTCTTCATCAGCTCTAATACAGAGCGTCCTTCCGGCGTCTCGTCTTTGGCGGAGCTGAGTGCTGCCCACTCGCCAAGCTCTTGTACGGTTGATCCCTTAACAGGAAGGAAATCGCTGGCCATCCGGTTCCCGAATGTAATCGTACCGGTTTTATCCAGAATCATTGTGTTAATATCGCCGGCTGCTTCAACGGCTTTGCCTGACATCGCCAATACATTAAACTGCGTTACGCGATCCATACCGGCGATCCCGATGGCTGACAGCAGACCGCCAATCGTGGTCGGAATGAGACAGACGAGCAGGGCGATCAGCACGGGCACATCCAGCTCTACACCAACATATTTGGCGATAGGGGCCAGGGTAACGACAACGATCAAGAAGATAAGCGTAAGGCTTGTAAGCAGGGTGTTCAGAGCCAGTTCGTTTGGCGTCTTTTGCCGCTTTGCGCCTTCAACAAGTGAGATCATACGATCAATAAACGATTCGCCGGGATCACTCATAATGCGAACCTTGATCTGGTCGCTGACGACACGTGTACCGCCGGTAACGGAGCTGAAGTCACCGCCAGCTTCTTTAATAACAGGAGCCGATTCACCGGTAATGGCGGATTCATCAACAGAAGCAAGGCCTTCAATGACTTCGCCATCGCCCGGAATCATCTCGCCTTGTGAGACGATAACAATATCGCCTTTCCGAAGCTCGGTAGATACGACTTGTTTTACACTATTGCCGACCATTTTGTTAGCCGTAATGTCCTGTTTGCTCTTCTTAAGCGAATCGGCCTGCGCTTTACCGCGCCCTTCGGCCAATGCTTCTGCGAAATTCGCGAAGAGTACCGTGAATAACAGGATAAGAAACACCGTCAGATTGAAGCCTACCCGATCTTCTGTTCCGAAATAGCCGGGCAGCAATGTCATAAGCAGTACGACAAGTGTACCGACCTCAACGACGAACATGACGGGGTTTTTCATCATTGTTAGTGGATTTAATTTGATAAAGCTGTCCTTGACCGCACGGCTTAAAATAGCGGAGTCCAGCATAGATTTACGTTTCGTAGTCACCTTTTACTCACCTCATCCTTATCCGTTAGCGAAGCGTCAGATACTCTGCAATTGGTCCAAGAACAACGGCAGGCAGGAACGTCAGCGCTCCAATAATTAATACGGTTCCTACAAGAATCCCTGTAAACAGCACGTTATCTGTCCGGAATGTACCCGATGTCTCTGGCACAGGCTGCTTACGGACCAGTGAACCGGCTACGGCAAGCATGGCAATCATCGAGATATATCGTCCAAACAGCATGACCAGTCCGGTTGTAATATTCCAGAAAGGTGTATTATCGGCTAATCCCTCAAAGCCGGAGCCGTTATTTGCTGCTGATGAGGTGTACTCATACAGCACCTGTGAGATGCCGTGGAAGCCTGCGTTGCTAATTGAGCCTTGGCCTAGGTCGGTAAGGAAAGCGATAGCGGTCGGCACCAGGATAATAAAGGGATGGGCGAGTATGGCGATCGCGATGAGCTTCATCTCACGCGGCTCGATTTTCCGTCCAAGAAACTCCGGCGTACGTCCAACCATAAGTCCGGCGATAAATACTCCGAGTATGGCGTACATCAGCATGTTAATGAGACCAACACCCTTACCGCCAAACACGACGTTAAGCATCATCTCGGCAAGCGGTACGAGTCCGCCAATTGGTGTCAGCGTATCGTGCATGTTGTTTACCGTACCGGTTGTCGCTGCTGTTGTGACTGCTGTAAACAGAGCGGATTGTGCGATACCAAAGCGTACCTCTTTACCTTCCATACTGCCTTGTGAGGCATCCACACCAAGATTGTTCAGTGCTGGATTGCCATGCAGCTCAGCGGTATAGACCGTTGCCAGAAAGACAAGGAACAAGGTCATCATCGCGGAAAATATAACCCAGCCCTGCTTACGGTTTTTCGCGAATCGTCCGAATACATAAGGCAGCGATGCAGGAAGCGCCCACATCGATAAAATTTCGATGACATTCGTCAGTGGGTTTGGATTCTCGAATGGATGAGCCGAGTTGACTCCGAAGAAACCGCCGCCGTTGGTACCTAAATGCTTGATTGATTCTAGGGATGCCACAGGTCCGATCGCGATATTTTGCGTGGCTCCTTCTAGTGTTGTTGCGGTTATGTTCGGATCAAACGTCTGTGGCACATGCAAAGCCACCAGTACCAGCGTGACAAGCACAGCCAGCGGCAGAAAGATCCGGGTATGCGACTTCACGAAATCCTCGAAGAAGTTACCGATTGTTGTGCCTTTGCTCGTCAGACCACGGATAAATGCAATCGCAACCGAGAAGCCTGTAGCCGCTGATGTGAACATCATCATCATAATGACGGCCATTTGAGAGAAGTAAGAAAGCCCGGTCTCCCCGCTGTAATGCTGCAAGTTCGTATTCGTGATGAAGCTGATGACGGTATTAAAGGACAAGGTCTGTTCCATACCGCCGATGTTATTCGGATTGCCAGGGAGCCCGCCTTGAAAGCGCAGGATCACATAGCTGATGGCAACTAATACGATATTGGTTAGAAGAAAGCTAAGCGCGTATTTTTTCCAGGTCATGCCTGCTCGCGATTTTAAGCCGATCACGCTGTAAATGATTCGTTCAGACCACCCGAATACTCGGTCGGTTCGGTTTGGCTCATTCGAGTAGACGTGATAAACGTACGAGCCAAGTGGCTTGACGAGCAGAACAAGCACGCCAATCACAATAAGAAGCTGTAAAATATCCATATTGACCTCCCGCGATCGTTTAAGGGACTAAAATTTTTCTGGATTAATGAGGGCGTACACTAAATAGAGAAAGATAAGTAAGGCCAGACAGAGTGTGATTATCATCGTTTCTCCTCCTCCTGAATGGAGCGGTCACACCATTGCATAAATCCGGCGAAGAGTACGAATACAGCTGCCAGAAGCAGCACCATATAGATATCCTGCATAAATCTACTCTCCTTATTAAGAATTGGTACACAAATGGCTTATTTTAGCCAATTGAGCAATTATTGCTTCGTAAGCATGGAATTTTTAAACGTTTTGGCTGTTTGCCATGAAATCATTTGATATGAGAAAAGAAGTCTCACCACTGCTGGAATGAACCACATAATTCGCACCCATTCCTTTATAGATCAGTCGCGGGTTTGTGCTGTCGGTAATGACACAGATCGATTTCGACGTCCAGCTTCGGCAGATCTGAATGTAGCGGCAGCAAAGGTTCAAGCTTCTCTCGAATAAGAAAATCCGACCAATCGGAAGCTCCGGCACTCGCCATGTGGCTTCATCATTTGTGCTAATGACAATGATCGTAGTCACATCAAGTGCGAGCATTCTCTCATATTCGGCCTTATTATTTACCATCGTTGCAAATGGGATTCTCCGATGTTGCAATTGTTTAATAAAGTCCTCGCCCTGTACATTTGGTGCAGATACGAGAATATAATCGTTCATCCTATTTCTCTCCTCTTTTATTAGAGGAATCAACGACAAAAAAGCCACGGAAGAGGGACTCTTCACGTGGCTTATAAGCGCAGCAGAAAATAAACCGCACCTATGTTCACGATCATCGTTGCCTCTCTTGTTACGCTTACGAGGTTAGCTGACGGATTCGGGCGTAAGAGTCGCCCTACGCCATAAAGCTCGCTTGAGCCGTTCTGGCGATTCACCCCGTGGATGCTAGCTGCTTGAGCATGCCATCCGATTGGTTCCCCCGTTCCCCTGTGAAGGAGATTAAGCGATAAAGACATTTTCAAATATAATTAGAAAAAGACCGCAGAGGAAAGTCCCCCGCGGCCCCATAAGGTCACAAGAACACATCATCCTCTCTACCTGGAAAATGCCTCCGCAGCTTTAAGCTTGCTGTGCCGTGGCTGACATTTTCTTCGCTTACGAGGTTAGCTGACGGATTCGGACGGTGAGAGTCGCCCTACCAGGTCCAGCTGTGAGCAGCCTTTCCCGGATTCACCCCTGATAAGCAAGACACACCAGCTCTCACACCGATGCAATAGCGCCTATCGTTTGGTTCCCCCGTTTCCCATGACGGAAACTCAGCGAATAAAGCATACATTTCATTTGCTGAATCGTATGTTACGCCTGACTAAGGTTAATGTAAATGAAACATAGAGGCGGCATATTGTCTAATTCTCACAATGAGATTGGTTAGAGCGTTTACATCGCAGACGAACTCTAGAATGCTCTTTATCAGTCTCTGTATCTCTTGATTGCGATAAATGTGCACCGAAACTTTGCTTGAAAATGAATGAAGAAGGGAGAAAAGGTGGTTCCAGCATTTTTCAAAGGGTCCAGTCCAGGTAAGGATATTCCTCTCAAGCACGATGTACGAGGTTAAGGTCCCTTAGGGACTCTAACTAGCGCGATGAGTGGTTAAACGACGAGGTTAAGGTCCCTTGAGGACCTTAATGCAGCGGATGGAGCGTCAAACGGGGGAAAACTAGCTGGATTTTGAAGAGTTAAGGTCCCTAAGGGGCCTTAACTGATGTTCGATAACTGAATAAAGTAGACTTAAGATCCATTGGGGACCTTATCACGGCGAATGAAGCGATAAAGTGAGGGGAACTAGCCGGTTTGCGGCAGCAATAAGACCCTCGCAGGGTCTTATTCGAAGGTTCTGCTGGAGATAAATAGTAATAAGACCCTCCGGGGGTCTTATTCGAATAGTGCTGTTGCGGGCTTCTGTCAATTGGCGGGAATCGCCCCTTGTTTTCGTCCGACAATTTTGGGACAATAGGAGTCAGTATGCGGTTTAGGCCGCGTTTGTGAAAAGAGGATAAATAATGAGTACACCTTCCATATATGGATTTACATTAGAGCAATTAATCGCATGGCTGGGCGAGCACGGACATAAAAAATCCCGGGCCTCGCTGGTATGGGACTATCTATACCGGAAGCGGGTTACGAGTTTTGCTGATATGACGGAGCTCCATTCGGACTGCGTGAAGCTGCTCGAGGAGAACTTCGCGATTCAGACACTCGCTGAGCATACGAAGCAGGTGTCGAAGGACGGTACCGTGAAGCTGCTGCTTAAGCTCGATGACGGCAACTTAATTGAGACGGTCATGATGCGGCATAAATTCGGCTTATCTGTCTGTGTGACGACGCAGGTTGGCTGCAACATCGGCTGCAGCTTCTGCGCGAGCGGCTTGCTTAAGAAGAGCCGAGATCTGACAAGCGGTGAGATTACGGAACAGATTATGAAGATTCAGCTTCATCTTGATGAAGCAGGTCAAGGCGAGAAGGTCAGCCACATCGTTGTGATGGGTATCGGCGAACCGTTTGATAACTTCACACACCTTAATAACTTCCTGACAACAGTGAAGGATCACAAAGGTCTTGCGATTGGCCCGCGCCATATTACCGTATCGACCAGCGGACTCGCGGATAAAATCAGAGAGTTTGCTGATAAGGACCAAGGCGTCAATCTTGCCGTATCGCTGCATGCACCAAATAATGAGCTGCGTACGCGGATCATGAAGATTAACAAGGCCATTCCAATCGAGAAGCTGATGCAGGCGATTGATTATTACCTCGAGAAGACGAACCGCCGGATTACGCTTGAATATATTTTGCTGAAGGATGTTAACGATCATCGTGAGCATGCACTTGAGCTTGCCGAGCTGGTGGGTGACCGCCGCCGTTCGCTCGTGAATGTGAACCTGATTCCTTACAATCCGGTTGATGAGCACAGCCAATACCAGCGCAGTGAGAACGACTCCATCAAAGGCTTCTACGACACGCTCAAGAAGCAAGGGGTTAGCGTTAGCGTCCGTCTGGAGCATGGCGCCGATATCGATGCGGCTTGCGGCCAGCTGCGTAGTAAGCAGATGAACAAGGAAAAAGTCGGATAACGCAGCTATAAAAGAAGCCATGATCAGAGGATCATGGCTTTTTGCTTCAAATATAAGAAAGTATAAATTTACTCTATACTACGCTTATATTTCACCCGCGAAACGATGCTGCTCCTCTTAAAAGAATTTCAACATGCTCTTTGTGGCAATTCTTACTTCGAAAGCATAGACCTAAGGACGGTGCAGCCGTTTACGCTTAGGAACAGTGCGGGTCTTATGACCAATACAGGCTGCTATGCAGAACTGCGCGGCATAATAGGTCGTCATAATGATCACATCGGAGCTCGCAACCTCCGAGATGAACTTATTCCAGGCTAGTACGGAGTCCGAGGCCATAAACAGCAATGCGCCAGCTATCGCCCATTTGTTGCCGGACATTATGGCCGACCAGCTCATTAAGGAAATTGCTGTTACATAAACAAGGACAGGTCCTTTCAGACCGCCATCTCCTGATTTAGTGAGCGCATCAAGTAACTCATAACCCATATAAACGGCATATGCTCCAATAGGTACGATAGCGGTAAGCCGCCATACGGAGAATTGCCATTGCCCGAAGAAGCCGCTCAAATAAAACAAATGTCCGATCAAGAAGGCTGACAGCCCAACAATGAAATTGTCGAGAGTGACATCGCCGATGACGCAGAAGATTAGGCCGATGAGCAGGATGTGCTGAAACCGCTTACCATTATCGCCAGGCTGCAAGTAGGCATAAACGATGATAAGGAGCATCGGTATACTTTTGAAAATTAGCTTGACGGCATGCGGTTCTGAAGGAATGATAAAAATGTAAAGCAAGCCCATAAGCAAAATGAGTGCTGGCATTATTTTATTCAATTGTCATCGCTCCTTTTGTCCTACTATAGCACAGATAAATTCCTTTTATTAGTACATAGTCTTCTATCGAAAAGGCGGGGTTTAGGATGAATGGATTACAAGTATTTGAAAAGCAGCAGGCCTATTATCGTACGGGTGCAACCCGGAGCTTGGAGTTTCGTCTAGGGCAGCTGGCTAAGCTGCGCCAGGTGATCGAGGAGCGGGAGGCTGCGATCATGCAGGCTCTTCGCGAGGATCTGAACCGAAGTGAAAAGGAATCTTTTTTGCTCGAGATAGGGCTTGTGTATAAGGAAATCTCCTTCATGCAAAAGCATCTTAAGCGGTGGATGAAGCCCGCCAAAGTGAAGACGGCCTTCACCCACATAGGCAGTAAAGGATATATCGTGCCGGAACCACTAGGTACGGCACTTATTATTGCTCCATGGAACTACCCGTTCCAGCTGGCGATAGCACCGCTTGTTGGGGCAATCGCTGCAGGCAATACGTCTGTGCTCAAGCCATCGGAGCTGTCACCGGCAGTGTCTGAGGTGATGTCTTCCCTTATTCAAGATACGTTTGATCCAGCTTACATTACCGTCATGGAGGGCGGAGTTGAAGTAAGCAAGGAGCTGCTTGATCTTCCGTTTGATAAAATTTTCTTCACAGGCAGTGTGAATGTAGGTAAGCAAGTGATGGCGGCAGCTGCTAAGCATTTGACGCCGGTTACGCTGGAGCTTGGAGGCAAGAGTCCGGCCATTGTTCATCATGATGCTAACCTCAAGCTGGCGGCCAAGAGGGTTGCCTTTGGCAAATTTATAAATGCTGGGCAGACCTGTATTGCTCCCGATTATGTGCTCGTGCACCGCAGCGTGAAGGAGCAATTCATAGAACTCCTGCACAAGTCGGTTACGAAGTTTTACGGCAAAGATCCGTTGGAGCATCCGGATTATGGGAGAATCATATCAGGGCGTCATTTTCAGAGGTTATGTGATTTTCTCCAGAATGGTGAGATTACTATAGGCGGGCGTGTTGATGAAATGTCTCAGCGTATTGAACCAACTGTCCTGACTGATGTGGACTGGAGTATGCCGGTTATGCAGGAAGAGATTTTTGGCCCCATCCTGCCGGTGCTTGTCTATGATGAACTGCAGGAGGCTATTGATCTGATTAATGCGAGACCAAAGCCGCTTGCTCTGTATCTGTTCAGTGATAATCAGGCGATTCAGAAGCGGGTGACGGAGGCTGTACCGTTTGGCGGCGGGTGTATTAACGATACGCTTATGCATTTGGCGACCCCTTACTTGCCGTTTGGCGGGGTAGGCGAGAGCGGCACAGGCGCTTATCATGGCGAGGAGAGCTTCCGTACGTTCTCCCATATGAAAAGCGTGCTGAAGCAAACAACAAAGTTTGATTTCGCATTCCGATATCCGTCGGCAAAAGGCGGCCTAGCGATCATTCGGAGACTGATGAAATAAGGGTTGGAATAGCGGTAAATGCATGAAAGGCCCATATCTATTTTTTACCAAAATTTCGATTGACTTCTCCCGGTTTGCTCAGTAACATGGGGAGGCAAAACCATTACTTTACAGCACTCGTCCGTACATCCTTGGCGTAATGGAGCAGTCAATTGAGGAGGTAATGAACGGATGGAACAAACACCTACACAGCCGGAGCAGGAATTTCAATTAAAAAGTATTTTTCTCCCGCTTGTTGCGATTATTTTAGGCTGCTTTATGGTTATTCTCGATACAACTGCGATGAACGTGGCACTGTCGAAGCTCGTGGAGGATTTCCATACGCAGCTTCCTACTCTTCAATGGACGGTAACGGGCTATATGCTTGCGCAGGCAGCTGTTATCCCTCTGGCAGGCTGGTTATCTGACCGGTTTGGTGCGAAGACAATTTTCTTGACCTCGGTCGTACTTTTTACATTGGGGTCGCTGCTATGTGCGCTTCCGAATGACCCGCAGATGCTAATCATGTTCCGTGTCATACAAGGGCTTGGCGGCGGCTTTGTGCTTCCAGTAGCGATGGCTTATGTCTACCGTCTCAGCCCGCCGAATAAGGTGGGGCAGGTGATGGGGCTGCTTGGGGTACCGATTCTGCTGGCCCCGGCGATTGGACCCGTTCTCTCCGGTTGGCTGGTCGAATACCATTCTTGGCGCTGGATATTCCTCATTAATCTGCCGGTTGGCATCATCAGCGTATTGTTTGGTCTATGGAAGCTGCCGAAGCTGGATACCAAGAAACTTGCCGGCTTCGATATACCAGGCATGATCCTAGGTCCGCTTGCATTCGCAGCGCTGTCCTATGGTCTTAACCAAGGTGCTGAAAGCTGGACTTCGGATAAAACGATCGGCGGACTTATTGTTGGCGGTATTGCGCTTATTGCTTTTATCTTTGTTGAGCTCCGCGTGAAGCATCCGCTGCTTGATCTCCGTGTATTTCGTTCTGTCGACTTTTCGTTTGGAATTGTGGTGCAGTGGATCGTTCAATTCTCGCTGTTTGGCGCAATCTTCCTCTTGCCGCAGTTCCTGCAGCAAGGACGTGGATACGGTGCGTTTGATACGGGACTGACCTTGTTCCCGCAAGCGTTGGCATCGGCCTGCATGATGCCGATTGGCGGTTATTTGTTTGACCGAATTGGGGTTCGCTGGCTCGTTGTAATCGGGCTGAGTCTGGTATCAGGTGCGATCTTCCAATATTCTAACCTCGATATTCATACAGGCAGGGAAGATCTGCTGCTGCCGCTTATTATGGCAGGCGCAGGTATGGGGCTTATGATGATGCCGCTTAACTCTCATCTGATTAATAAGACGCCGCGTGAGCTTGTGAGCCGGGTAACCTCGCTTACCAGCGCGATGCAGCAGGTCATCAGTTCCCTGGCTGTAGCCCTGTTAGTGACGATCCTCACGAAGCGGATCGGAACTCTGATGACGGAGGCGAATGTATCTCCGGATGTGCTTGCTAGTCAAACTTCCGGCAATGCCGCGGAAGCTAATCCGGAGCAGCTTCAGCAACTGCTGGCCCTTGCTGTAGATGCGTTTGATTATACGTTTGGCATCATGGTGTTTGTCGCGATTACTGGTGCTCTGCTTGGCCTTCTGCTCCGCAGAGGTAAGAAGAACATAGGTGAAAGCACATCGGTAGAAAAGCAGGAGTCAGCACTCGAAGGGCTCCATATAGGATAGACTTATAAGCGCTCGGCTTTTATAGCCGGGTGCTTTTTTTTATCTGAAATGGTATGAAATAGCTGGAAACGTTCACAATATAACGAGTTCAAGCTACTCATTTCATGCCTGAAGGAGAAAACAATCAACATGATGAAACAGAACAAACGTTGGAAAACGACCGTCATTGCCGCTGCTATGGCGCTAAGTCTAAGTCTTGCACCGGCAAATGGCTGGGCTGCAAGTCAGGCGGGCCAGGCAAGTGAGCATGGAGCTCATCGAATATGCCTGAATCCTGCAGCCGAGAAGCTGAAGGCTGATCTAAGGCTGCTATGGATTGATCATGCGGTATGGACACGTAATACCATGATCAGTATGCTTGCAGGGCTCGAGGACACCAAGCCGGTGCTGAATCGACTGCTGCGGAATCAGCAGGATATTGGCAATGCCATTAAGCCTTACTATGGTGAAGAAGCTGGCAATAAGCTGGCGGAGCTGCTTAAGGAGCATATCGTACTTGCCGGCAAGGTCATCGAAGCAGCTAAAAACAACAACAAGAAAGACTTCGAGAAGTTCAATAAAGAATGGTACCGGAACGCTGACGATATCGCGAAGTTTCTAAGTGGCGCTAATCCGAATTGGGCCTATACCGACTTGAAGCAGATGATGGATAAGCATCTGGATCTGCTGGCTGGCAACCTGACCGCAAGGCTTGCGAAGGATTGGGAGAAGGATATTGCTGCTTATGATGCAGGACAGGCGCATCTGATGATGTTGTCCGATACGCTAGCCGAGGGCATCGTGAAGCAATTCCCTGATAAATTTAACGGTCCGGTAGCGGGAAGCGCAGCGCCACGAGCAAATCCATAATAATAGGAAGAGGTTGTCCCATTAGCCGGGGGCAGCCTCTTTTTGCGTATAAACAGACTTGTTTGTCAGGTGTTGATCTCTCACTTCTCGGGTTTTGCCGCTGCCTATCTCATTAGATAATAGAAACAGATCAGGCACACAGATTGGAGATGAAAGAACGACATGAATTTTGGCGTTTGTTATTATCCGGAGCATTGGCCGGAAGAACGCTG
Source organism: Paenibacillus sp. J22R56 (assembly GCF_056269375.1). NCBI lineage: Bacteria > Bacillati > Bacillota > Bacilli > Caryophanales > Paenibacillaceae > Paenibacillus > Paenibacillus sp. J22R56. The sequence goes on from NZ_JBWDNV010000003.1 coordinate 331,730, forward strand.
GCCGTTGGATGCGAAGATGATGCGGGAGGCCGGCATTAATGTCGTACGGATCGGGGAGTTTTCCTGGTCCAAGCTTGAACGAAGAGCTGGTGAGTACAGCTTTGAATGGCTGGACAAGAGTCTGTCGATTCTGGCTGCAGAAGGGATTCGGGTTGTGCTGGGGACACCAACGGCTACACCGCCCAAATGGGTCATGGACCGTCATCCCGATATTTATATGCAGGATAATAAAGGGCTTGTCCGCGGCTTTGGCCATCGCAGACACTATTGCTACAACAACCCGAACTACCATGTCCATGTTCAGTCGATCGTAACGGCAATGGCGGAGCGCTATGCTCACCATGAGAATGTGGTTGCATGGCAGATTGATAATGAGTTTGGCTGTACCGATACCACACGTTGTTATTGCAGCAACTGCCGCACCGCTTTCCAACAATGGCTGGAGAACAAATATGGCGATATCGATAACTTGAACGAGCAGTGGGGGACCGTATTTTGGAGCCAGATTTACAATGCTTTTACTGAAATCGAGCTGCCTGCCTATACGGTATTTCCGCTTCACAATCCTGGTATGGAGCTGGACTTCCGCCGGTTCTCATCCGATTCGGCTGTGCAGTTCCAGAAGCTTCAGTTAAACATTTTGCATGCAGTCGCTCCGAGCCAGCCAGTCACGCACAACATGATGGGCATGTTTAATGAAATCGATGACTTTGATTTGTCGAAGGAACTGGATTTCGCATCGCTGGATACGTACCCGAATCTGATGTTTGCTGATAAGCCTGACCCTCGGGATACCGCACTTAACCTAGATGTTACCCGCGGCTTCAAGCAAGCGAATTTCTGGGTGATGGAGCATCAAAGTGGCCCGCCGGGCGGTAATATTTTATTCCCAACACCAAAGCCAGGCGAGCTTCGCAAATGGACTTATCAATCTGTTGCTCATGGCGCAGATGCCATCCTTTACTTCCGCTGGCGGACCTGTCTATTCGGAGCCGAGCAATTCTGGCACGGTCTGCTGCCGCATGACGGCAATCCTGGCCGGCGTTATGAGGAAGCGGCACGTACAGGTGAGGAGCTGCAGCGGCTGTTACCTCTCATGGAAGGCTTAGGCAGCCAGGCAGAGGTGGCGATTATCAGGTCCTACGAGAACGAGTGGACGATGGAGATTCAGCCGCAGACGTATGAGCATCGCTATAGCCGACAGCTTATGGCGTATTATAAGCACTTCTATGACAATCGGATTCCAGTTGAAGTCGTATCGGATAATTGCGATTTTGAAGCTTATAAGCTGGTCGTTCTGCCGCACTATATGATGGCGAAGCCGGGAGTTGCCGAAAGGCTGGAGCGTTATACGGCAGCAGGCGGTACGGTAGTGCTTGATATCCGCGCCGGGACTAAGTTGTGGAACAACCGAATGGATGATACCCCATTGCCGGGAGCATTCCGGGAGCTGCTTGGCATCCGCATCACCGACTACGGGACGCTTCGTCAAGGCGAATCCCGCCGGATTACAACGAGGGATGAAGAGAATGCCGGAAGCGGAACGATCTGGTATGACATTATCACTGCCGAGAAGGCCGAACCAATTGCTTGGTATGGTGAGGATTACATGGCAGGAACACCAGCAGCCACTCGTCATTCCTTTGGGCAAGGCAACGCTTATTATTTTGGCATTGGAGCTGATCCTGATGGTATGCGCAGCCTTATGGGACAAATATGCAAATCTGCCGATATCCGTCCGATTACCGAGGTAATGGCGCCGGAAGAGGTGGAGCTGGCACGAAGATCGGGCAGCACGCAGCGATTTATCTTTGCGATTAATCATGCGGGAGAGGAACAGGCGATTGAGTTGGCAGCACCAATGCTGGAGCTGATCTCGGACCGTATGCTGGAAGGTCCCGCCGTCATTCCTGCTTATGGCGTGTACGTATTTACTTCGCTTAGCTAGTTCGATGAACGACCAACCTGCTGTCAAGAAAGGAGACTAACATGGCCAAACCCGCCAATACACTAACGAATCAGGAGATTGTCCAAACGGCCGGGAAGAAGGCGGGCAAAAGCCTCGTCATACGAAGACAGTATCAGCTGCTTTTGATGTCAACGCCTTTCGTGCTTCTCGTTATGCTATTTTCCTTTGGCCCGCTATGGGGCTGGATCATGGCTTTCCAACATTACAAGGTAGCGTTGGGGCTGTGGCATTCTCCATGGACCGGCTTCGATAACTTCGAGCTGCTCTTCAAGGATCCCCAGTTCTTCAACGCATTGCGCAATACCGTTGTCATGGGGGTACTGAATCTAGTCACGGGCTTTGTCGGAGCAATCTTTCTGGCGTTACTGCTGAATGAAGTGCGATTTGTTTTCTTCAAACGGGTTATTCAGACGCTGACGTACATCCCGCATTTCGTGTCCTGGGTTGTTATCGCCAACATATTCGCTACGCTGCTTTCCCCGGACGGCGGTGTCGTGAACGCCGTTCTGCTGAAGCTGGGCTTCATCCATGATCCATTATATTTTCTCGGTCATGAGAAATGGTTCTGGTGGATTCATACGGCAGCGAACTTCTGGAAGGAGCTTGGCTGGAATACGATCATCTACCTCGCGGTGCTCGTAGGCCTTAATCCGGAGCACTATGAGGCAGCTGAGGTCGATGGGGCAACGCGGTGGCAGAAGATGCGTTTCATCTCGATTCCGGGCATTATGCCCACAGCCGTGCTGCTGCTCATTCTGAATGTCGGATGGATTGTGCAAAGCGGATATGAATCGCAGTTCCTGCTTGGCAATCCGGTTGTCATCAACCGATCTGAGGTGCTCGATCTATACGCCCTGACTTATTCAACCAGTATCGGTGATTATTCGTACGGCGTGGCAGTCAGTATGTTCAAGTCAATTGTGAGTCTTGTACTCGTTCTGCTGGTCAATTACACGGCAAAGAAAACATCCGGCAGCCGTTTGTTCTAAGCGAAGCCGGCTTGCCAAGGAGGTGAGAGAACATGTTAGTCAGGCGGTCCAAAGGAGATGTCATCTTTAGTGCATTCAATTACATCCTGCTGCTGGTGCTTGGAATCGGAACGTTGTTCCCGTTCCTCAATCTGGCTGCCATCTCCTTGAACGATGCGGGCGATACGCTGAAAGGCACAATCTATATCTGGCCCCGCGTCTTCACCTTGGAGAACTACAGCACGATCTTCGCTAATCATGGTCTGGCGGCAGCGGCGATCCGTTCGGTCGTCCGGACAATTGTGGGTACGGCGCTTGGCGTCATTTGTACCGCGATGCTAGCTTATGCGCTGAGTAGGAAGGAATTTTTCCTCCGTAAGACGTACAACATCATTCTGATCATTACGATGTATGTGAACGGCGGTCTGATTCCACTTTATCTGTTGATTAAAAACATTGGACTTATGAATCATGCAGCTGTGTATATCCTGCCGCTGCTGATCGGCGTTTTCAACGTCATCATCATGAGAAGTTACTTCGAGCAGCTGCCGGAAGGTATTGTAGAGTCTGCCAGAATTGACGGCGCATCGGATTTTCAGATTTTGTTCCGCATCGTGCTGCAAATCAGCTTGCCTGTGTTATCGACGATTACGCTGTACATCGCTGTTCAGCATTGGAACTCCTGGTTCGATAACTATCTGTACGCCAGCCGCAACGAGAACCTGAACCTGCTGCAATACGAGCTGCAGAAAATTCTGATCAGCTCCGTCAATCAAGTTATGAGCGCCAATACTCACATCGATGCTACGGACGCCAGAAGGACAAACCCGGAGACGATCCGGGCGGCGATGACGATCATCGTCACGCTTCCGATTCTGCTCGTTTATCCGTTCCTGCAAAAGTATTTTGTAAAAGGCATGACCGTCGCTGCCATGAAGGAATAGGCAGCAAAGATTAGTGTTGTCGGATCATTGAATCCGGTGATATTATCATGACAAGATGAGAGGGTGTCCAAATGTCTAAGACATGGAAAAAAGGGTTAACACTGATGGCTGCTTCAGTCATGCTCACAGGGGTAATGGCCGGCTGTTCCTCCAACAACAATGGAGGAAACAATACGTCTGCTTCGAACAACGGAGGTAATACGAAGGCGACTAACGCTACAAATGAAGGCGCTTCCACGACAGAAGAAACAAAAGCACCGGTTGAGCCAATCACGTACTCGATGAATACGACAGATGAGAAGCTGACTTGGGATACACCGATCCAGAAAGTTTTTACCGAGAAAACAGGCGTGTCCTTGAAATACGATTTGATCGTTGGTGATGAAACACAGAAGGAAGATCTATGGCTCGCTTCCGGCGACTACCCGGACATTATGGCCATGGGCCCGCAGGAAATACAAAAGTATAAAGACGGCGGTGCACTTATTCCGCTTAATGATCTAATCGATCAATACGGCCCCAACATTAAAGAGAAGTTTGGCGAATACTTTAATCTCCTCAAGGATGCTGACGGCAAGATCTGGTCGATCTACGGTGTGAACAAAAGCCGTGAAGCGAAAGCTGATGCTGCCGCCAGCTTTATCGTCCAGTACGATGTGCTGAAGGAAGCGGGTTATCCGGAGATCAAGACACTCGATCAGTTGTACGACATCCTTAAAGCTTACAAAGATAATCATCCTCAGGTTGACGGTAAAGATACAATCGGTTTCTCCGGTGCGATGACCGGCTGGCAGGTCAACATTGAGTACAACAATCCGATTATTAGCGCTTCGGGGCTGCCTGACCATGGCAACTTCCGAATCGACACGAACGGCAACGTAGAATATAACCCGGTATCGGAAGATGCCAAAAAGTATTACGGATTCCTTAATAAGCTTTATCAGAACGGCCTCTATGACAAAGAAGCCTTCTCGCAGGATGATCTGTCGAAAAAGCTGGCGCAAGGCCGTGTATTAGCCGCTTATGCACCAAAATGGATGGTTGGCGATATCGAAACACAGTTCCGCCAAGATGGTCATCCGGAACGTCAATACGCGTATCTGCCGCTCCATTTCACAGAGGATACTGTTGATACATCCAATTCGGTTGTACCAACATTCGCAGGCAGCTTACAGTGGGTTGTGACGAAAACTGCGAAAAATCCGGAACGTTTCATCCAGCTCGTGGATTACCTGTTCTCGGATGAAGGCCAGATTTTATCGCAATGGGGCATTGAAGGAACGCATTATGAAGTGAAGGACGGCAAGCGTACGCTGCTGCCGGCTGAACTGGAAGCTCGAAGAACAGACCCCGACCATGCTAACAAAGAAGGCTTTAAGGGCAACGGAACGGGGAGCGGTTACTGGTTCAACGTTGGCGACGGCGCCAAGCTGAGTGATGGTGACTATGCGACTCCGCTGACGAAAGACTATCAAATGAGTATCTATGACGACATGACTAAGGATGTTCTGTCACATTACGGCAAGCAGATCTGGGCGGATTTCCTGCAGCCAGCTGAAGTCGTGCCAGGTTATCTGTGGCAGCTTTCGCCGCCGGAGAATATCAGTCTGCAGGCAAAGAAAATCGAAGAAGCGTGGAAGAAATACTTGCCGAAGCTCATTATGTCGAAGAATCAAGCAGACTTTGACAACAGCTGGGATGGCATGAAGTCAACCATGGAAAAGGCAGGGCTAAAAGAAGTGAATGGCGCCTATACGCAGTTATGGGCTGATTTTAACACCAAGTTTAAAGCTTCCATCAGCGAGTAAGCGCGGAAAATCCAATTACATGTGCGTACGCCTTGAACTCACGTGCAAGGCGTACGCTCGTTTGTTCATAAACCTTTCTTTAATGGCGGGGGATAAGATGTATGAAAATCCGGACGAAACTCATTCTAGCTAACCTGTTCATCGTCTTATTTCTACTCGGCTCCGTTACGTTTGTGCTGACTAAGCGAAGCAGTGATCTTGTGCATGAACATATCGTGGAGAACGCCGTTTTATCCCTCTCTCAGATCAGTCAGAACCTCGATAACCGGCTTGCCTCCTATGAGGATGTGGCCAATACCTTATTCCTGAACCCATCGCTTAACTTGATTCTTGATCAGCGTTACGCCGATCAACTTGAAGCTTATGAAGTATACTCCGAGCAATTCCAGCCGTTTCTATCCGCAATCCAATCGACCCGCGATGTGATGAAGGTTGATGTGTTTACGGACAATCCGTCCTTCTTTTTCTCCAATGTGCAGCTCATCGACAATGATATCCGTTCTTCCGACTGGTACAAGGAAGTGATGACGAATAACACGGGAGGTTACTGGACGCAGCCTTATCTGACTTTTCCGAAAAAAGAACCCGTCATCAGCTTCCGCAAACGGCTCAACAATGTGAACCGGGACTCACCAAGTGTTGTGTCGCTGGAGGTTCGGCTCAAGAATCTCGCACAGCTTGTGGATCTGGAGAGCAAGAACAAACGCGTCATCTTCGCGTTATCTGACGGAACGGTGCTGATCGATAGTGATAAGGAGAATGCAGTCGAGAATATTAGCCAGCTGTCATTCGGCAGCCAGGTGATGAACGGTACAAATGGCAGCTTCGATCAGATGATGAACAAAGATTCCTATCAAATTCTGTATCAAACGCTCGACTCCCGCAATATTGTCAAAGGCATGAAGGTGATCGCCTTTATTCCGACGCAGGAGTTATCCGCGAAGCTGCAGCAGCTTCGTTCAATGGCCGTGCTGCTTTTTGCAATGGCGCTTGTAGCTTCCGTCCTGCTGATCTCGATCATGTCTGTCAGTCTGACCCGGCGTTTGTCGGAGCTGGCAGTGAAGATGAAGCGGCTAAACCGTGATAAGTTCGATAGCTTTGTTGAGGTCAAGGGCAGTGATGAAGTCGCGCAGCTTGGCGAGATGTTTAATCTGATGGTGCGAAGACTGCGAGAACTAATCGGTGAGGTGTATCAATCAGAGCTCGACCGCAGGGAGAATGCACTTCGGACGAAGGAAGTGGAGCTGTACGCCCTGCAGACTCAGATCAATCCGCATTTTCTATTCAATACGCTTAATATGATCCGAGGTAAGCTGCTCATTGCGGGTGACCGGGAGAATGCGAAGGTTATTGGCCTGCTTGCGAAGTCGTTCCGCATGATGCTGAAGAAGGGCGGCCCAACAATTCGGCTGTCGGAGGAGCTTGATTTCATATCTAGCTATCTGCAAATTCAGCAATACCGGTTCGGTGACAAATTTACCTACGAGATTGATGTGCCGGAAGAAGAGATGGATGTCCTGGTACCAAAGCTGTGTATTCAGCCAATCGTTGAAAATGCCATATCCCATGGGATTGAGCTAAGTCCAAATCCTTCCCACATTCGGATTAGCGGGCAGCGGAGCGGGAATCTCCTCCTGCTGACCATCAGGGATAACGGTCTTGGCATCTCTCTAGAACGGTTGGCAGAAATTCAGCAGCGGTTGAATAGTGATGAGAGTCTTACAGGTGACGCACATATCGGTCTTCAAAATGTGCAGCACCGGCTGCGGCATCTGTTCGGAGAAGGACACGGGCTTGAAATTACCAGCGAGGCTGGGGCCTGGACAATCGTAACCATGAGTTTGCCAAGAGACGGACAGGGGGAGACGCCGGATGTACAACGTGTTGATCGTGGATGATGAGCCGGTGGCGAGGCAATCGCTGCGTTATCTGATTGATTGGGAGGAGCTTGGTTTTACGGTTAAGGGTGAAGCGCAGGATGGACAGCAGGCGCTAGAAATGCTGCGGAGCCAGCGCTATGCTCTTGTGCTTACCGATATTCGGATGCCTGTCTTAAACGGTCTTGAGATGGCGGCGGCGATGCAGGAGTTCACCGATACACCGGTCGTGATCTTAAGCGGCTATGATGATTTTGCCTATGCCCGGGAGGGGCTTCGCCTTGGCGTGAAGGAGTATTTGCTAAAGCCTGTTGATGAGGAAGATCTTATTGCCTTATTGCAAAAGCTTGCTGCAGAGCTGCGCGAGCAGCAGCTTCTGGAAAAACGGCAGCGGCTTGGTTTGTCGGCTGGACGGGATCAGCTTCTTCGCCGATTGGCACATGGCCAGGTAGCTGCCCGAGAGCTGGAGGAGCAGCTTCTGCTGATGGAGCTTCCTTCACAGCATGAGAGATATGCCTGTTTGCTGCTGGAACTTGATTTCCTTGCTGACGGCGAAATGCCGGATCGGGATACCGAGCTCATGCGTTTTGCGATCCGCAATATCGCAGAGGAATTAGCAGATGGGCGGGGCTATATATTTGAAGAATCAGAGGAACGAATCGGCGTACTGTTAGGCGGCAACGCCAAGGAAATGGACATAGAAGAATGCCGGCTTTGGGCAGAGTCTCTGCGATCCTCGACAATGAGGTACGCCAAAGCCTCTGTTACGATCGGCATTGGCCGAAGCGTGGGATCAATCATGGAGATTAAGCATTCCTGGAGTGAAGCGGAAGAGGCGCTCGACAGGAAGTTTTTGTCGGGAGCAGGAACGGTTCTGCTGCCTCATGGGAAAGCCGAGTCAGATGGTGAACCCGACATGCTCAGAACTTTGGAGTCGGAAGTGCTGGAGATGGTACGCAGCAGCCGGCGTGCAGACACACTACGGGCATTAGCCAGACTGTGGGAATGCTTCAAGACGGAGCAAATATCAGAGGGCCGAGCAAAGCTGTCGGTATTGGAGTTGTTTATTCAGCTGTTCCGTCTCGTGAAGGAGCAGGGCGCCAGCCATGACCGGTTGTTTGATCCCGCTTTAGGGGATTACGAGCGGATCATGCGGATCAAGACGATGGATGAGCTGCTGCGTTTTATGGAGAGCAAGTGTGGAGATGTACTCGATGCCTTGCAGCGGACGAAGGAAATCAGACCGAATAAAATCGTTCTGGAAGTGAAGCAGATCGTACAGGAGCAGTACGCTGGCAATGTAAGCCTGCGAAGTGTGGCCGCCATGATCTATATGAACCCGAATTACCTTGGCAAGCTGTTCAAAGCCAATACGGAGCAGTCTTTTAACGACTATGTGCTGCAGGTTCGAATGGAAAAGGCGAAGGAGCTGCTTCTTCATACGGATAAGAAAGTATATGAAATCGCGCTGGAAGTGGGGTTTAGCGAGCTCGACTGGTTTTATAAACGGTTCAAAACGTATACGGGCGTAAGTACAAGCGATTACCGGAATGCCCGCTGACGGGAAACGGAGGAGAAGATGGACGAGAATAGAGCGTGGACGGCGAAGTGGATTTGGGCAGGACCTGATCAGGCGGTGGATGGTAATGGGACTATGGAGACCGTGCTTTTTCGGCGGAGCTTTCAAGTTGCGGCAGATGGGGACTCACAGCTTAAGATCCATGTATCCGCGGACAGCCGATACCGGCTGTATGTAAATGGACAATCCATTGCATACGGGCCGTGCAAGGGAGATCTTAATGTTCATTATTATGATTCGGTAGATGTAACACCTTTCCTTCGTCCGGGTACAAATGTGCTGGCGGCACATGTCGTTCATTATAAAGGGGATAAAGGGCCGGCATCAGTATGGCGTAAAGACCGTGGTGTGTTTTTGCTGGAGGGCAGCCTGAAGGATCGCAGCGGTGCGGAGTTAGAGAAGCTGGATAGCGGTCTTACGGGCTGGGATTGTCACCGGATCCCGGCACAGTCGGCGATGCTGGCACCAGAAACCGCTACTCTCTTTATTGGCGGCGGAGAAATGATAGATGGCACCGACTGGCCTTATGGTTGGAGAGAAGGTGCCTTTGCCGATACAGACTGGCCGGCTGCAGTGGTTGTGGCGGAGACGCATGACAAAATGTACGGTGGCTTGAGCAGCTGGCTGCTCACTCCGCGTCCTATTCCTTTCATGAGAGAGGAAACTCTGGCATTTAAGACGATCGTCCAAGGGGAATGTGGTGACAAGGTCTACGCAAGCGAGCCAATGAAAGATGGGGGACTGCTTGAGATTGAGGTGCCTGCAGGCGGCCGTTTGGTTCTTGAGCTTGATGCAGGCGAGCTAGTGGCTGGTTTCCCTCAGCTTGTACTTAGTGGTGGAGCAGGCGGTACAGCGTATTTGTTGTATTCAGAATGTTATGAATATGAGCCATTCCCTAACGGGCAGCGCAACAAGGGAGTACGTGATGAGCCGGAAGGTAAGAAATTATATGGATTTGAGGATACGTATCGGATAGCGGGATATGGAAGACGCGCTGGCGAGCATGAAAGGTATGAACCTTTTCACCGGAGAGCGTTCCGATTTATCCGTCTTACTGTAGAGGCGGCTGATGAGCCTGTTGTTGTTGAGGGCTTAACCTACCTTAGAACGGGGTATCCGCTGGATGTTGGAGCAGCCTTCCAGAGCTCGGACCCATCACTCTCGCCTTTATGGACGATCAGCTTGAATACGCTTCGCAACTGCATGCATGAAACGTATGAAGATACCCCTTTTTATGAGCAAATGCAATATGAAATGGACAGCAGGCTGCAGGCGTTGTTTACCTATTATGTAAGCGGGGATGACCGTCTGGCACGCAAGGCAATCTATGATTTCCACAGCTCGCTGCTGCCGACAGGCATGCTGCAAAGTCGATACCCGTCTGTAAATCGTCAGATTATCCCTGGTTTTGCTCTCTTCTGGATCATGATGGTTCATGATCATTATTGGTATACCGGTGATTTGGAGCATGCTGCGCAGTACAGAGCTTCGATGGATGCCGTACTTGCTTGGTTTGATGCACGGATAGAGCCGGAGTCTGGGCTGGTCGGCATTATGCCGGAAGCTTATTGGTCCTTCGTGGATTGGACAGAGGAATGGCGTGCTAACGCTGGTGCGCCGCCTTCAGGCAGGTCAGGACCTAATACGATTTATAATTTGATGGTTGTAGATGCACTGCTTAAAGCAGCGGAGATAAATGAAGCAACAGGGCGGCGGGATACGGGACTGGAATACCGTCAGCGTGCTGAAGCTTTGCAGCAGGCTGTCCGGAAGCATTGCTGGTCGGCGGAGCAAGGTTTATTCGCGGATAGTCCAGGTGTAGATGCATTTAGTCAGCATGCTCAGATATGGGCGGTACTGACCGATACGGTTACTGGTGAGGAAGCGAAGGAGCTGACTGTACGGACATTGGAGACAAAGGGACTTGCCAAAGTGTCGTTTGCGATGGCTTTTTATTTGTTCCGTGTGCTGGCGAAGACCGGGCTGTATGCTAGATCGTTACCTTTATGGGATGACTGGAAAGCTCAGGTGGATCTGCATTTGACCTCCTGGGTGGAGGATCCGGTCTCGGTTCGGAGCGATTGTCATGCTTGGGGAGCCCTGCCGCTGTACGAATTCCCGACGGAGCTGCTTGGTGTCCAGCCGTTAACTCCTGGCTTCGCGAGTATATCGGTAGCACATAGAATTAGCGGCTTGCAGGAGGTATCGGGCTGTGCAATGACGCCGCATGGAGCGGTTCATATTGCATGGAGTATGCACGAAGGTCGGTTTAACTTACGGGTTGAACGGCCAGATGCGATTCCGGTTCAGATCAAGCTGCCTAATGGTGAAATGCTTTATTGTACGGAAGCCGGACCGATTGTATGTGAATGTGAGATTACGAAAAATGAACATGTAGAGGAGCTTGCACCATGAAGCTTGGAATCGCTTATTATCCAGAGCATGAACAATCGGAGCAATGGGATATCGATTATAGCAAACTAGCAGCGGCGGGCATCCGTTCCGTTCGAATCGCTGAATTTGCCTGGGCGGTGCTCGAGCCCCGTGACGGCCAATTTGAATGGGAATGGCTAGATGCCTCAATTGAAAGAGCCGCTTCACACGGTATTAACGTTGTTCTATGTACGCCAACGGCATGTCCGCCAGTCTGGCTGGTGGAGAAACATCCTGATGTCCTCCCCGTTAATAAACAGGGACGTGTCATTGGTTTTGGCGCCCGCCAGCACCGGTCTTACTCATCGGACAATTATGTGAAATATTCCTTGCGGATCGTAGAAGCAATGGCTGAGCGTTATGGCAATCATCCGAATGTTGTTGCTTGGCAGCTGGATAATGAATTTGGCGGTGAAACCAAATACGACTTCAGTGATCCAGCAAGGATTGCCTTCCATCGTTGGCTGGAAGAGCGTTACGGCTCGATTGAGAAGCTGAATGAAAGATGGGGAACAACCTTCTGGTCGCAGCGTTATGAGCGATTCGATCAGGTTCCGCTGCCTGCTCCAATTGGCGCAGACGTAAACATGTGGCAGCACCCGAGCCTGGAGCTGGATTTTGCCCGGTTCTCCTCGGACAGTATGGTTCGTTTTGCAAGTCTTCAAGCGGCTGCCCTTCGTCCCTTTATTGGGGCCAGACCTATTACAACCAATGCTTTTATGTTCTGTTGGGGAGATAATCTGAACTGGCCGGACCTGTTCGCAGATCTGGATGTTGTGGGTATGGATATTTACAGCAATAAGCCGCATGAGATTGCTTTTTATGCGGATGCCTGCCGCGGCGTGCTTGGCAAACCTTTCTGGATGATGGAGTATGGTACCGGAACTACGGAGCTGGAGCGGGATATGAATGTGGTCAGTGAGCGGGGCTGCAGCCGGTTCTATCTGTTCAAGATGAAGCCGTTCCCTTGGGGACAGGAACAAGGCGGCGGACAGCCGGAGCTTGTGACGTTAACCGGAGAGCCTTCCCGGAATTATCATGTCGTACAGTCGTATACGGCGAAACATGCCCATGAACCGGAACTAACGGAGACAGGGCGGGCAGCAGTTGGTGTGTATTATCATTTCGACAGCTCATGGAGCTATCAACTTTCCGTAGCTGACCGAATCGCTTATCCGGACTACATCGTTCATAACGTCTATCGTCATCTATTTGAAGCGGGTATTCGTACGGAAGTTGTTTACTCAGGCGAGCAGCTGGATGGGCTGGAAACGTTGATTATTCCTCTTCACCAAATCTATGATGCGGCGCTAGAGGAGCGTCTCATTGCTTTCGTGCAGGCAGGCGGCAGGCTTATCGTTACCTCCGATTTGTTCCGCAAGAATGCGGATAATGTCTATCTTCGGGAAGTACCTCTTCTATTCGCCGAGCTGCTCGACTGGCAGGAAAATAACTTTGCAGGTGACGTAATTACCGAAGGCACTGTAATGATTCGCAAGCATAAGAGCGGGAAAGGCGAGACATGGCTTGTTCATCGCAACTCAACTGCGGAGCAGTGGAAGGACGTATTAGCTGGCATTATGGAATACGCTTAATAAATAACACCCGACAGCGGGCTTCAACCTGCTGTCGGGTGTTTTATTTTGTGCGCTGCCCCTTAACGATACCGTTGCGTTCTAAAATAGTCCAAAAAAGCATCATAGGAGGAGTATTAGTTACTCTTTACGATGTTAGCAGGTCTTAACGATACAGCTTAAGAGGTAACTTATCATTTTTCATTGTATGATAAATGGACAAGTAAAAAGGAAAGCAAGCGAACAGAGAGGATGGGGGCGAAACACATGTTACAGCCATATACGATGAGAGTTATCGAGACGATTAAACAAATCCCGGAAGGCAAAGTAATGACTTACGGTCAAATTGCAGCTCTCGCTGGCAGCAGCAGAGGGGCGAGGCAGGTCGTTCGGATTTTGCATTCATTAAGCAGCATCCATCAGCTGCCTTGGCATCGGGTCGTTAATGCAAAAGGAGAGATTGCGATACAAGAGGATGAATCTCGTATGATTCAGCAGCATCTACTGGAGGCTGAAGGGGTAGAGGTGGGGCGAAGCGGCCGAATTGATCTTGCTCGTTTCCGCTATGAGCCGGATGTTGCACCGGAATTATAGGACTCCTCATATGTTAACCTATGTGATAAAATTAGGTTAACATAAACATAGGAAGGAGCGATCGAATGCAGAGCATATCATTAAGAGGACATCATTTGTTTTGTCTGCTTGGTTATCGGGGCAAGGGTTATTCAGATAGCTTCTGTACCAATATGACAACTGTATACGAGACGCTGCGCCAGCAGCCGCAAACGATTATTGAGATCATCGAAGGTCCGGATGTGATCTGTGCTGCGTTCCCGACGGATCAGCCGTCCCACTGTCAGAATCCAAGCGTGTATCGCAAAGACAGCGAGATATTAGGCGTGCTTGGACTTACGATCGGAAGCCGTCTTCACTGGGAAGAGCTTTGCAGCCTCGTGGCAGAAGCAATCGAGCCAAGTGACATCCATCGGCTGTGCTATGACTGCCCCTGGGAGCCGTATGGTCTCTGTCAAGAAGGGGTAGCGCATATGCGAGAGGCGAAAGCGCTCAGAGCCTTGCCTTAAAACTGCGCCTCCAACCAGAACGGAACAAAGCGGCAGCTTAAGGCTGCCGCTTTGCAAGCTTCTCCTGTGCCATCCGGATCATTTCGCGTATCATAGGTCCGCCGATCCTGCCGCCTACATGCCCGGCATCCTCCGTCTTCATCTGCCCGTTTTCGCCGCGATTCATCCGGATACCCAGTTCGCCAGCCACCTCGTATTTCACGTCATCGGGTCTGTTCTCATCCACGGTGTAACCTTCCTGCCGCATAACATTCGCTTTTAATGTCTGCATAGCCGCACCAGCCTCGGGTACTAGAAGCCGTCTATTCCTTCTTCCCATTTTAATAACACCGCCTCAACCATAATTTTATTGCTGGCTTTTATTTTCCCCGGTAAGCCCTGCAATTATGAAGGCGACGAATTAAATATACTGGCTTAGGATGGCGTTAACTTTAGCACGGTTGGAGATAAAAGTATGGCGCTTCAGGAGCCGCTGGTTCAGCGTGTTCTTGCTATGCACGACAACCATGTAATTACGTTTGCCGCCAGTCGTCAGAATCTCATGCTTATGTTTGATGACTCCACTGTGTCCATCCACCGTTTTGTAACGAAACCCGCTAAAATACTGCTCCGGCTTATAAATCCACGTATAAAAAGGCGGGGAAGACTTACTAACCGTAGCGATCCGATGCCTTAAGCTGTCGTAAATATACCCGGCCTGATTAATCAGCGCCCGAGTACCTTGTTTCGGTTTATATTTGTGAAGCTGGTCAACTAAGGTGTGGTGGTACGTGTCATCGCAATCCAGGCGAACGAGATAGAGAAACTCATTGCTGCCAACGGTTTTACGCAGCTTATCTTCGTATTTTTTTTCTGCTACAAACCGGATATGACTAGGAAGCTTTGGATACTTTGCTAATTCCGCTCGGACAATGGCTTCCGTCCTTTCGGTATAACGAATGAAAGCATGGAAATTTTGATTGCTTTGTTTCAGCAGGCATTGAAGGGTATATTTCATAAAAATCGACATTCTGTATTTGATCCATTCAGGGGTCAGCCCTACCCGATAAACACCACCCCTATTCGAACGGTTGTTAAACTCGATTTCCACAACAATTGATTTTGTCATCTCGTCCACCCTCCCTTACGTCTGAGATAATATATTCCGAAGGGGAAGATTGGTATGGGACAACATCTAATAAGTAAAACATAAATCATCATGCTTAAAGTTGGCAGTATAGTTTGATCACCAGAAAAGCAAACCTAAGGTCGTACACAATAACCTTAAAGGGGCGCTACTGACAATGAAAAAAGCTTACGCAATGCTTGTTGCTGCAACTCTTATGTTATCCACCGCAGCGGTACCTGCTTTCGCCGCGCATTCCAGTAAAGAAGAAGTGGCCATGGATAACAGCCGCACGAACACGAATAGCAACACCTTTGGTACAAACAGCTATGGCAACTATGGTACAAACAGCACAACAACTAACCGTACAAACGGTTACGGAACAACAAACCAAATGAACAGCTACGGCACAAATGGCACAGGTACAGGTATGAATGCTAACAATTACCGTACATTAGCTAACGATAATGACAATGATATGGATTGGGGCTGGCTGGGACTACTCGGCTTGGCTGGCTTGTTTGGCTTAAGAAGCCGTGACCGTGAGCGCACCTAATATTCTGCTGTAATGAAACCCCCTGTTTCTGACAGGGGGTTATTTATTGGAACCACTGAAATGGAATGTTTCGAATGCGTCTGAGCATATTAAATCCGTGGCATCTAATAAAGAATGAAAAGAGGCATATATAATGGGGATTTTAAGTGGTAATCCGAAAGATGAACCGATGCACTACGGCGAGATCTATGCAGTATGGCAAGCTTCTACAGTCGCTAAAGGTGCGATTTCCTGCTATCAGGCTTATTTGAACCATGCTGGTGACAAAGATCTTAAAAAGGTTCTGGATGCCCTTATTGATCAAGCAAAGCTGGAGATAAAGGAACTTGATACATTACTCACGGATAACGGTATTACTCCAGCGCCTGTTATGCCAGAGAGACCTCCGGTCAAACTTGAAGATATCCCTGCTGGAGCAAGATTTGCTGATAATGAAATTGCGGCTGCAATAGCAGCTGATGCGTCAGCAGGACTGGTGGCTTGCAGCCAAGCGATGGGCCAATCCATAAGAGAAGATGTTGGTGCACTATTTGGGAAATATCATCTTACTAAAGCAGCCTTAGGTGTACGTATATTAGAAATGGTTAAAGAAAAAGGGTGGCTTATTCCTCCTCCGCTTCAATTGAAACGTCCGGAGCCTGTAAAAGCATAAATTCGTTTGAGCCCTGCTCCTTGAGCAGGGTTTTAATTTGCTTGACAGATATTTCAGTTGAATATAGACTAGTGAAAATTTCTGAAGTGTCTCATACTGTTGCCAAAGGGGGAGTCGAGATGTGGGAAAGGCTGAAGCCTGAAGAATTAGCTCTACATATGCTTAAGACTCCGTCTTTTATTGCAAATGAAGTAAAAATGAACCTGCTGCACCGGATTTGTGAGATGAGCCAATCGGTATGCTTCAGACACATGGATGGTTCCGCCATATTCGCAGGTTCTCCAGGCCATAATGCTTGGTTATGGGTCGATGATTCGTTGGCCGAAGAAATAAGGCGCCCTATGCTACAAGATCTGATAAGACAGCTCGCGAGTCATACGCTGCGCGGTATTACGGCTGAGCCAAGGCATGCCAAGCTGTTCGCTGAGCTGTACGCCTCCCGTTATCGAGTGCGTCCGGAGAACAAGATGGGGATGGAAGCTTATTATTGTCCGGTTGTGATGTATCCGGCAGATGTTGAGGGAAGTCTGCGGCAGGCAGTGTCTTCAGATGTACCGCTTGTAGCTGAATTTATGGCAGGCTTTGCCGAAAGTGCATACGGAATAAAGGTGCATCCAGCCAGCCAAATACCTGCAGCGGACAATGCAATTGCGTCAGGTAATTTATATTTATGGATTATAGAGGGGAACCCCGTGTCGATGGCGCAGATCGCCCATCGCTCTCCGCGTCATGCACGCATTAACTACGTGTTTACGCCTTTTGAATTGCGTAAGCGGGGATATGCCAGTGCGACAGTAGCGGCATGCTGCGACTTAATCGTACAGGAGAATCGAGTGCCTATGCTGTATGCCGATCTGACTAACCCTGATTCCAATAAGGTTTACAAAAGCATTGGTTTTGTGGAATGCGGTAAAGTAGCGGATGTGAAGTTTGTCTCTTAATAGCGATCGATAAAGTCAGAAAAACCTCTCCAGCTGGAGAGGTTTTTCTTCGTCTTCGCTTTTTATTTTTTACCCCGATAGCTTTCCGGTGGTCCCAAATAGCTTGGCTTCACACCACCGGTGTCGATGATGATTTTTTGCAGGACGACGATCGGATCGACCATCCATATTTTGAGCGTATGATAACCAACTTCAGGCACGATATGCTTCGATTCTGCTGTACGGATATTGAGAATCACACTTTGTTCCCAATCCTGTTCCGAGTAGCTGCCGTCTTTGGTTAACCCTATGGCACTAATGACTTGAACTGGACCGTCATCAAAGGAAACACCAAGGCGTAAGCCCTGTCCTGGAATAAAGTCGATCGTTGGAGCGATCAAAGCAGCTACTTTCAGCTCACCTGGTGTTACCAGATATACTTCATACTCGAGACAAGGCGAGTTATCGATTGTAGGCTCCGGTGTGGACGATGCCGTTACAGGGAAGACACCCATCGATGACAAGGTCCGTCCGTAATTGGGGATAACGTGCCAGCTTGCCTCGGCTGTCTCCTTATTTGCGCTGTAGTGCTCCGCTTCAATGGAGATATAGCCATCCGTTTCGATAAAACCGGTTAAAGCTTCACGGGAAGGAGCTGCCGGTTTACATGCGCAGATCATGACAGTGAAGGCTTTTCTGTTCATCATATCGATTAGGGTGATCGTACCGCATATTTTGTCGGACTCAGGTACCTTTGGCCAATCGATATCGATCCATAGCCGCTCTTGAGCGTTCACGCTGCCTTCTGTCATGCTTAGCATAATCCAAGGCTCATCCGCTGTGGCGGAGAAGGTAAACGCCTCGGAGCCACGGTTGAACAGATCGATATAACGGGTTTCCCGCGTATAATTGTTGAACAATAGAGGTGGCAGCTGTGGATCACGCGGCCAAGCCAGTTCCGAGCCTTCGATAGCAACACCCATGCCGGAGTTTTCTTTGGTCAGGGTAATCGTTCCTGTTTCGGGCAGGATATGCTCCTCTGGCTGCTGCCAATAGGTGTAGCCGATATGAAGCTGATCCATCATATGGTTCCATTTACCGCCTGCCAGCTCATGGTTATAGGTGTAAGTCAGCTTGGCATCAGCCTCAAACAGCTGTTTGACAAGACGTGCCTCCGTATTTGCAGAAGCTCGACCTTGCGCTGCATACAACTTACTTCTCTCCACGCGGATATACATTTCCAGCACTTGAGCGGAGGCTTTGGCTGGATAGAGGGCCAGTTGGAAGAAGGAATCTTTAAGTGACTCATCCAGCTCTTCGTAGATGCGCTCCGCCAGTGCAACTGTCTCATGTACCTCAGCCAGGACGTTATCCGCCTCTTTGTAATGAACAGTACTAAAGAGCGGTACGGCATTCAAGAGCTCTGGCTTCAGCCTGCCGTTCCACTTGGAATAACGGTTAATAATGATTGCTATCTCTTTTGCGTAGGCAGCGCCAAATTGCTGCTCCGCCCACTTTACGCTAAACTCTTCGATATTGTCTTTATTGAAAGCGTTGATGTCCCATCCAAGCCGCAGGAAAAACTCCAGCTGGCATTCCACCGGCTTCAGGTCGCCGACATTAACGACCCAAATACGGTCTGCGCCATATTCATAAGCCTTGTGCATTTGTTCCCAAATTTTCTGAAGCGGCACGGAATTAACCCATTTGTAGGAACGAGGACCTCCGACATAGTCGAGGTGATAATAGATACCTGCACCGCCGGAGCGGCCGCGTTCGTCAGTGGTTGGCACCCGCCGCAGATTGCCATGGTTATCATCTGACCACAATAGCGTGATATCATCCGGCACACGCATGCCATTCTCGTAATAGTCCTGCACTTCTTTATAGAGAGCCCACAGCTGCGGGACATCGGAGGCGTCTCGCTTCGTCTGTTCGCTAATAATATGACGCTGATCTTGAACGATCCGCTGGAGCAGCTCGATTTTCTCCTGGAAGGTTAATTGGCCGCCCATGGCTTCATCGCCGTCTCCACGCATACCAAGTGAAATAATATTCTCATAGCTGGCGCTTCTGCGAATACCTTCTTCCCAGAACTTGTACAGCACTTCTTCATTAACGGAGTAATCCCAAGGACCCTCTTTGTGTTTCTTCCAGTCACCGTGCGGACGCTGCATCGGCTCGTGATGCGAGGTACTGATAACAATGCCGTACATATCCGCTACAGCAGGGTTTAGTTCATCATCCTCATAAAAGGTATTATCCCACATAGCCGGCCATAGATAGTTTGCTTTTAGACGGAGCAAGAGCTCGAACACATGCTCATAGAAGTTATGTTTAAAGTCGCCAAAGTTCTCTCGTACCCATGCCATAAGCGAAGGGCCTTCATCATTTAAGAAAATGCCGCGATACTTAACGGATGGTTCACCTTGCTTGTAGATCCCATTGCGGAACATGAGCTCCGAATGGTTGCGGACAGGGACATCCGCCCAGTAATGCCACGGTGAAACGCCAATCTGCTCGGATATCTCATAGATGCCGTAGATGGTGCCACGTTTGTCGCTGCCGGCGATAACGAGCGCTTCAGCAATACCTGGGAGAGGGTTCGTAACCGTTTGCAGAACAAAAGACTCCCATTTGCCGCTAAGCTCGGAAGCATCCAGCTTGCCACCCTCAATCAGCTTGTCGATCAGTCCACTTTTGCCTATTGTACCGATGATAACGGAGTTGTTCGTCAGCTCTTCTGCATGGTGAATCAGGTGCGGCTTGATTTGTGCGACCTTTTTAATATCCTGCTGCAGATCCTTCGCTGCCCGAACTACTCCTTCATAATCGTCTTGAGAAACGTAAATATCTGCCGCTACGCCATTATAGGCAAGCGGGAAATGGCCTTCGAGATAACGAAATGCGATAGCTTTTTCGTTCAACATGCCAAGACCCCCTGGTTTAATAGATGTTATTAGAGTGGGACTATTATATAACAAGGGTTTGGGCGAGGAGCCGGGAAGGGAGCAACATGTTTAATTTTCACGATAAACTCTTTAATTTTTTAATCGAAAATAGTGCCGTATGAAATTCAAAAATGGGGAATAGTAAGGCGTGGAAAAACAAATCAACACGAACAGGAAGGTGTCTTTGGAAATGAAATGGGACTGGTTGTTGTCTTCCCGTGAGAGCACTGGGAAGCCTAGTAAAGCAGGCAAAATCATTGGCGCGGTCGTATTGTCTGCGGCATTAATGTTTAGCGGGGCTGGCACAAGTCTAGCTGTCGGAAAAGGAGCCAAAGGGCCGGACATCTATGTTATTCAAGGGATGCTGAAATCAGTAGGCAGCTATTCCGGCAAAATAAACGGCTATTATGATGCGACAACGGTAAGAGGGGTCAAGCATTATCAAAAAACGCATGGCCTTAAAGTGACAGGGTCAGTAGATGCGAAAACATTCCAGTCCATTGATTACTCTTACAACACTGCTAAATATGGCAAGAAAGTAAGCGCCAAAGGCGCAGGTAAAGCGAAAGGGCTTGGCGTAGGCAAAGGCGGCGGCGCTGGCGGCGGCAACGGAGCAGGCGGCGGTGCTGGTGGCGGAGCAGGCGGCGGTGCTGGTGGCGGAGCAGGCGGCGGTGCTGGTGGCGGAGCAGGCGGCGGTGCTGGTGGCGGAGCAGGCGGCGGAGCTGGTGGCGGAGCAGGCGGCGGAGCTGGTGGTGGCGCAGGCGGCGGTGCTGGTGGTGGCGCAGGCGGCGGTGCTGGTGGTGGCGCAGGCGGCGGAGCTGGTGGCGGCGGCGGATTCGGCGGCGGCAAAGGCTTCGGCGGCGGTGGCGGCCAAATGCAAGAAGGCGGTAAAGGCGGTAAAGGCTTTGGCGGCGGTGGCGGCCAAATGCAAGAAGGCGGTAAAGGCGGTAAAGGCTTTGGCGGCGGAGGCAGCCAAATGCAAGAAAACGGCAAAGGCGGCAAAGGTTTTGGCGGCGGCGGTACAGGCGGAGGCAATGGCGGCGGAGGCAACAATATTGCGCCGAACAACCAGGCGCCAAACGCTGCACCTAAATCAGCGAATCCAGCGCCAAACAAAGCGCCGGGCGAGAATTCGGCACCTAATCTCCGTTAAGCAGCTGCTTACGGAATGTTATAATAGAGGGTTGTCCACGAGTTGGACAGCCCTTCAAATTTTTTTTCAAATACCTCTTTACATTTAGCTTTAAATAAAGTATCTTTAAATTAAGATAAACGAAAGCGAGGCGGGCCAATGGAAAAAGAAAAAGATGAATCACTTGATCTTTACATCGCGCTTGCCAGAGCAAGCCAATGGGTGAATGCTCATGCTGATCGTGATATCCGCAAGCATGGCCTTAATCGGACGGAATTCGGGGTACTCGAACTGCTCTATCATAAAGGTCCGCAGCCGTTGCAGCAGATTGGCGAGAAGGTATTGATGAGCAGCGGTAATATCACTTACGTGATTGATAAGCTGGAGAAGAAAGGTTATGTCTGTCGCAGAGCTTCAACAGAGGATCGACGGCTTATATACGCCGAAGTGACGGACACGGGTACACAGTTTATTGAAGAAGTTTTCCCTCAACATACCCTTATCATTGATCAGGCGGTCGGAGGGCTGACAGTTGAAGAGAAGCAGGCAGCAAGTGTGCTTCTTAAGAAGTTAGGCAAGTTTGCACAGACGACCTTCAAGTAGGAAAGATGATGGTCGTACTAATCATACAGCATGTCAGATCATATATCTTAAATTAAAGATTCTTGAAAATTTAAAACGACAATTAGGAGAGTGGAAATTATGACAACCAACCAACGTACAGCAGGGATTCACCATATTACAGCATTTGTGAAAAACCCTCAGGTAACAACTGACTTTTACGCAGGGGTACTTGGTTTAAGACTTGTGAAAAAAACAATCAACTTCGACGCGCCGGAAGTATACCATCTGTACTTCGGTGATGAAGTCGGCAGCCCAGGTACTATTATTACCTTCTTCCCTTGGGAAAACTCCCGTAAAGGCGTAGTTGGCGGCGGTCAAGTTGGCTACACCACTTATGTTGTACCGGAAGGTACGCTTGGCTTCTGGAGAGAGCGCCTGGTGAAATTCTCGATCGAGTTCCAGGAAACTTCGCGGTTTGGCGAGCAGTACCTGCAATTTGCTGATCCGGACGGCTTGCTTGTTGAGCTGGTGGCGCGTGAAGACGGTCCAAGAAGCACATGGTCGTTTGGTGGTGTATCCGCTGAGCATGCGATTAAAGGCTTCGGCGGCGCGATTCTGTACAGCACGAATCCAGCCGCAACTGCACAATTGCTCGAGCATGTAATGGGCCTGTCGAAAGTCGATGAGGAGAATGGCTTAGCTCGTTTCCAATCGTTTGGTGAACTGGGTAATATCATCGATGTAAATACGGAGCCAATGGCAGCTGGTCATGGCGGTCACGGTACCGTCCACCATATCGCTTGGAGAGCAAAAGACGATGCTGAGCATGTAGCATGGCAGCAGCATGTAGCAGAGAACGGCTTCCAGCCAACACCGATTGTGGACCGCCAGTACTTCAATGCGATCTACTTCCGTGAGCAAGGCGGCATCCTCTTCGAGATTGCGACAGATCCTCCAGGCTTTGCACGTGATGAAGAAGTTGCACACCTTGGTGAGAAACTGATGCTGCCAGCATGGTACGAACAACATCGTGAAAGCATCCAACAGCTGCTTACACCGTTTGATGTACGGGTAATGGAACTGGATCGTTAATACTGGGAAGAAAGAAGTTTATGCTTACGTAGCATGAATCATCACAACCGGCCAGCATATGGCCACTTGGGTGACAATTCATTTTAGGAGGAATAGAGATGAAACATATATTCAAACAAGGGACGAATCCGGCAGCGCCGGTCCTCGTCCTCTTCCATGGCACAGGCGGAACAGAGCATGATTTGCTGCCACTTGCGGCAGGCCTTTCACCGGAATCTTCCGTACTCAGTATTCGAGGCAACGTATCGGAAAATGGCATGGCGCGGTATTTCCGCCGCCTTGCGGAAGGGGTATTTGATCTGGAGGATCTGGTTTTCCGGACAAAAGAATTAAATGATTTTCTCGATGAAGCAGCAGCAGAATACGGATTTGACCGGCATAATCTCGTAGCTGTCGGCTATTCCAACGGAGCGAATATTGCAGGCAGCCTCCTCTTCCACTACAAGGACTCGCTTCGTGGAGCCATTCTGCATCACCCAATGGTTCCTATTCGCGGCCTTGAGCTGCCAGATCTGTCGGGAGTACCGGTATTTATCGGGGCAGGGGTTAATGATCCAATCTGCTCGGCAGAGGAGTCTAATGAGCTTGAAGGGCTGCTTAGCAGTGCCGGTGCATCTGTAGCCGTTCATTGGGAGCAGTTTGGCCATCAGCTTACACGCACAGAGGTAGCAGCAGCTGCAGCTTGGTATAACGAGCAGTTTCAATAAGAGAGGGGCGGCGGGAAAATGATTCGTATTGATGCGGAACAAATAAGTGAGCGGGACAATTACAAGCTGCTTACAGGCACGATTATTCCAAGGCCTATTGCCTTGGTCACGACATTGTCGGAGGATGGCGTACTTAACGCAGCCCCGTTCAGTTATTTCAATATCATAACGGCTGACCCGCCGCTGATCTCTGTTTCTGTGCAGCGCAAAAAAGGTATCCCGAAGGATACCTCTCGTCATGCCGCTGCACGTGGACAGTTTGTCGTCCACATTGCAGATGAAGCCTATGTGCAGCAGCTCAATATCACAGCGGCTAGCCTGCCGCCGGAAGAGAGCGAGGTTACTCTTGCAGGACTTACTGCTGTTCCTAGTGAGCACATCTCTGTTCCCGGTATTGCAGAAGCGAAAGTCCGGATGGAGTGTATTCTGGAACAGGTCATCCCGCTGGGAGGTACGGCTGAGACACCAGCTTGCGACCTTCTGATCGGTCGAGTCGTCAGCTATCATCTGGATGAATCCATTTGTGATGAACGGAATCATATCGATGCGGCTGCGCTCCGGCCAGTCAGCCGGCTGGCAGGTGCATCTTATGCGAAACTTGGCGAGCTGTTCGAGGTAGAAAGACCCTCGTAATTACTCGCCTTGCTGTTCGAACCGTTTAATAATCTCGACGATAACCTGCACCGATTTGACCATGTTATCGACAGACACATACTCGAATTTGCCGTGGTAATTCTCGCCGCCGGTGAAAATATTCGGAGTAGGCAGTCCCATATAGGATAACTGCGAGCCGTCTGTACCGCCGCGGATCGGCTTAATGATTGGTTTGATATCCAAGCTCTCCATCGCGTCGCGGGCGATTTCGACGATCTGGAAAACCGGCTCGATTTTGTCGCGCATGTTGTAGTACTGATCCTTCAGCTCAAGAACGATGCTGTTCGGGCCATGAATGCCTTTCAGCTCCTCGACAATCGCTGAGATATTCGCCTTGCGCGCTTCGAACTTTTCACGGTCATGGTCACGGATGATGTAGGACATCTTCGTCTGCTCAACATCACCTTGCAGTGTGTTCAGATGGTAGAAGCCTTCGTAGCCTTCCGTATGCTCAGGCGCTTCATTTATTGGGAGCCGGCTGTTCAGGTCCATAGCGATTTTCATCGAGTTGACCATTTTACCTTTGGCTGTGCCGGGATGCACATTCGTGCCATTAACCGTGATCTTGGCTGCTGCCGCGTTGAAGCTTTCATATTCCAGCTCACCAAGCGGGCCGCCGTCAACGGTGTAGGCATATTTCGCGCCGAAGGCTTCTACATCGAAGCGGTGAGGGCCGCGGCCGATCTCTTCGTCCGGCGTGAACGCTACGCGGATTTTGCCATGCTTGATATCCGGATTTGCAATCAAATAAGCCATAGCCGTCATGATCTCGGCAATACCGGCTTTATTGTCGGCGCCAAGCAGTGTTGTGCCGTCCGTGGTCATGAGCGTATGGCCTTTGTATTGGCTCAGCTCAGGGAAGTCCTTCGTTGATAAAACGACGCTAAGCGATTCGTTCAGCGTAATGTCGCCGCCTTCGTATTCGACGAGCTGCGGCTTTACATTTTTACCAGTGAAATCAGTAGCTGTATCTACATGGGCGAGGAATCCGATCGTCGGAACCTGTTTATCTGAGTTTGCAGGCAAAGTGGCCATTACATAACCATTCGGATCCATTGTTACGTCTTCCATCCCGATGGCTTTCAGCTCATCAACGAG
Organism: Paenibacillus sp. J22R56; assembly: GCF_056269375.1. NCBI lineage: Bacteria > Bacillati > Bacillota > Bacilli > Caryophanales > Paenibacillaceae > Paenibacillus > Paenibacillus sp. J22R56. The sequence goes on from NZ_JBWDNV010000003.1 coordinate 357,395, forward strand.
CTGGTTCGCAAGGGTAAGCTGACCGGTCGTTGAGGGGCAGGTGTCGCTCTCCTCATTGGATTGGGTATCTACGATGACATAAGAGGTCAGTCGTTTAATAATTTCTTCTTTCATTTAGATCCAGCTCCCTTCACAATAACTTGCCTATGCAATCATTATAAAGGAGAGAAAGGAAGAAATCGAATGCTGGCCTTAACGCCAAAAAGCTGCTCCCGTTGGTCGTATCGACCAAAGGAGCAGCCTTTTTGCGTTATTCAATGACGCGCTTTACGCCTCTTACACGCTGAGCAGCTGCTCGGTCAGTTGGTTCGCCGCCTTGGCATTGGACATGGCATGTTGATCGGCGTAGTCGAACACTTTCACAACCGTACCGTAGATCCGTTCGACGCAGCTTCGGGCGTAGGATGGGGAGTTGTTATTAAGTTCAGCCGCGGTGACGATGATGCCGCCAGCGTTCAGCACGTAGTCCGGCGCATAGAAAATGCCCCGTCTGTGCAGCTCCTCGCCATGCCGATCTTCCGCCAGCTGGTTATTTGACGCTCCAGCAATAATTTTGCACTGGAAACCAGGGATCGTTTTATCGTTAATGATACCCCCAAGTGCGCACGGGGAGTAAATATCACAAAGCTCCTGCGTAATCTGCTGAACAGTTACTGCCCGCGCCCCGTATTGCTGGACCGCCTTCTGGACAAGCTCTTCATCCAAGTCCGAAACCACCAGCTTTGCTCCCGCATGGGCCAGGTAACGGCAGAGAAACATGCCAACCTTCCCAAGCCCTTGAACCGCGACTACTTTACCGGACAAGCTTTCTGTACCGTCTACCTTCTTGAGCGAGGCTTTCATCCCCAGAAATACGCCATAAGCTGTCATGTCCGCTGTGAAGGTGCCGTAAGCTCCAAGCGAGCCGGAAACATCCGTTACATGCCGAGTTTCCTTAGCAACCCAATCCATATCTGTGGATGTTGTGCCCACATCCATCCCGGTCACATACTCGCCTTGCAGCCGATCGATAAACCGCCCAAGAGCGCGGAATAGCCGTTCATTCTTTTGCTTCGCTGGATCTCCGATAATAACGGCTTTGCCGCCGCCGAAGGGCAGCTCCGCCATAGCTGATTTATAGGTCATCCCTCGCGCTAGGCGAACTGCATCTTTAACAGCATCCTCGACGGTAGGGTAGTTCCACATTCTGCAGCCCCCAAGTGCGGGGCCAAGCTTTGTATTATGAATTGCGATTATAGCAGTTAGTCCGCTTTGTACATCCTGGATGACCTCCAGGCGCTCATAGTCATCAAGGCTCATCAAGCTCCGCAAATCCATAAAAATCCCCCTTAACAGGCATCTGTCTCCGGCAGCATTGTATTACCGTTGTATTCAACAGTAATAGCCGATGACACAGGATGTCTGAGTAAGGGGGATGATTATTTTTCTTTTTAGATGATTACACCGTTGATCTGCGGATCAGCAGGTAAGAAATGATAGCGAAGCATAGGGCAATCGGCAGAAACCATAACGAAAGCTCAAATGCCGTAGTATCCTTCAGCCAATTCCAGATCGGATCCCACCAGTCGTTAAGTGTGGAAAGCACAACAAGAAGAGTCGTCACGACCATCGCGGCCAAACTGGTAATAAACAATCCGATTGCTCTGAATTTTCGGAAAATACTTCCGATCACTAAGCCCGACAAGAACAGAGTCAGAAGAAGCAGGAAATCGGTTAGAAACTCCTGAGCGATATTGCCGTCAGATAAGAATGGAAGGCTGAAGAAATGTAGCTGGACACCCCAGTAGTTGGTTGCTTCCTCAATGCTTGATAACAATAGGAGAGCCAGTGTCCAGACTAGGCTAGAGAGCAGGGCATTCAAGACGGTGCCGATAAAATAATCGGTTCTCCGGACGCTGAAGCTGATGGCAAACGGAAAGGTCTGCGGCATGACGATAATACCAAGGACTAACATATAGATGAAGATTGACGATAAGCCGCCTGTATAAATCGCAACTCCGCTTCCATATCCGATAATCAGATTTACGATAAAGCTGGATGCAAGAATGCCGGCAGGGACAGTCATCCAGGCATGTTTGTCACGGTTATGAAGCTTCATCACATTCGAGATTCGATTCATGATTGGGAGCCCCCTTTGGTCTCAATTTTCTTATTTGTTAGCTGCACGACCAACTGTTGTAAGGATACGGAAGCGATTTGCAGCCCAAGAGATACCGCCTTTTTCCGGTCAGTATCGGTCAGCCTCTCGAACACTCCTGCTGTCAGCAAAGCGCCAAATGGCTCGCGGGAAATGACCTTTTTCCCTTGAATGAAGCTTTCCACTGCACTTGCTGTACCAGCTACCGTATAGGCAGATCCGCGCAGCTCCTCAGCATCTTCATTAATTAGAATCTTCCCGCCTTCGATGACGATAATATGCTCCAGCATTCGGCTTACTTCATCAATGAGATGGGTAGACAATACAATTGTACGCGGATATTCGGAATAGTCTTCAATCAGCCGGTCATAGAACAGTGCTCTGTTAACGGCGTCCAAACCAAGGTAAGGCTCGTCAAAGATGGTAAGTGGCGCTCGGCTGGCAAGCCCGACGATAATGCCAACGGAGGAATGCATGCCGCGGGACAGCTTCTTCATTCTGCGTTTCAGTGGCAGCTGAAAGTCCTTCACCAGTGAGTTCGCATATTCCTTATCCCAATTCGGGAAGAGGGAAGCGGACAGCTCAAGCACATCTTTGACCATATAGTTATCCGGGTATTTCAGGCTCTCTTTGATGAAGCAGATCTGACTGAGCACCTTTGCGTTCTCATAAGGCTCTTCCCCGAACACTTTCAGCTCGCCGCTTGTTGCGAACAACTGGGCCGTAATCATATGCATAATCGTTGTTTTGCCGGCGCCGTTTCTTCCGAGCAACCCGTAAATCTTATCTGGCTCAAGCGTGAACGAAACTTCGTTCACAGCCGTCATTTTTCCATAGGACTTGGTTAACTGCTTCACTTCTACCACATGGTTTGTCATTTGGCATCCCCTCTCCGAATCATATCTGTTAATTGATCTGCTGAAATTCCCAGCTTCTCTGCTTCCCGTAACATCGTCACTACGTATTGCTCAAAAAACTGCTCTTTGCGCTTCTCGACCAGCACGTCGCGGGCGCCTGTGGCTACAAACATTCCAATCCCTCTTTTCTTATACAGGATTCCTTCGTCCACCAGCAGGTTAACGCCTTTCGCGGCAGTTGCAGGGTTAATCTGATAAAAGGAGGCGAACTCGTTCTTTGAAGGCACTTGCGATTCTTCAGGCAGTCGTCCTTGGATGATGTCGTCTTCAATTCGTTCGGCAATTTGTACGAAGATGGGACGGCTGTCATCGATGATTAGAGTCATAACGTTAACATCACCTCTCACAACCTAACTGGTTGATTACTCGTGTAACCAACTATACAAGAATGAACAGCAAGAGTCAATGGGCCGCAACGCAAAAAAAAGCAGGCTGCCTGTACGTGACAGACAACCTGCTTCTAGAGCCTATTAAGTAGCTTCGTTAATCTTGTTCATCAGCGATTGCACTTGTTTACGGAGAGAGATGAGCTCCTCCGGTTCAATATCGGTTCCTTCATACAACCGGCCTGGAACGCATTCGGCCTGCTTGCGGAGTTCCTGACCCTTCTCTGTCAAACGAACAATTAAGTGTCGTTCATCGGACTTGTCACGGGCTCTTGTCAGCAGTCCCATAGACTCCAGCTTCTTCAGCAGGGGAGTAAGTGTGCCGGAATCAAGCAGCAGCTTGGCACCAAGCTCCTTCACCGAGACATTATCCTGCTCCCATAGAGCAAGAAGTGTAATATATTGCGTGTAGGTGAGGCCAAGCTCGGCAAGAATCGGGCGGTACAGCTTCGTAATTTCCCGCGAGCAGGCATAAAAGGCAAAGCAGATCTGATTGTCGAGCTTCAGCAGTTCGTCGCTGTTCACAGCTTGTCGAATCCTCCTTTTCGATCGGTATAGATCTATATAAATTGTATGCAATTAATTGGGTGATTGTATTGTAGCACCGCACTTATAACGTGTCAAAAGAAAGAAATGGCCTTTGACAACTGTAACTATATTTTATACAATTTAATTAATAACAATTTATTTGAAGGGGATGTTCCGAAATGTCCTTATATGATATCGAGCTGAAGACGATCAAAGGTGAGAAACAAACGCTTGCACCGTACAAAGGCCAAGTGCTGCTGATTGTGAATACCGCGACCAAATGCGGGTTTGCCCCACAGTTCAAAGGCTTGCAGAAGCTGCATGATCATTACAAGGAGCAGGGCTTTGCTGTACTAGGCTTCCCGAGTGGCCAGTTTATGAACCAGGAGCTGGAGGATAATGCGGAGATCGCTGAGTCCTGCGAGCTGAACTTTGGCGTTAATTTCCCGCTGTATGAGAAGATTGATGTGAATGGCGATACCGCGCATCCGTTGTTCCAGAAGCTTAAGAAGGATGCACGTGGACTGCTTGGCTCACAGCGGATTAAATGGAATTTCACGAAATTCCTTGTGGATAAAGAAGGAAAAGTCGTTAAACGGTTTGGGCCCAATGTTACGCCGGAGAAGATCGACGACGAGATCCAGACGTTGCTTGAGAAAAATTAATCTTTCCTAATCTGAAAAGCCAAGGTATGCATAACGTTTGCATGCCTTGGCTTTTCACATTTCCCCGTTTAATAAGCGATGCCAACACGAGACCTTAAATATTGGTCGCTGCTTAACTGCGAATAGGCGAATGCGGCGGTATCACCTGTCGTTATCCTCTTTCCATCCTCTGGTAAATAGTCTCTCTCTACCCGGTAACTGCCTTCGGATGGTCCGTCCGGCAAATAAGTAGGGCAGACCAATGTCCAATCCAGCACAGACCCCTCTAACAGACGCCATACAGTATGATGCTCTTCCGCAGCTCTCGTGAGTGTTCTTCGTGATTCACTGGATTGATAGCGGAGCAGGCCAGGCTCCGTCCGGCTGTTCAGCACCCCCGCTGTTCCAATCGCCACGATTCGTTTGATCTCAAGTCTAATCATCGTTTCGAGAATAATGGGAATGCTCTCCGACAGCGTTGTTCCGCCATCCGTGCTTAAGGTACTAATGACCGCATCAGAGCCTTGGAGCGTCTGATAAACGGCACCGCTGTCGAGTACATTTCCTTCTACTGTTTGTAAGCTGCTGCCGGCCAAATCTCTTAATTTATCTGGTGTTCTTACGAGGGCGGTAACGGTATGCCCCTCCTGAAGAGCACGCTCTATAATCAGTCTCCCGACCCGGCCTGTCCCTCCGAAAATAGCAATGTTCATTTCTTCACCCTCCATATATAATAGAATACGCATTAGAATTTTATCATAATTCCGCAACTTTCCAGCAACAAGCTGCGTTTAGAATTAGAGAACAGCAAGCTTTGCAGGATATTTTTTTTGCCTATCGGCGTCCAGTATCTGTAAAAATTGTAACAATCAAATGGTTTTTTATTTAGGAGGAAGTAAGAAGATGATTCGGACTAGTGTTGCCAATTGGATGAAACCTATTCTATTAATGATGAGCCTATGGCTGATTGCCGCATGTTCCATTCCGGCAGATGCGAAGACGGTCAGCTTTTACGTCAACGGCGAAAAGGTGAAGCAGCCTCCCGCTGTGGATGTGGTCAATGGCGAACCTATGGTACCGGCCTCATTCCTAGAATCAACCTTTCAATCGAAGTTGGAGTGGACACTTAAAGATAAACAAAGCAGCGGAGTGTATTTCTCAAACAAAGTTGCTGTATTAATGTATCACGATGTATCGGAGACTCCAGATCCAACGGGAGCAGAATCAGCGATTTCAATTGATTCATTCAAGGAGCAAATGGAGCAGCTGAAATCGGATGGGTTCCACATCATCTCCATTGATCAATATGCTGATTTTATTGATAACAAGGGGAATGTTCCGGACAACGCCGTGCTGCTGACATTCGACGACGGTTATGAGAGCTTTTATAAGGAAGCCTATCCTATACTGAAAGAATATGGTTATCCTGCCGTGAATTTCGTTATCGTATCAGGTGCCGACAATCCTTCGAAGAAAGGCCGGCCTAAAATGACATGGGACCAAATGCGGGAAATGCAGAAGTCCGGCATGTCCTTCTATAATCATACATACGACAGCCACAAATACGGTGTGATGCGTGCTGACGGATTAACGAAGCCAGTACTCACACGGCATCAATATTTGAAGAAAGAGGATCGTGTCGAGACGAACGAGGAATACCATACACGCGTAAAGACCGACTTGGAGAAAGCTGAGCAAAGTCTGAAAGCAGAGCTTGGAAACAAGCGAAGTATCATTGCTTTTCCATATGGAGCCTATAATGCAGAAGTGCTGGATATATTGAAGGAGGTTGGCATTACCTTATCCTTTACGGTCAAAGAAGGGATTAATGAACGAGGGCAGACGAACGGCTTCCGAGTGAATGGTTCCAGAGCGGGAGAGTCAACGAAGCAGCTGATGGAAAAGCTGAAGGCGCTGACACTGGATCATGCCGCAGTTACCGTTCATGTAGATGGTCAGGAAGCTTCGTTTAAGGAACAGCCGTTCAAAGGTCCAGATGGTATCATGATTCCGCTGAAGGAATACTGCAAAATGAAAGGCATGAAGCTGCATTGGAGCAAGTTAAGGAAGCAGTATAAGATTACGGCTTAGGACAAAAGAGCCGCATTCCTTATGGTCAATTGGATCTAGGGGGGTGCGGCTCTTTTTCATTGGCAATCCCTGCTGCTGGGGATATTCCATTCTAGGCGAAACAAATAATAATGGTATTCAGCCATTCATTCGACAGGTTTCGATCCGGGGGAAATTTAAGGGGAGAATCTCAAGACCTAAAGAAAACACACCTGATATCCTAAGTTCACACATTGTAAGGGTTTGCAGTTTTCAAGATAATAAGAGCATAACAAACAAGGGGGATAAACAAATGGCTAAAATGAATATGAAGAGTGTTCTAGGTCTTGTTCTTGCAGGTTCCTTGGCGATTAGCTTGACTGCTTGCGGATCGAACAGCAATAACAACGGCAACAAAGAAAGCAATGCTCCTTCCAATAACGCAGGTGCAACTAACGCTGCTACAGAGAAACCAGCAAGCAACGAGAAAGTGACAATTACATTCCAAAACATTTATCCAGATCCAACTGATCCTAAAAATCAGATGATGGCTAAAATCGTAAAACAATACGAAACTGATCATCCAAACGTTAAGGTCGAATTGGACTCCTTGAATACAGACCAACAAAAACAAAAGCTGAAAACACAAGCAGCTTCTAAAGAAGTACCAGACATCACTGTTGTTAACCCAGCAGCTCAAATGCAGCCGTACGTTGATGCAAAACTGTTTGCACCACTGAACGACATGGTTGCGCAAAACGGCTTGAAAGATACATTCCAAGATGGCGTTCTTGACTTCTACACATTCGATAACAACCTTTATGCATTGCCAGACGGCAACAACATCGGCGTTGTTTACTACAATAAAGATCTGTTCCAACAAGCAGGCATTACAAAAACACCTGAAACATTCGAAGAAATGATCGAAGACGTTAAAACATTGAAAGCAAAAGGCATCCAGCCAATGGCAATCGGTGAAAAAGATACTTGGACGGGTTCGTTCCTGTTCATGAACATCCTGCTTCGCACAAACAGCGGCCCTGGCTTCCTGTCTGATGTTGTTGCTGGCAAGAAAACATTCGAAGATCCAGCATTCGTTGAAGCAGTTGACGCTATGCAAAACCTGATTCAAGCAGGCGCGTTCCAAGAAGGCGTTACATCGTTCGACTATAACGCTGGTGAGAACATCTTCAAAACGGGTAAAGCTGCAATGTACTACATGGGTTCGTGGGCAACTGGCGGTATCGAAACATCTGAAGCTCTGAAGGATAAAGTAGGCGTATTCAAATTCCCTACAGTTAACGGCAAAGGCGACCCTAACCAATTCATGCTTGCTCCAGGTTCCGCATTCGCGATCTCTGCAGACAGCAAACACCTGCAAGAAACAAAAGATTTCCTGAACTACTTCATGCTGAACTTCCCTAAAGAAGCATTTGCTGTTAAAGGCGCTGTAGGTATCGCTCAAAAAGTTGACGGCGACTTCAAAACTGCTGGCTACTCCGACATGGCGATCAGTGTACTGGATCTGTTCAAAGAAGTTAAAGGCGGCGACCTGTCGTTCGATAACACAATGAACCCTGGTACTTCCCAAGGCCACTTGACTGCTATCCAAAACATCTTCGTTCAGAAGAAAGATTCGGCTGAAGTTGCAAAAGAGCATCAATCGGCTTTCGAAAGCAATAAATAAGCTTTAAACAACAGATGAAACTATAAAAAGCTGCGCACGGTGCGAAAGGGGTTCTTTCCCAGGAACCCCTTTTGTACTGATGTTAAAAAAATAGCTAAAAGATAGGAGGGCACACGAGATGAACGTACTGAAGGTTTCGAAGTTAACGATAGCGCTGTTCGTGCTGCCGTGTTTGATACTTTATGTCTGTCTGGTATTTGTTCCAATCATCGTTTCCTTGTATACCAGCACACTTGAATGGAACGGGATCGGCGAATCAAAATTTATTGGTCTTGAGAACTTCAACAAATTGTTATTCCATGATGCTGTATTTTGGCCAGCTGTACGCCATACGTTAATGTTTGCTGTATTCTCTATGCTTGAAATTCCAATCGCTTTGTTTGTTGCAATCTTACTTAGCCGCTTCGTCAAGAAGCCGAATTTCCTTGTATCCAGCTATTTTATGCCGGTAATTTTGTCGGTTGTTATTATCGGACAACTTTGGAAAACAATCTACAACCCTGCGTCCATGGGCGGGATGCTTAACCAGGTGCTTGACTGGGTAGGCCTTCACAGCTTGTCGCAGCAGTGGTTGACAGATCCAGATATCGCGATGTACAGCTTGTACTTCGTTGCTTTGTGGCAATACCTTGGTTACCACACTCTCATTCAGTTTACGGGTATTCAGAACATTCCGTCGGATATTTATGAAGCAGCCAAAATTGATGGCGCTGAAGGCTTGAAAGCTGACTGGCATATTACATTGCCAATGAACGTTCCGATCTTCAAAATCTCGATTGTCCTTGCCTTTATTGGCTCGCTTCAATCGTTCGACATGATTATGGTTATGACAGGCGGCGGTCCTGGTAACGCTACAGATGTTATCGCGACACATATGTACAGAATGTCAATCTTGTCGATGAAATATGGATACGGAAGTGCCATTGCAGCCATTCTGGTTGTAGTCTGCCTTGTCGCAACAGTGGTTATCAACTATGGATTCAACCGTCTGGAACGGAAATACACGTAATGAAGGAGGGATACGACCATGAGCCAAAGTACAACTACTGCAGTGTTGCCAAGAATTAAGCCACAAAGAAAGTTTTCGATCGGGAAAACATTGATGTGGATTCTTCTGTCAATTCTGATAGTCACCCAATTGTATCCGCTCTTGTGGCTGGCTATATACTCGTTAAAGACTAACGAAGAAATTTTGTCCGGCCAATTTTTCGCTCTGCCGCATGTTCCACAATGGAGCAACTATAGTTCTGCGATGGAGTCGGGCAATTACGTTAAATATTTGCTTAACAGCTTGAAAGTTACATTGATCACAATGGTTGGCGTGTTGTTCCTCAGCTCGCTTGTATCATTTGCAATCAGCCGCTTCAAGTGGAAATACGGTCAGACGGTAATGGTTATCTTCCTGATCGGGATGATGATCCCGATGCAGGCGACACTGCTGCCGCTGATGATTATCTTTAAGAACATGCATATTCTGAATACGCATTGGTCGCTCATTCTGCCTTACATCGCATTCCAGACGCCAATTGCCGTATTTATTCTAAGCGGATTTATGAAGTCGATTCCTAATGAGATTGAAGAATCGGCAATCGTGGACGGAGCAGGCGTCTTCCGGATCTTCTGGAACATCATCCTGCCGGTATCGGTTCCTCCGATGATGACCGTATGTATTCTGACTTTCATTAACATCTGGAACGAATACATCCTGGCAGCTACATTCATCTCAACCGAACGGTTGAAAACATTGCCGTTTGGTGTATACAGCTTCGTCAGCCAATACTCGGTAAACTACGGTGCAATCGGTGCATTCCTTGTTCTTGGCGCACTGCCGGTAATCGTGATTTACTTCCTCTTGGCAGACAAAATTACAAAAGGTATGGTAGCAGGCGCGGTGAAGGGTTAATTCCCTTCCCGCTTTTTTGAATTTTAAGGAATTATTAATTTTTGCTATATGAAACGGTTGCGCAGCCAAAGCTCAGCGCAACCGTTTCGCCATGTGTTACAATGAGGGAATGAGCAAAAGGCCGTTAGTGTGATAAATCTTTAAGTAATGCTTACGAAGTAGAATTATCACAAAAAGCGTGATAATTCTTAAGTTAATGCTTACGAAGTAGAATTATCACAAAAAGCGTGATAATTCTTTAAGGAGGATCCAAAGTTGGCGCGTTATCGTGGAATGCATTCTATACAGAATCGGTTGTTCTTGTTGCTGTTTTCATCGATGATGACGCTGCTTATCTTGGTCAGCTTCCTCTATTATCAGAAAACAACCCAGATCATCCATTCGAAAATCAGTGATCTTGCGGAAAAGAACGTCTCCCAAACGGTAGGGTTATTTGATCTGCTTCTTGAGGGCTATGACAGCGTGACCAAATCGCTTAACAGTAACTATGAATTGACCAGACTGCTCAAGGAAGCAGACAATGAGAAGAATATAAGCGTCAGTGTCATGAATGAACGGGCGATTACGAATATTATTGGAGCCGCATACTTTTCGCGAGATGATATTGTAGGCATCCATGTCATGACCAACGGTGGCAAGCTGTACAACTATGAACGACGCTTCGCAGGCCTGGTCAATCAGGATTACACGTCTGCTGATTGGTATAGCAAGCTTAAAAATTCAAGGGGCGAGATGGTATGGCTTGGCCTGACGAAGGGCTCGGTTATTAACAGTATGCTGCCAGAGCCTGTATTTGTATTTGGACGTCAGCTATATGATCTTAACAATTATAAGCCAGTTGGTATTGTCTTAATTGAGTCGGACCCCAATCCGATTCTATCCGCCTTATCTAATGCTTCGATCAGCCCGAACAGCCGGGTATTTATTGTTGATAAGAACAATGACGTGATCGCATCGACGGATAAAAATCAGGACGATCTGTCGATGGAGCCAAATAGTGGAGAGCCGCAGGTGGTTCCTTCTTTTAATGGGCTGCCTAGACCAAAAGGCAATGAGATCGTTGTTGATAATAAGAGCGATCAATTAATTGTTGCTGCCAAAACTGCTGTAGCGGAATGGACGGTATTTGGACTGACGCCGAAAGCAGACATAAGCGAAGAATTAGTGCAGACTAGATTGTATCTGCTTGCTGTCATTATCGCGGTTATCTTGTTATCGATTATGCTGGCAACCTTGATCTCGCGGAATATATCCTCTCCGCTGAAGCTCTTGATCAGAGAGATGAAGCAGGTGGAGCTGGGTAACTTTAGAGGTTCGTTGGACGTCAAATCATTCGAGGAGATCAACAGCCTGGTATCTTCCTTTAATCGAATGGTATTACGGATGGATGAGCTTATCGAACGAATTACACTCTCCTCTATAAGTGAAAAGAACGCAGAGCTGCAGGCGCTCCAATCTCAGGTGAACCCGCATTTTCTGTACAACACGCTGGATATGATTTATTGGATGCTGGACGAGCGTGAGAATGATCGGCTGGGCAGGGTTATTTTATCATTGTCGCATATGTTCCGATATAGTAGTGACTGGGAAGAAGCCTCGAAGACAACACTTCGTCAGGAACTTGAGCAAATGCGTCATTACATGACGATTATTGAGAATCGCCTTATAGGCCGCGTAAGCACGGAGATTCAGGTAGACAATATGTGGCTTGATGCCATTGTTCCAAAGATGACGATTCAGCCTGTTATTGAGAATGCGGTGAAGAGTGGTCTTGAACCGCTTGACCGTCCTGGACTTCTGCGGGTGTACACGGTGGCGGATGAGGAAGCCAATGAGCTGCGGATTGTCATTGAAGATAATGGAGTTGGCATAGAGGAAGGCGCCTTGAAAGAGCTGCAGACGATGCTGCAGCATTCGGGCCTTAACCGAAACTATCCTTTGCCGGAAGGCAGGGAAAGAAGAGGTATTGGCTTGCCAAATGTGCATCGCCGTATTGTGTTGATGTACGGTGAGCCTTATGGCATGCGGATTACTAGTGAATTAGGAAAAGGGACGACGGTTATTATTGCAATACCACTGCCTGCAAGAGGAGGTCAATCGGGCGATGAACATATTAATCGTGGATGACGAGACCGTCATACGGGAAGGCATCCAGCGGACATTAAGTAATAAGTTTCCGGCTTACAGCACTTTTCTGGCTGTAAATGCCGAAGAGGCAGTTGCACAGCTGCGGAAGCAGCGAATTGATATTGTACTGACTGATATTTTGATGCCGGGGATGACGGGGCTTGAATTAATGAATTTGACCCGCACCATCTATCCGCATGTGAAGTGGGTAGTGATCTCCGCTTACTCGGAATTCAGCTATGCACAAGAGGCGGTACGGTTAGGAGCAAAGGATTATTTGCTGAAGCCGATCGGCAAGGAAGTGCTGGTCGAGATGATCGAGAAGATAAGCGGCGAGATTGAGCGCGAGCGGGAGCTTATGGAGGAAGCAGAGCTTCTGAAGATGAACCGTAACTATTTGCGGGAAGCGGTGTTCCAGCGCTGGGCTCAAGGCCTTGATATCGGCCGATTTGATATGACACCATTTATGGAAAGCTACTCCAATTATCATCTCATTATGGTGAAGATGGAGAGCGACAAGGTTGTTCAGCTTGAACATTTCATGATTGAGAACGTGCTTGGCGAATTGATTGAAAAGTATGGTCAAGGCTTCGTCACGATCTATGACAGCAAAAGTCTTCTTGGTCTGGTTACCCTTCCGGAAGGTGCGACAATGTCGGGTCTCCTGGAGGAGCTTCGCGCCCATCTGATCAAATATTTGCGTGTACCGTTTCAAATTATGCATACGGACCTTATCAAGGATATTAATGCGGTGCCAGGCGAGGTGCAGCGGATGCGCCAAGCCTCATCAACGGCGGTCTATGAGCATTATGCCAGCGGCAGCGATCAGTCGATAGAGGTCGCGCTGCAATATATTCGTACGCATTACCACGCCGATCTGTCTCTGGAGAAGGTGGCTTCCATTGTTTATTTGAACCCGGTCTACTTCAGTCAGCTGTTCAAACAGAAGACCGGCGCAGGATTCAAAGAATATGTCATCGGCCTTAGACTCGAGCAGGCGAAGCAAATGCTGCTTAATCCGAAGCTGAAGCTCGCAGATGTTGCCGAGCGGATCGGTTATCAAGATATGCGTCATTTCTCCCAGCTGTTTCGCAAAAAGTATGGGGAGACACCTTCCGAGTTTCGACAGAGCCATCGAATGGATGGCGTAGAGAAGCAGCTTTAATCCGAACAATGATTGGATAGAAGAAGGAGTCCTATGTCCATTAACAAAACACCAACCAACCGGGTCTACACCTATATTGCGCAGCGGGGCGTTGTATCCAGGGCAGATCTGATGAAGGAATTTGATATGTCGAGCAGCACAATGACGCGGCTGCTCGATGATATGATCGCCGATAAGCGGCTGCAGGAGAGTGGACGTGGCAGCTCAACTGGCGGCAGAAGACCTATTTTGTACAAAACGAATCCAACCTATGGGTATTTGTTTGGGCTTGAAATTTCGCGGATCTATTCGTCGATGGGGCTGTACGACATGCATATGAACAGGCTGTCAGCCATACGTTGGAAAATGGATGAGAGCATGACGCCGGATGTGTTTATGAGCAAGGTGCAATCCGCTGCCTTGAAGTTTATGAAGCAGCATGGACTTGAGCAATCAAACATTGTTGGAATGGGCGTTGGTGCGGTAGGTCCGCTTGATCGTGAACGGGGTTTGATTCTAGATCCCGTCTATTTCCCTGCTCAAGGCTGGCATAATCTCCCGATCTGCGAGCGGCTGGAGGAGCGACTCGGTTTCCCTGTTCTGCTTGATAACGGCGCTAATACAGCGCTGGTTGGGGAGCATTGGGCGCTTAGAAGCGAGCACTACCAGCATATGCTCTACGTGCACGTGGGCGCCGGCCTCCGCTCAGCCGTGATGTCGAATGGCCAGCTCGTCTATGGTGCGACCGATATGGAAGGGGCTATTGGCCGGATGATTATTCAGGCTGGTAATCCTGCTGATCCGGGCAGTTCTATTGACGGTGCGCTAGAGTCATTTGTATCGGTCCATGTCATTGAGAATGAGGTTCGAGAACAAAACGAACCGTGGAGCTTTGAGCTGCTGGTCTCCGCTTTGTCAGCTGGCGATGCGGTTGTTCAAGAGAAATTCAAGAAGGCAGCCGCTTACCTCGGTATCGGTTTGGCCAATTTGATTAATGTGCTGCATCCGGAGCAGGTTATTCTCGGGGGAGCGCTCATTAATGCTCATGAGAGTGTGTTTGAAACAGCAGTTGAGGTTGCTATAAGCCACACGTATTATTACCCGCAATATAAGCCACTGTTCTCACAAGGTGTACTCAAGGAAGAAGCTGTCGCAGCTGGTGCGGCAGTGATGGTACTCATGCAGCTGCCATAAATGGATTTTGACATAATAGAAGAGGTGACAGCATGACAGCCGCACAAGCGGAGAGGCCATCCAAGGAGTTTCATTTATTTTTCCTGACATGGCCCATATTCCTGGAATTATTATTATTTATGCTAATGGGTGTTGCGGATACCTTTATGCTGAGCGCGATATCCGATAATGCGGTATCCGGCGTCGGAGCCTCTAATCAGTATTTATTTATCGCACTCCTCGTCCTCGAGGTTATTGGTAACGGTGCGTCAATTGTTGTCGCGCAGTATATCGGATCGAGACAAATGAAGGAAGCAGCCAAAATCTCGGCGCTTAGCATTACGCTTAACGTTGTGGTTGGCCTCGTAATGAGTATCGTATTTGTTGTGTTTAATGGTTTGATTCTGCAAAGCCTTAACCTGCACGGCGAGGTGCTGGAGCATGCGAAGACGTACTTGTCCTTTGTTGGCGGGTTCATTTTCCTGCAGGCGCTTATTAATTCGATATCTGCTATTATTCGGGTGCATGGGTTTACGAAGGAAGCGATGTTCGTTTCCCTTGGGATGAATATTGTTCATCTGATCGGCAACTATACCCTTATTTTCGGCCACTTTGGTTTTTCGGAGATGGGTGTGCACGGTGCGGCAATTTCGACGGTGATCAGCAGAGCTCTGGCACTGCTCGTCTTCTTCTGGATGATGTATCGCATTATGGAAGTTAGGGTGAAGATCCGATATTATTTCACATTATCCAAGGCCTATATTGGCAAAATATTAAGAATCGGCATTCCATCCGCCCTTGAACAGGTTATGTATCAGGGCTGCCAGATGGTATTCCTGTATTATGCGACATTCCTTGGCGAGGAATCACTTGCTGCCCGCCAGTATGCCGCGAATATTTCGATGTTTATCTATTTGATGGCCTTCTCGATTGGTTCAGGAACGTCTATTATTGTAGGCAGGATGATTGGTGCAGGGCGCCAGACGGACGCTTATCATCGGGTATGGTACAGCACAGGCTGGGCGTCTGCTTCAAGTGCTGTCATGATCGCATTTGTGATGATATTCCGCGAACCACTTATGAATATTTTTACGAACGACCCAGAGATCATTCGTCTGGGTACTCAAGTGCTGCTCTACAGCGTTATACTTGAGACTGGCCGTACGATTAACATTATTCTGGTCAACTCACTTCGTGCGTCTGGAGATGCGAAATACCCACTATGGGTGGGTATGGTATCAATGGTGGGCATGAGCCTGCCGCTTGGTTACTTGTTTGTATTCAAGCTCGATATGGGTCTTCCAGGTATATGGCTGGCTATCGCAGCCGATGAATGGCTTCGTGCTTTTGCGATGTTCTTCCGTTGGAAGAGCCGGGCATGGGAGAAGCATGCACTCGTCAAGCATGTTCAAAAGAAGGACAGTGTGACGACTGCAACGTAAGATTTGTAGAGGAGTGTATGGCCATGACTTCCACTGTGATGGAGCAGCCTCTTAATTCCTATCATTTGATTGCACAGACTTGTTTGCTTGCGGGCAAAATTATATTGCAAAACGGCGGCGAGACGTACCGAGTGGAGGATACCATGGTGCGGATCGCCGCCTCTTATGGTATTGCGGATGCGCAGAGCTATGTGACGCCTACCGGCATTTTGTTTGCAATGGATGCCTCCGTACCAACAACGAGGCTGATTCGGATCTCGGAGCGCTCCATCAATTTGCGCAAGGTGTCTCTTGTGAATGATATTTCGCGGCGAATTAGCGGAGGACAGCTGGATGTGAGTGAAGCTCACCGGCTGCTGACGGAAATTGATGAGTTACCTTTTGCCTACCCCGCCCTGCTTCAGGTGCTGGTCGCTGCTCTTGCAAGCGGCTGCTTCCTGATTATGTTCGGCGGCCAGTGGCATGATTTTATGGCGGCTGTTCTTGCCGGCGGATTGGGCTTCGGAAGTGTAGTGCTGCTGCACCGGCTTGTGCCAGCTAAGCTGTTTGCTGAGTTCGCAGCGTCCTTGCTGCTTGGCGGGTTGACTATTCTGCTGGTGAAGAGCGGGCTGGCCCTTGATTTGGACACGGTTATTATTGCTTCCGTTATGCCTCTTGTGCCAGGGCTGCATATTACGAATGCTGTACGGGATTTGATGGCGGGGCATCTGGTATCGGGCTTGTCCAAAGGGGTAGAAGCATTTCTGACCGCCTTTGCGATTGGTGCTGGTATCGCAGCTGCGTTATCATTTTATTAAGGTGAAGGAGGGACAAGCATGTCGTGGGGATGGATCGAACAAGCTATCATGAGCTTTATCTCAGCGGCGGCCTTTGGCCTTATCTTTAATGCACCCCGGCAGATGCTGCCCCAATGTGGTATTGTTGGGATGGTCGGCTGGCTGCTATATATGGCCTGTACGGAGATGGGACTGGAAGCAATCCCGTCCACACTTGTAGCCGTCATCGTCGTGGCGATTATCAGCCAGCTCTTTGCGAAGCTGTACAAGACCCCGATTATCGTATTTAGCGTAGCGGGTATTATCCCGCTTGTACCGGGCGGAATCGCTTATGATGCGATGCGTAAGGTCGTGGAGAACGAGTATGATATTGCGGTTCAGCTTGGCGTCAAAGCGTTTATGATCTCAGGAACGATCGCCATTGGTCTTGTTCTCTCCGAGGTCGTGAACCAGACGATTCGCAGGCTGGAGCGCTTGTAGGGCAGCAATACATAAGGACGTACCCGGGTGGAAGAATCGGGGCGTTCTTTTTATCTTTTATAAGCGGGGAGAGAGTCGTTATGTTGTTTTATATGGTAGATGTGTTTGCGGAGCAGAAGTATCGGGGGAATCAGCTTGCTGTGCTGCTGCCCGATCGCGAGATTTCAACTACAGAAATGCAGCAGATTGCAAAAGAATTTCATTTCTCCGAGATTACCTTTATTATGTCGGATAAAAAGACGGATGGAGGATATGATGTACGGATCTTTACCCCTGATGTAGAAATTCCGTTTGCAGGTCATCCGTCACTAGGCACGGCATATATCATCCGGCATGTATTTGAGAAGGGGAATAATGATCCTGTTCTCTTGAATCTTGGGGTGGGGCAAATCCCAGTGACCTTTACACCGGGAGAGGAGCAGGTATTATGGATGACCCAAAAGCAGCCGGTATTTGGTGATGCCATTGAACCATCGGTTATCGCAGACGTTCTACAGATCAGTGCTGAGGATATCGATACGAGCTTCCCGATTCAAGTGGTTTCAACAGGTCTGCCTGCGGTTATTGTTCCTGTGAAAACTCTTGAGGCTGCCCAGCGCTGCACTATTCATCCTCAGAAGTTTGAGCGATTCCTCAAGGAAGCAGCAGACGCTAATATTCTTGTGGTTACGCAAGAGACACTTCATGAGACGAATGATTTGCACGTGCGGGTTTTCGTCAATGACACCGGGTATTACGAGGATCCTGCAACGGGTAGCGCTAATGGTAATCTGGCGGGCTATCTGCTGGAGCACAAGGTTTTTAACAAGAGCCAAATCCAGCTTCGGGTAGAGCAAGGTTACTCCATTGGACGAGACTCCTTGCTGCTCATTGATGCTGCAGAAAACAACGGGGAATTTGAGATTAAAATCGGTGGCAAAGTGTTCTTCGTTGCCAAAGGTGAGTGGCTGTAAAGGCACTAAAATTGCGATTGCTGGTGCGTGGACGGTATACTAATAGGTGAGTATACGACGGGCCGCTAAAAATTTGCGCCGCCGCAGGAGGTAAGAAGCATGAATTTGCTCGACAAATCATCACAATTCCACCAACTGAAACAAATGATCACGCGGTTTATGATGACTTATAAATTTGCATTAGACGAAATGGAGACCAAGATTGAAATTCTGAAAGAGGAATTTCAAATGCTCCATGATTATAACCCAATTGAACATACCAAATCCCGGTTGAAGTCGCCGGAAAGCATAATGAATAAGCTGATGCGCAAAAACTTGGTTATTTCGATGCCTAGCATTAAAGAGAACATCCGGGACATCGCAGGACTACGCATTACATGCTCGTTTATCTCGGACATCTATCTCATTCGGGATATGCTCAAGGGCCAATCCGATTTGAAGATTCTTGAGATGAAGGATTACATCAAGAATCCGAAACCAAATGGCTATCAGAGCATGCATATGCTGATCGAGGTGCCTGTCTTTTTGTCCGACCGTGTAGAGCAGGTTTGTATTGAAGTACAGATTCGGACGATAGCGATGGATTTCTGGGCGAGCCTGGAGCATAAAATTTTCTACAAATACAACGAGGCTGTGCCGGATCGACTTGTGCAGGAGCTGAAGGCTGCTGCAGACTCTGTAACGGCTCTGGACCGCCAGATGGAACGGCTGCAGCAGGAGATGAGCGAAATCAAGGAAGGGAATTTGCAGGAGGCCGAGGAACAGTTCAGGCTCTTGCAAATTGACGACCAAAAGTTCCCCATTCCGTTAGCACTGCTCGAGATGATCGGGGATAAGTCGGGAACAGACTAGGAGAATAAAGGTTGAAGCTGACATTAAATACTTATCCATTTCGTTTAGAGCTGGGTTATGAGTTAGGCTTTGGGCCAGAGGCCTATGAAAAGATGGCGGAGGTTATTCAAGCCTTTCATGAACCATCCATGGACATTCTTTTCGCCTATACGAATTGGGACAGGGATAAAGATCCGCATAAGGATGATCTCATTCAGGATTCTGCTCTAAATTTTCATGCGGACATCATTGATGATCGGGATCAGAAGATTAGTCAAAAAGTAAAGGAAGTGCTGCTTCAGCACTATGCTCCTGAGCGTGACCCGAAGGCTAATCAGTCTGTAATGGATCAGCTATTAGCTTACTTTAGACAGGTTCCTATAGAGGAATTAAATGAAGAGCTGCTGCACAAGATTGGGTCTGTTGTACACAAGGAGCAGGGGAACTACACGCTGGAGGATCAGGATCCAACGACACAAGCCTTCGTGAATAGCCGATTGGTGGCTGCCAATTCGGTCTGGCTGCTGCCTTATGACCGCCCTGTTTATTTGAAAAACATCTTGTGGTATCGGGCCAATACACAAGAAGAGATTGTGCAGTCCTTCGAGCTGACCGACTGGTGGTTTACCTGTGCACTAGTTAATCCGGATACACAAGTGGAGGATTACAGTTATTTCCTTAACTTTACCGAAGAGCACGAGGAAGAAAGCGACGGTATGGTGCTTACCATTTCCACTCCTAATCCGCAGGCATTCAAGGATACCATTATTCCAAGACTTGTAGAGCTTCTTGGAGAAAACCTTGAAATTATGGAGTGAGACAGCTAACGAATCTATATCACGCTCATCATAACGCTATTCTCAGGATAAGCCCATTATGTTACCGCCAAATAGCCAAATAGTGATACCAGCATTCGTTAGAATCGTGAAGCTGCTTTTTTTCGCCGAATAAGCATCTAAGGGTTCGTTAGCGTGATAATAATAAAGGCTGTCCCAATCAGCATTAGGGACAGCCTTTCCTTCTGCAGAGCATCTCCTTACGTGAGCTGCTCTCTTTTCTTATATCGCATAACGATTATGCAAAGTCTCTGTCATCTCGCGGATTTGCTCGGCGGAAGGCAGAATGAGACTTGATTCGGCAGTAATGCCAGCACTAAGCTTGGCATCCGCAATCACTTGCTTCACGGCATCCGCGAAGACATGTGCCGCCTCCGAGCCAAGTCCAGCGAGCTCCTCGAGGCTTGCCGTACTATTTTCCACTACGAGTGGGTAAAGTTCTGGATCAGCACCTGCTGCTGCCTGATTATAGAACGAACGGACAAGGCGGGCGCGCTCCACCCCTGAGCCTTCCGCTACAATAAACGCTTGAACAACAATGGCCTGAGCCTGCCGCCGCTGAGCGATACCACAAAACTTATATCCTCCGATGCTCAAATCGAAATCGCCGGGGCAGTATGCACCAGTGATCTCACCCTTGTCCACCGACTTGCCGGATCCTTGCAGGGCTAATCGAATCAGCTCATACATCTGCTCGAAGTTATCATGAAAGTGGAAATCCATTGCATTGCTTTTTGGTAAAATAAGCGACAGATTAACGACGCCTGTATCAAGCGGCACGGCTGCTCCGCCGGAATTACGGACAGCGGTTGCCCAACCCGCTGTCTCTAGCAGGTTACGCGCAGCCCCTGCACCTGGCAAACGGCTGTCGCGCAGCCCCATAATGAAAGCGCGCGGATGGCGCCACACATGGCAGACAGCTGGTCCACCGCGTCCCGTGTTTCTGCATAGCAGCTCGTCCAAGGCAAATGCATACAGTGGATCTTCCTCCGAGAAGTCATTCATCCGATCCAGCAGGACAAGACTTCGCTCCCCAAGCTGCTCAATTGCACTCCATTTCATGGCGGTTAACCTTCCTCTCTATTTAAGCTCCAATATTCCCATCATACTGATCCCATCCCGCCGTGACAAGGCATACGAGCTGCAGACATATATCCGCCGCTGCCTGCCGGGTATAGCCTGTACGGAACGAATATTCTATGAATATACTGCTCATGAAGCCAGAAATGATGATATCTCGGAGAGTGATGAAATAGTGAGCAACATGAAATATATATTAGAAATGCTGCCACCTCGCCAGGTTAATAATAAATTGTTTATCGGCCCTTATACGATGGGCACTCCAATCGTATTATCTTGGACGGAAAATACGATTGCGACGATCGGCAGGTTTTGTTCCGTGTCGAACACGGCGACGATTTTTTTGGGAGGCAACCATCATTACGAATGGGTGTCGACGTTCCCATTTACCGCTTATATGACACAGTACTTAACGGAGGGTGCCAAGACCAACGGCAATGTCACGATCGGTAATGATGTCTGGATCGGGCATTACGCAACGATCTTGTCCGGGGTAACCATTGGTCATGGGGCTATTGTAGGGACACATGCGCTGGTGACGAAGGATGTACCTCCTTATGCCATTGTTGGCGGTAACCCTGCGCGCGTTATAAAGTACCGTTTTCCGCCTGATGTTATTGAGAGACTGATGCAGGTGAAGTGGTGGGATTGGGAGACACATCAGATTGAAGCGGCCGTTCCACTTCTTCAACAGGAGAATCTGAAGCCTTTCTTCCGTTATTGCACGAGGCTTGGGAAGGGATAGTTTGGGAAAGAGCAACCCTGGGTCAATGTCATTAAGATAGAAACTTATCTTAATGACATTGACCCGGGGGATGCTCTTTTTTACGCCTTATATGGTCATTGCTATAAACCCTATAAAAATGGCATTTACACCCTCTGTAAGTTCCTGTAAAATCCAAGGCGACGACGAATTTTGACAGCGGTTACAACATAGACGAATATCAACAGTTCCAAAGAAAGAAGAGGGGTTGAGCAAAATGACAGATTCTCCCCAGTACGCCAGGGAATATGAGCCGTTCACAGCAGAGCAGACCTTGCTCCAAGTAGAGGGCTTGAAGCGTACATTTGGCCGCGGTACCGGCGCTGCAGTTGTCCTGCAGGGCGTTAATCTATCGATTGCGCGGGGGCGGCTTGTCGCCTTGAAGGGACGTTCGGGCTCTGGTAAAACAACACTTCTGAATTTACTAGGGGCACTCGACTTACCGACAGAAGGGACCGTGAACTTTGACGGCCAGGTATTAAGCGGGCTGTCAGACAAAGCACGTGGAGATATTCGCAGAACGCAGATGGGGCTAATATTCCAATCCTTTGCGTTATTTCCGCTCATGTCCGCTTATGAGAACGTGGAGTTTGCGATGCGGATCGCAGGTGTACCTGCTTCCGCAAGGAAGGAAGCAGCTTTGCAAGCACTCGACTATGTCGGGCTTAAGCCGAGGATGCATCACCGTCCGTTCGAGATGTCCGGCGGCGAGCAGCAGCGTACAGCCATTGCCCGGGCAATTGCGCATAAGCCAAAGCTGCTGCTTGCCGATGAGCCAACCGCGGAGCTCGACAGCCGGACAGGCCTACATATTTTAAGCGTGCTGCGTAATTTGGTGCGGGAAGAGGGAATGACGGTCGTCATGACGACACATGACCCTGCCATTATGGAAATTGTGGATGAAGTCTATGAATTGGAGGATGGGACCATTGTTGAAGCTGCGAAACTATAGTTTGGCGATGTCACTGCTTGTTAGCTTGTCCTTACTTGCAGGATGCTCACTTATTCCTAACGAGGAGGAACCGCTTAAGCCGCCGCTGGTGAAGCCTGCGGAGCAGAATTATTCAACGGATGAAGTGAAGACGGGAGATATCCGCCGTGAAGTAAGAGGCTCTGGTATCTTCGAATCGACGAACAGCGAGCTCGCTCAGTTCAAATCCCAAGGCGGCAGGCTGAAGAAGCTGTATGTTTCGTCCGGGGATGAAGTGAAAAAGGGCGATCTGCTTGCTGAACTGGTTGTTGATGGACTTGATGTACAACTGCTGGAGCAGAAGCTGGGGGTAGAGCGCGCCGGCTATGCGGTGAAGCAGGCCAAGCAGGGCGGCAGCGAAGAGGAAAGGCATATGGCCGAGCTGCAGCTGGAGATTGAGAAGCTGAAGCTTGCGAAGCTGGAGCAGACCGATGAGCAGAGTAAGCTGAGGGCAACCATGAACGGTCAGGTTGTCTTTGTAGAAGAGCTTGCAGAGGGTGATTTTGTTCAGCCCTATCAGACGCTTGTAAGAGTAGCTGATCCAACGAAGCTGCGATTTGCTTACCGTTCTTCCGATGCAGGCAGTATTGGTGAAGTAGATGTAGGAATGAGTGCTGTTATTACAGCAGGTAATGATTATGAGTCGACCGGCAAAGTCGTACAGACCCCTGCATCGGCTCCTGTGACGACTGATGCAGATTTGAAATCAAGATATGCCAGCACCTTATATGCGACAGTGGACAAACTCCCCGAGGGAGTGGAGATAGGCTCGAGCGCGAATGTATCTATTGTATTAGTAGAGCACAAGAACGCCGTTCTTATACCGAAAAGTGGATTGCGCTCGTATCTGGGACGTACGTTCGTCCGGGTACTTGAGGGGAAAGCATTACGGGAAGTCGATGTCGAGGTTGGTATTCAATCATCGACAGAAGTGGAAATTTTACGCGGGCTGAAGGAAGGCCAAACGATCGTTCTGAACTAATTCAATTTATATTTTTTGCAGAGTGGAGGCTTACCCGTGGCTTTATTGTCCATGATTGTGCGTAAAATGACGCAAAACAAATGGCTGGAGCTCAGCTTGCTGATCGGACTTGTCATTACGGTTGGCTTGGTCTCCAGCATTCCGACTTATACCGAAGCCATTCTGTCCCGTATGCTGGTGAAGGAGCTGGAAAACTCGAAGCTAAGCTCCTACCCGGGCACGATGAATATGAGATTTACTTATATCGGGGTCAATAATGCAGAGCAGCGTATCAGGCAGATGCAGACGAATGAGCGGTTTATGAATAATAAAGTACTTCCGCTCTATCCGGTTGCCCTGCTAGAGAAAACAATGGATATGACGACTTCCTCTTTTGATCTAAGTTCAGAGCTTCCACCTCCGCCGGATGAGAAGAAGAAAGTGTACCGGACCAGTCTGGTTGCCGTGAATGGGCTGGAGGAGCATATTAAGCTGATTGACGGACGGATGCCGGCAAACGAGCCGGTGGATGGGGTCTATGAGGTGCTTGTTACGGAAAAAGGATTAAACAACCTGCATACCGTACTGGATTCCACGTTTGTTTTTGAAGATCTGAATAAAACCGCTGTACGCGTGAAGCCGGTTGGTGTCATCACGAAGAAGGAAGATGATGATCTCTTCTTCCTATCGCCGGATTTGGGGTCGTTTACCAACTCCCTCGTGCTGAACAGCGACGTGCTTCAGAAGGAGTTTATTCAGACACATCGCCTTCTAGTGAATTCGAATGCCTGGCATCTCGTGCCGAAGTATGAGGACTTTGAGCTTAACAATATTGATCAGTATTTACAGGCTGCTGCGCTGCTGAAGGCACAAGTGAAAACAAGCTATCATTACACGCTTGAAGCGCAGTATGTGGATGTCATTGAGCGATACTTCAAGAGCTCGGAAAATTTGCGCATTCTGATGTGGTCACTTAACGTGCCAGTACTGGCTATGCTTGGCTTGTATGTCTTTATGGTATCGAACCTAATCACGAATCGGCAAAAGAATGAGATCGCTGTTCTGCGGAGCCGCGGAGCTGCCCGTTGGCAGATCATGCTCTCCTATTTGGTGGAATATGTTCTTCTTGGCGCGATAGCTGTTGCTGCGGGACCTCCGCTTGGGTTGTTCTTGACGAAGGTGCTTGGTTCCTCGAATGGATTCATGTCCTTCGTTCAACGTTCCGGGGTCCGCGTCCATCTGAATAGTGAAGTATATCTCTATGCAGCAGCTGCAGCAGTTATTGCCCTGATCGTTATGCTTGTACCGGTTATCTTTGCGACAAGAACAACGATTGTTGGACATAAGCAGCAAATGGCTAGAATGCAGCAGACGCCGTTTTGGCATAAGCTGTTCCTTGATGTTATTGCCCTTGCTGTTTCTTTGTACGGCCTACGGGTATTCCGTGAACGGATGAAGACGCTGCAGACCCTTGGGCTTGATAATGATGCGCTGCATATTGATCCTTTGCAATTTGCGGTACCCGCTTTATTTATTCTTGGTGCGGGTATGCTGCTTCTGCGTGTTTATCCTTATTTCTTAAGACTAGTCTACTGGATCGGACGCAAATGGTGGCCGCCTTCCATGTACGCGACACTTATTCAAGTTGGACGCTCGAGCGCAGGCTACCAGTTCTTAATGGTGTTCCTGATGATGACGATTGCAACGGGGATGTTCAGCGCGAGTGCCGCTCGTACGATTAACCATAATGCGGATGACCGTATTCGTTATGCGAATGGTGCGGACGTCGTGCTTCAGGCCAATTGGCCGAACGATAAGCCGCCGGAGGTACCAGGAGGAGCACCGCAGCAAGGTGCAGGTGTAACGCTCACTGCTCCTGTCATTCATTACTCAGAGCCGCCGTTTGATCCATACACCAAGCTGGCAGGTGTAGAGAGTACGGCAAAGGTATATATTCGTAATGATGCCTCATACAGCACGGAAAAAGGTTCCGGCGAGGTGAAGCTCATGGGGATCGACTCCGATGAATTCGGAGAGACGTCCTGGTTCCGTGATGACCTGCTCGATTATCCGTATTATGATTATTTGAACTTAATGGCAGCCGCGCAGAATGCGGTGCTGATCTCGAAGACGCTGGCAGATCAGGAGGAACTGAAGCCCGGAGATACGATCTGGGTCGGGTGGGAAAATATCGACATGCAGCCATTTGTTGTTTATGGCATTGTTGATTATTTCCCTGGCTTTAATCCGAACCCTCGGGATGCCGAGGCACCAGCGCCGAAGCTTATTGTGGCCAGCCGCTTACAAATTCAGACCTATCTGTCTCTGGAGCCTTATCAGGTGTGGTTGAAGATGAAGCCAGGTGCGAGCATCAATTCACTGTACCGGGATATTGAAGATAAGAATCTAGGAATAGTAGATATCAAAGATACAAGGAGCGAGCTGAATACCGCGAAGTCGGATCCGTTCCTGATGGCCGTCAACGGGACATTAACCCTTGGTTTTATTATTTCGCTTGTGATTAGCTTTGCGGGCTTCCTGCTCTACTGGACGCTAATTCTTCGTGGCAGAATGCTGCAGAACGGCATTATGCGGGCGATGGGTTTATCGCTTCGTCAATTAATCGGGATGCTTACTGTTGAGCAGGCTCTTACATCCGGAGCAGCGATTGTGATCGGTCTGGTGACGGGGCTTACGACGAGCCGGCTGTTTGTTCCTTTATTCCAGAATGCCTTTGATGCACAGAAGCTGGTGCCGCCGTTCCGCGTCATGGTGGATCCAATCGATTCGATTCGCATTTATATCTTTGTAGGATCGACCATTCTAATCGGGCTCATTATTCTTGGCTATATGCTCTCGCGTCTCAAAATTCATCAGGCGATTAAGCTGGGGGAGGATTAACCGTTGATACAATGCGAAGGATTGGTCAAAATCTACAAGGCAAACGAGCTGGAAGTATTCGCGCTGCAAGGGCTTGACCTCCATGTGGAGGCTGGTGAGCTGATGGCGATTATCGGCAACAGCGGGAGCGGTAAATCCACCCTGCTTAATATGCTGGGCGGGCTCGACCGCCCGACAGCAGGCAGCCTGTATGTGGATGGCAAGGATCTGATGAAGTTTAAGGAGAAGGACTTTGTTAGGTACAAAAGGGAGAGTGTAGGCTTCGTCTGGCAAAATAACGCCCGGAACCTAATTCCTTATCTTACGGCTCAGCAAAATGTGGAGCTGCCGATTCTGCTGAACGGCCGCCGCAAGCAGCAGCGGGCGCGGGAACTGCTGGAGGCGGTGGGTCTCTCCTACCGCGCTCATCATAAGCTGCAGCAGCTGTCCGGAGGAGAGCAGCAGCGGGTAGCTATTGCTATTGCACTGGCTAATCATCCACGCTTACTGCTTGCCGACGAACCAACCGGTTCGGTTGATACGAAGATGGCCGCTCAAATATTGGAGTTGTTCCGTAAGCTGAACCAGGAGCTTGGCCTTACGGTCGTAATCGTAACGCATGACCCGGAACTCGCCCGCAAGGTTGATCGAGTCGTATCTATTCGGGATGGCAAGATCTCTTCCGAGATGCTGCGCCGCAAATCCTATTTGGAGGAGCTGGCAGAGCTGACGGAAGGCGAGAGCGAGAAGGAATCCCATGTGGAATATGCGGTATTAGACAAAGCAGGCCGCCTCCAAGTGCCTGCAGGCTATTTGGAAGCGGCCGGGTTTAAGGATCATCGTAAAGCGAGGGTGGAGATCGAGAACGGCAGAATTATGCTGTCTCCTCCTGAAGAAGGCTAATGAAGCGGGATACGAATTTCAACACAAGTCCCTGAGCCAAGCTTACTGCTGTACTGAATGTTTCCTTTATGATGCTGAATAATTTGTTGACTAATCATCAAGCCGAGGCCATTGCCCTCGGCTTTTCTTGTGAAGAAAGGCTCGCCGAGACGGGCCAGATCATCCTCAGGAATCCCAATTCCTTGATCGGTTATCCGAATGAGGATCATATTTTCCGTTTCACGGACCAGCTCGAGGGATAATTCTCCTCCGTCAGGCATCGCTTCCATACCGTTCTTCATCACATTGACGAGCACCTGCTTAAGCTGATTGGATTCGCATCTCAGCGGAGGAACGCCAGGTTCCAGGCAGGTCTTCATTTGAATGTTATGAATATTCGCTTCCGAATCGAGCAGTACGACGATCTCATTCATAATAGAGTACAGATCAACTTCCTTATAACGATCGGCCTGCGGCTTTGCAAAGACGAGAAACTCACTGACAATCAGGTTAATGCGGTCGAGCTCAGAGAGCATAATATTCAAGTAAGACTTGTCCAGCTTACCGTCCTTCTGAAGCAGTTGAACGAAGCCGCGCAGTGTAGTAAGCGGGTTGCGGACCTCGTGGGCTACGCCCGCTGCAAGCTGCCCAACAACCGACAGCTTCTCGGAACGTCGCAAATACTCTTCGGTCCGTTTGCGCTCGGCAATATCACGGATAATGGATGCATAGGCAATGATTTGGCCTTGTTCATCACGGATACCTGACAACGTTATACTGACTTCAACAGGTAAGAAACACTTATCATACAGTACGATTTCGTAATCTGTAACTTGTCCCCCATTCAAGATCATGTTGCCTTTTTCTATCAGATCCAGTAGAAGCTCTGGTGTGAACATCTCCAGTTTTTGACCAAAGGCCTCCTCTTGCGTCCAACCGAACATAGACTCGAAAGCTTTATTGCTATCTATGGTTCTGCCTTCAAGGTCCACCACATGAATAGCATCAGAGGTGTTATTGACGAAAGATTCCAGATATTGCTTCGTATGGCGGAGCTCCTTGGCTGTTGCAGTGAGCTGCGTCTGATAGTTATGCAAATTATGACTCATTGCATTGACCTGCGAGGCGAGTTTACCAAATTCATTATTGCCTTCAATCGGAATTTGTTCTCCGAAATTACCCCGCGAAATGTCATTCACCCGGTTGAGAATGAGCTGCAGCGTTCGTATCATAAATCCTGCAACAAATGAGCTGGCAGCAAGGGTTACAATGATTAATCCAAGTGAGATTAATGCCTGGATCAGAAGCTGATGGAACAGCGGCTTACTTATAGCGTCATAATCAAAGTTCACGACGATAACGGACTTGCTGGCGCCGGACATCGGGATAAAGCTTTTCATTACCTTATGATCATGAATCTTTGACTTGATTGTGATAATCTCTCCGGTCTGATCAGCTTTCATGAGATTCGTGTAATCATGCTCGTCTACATAGTTGTAATACCCGAATATGATGCTTTGGTCATCTAGTTTAAACGGAGGAATCGTTTCATTTAAGGCAATAACCTGAGGGTCATGATAAAAGGCAGGATCAAAACCGGAGAGCTCCAGAATAGACGGATCATCTTCGATAATTTGCTGCGCAATAGCATCGCTGCTCTTCAAGTTCTCAAGATCAAAGAAAGCACCAGCATGAACAATCGGATTAATAATATAGTTGCTCTTGTCATCGTAATAGAAGCCAAGCTTGTTCACATCATTAAGATCGGACGGGATGATCGTTATTGGAGGTGACCAGAAATGATTCAGCTTCTGACCTTGAGAGATGATGACCTGGCGTAAATCAAACAGCTGACTAAAAGCGGTATACCAGTATCCCAGCGCTTTCGAGCTTGCTCCAATAACCTTGGGATTGGACGACTTCTGTACGGTAATGTCATTACCCGCCTTTGCCTTCGCCCATAACGTGATGTGATCAACGCCAAGCTCCTGGCTCAATTGTACGAGCTGTTCTGCACTTATTTTATTAATGTCGGGATCAAGCTTCGCTTGTGCTTCTATGGCTGCAATTCGGATTTTATCTCCAAGGGAATCTTCAATAAGCTGCTTCGATTTCTGCGCGGAATCTAGTGTCTCGCCAATCTGCTTAGCAATGCCGATCATTTGCTGCTCAGCATCCTTCTTGAGCTGAGATGAGGTCGTGAAGTAATAAATCGATAGATTTAAACTTAAAATGACGATAACCGTCATTGATATGAACCATGCAAGCTTGGTCTTGATAGACAAAACGGTATTCCTCCTGAGAGTTTTGCTCAGCTATAGTAGTTTTTTAATACGGAATCTAGTATATCGCAGTTAGGTAAGCAGGAACATAGCGGATTGTGTCGAATGAATCGACATTATCTTGAATACTCAAAAAATGGAAGATTATGTTATGCGAGCGTATATGTGGTATTCGTTAATCATGGTGTTATTGAACCTCATCGACCTGAACGGGGATGGCAGCAAGGAATTAATGACGATGGAGGCATGCCCCGGAATATCGATGGATGTGTACAGAATGGAAGGAGGCCGCATCGAATTTACGAATCTTAATGAAGCCGTTGGCGGGGCTAAAAGTATTGCTTTTAACAAAGACAGCGGGTCGTTCGAAGCGGGATGGACAGCTGATCGAATCGAGCGGTATCGCTATAGTCCAGATGGCAATACACTGCTGCCGGAAGGCAGGTATAACAAAGGAGCAGGCTTCGCCATGAAGCTGCTCCTTTATTGCTTATTTAGTGCTCTCTGCGGCGAATGACCAGTGCTGCACCACCAAGAATGATCAATGCAATTGCAAGGAATGGACGGAATGTCTCCACATGATTGAGGAACGAACCAAGCGAGAATACGGCGAAGAAAAGCAGACCGAGGACAACAAGAATATTAATTGGAATTAGGAGCCATTTGTTCCGATTGCCGAACCAATAGAACTCGAATAGACCAGCTGCCACCGCGATAATATAACCTGGCCACATGTACACCCAGTTATCAAACAGCATGGCGATCTGTGAAGTTATGCCTGCAACCAGCAGGATACCGCCGGGGATCAGGACACCAATACCTTTTCGACCTGTTACAGAAAAATACAGCCAGTGGAAAAATAATCCCAGCGGGATAACGAATAAGCTTGGCCAGAAGTACCCAAATAGATTGCCTGGACCGAAGGTGGTTCCTTTATTCAACAGTAAGTATGCACCAAGTAGAATTAAAACAGGACCAAAAATGGACCTTTTATTCATTGCGCTCATCTCCTTTAGGTACAGCATATCATGGCGATTTTGAGAAGTCCTCATTCTATAGGTCACAACTGGAACCCGACTAAAGTCCAGTGTTGTAAAAAATAAGTCGTTTTAGTCATAATCTCTCTATTTCCGACATTTTACACCTCTTGTTAAGTTCTATGAAAGCGCTACAATTAGGATATAAGTTAATAGGAGGTGAGCAAGATGAGCCAAGAAGAAGAAGTAGTTCAAGCTGCGGAAGAATCCGTAGAAGAAGTGGCAGCAGCAGAAGAAGCTGCTGAAGAAATTGCTGAAGAAGTTGTAGCAGCTGCTGAAGAAGAAGCAGTTGAAGCGGCTGAAGAAGAAGCGGCGGTAGCTGAGGAAGAAGCTGCTGTTTCTGATGAAGAAGAGGTTGATGCTGAAGAAGCATCCTCTGACGAAGCAGAAGAACAATGATTACGGTCATTTTACAAATAAACTTTTAACTAGATGATCCCCTTCGCTTGCGAGGGGGATTATTTCATTTTTAAGGATTTATACGTTTTAGCAGGAAGAGATAGTATTTGCATGTAAGCTTGTCGCTTTGGTATGCTCATTATTACAACCATAAGAGGGAGAAGCATACATGATTATAATTAAAACTGAGGCGGAAATTAACCGCATGCATGAAGCCGGCAAAATTCTAGCCGAAATCCATAGACAAATTGCCAAGCTGATTGCACCTGGCATTACGACCCATGAGATTGATCAATTTGCTGAGAAGCTTATGAAGCAATACGGGGCAACACCTGAGCAAAAAGGGTATAAGGGTTATCAATTCGCAACCTGTGCATCGATAAATGATGTGATCTGCCACGGGTTCCCGAAGAAAGAGAAGCTGAAGGATGGGGACATCGTAACGATTGATATGGTCGTTAACTTGAACGGCTGGCTTGCGGATTCCGCATGGTCGTATGCTGTTGGTAATGTCTCGGAAGAAGCGGATCGTCTGCTGCGGGTAACGAAAGAATCCATGTACAAGGGTATCGAGCAAGCGGTTGCCGGTAACCGAATCGGCGATGTATCCCATGCGATTCAGGCTTATGCCGAAGCGGAAGGCTTCTCGGTTGTCCGTGACTTTATCGGTCATGGTATTGGCCAGGAAATGCATGAGGATCCGCAGGTGCCGCATTACGGCCCGCCAAGTAAAGGCCCGCGTATCAAGGAAGGTATGGTATTCACCATCGAGCCTATGCTTAATGTAGGCACCTACCAAATGAAGATCGATTCGGACGGCTGGACTGCACGCACGAGAGATGGCAAGCTGTCTGCGCAGTATGAGCATACCATTGCGATAACAGCGAATGGTCCGATCATTTTGACGGAACAATAAGAGTAAAGTTGAAAAAGGGGATATTCGTCTGGACGGTTCACACTGCCCATGCGGAAATCCCTTTTTTCGTGTTTTATTTTACATCTGTTCAATACCCCCTCTGAACGAAAGAAAACCTTACATAATCAGTAATAAATTTACAAAACTATTGCGTGACAATTCAGAATTCTTCCCCTAAAATGAGGAAAATGATGCCGCCTTCTTCCAATCGTTACATAACTATGTAAGGTGAGTATCGACAAATAGGGATAGAGAGGGAGGATTTTGTTTGTTGAAATTAAGAAAGAAAACATGGAAACGAACACTTGCAACAGTGGTAACGGCTGGATTAACCGTTATGCCTTTTTCTGCGATTGCGTCTGCCTCAGGAGAAGGGGCAACGGTGCAGCTTCGGATATTGGAGACGACAGACCTGCATGTGAACATCGTCAACTATGATTATTTCGCGGACAAGCCTACGGATGAGTACGGTTTTGCCAAGACAGCAACGCTGATTAAGCAGGCGCGGGAAGAAGCGGCGAACAGCCTCTTATTCGACAATGGTGACTTGATTCAAGGCAATCCGCTGGGTGACTATGTTGCGACGGTAGATCCGCTGCAGCAAGGGGAGACCCATCCGGTCTACAAGGCGCTTAATCTGCTGGATTATGATGCGGGCAATATCGGGAACCATGAGTTTAACTATGGACTCGACTTTTTGAAAAACTCGCTCGCCGGTGCTGATTTTCCTTATGTAAATGCCAATGTGTATGTCGATGACGGCGATAAAGATGAAACCAACGATAAGAACTTATTTACTCCTTATCTTATTCTCGACAAAGAAGTGAAGGACGAAAGCGGCGCGGTCCATAAGCTGAAGGTAGGGGTAATTGGCTTCGTACCGCCGCAGATCCTGCAGTGGGACAAAGCGAAGCTTGAAGGTAAGGTTATTACAAAAGATATCGTGAGGACGGCCGAGAAATATGTGCCGGAGATGAAGGCAAAAGGAGCCGACATTATTGTCGCCATCCCGCATTCCGGCTTTGAGGATATTGCTCAGACGGAGATGATGGAGAACTCGGTGCTCTATTTGAGCAAAGTGAAAGATATTAATGCCATCCTGTTCGGACATGCCCATAAGATATTCCCGGACAAATCATTTGAGGGTAAGTCAGGCGTTGATCTGGAGAAGGGTACTATTAACGGAGTGCCAGCAGTGGAGCCAGGCTTCTGGGGCAATAACCTCGGGATTATTGATCTGACCCTGCAGTTGACTGATGGCAAATGGTCCGTGGCGAATTCGAAGACGGCTGTAAAACCAATCTATGACACCGTGAATAAAAAGCCGCTTGTGGATGCAGATCAAGAAGTACTGGATGCGGTAGCGGAAGATCATCAGCATACGCTTGATTATGTGCGAGGTCCGGTAGGGACCACAACAGCACCAATCAACAGCTTCTTCGCGCTGGTGCAGGATGACCCGTCCATTCAAATTGTGACGAATGCGCAGAAATGGTATGTGGAGCAGCAGCTGCAAGGCACCGACTATGAAGGTATTCCAGTCTTGTCGGCAGGTGCACCATTCAAGGCGGGCGGAAGACAAGGTCCAGGCTACTACACAAACATTCCTACAGGCAGCGTTGCCATTAAGAACGTAGCCGATCTTTACCTGTATTCGAATACGGTTAATGCCGTGCTCGTAACGGGTGCAGAGCTGAAGGAATGGCTGGAGTGGTCGGCAGGACAGTTTAACACGATTGACCCGACAGGCACGGAGAAACAGGAACTGATCAACTATGACTTCCCAACGTATAACTTTGACGTTATCGATGGTGTAACGTATCAAATTGATGTATCGAAGCCTGCCAAATACACAGGTACCGGTGATGTGCTGAATGCGGGCTCCAGCCGGATCGTAAACCTGAAATTCGCAGGGAAACCAATTGACCCCGCTCAAAAGTTTGTTGTTGCATCGAACAACTATCGTGCATCATCAAGCAAATTTGCGAATCCGGACGGCAAACGAATCATACTGGCTTCTCCAGATGAGAACCGCCAGGTCATCATCGACTACATTCGTTCGTTCAAGACGATCGACCCTGCAGCTGATGGCAACTGGTCGCTTGCGCCAATCAACGATAAGGTGAATGTATCCTACAAGACATCGCCAGACGCGAAGAGTGCAGCGGAAGCCGTCAAGTCGCTTGCTTATGTAGGGACTACGGCAGATGGTTATGCAGAGTTTAAACTGAACTTTGCCGCACCAGCGACGACCGAACCGGAACCGCCAGCGAAGCCAGATCCAAAACCACCGGTGAAGCCAGATCCAAAACCACCAGTGAAGCCAGATCCTAAGCCGGAACCAAAGCCGGAGGCACCAGCAGATATTGCCTACATCGTGAAGAAGGGCGATACTCTATGGGCAATCGCGAACAAATACGGCACGACTTGGCAGAAGCTTGCGAAATATAACAAGCTGAAAAATCCAAATCGGATTTACGTCGGTCAAAAGATTCTAATTCCAGCAAGTAAATAAAGGCTAGGCAAAAGGATGACTTCTGACATGATCAGGAGTCATCCTTTTTGCTTGGACTGTTTTTTTGTTAGGATTGACGCTTTTCCCAGCTGGGTTTACGCTAGTCGTAAGAACAGGCTGCCGGATAACGGCCGCAAGAATAGGAGAACCAAGATGGGCAAGGGCGGCGCCAAACGGCGTAATGTAGGTATCTTCGCGCATGTGGATGCAGGGAAAACAACAACAACGGAGCATATGCTGTTTGCGAGTGGTAGAACACGTGCGCTGGGCAGTGTAGATGCAGGGACGACGCTTACGGATTGGCTGGATGTCGAGAGGGAGCGCGGTATTTCTGTACGTGCGGCAACGACGTCTTTTGTATGGCGGGATACGGATATTAATCTGGTAGATACGCCTGGGCATGTCGATTTTTTGTCAGAGGTAGAGCGTTCGCTGCGTGTTATGGATGGTGCCGTGCTTATTATTTCAGCGGTTGAAGGCGTGCAGGCACAGACAGAGATGATCTGGAGCGCGCTGCACAAGCTCCGTATTCCAACGATTATTTATATCAATAAAATGGACCGGATCGGGGCCGACCGTGAGTTGGTGCTGCGTGATGTTCGCAGCTATCTGTCGCCGGATCTTATAGAGGTACAACAGCCGCTTGGTAACGAGCAACAATTCATGGGCTCCGTGGATTCGTGGGGTCAGGAAGCGGATGAAGCAGCCTCAACTGCTTTAGTGGAAGCGGTTGCGGAACGTG
Organism: Paenibacillus sp. J22R56; assembly: GCF_056269375.1. Taxonomy (NCBI): domain Bacteria; kingdom Bacillati; phylum Bacillota; class Bacilli; order Caryophanales; family Paenibacillaceae; genus Paenibacillus; species Paenibacillus sp. J22R56. The sequence goes on from NZ_JBWDNV010000003.1 coordinate 392,835, forward strand.
ATGAAGAGCTGCTCCAGCGTTATATCAGCGGCGAAACGGAAGATTGGAAGAACCATGCTGCTAACATGACGAAGCGTGCGGGCCTTTTTCCCGTGTTATATGGCGCTTCGGGTAAGGGGATTGGAGTAACCGAGCTGATGGACGCCATCATCGATTACTTGCCTGAGCCTGGAGGTGAAGCGAGTGCTTCGTTATCAGGGATTGTATTCAAGATCGAGCGGGATAAAACGATGGGCAGAATGGCATATGTCCGGTTGTATGAAGGAACGATGCGCAACCGTGATGTCATAAGGAACTATACGCAGAATATGGAGGAAAAGGTTACACAAATCCGCAAGGTCGAAGGCAGCCGCTCGGAGGATCTTGGCGTGCTGGAAGCAGGAGATATTGCGGCTGTATGCGGGATGTCCCATGTACGGATTGGCGATATTATCGGTGTTCCTGATGCTGTGCCGGAGGAAGTGCGGCTTGCTGTGCCGCTGCTTACTGTGCAGGCCCATTGGGCGGATCAGCAGCAATACCCGGCTTTGGTTCGAGCTCTTCAAGAGCTGTCCGATGAGGATCCACTGCTGGATGTACAGTGGCTGCAGGAGGAGCGGGAGCTGCATGTGAAGGTGATGGGTCCGATTCAGCTTGAGATTCTGACGAGTGTGCTGGAGAACCGGTATGGTCTGCAAGTTCAGTTCGGACAGCCTTCTGTTATTTATAAAGAGACGCCTAGTCAGCCGGGGGAAGGTTATGTTGCGTATTTAATGCCGAAGCCTTGCTGGGCGATATTACGGTTCCGTATTGAGCCTGGGGAACGTGGAAGCGGCTTGCAATATGAAGCATTCGTTCGTTCAGAGGAACTTCTCCCGCAATATCAGAATGAGGTAGCTAGACGTGTGCCAGAAGCGCTGCAGCAGGGGCTGAGGGGCTGGGAGGTCGTCGATCTGAAGGTAACGCTGATCGAGGGTCAGCATCATGTGTGGCATACACATCCGCTGGATTTTGCCGTGGCTACGCCTATGGGGATAATGAACGGACTTGATTCGGTGGGGACGAAGCTTTTGGAACCAGTGCTGCAGTTCCGGATTGTCGTGCCGGAAGAAAATGGCGGGCGCGTCATGAATGATCTTGTCTTGATGCGCGGTACATTTGATGCGCCAACGTTTCAGGGCGACCGACTGATTATTGAAGGACGTGTGCCTGCGGCTACTTCGCTTGAATACCCAATGGAGCTGAACTCGTTGACGAAGGGGCGGGGAACGATCGCTACCTTTTTCGCCGGTTATGAGGAATGTCCGCCGGATGTAACGGCAGAACGTACGCGGCGCGGAGTGAATCCGCTCGACCAATCGAAATATATATTAAGCGTACGCAAGGCGCTGCAAGGATAACTTAGTAGACATACTGGATAAGAAGCAGTGTTAAGGCAGATAGCAGAACCGTTGTGATAGCCATTGCGGCCAGTGGTCTCAGAGCTTTGGTGAACAAGGTGCGGAGGTCTACGTGAAGGCCAAGGCCTACCATCGCCATCGCAAGCAGGAAGGCCGGAGCCTGTTGGAGTATCGCCATCACATGGTTTGGTATCTCTAATGCTGTGCCGGGTGTCACGCTTCCGAATACACTCATTAGGACAAACCCGATAAGGAACCAAGGGAAGGCAACGGGTGTTCTGGAGGTGATGTGGCCTCGGCGCTTCATGATCAAGAGCAGGATAAAGCTTACAGGAACCAATAACAGCACGCGGCTAAGCTTTGCCAAGAGACCTGTCTCTATAGCATCTGGACCAGCAGCACTTGCCGCAAGCGGAACATGTGCAATCTCATGCAGAGTTAGGCCGCTCCATACGCCGTATTGGGCATCTGTGAGGGGCAGTATAGGAAGGAGAATCGTATATCCGATGGCAGCTATCGTGCCCAATAAGGCAATCAGTCCAGCTCCAGCGGCTGTATCCTCTTCTTTTGCTTTCAAGATTGGCGAGACAGCTGCAATAGCAGCTGCCCCGCAGATCCCGGTACCAATCCCCAGCAGGAGAGACAGCGAGGTATCTGCCTTTAGTCTGCGGGCAACCAGCAGTGTACATCCGATGGCGAACACGACCGTTACGGCTCCTTGCAGCAGAAGCATAGGTCCTTGATGGAGCAACGTACCGAAATTGAGTTTAAGGCCACATAATATTATCGCAAGACGAAGCAGTTGTTTGGAAGCGAATTGTATACCCGCTCGAAATCGCTCTGGGTAACCGAAGAATTGGCGCGCAATGACTGTTCCTACTAAAGCAATCGCCATCTGACCGATATGATCAAGGCCGGGCAGCCGGGCCAGCTCATAGGCTGCGAAAGCGATGGCAACGGTGAACATCAGGCCGCATAACCACTCGAGCTTAGGAGTATGGCGTTTATTTTTTGGAGTGAGGATATATTGGACTAGCGTGCTCATTTGTCATCACCTCGAAGATTATTGTGATTGCTGATGAGCTAAGCTTACTTGACTCCTTATAATAAGAAAAATAAATAGTTATAATAATCATAATAACGAAAAGCTTATGATTGAGTTGAGGTGAAAGGCAGTGGATCAATCCTTGCTTGTCTTTATGACGGTTGCGGAGAAGCATAATTTCACTCGTGCCGCGGAGGTGCTTCATATGACCCAGCCAGCGGTGAGTCAGCACATTCAAGCACTAGAGAGCAGTATCGGCACAAAGCTGCTGGATCGCAGCAATAAATACGTCCGCCTGAATAAAGCGGGGGAGATCGTTTATCAGCATGGTAAGGAAATCGAAGGGCTGTATACGCGCATGCACCGGCTTGTTGATGATTTGATGCATACAGCAAGCGGCTTGTTGTCCATCGGAGCGAGCTATACGTTTGGCGAATATGTGCTGCCGCATACGATTGCGTATTTGCAGAAGCATTACCCCCTTATTAAGCCAACCATTACAATTGGCAATACGAAGGAAATCAGTACGCTGGTTGCTGAAGGACGGCTGGATATCGGTATTGTTGAAGGGGAGCTTGAGCATGAGAAGCTGCATGCGGAGTCTTTTGCCAAGGATCAGATGTATGTCGTCGTAGCGGCTTCCTCACATCCTTTTGGAGCGGCTGACGATATTGATGCCGCCAGCTTACAGCAGGAGACATGGATTGTCCGGGAAGAGGGATCGGGTACACGTGAGGTGACGGAACGGATGTTTTTGAAGCAAGGCATTCAGCCGTCTAACCGCATGGAATTTGGCAGTACGCAGATTATTAAAGAATCGGTAGAGGCTGGTCTTGGTATCTCGCTGCTCTCGCATTGGGCGGTGAGAAAAGAGATTGCGCTTGGCACCATATCCAAGCTGACAGTTGGCGGCAGGCCGGTTGAACGCGACTTCTCGCTGCTCACTGGGCTCCATCAGCAGCAGACGAAGGCGACGGAGCTGTTTATCGATATTTTAAGAACGCAGAAGGGCCTGCCGGAGCAGGCGTGATTGAGATTAATACCAAAAACGGCGTGCCACTCAGTGTGGGACGCCGTTTTGATTATTTAATCCGTATTTTTGAAAGTATGAGATTTACTCAGTGATTCGAGAGTAGGCTTCGTCACTCTGCCGGTCTCAGGATAAGAGCCCTTCGTATCTCCTGCATTAACGATGGTCTCTCTAGAAGCTGCTGTGTTAATGGCAATTGTCTCAAGAAGCTCGAGCGCTCTATCAATGGCTAGAAAAATGACGCCTGCCGAAATTCCTGAAACCAGCCAAGTAATGGCAACATTCCACCGGAACGAGCCGTCATAGTAATTGTCCAGAGCGGCAAGTACAGGATCATCTGAATTCCCAGCAATAACAGCTCCTATTACGCCTCCAAGAATGGACAACCAGCCTAATAATTTAAGTACTTGGTTCAAAGGCTTCTCTCCTCCAAGTATTAGTGTTGGAAATAGAGTTATGACAGCCGATACACGGCAAATGGCTCACCGTTACGGAAGGACTGGCTTAACGCATCCAGTTCCTCTAATGCTGCGGCATCAAGCGGCAAGGTAACGCTGCCCAAGTTATGCTCCAGCTGTTCTGTGCTTGTAGCGCCAACAATGACGGTGGAGACAGCAGGCTGCTTCATCAGCCAGGCAAGTGACAATACGCTGGCGGAATAGCCAATCTTGTCTGCCATTTCACTGACCTGGCGGCCAAGTGCGAGGTTGTTTTCTGCGAAGAAGCGGGTGAAGCCTGGATTAGTCTCCGCACGTGAGCCCGCAGGCGCTGCTTCGCCAGCACGGTACTTACCTGTCAGAATCCCGCCTGCAAGCGGGAAGTACGGGATAATCCCTACTCCTTGGTCAAGACAGACGGGTACAAGCTCGCGCTCTGGTGTCCGGTCGGCGAGCGAATAGCTTGTCTGTGTCGAGACAAACCGGCTGAGCCCAAGGCGGTCGCTGATGCCAAGAGCTTTCATGAGCTCCCATGCTGCATAATTGGATGCTCCAATGTAACGCACTTTGCCGGAGCGGACCATGTCCTCAAGCGCACGCAGTGTTTCCTCGAGCGGCGTCTCGGGATCAAACGTATGAATCTGATACAGATCGACATAGTCGGTCTTTAGCCGTGTCAGACTTCCTTCCAGCTCCTGCATCAGGTGATAGCGGGAGGAGCCTTTTGCATTTGGACCGTCGCCTCTTACTAGGCCTGCTTTGGTTGCGAGCACAACTTCATGCCGTCTGCCTTCCAGTGCAGCGCCAATAATGGATTCCGATGCAGTTGCGGAATAAATATTGGCAGTATCAATAAAGTTAATCCCGCGGTCGATCGCATGGTGGAGAATGCGAGCCGATGTTGTTTCGTCAGCGCGTGAGCCAAAAGAATTCGTGCCGAGTCCAAGTGCAGACACTTTAAGTCCACTTCCTCCAAGCCGGTTGTATAACATCGTGATCCCTCCGTTTAGGTTCAAGGTAAAATTCGTTGCAGTTAGTATAGCAAAACGCGCTTAAGAGATGCTATATTTTTAGTAAGCTTGTCTTCTGTATTTGGCATAAAAGTAAAGCGTTTACTTATACTAAATTAAGGGAGATTTAAGCTGTATAGTTTATATTACTAGTAGGGTGCAATACTTTGTATCGGGGGGATGGGGAAAATGACGCGTCTGCCGGTTGCCTATTCGATTATCGTTCCGGTCTGTAATGACGAGGAAGCGCTATTCGGCGCTTATAAGCGCCTCAAGCAAATCATGAAGCCTACCGCCGCTAGTTATGAATTTATATTTGTTGATAATCAAAGTACGGACCGTTCAGCCGAAATGCTGCGTGTATTTTGCGTGGCGGATGTTCGGGTAAGAGTCATCTATTTGTCCGATCGCTGCGGCCATGCAGCTGCTATTTCAGCTGGTGTTGACCATGCGGTGGGAACGAGAATTGCCATTATGGAAGTGAAGCCGATAGACCGGGGAGCTAGCCTGGTCTATCAGGCCAATCATCCTGACTATACAATCCGCGCGATGGAGGGCTTCACACATTCTCCGTTATGGGATGCAATACCGGCAGGACTATAGCTATAGCCAGGAAGCAAGGTGCTGCTGTAATTTTTCCGAGATGGGTGTGAGCGGCAGCCGGACTACGTCTGTGGCAATGATGCCTTGCTCGGCCAGCAGCCATTTCAGGGGAGCGGGGTTTGGTTCTTCGAACAAGAGCCGGATCAACGGCAGGAGTGTGAGAAAAGATTGCCTGCTTGCTTCCAGCTGTCCTTGGCGAAGCTGCTCATACACTTGTACGAATGACGATGTGCGGACATTCGCGGAAGCTAGTATGCCGCCAGCTGCTCCGCAGCACAGCATGGTATGGAAATACGCGTCTTCACCGCATAAGACCGGCTTATGGCTGCCGCTGCGGGACAGCTCAAGCATAAGCTCAATGCCGCCGGAGCTGTCTTTGATCCCGATGACACCTTTAAGTTCAAGAATAGACCGGACTGTGTCTGGGGTAAGCCGGACACCGGTGCGGGACGGAATCTCATACGCGATGATGGGAACGCCGGTGCTTGCAGCCTGCCGATAGTGCTCGATTATGCCTTCCTGTGAAGGCTTACTGTAATAAGGGACAACGACAAGCGCCGCATCGGCGCCAAGCTCGCCGGCGAGCGCTGTCCGTCGTACCGTGGAGGCTGTATCGTTCGTACCGGTTCCAACGATTATCGGGCTGATGTTGGTTTTGCAGAGAGCAATCGCGGAGGTTGTTAAGGAAATCAATTCTTCGATCGTCACGGTGGGTGCTTCACCCGTTGTTCCATTGACCACAATGCCATTCACTCTATCCCCAAGCAATTTCCCCACATAAAGCTCGAATGAAGCCAGATCCAATTCTCCATTTGCCAGAAACGGCGTCACAACAGGGACATAAATGCCTTGCAAATCTTGTTCGTTTAACATAAACAGCGCCTCCTTGTATGGAACTTCTGTCTTTACTTTAGCATGTCACAAGTATTACAGTTATCTATAATGTTTCATGAGTATCATCAATAATATTAATGATTGTGAGTAATAGAGGTGTTGGTATGGAGCTGGCTTATTTACAGACCTTTTGCGAGGTAGCGAGAAGGCGAAGTATTACACGGGCTGCAGAGGAGCTTGGATATGCGCAGTCCAGCGTTACGATTCAAATTCAGAAGCTGGAAAAAGAGTACGGCGCACCGCTGCTGGAGCGGCATGGCAGGCAGATGCGCCTTACGCCGCCAGGTGAGAAGCTGTTTGCATTGGCGATTCAGATGCTGGAGTTATATGACCAGTCTATAGAGACAGTGGCTGGTTATGCAGGGGGCACGCTTGTTATTGGTGCGATTGACTCCCTCTCGGCCTATTTTCTTCCGCCATACTTGCAGCAGCTTCGTCAGCTTTTCCCGGAGCTGACCATCCAATTGCACCCGGATCAGGAGTCCAATATCGTGAGCAAAGTAAAGGATGGAGAGTATGATATTGGACTGCTGCTTGATGCTAAAAAAGCCGATTCAGCACTTCGCTGCGAGTCAATCCGGGAAGAGCCGCTTGTCTTGGTTGCACCAAATAGTCACTCGCTCGCCAATATGAACAATATGGAGCTTAATGATCTAAATGGTGTGGAATTGATTATGTCAGAGGAAAGCTGCATGTACCGCGGGATGTTCGAGAAGGTGCTGAGGGAAGGCGGCATTACCTTCACGGCTTTATTCGAGCTTGGCAATCCGGAGGCCGTGAAGCAGTGTGTGATGAACGGTCTTGGGCTAGCGCTTCTACCACAAATGGTCGTTGCTGATGAACTTAGTCAGGGCAGACTCGTTGCGCTGCCGTTTACGCACCCGGACATCCGTTTTGATCTGCAATACATGATTCATCCCCGCAAATGGATGTCCCAGCCACTGGAGGCTTTTATTCAGCTTCTGGGCGGCAGATAATCAAAACAAAAAGACGCTTAGATTCTCTATTGAGAGAGTCCAAGCGTCTTTCTTTTATTCCGGATGATTATGCGTGGCACTGCCAACCATATACGGTGACGTAACGCCCTCGTACATCAAATGCATCGTCATGCCGACCGCCGCATGGGCGAGATTATGGCAGTGGTCCATCCATAGTCCGGGATTGTCGGCCTTAAAGGCAACCTCGTATACTTCACCTGGTGCAACATCAAGCGTATCCGTCCACCAAGGGCTGCCCTTTACCGCCTCGCCATTACGAGACAGGACAAGCATATGATGACCGTGCAGGTGCATCGGGTGATCGACGGCACCGCGATTGACGATGGTTGTCTTCACTAGTTCATCTTCGCTTACCATGAACATGGGAGTGTCCGGGAATACTTTGCCGTTGATCGTGTAATTGAAGGTAAGCTTGCCGTTATAGAAGCCAAGCTGGTTGTCCAGTACCATCGTGAATTCCCGGTCGAAATGGCTGTTAGCATCAAATGGTGTAGGAGCTGGTGTCCCATAATGCGTCGGGTCGAACACTGGCATGTTTGACACATGCTCCGGCAGATCGCCTTTTCCATCGGGACTCATGACGATGCCAAGCTTGCCGCCTTGATTAACACTTAAAGTGACAGGTGTCTCCGGCATGATGAAGCTTACATCATACCGGCCGCCAGTTATGAGATCTAGACTGACATTCTCCAGGTCGCTGGGTTCATGCAGATCAGTTCCGTCAATGGCAGCTACTTGGAACTTCGCTCCGAGCAGCTTATACGACTGCCGAACCCAATCATCTGTATTCGTCAGTCGAAGTCTTACAGGTGTGCCAGGTTTAATCTCGATGTGCTGGATACCATCGTTATCGCCAATGGCGACCCCGCGGTCTTCCCAAATATGCGTCATGACCGTAATATCCTTCGTTTCCGGCGGCATGCCTCCCTCTGGTTCTACGACTAGTGAACCAAACAAGCCTTTCTGCACAGCTTCCTTCGAATCTTGATGGGAATGATACCAGAACGAGCCGACCTGCTCAGCAACGAACCGATAGGTGTAGGTTTCTCCTGGCATTACAGCGTTTTGCGTCGCCCCTGCTACGCCGTCCTCGGCATTGGGAACATCAAGACCATGCCAATGCAGGGTTACTCCTTCTGTAATGTCTTTGTTAATCAGCTTAATCTCTACAAGCTGACCTTTGCGCATCCGCAGCTCTGGACCAGGGATTTGGCCGTTGTAAGTCCACGCTTCTACGGTGCGTCCTGAGGCAAGCTTGACGGTCTTCTTCTCAGCCGTCAGCGTATAAGATACATCCGCCGTACCTTCCGCTGGACCTGTCAGACTGTCGACAGAAATTTCCTGTGTGGTCTCAGCATCAGCGGATGCAGTTGCGGCAATTGCACCGCTATGATGATGCTCAAGTGTAGAGCCGGTTCCGTTATCCATCGGTCCTTCTGCCATAGCAATTGTGTCCGGCAGGCGGCTCGCCTGCAGACCGCTATAGAAGGGGATACTGCCAAGAGCAAGAACCACCAGCGTAATGGCACTACGACGCATTAACCTCATCCAGGGACGGTTCATCGGCATTGATCCGGTAAGGCTAACCCTGCTACTACGATTAACATGAGATAACCACAGCGCCATGCCGGCTACGATGAGCACCACTAGTGGGATCGTACCGTTTAGCATCTCAAACGGAACGGTAGTCGTGAAGGTCCAATACATACCGGTCAGGGAGCCCAGCGCCACAAATTGATAGGGTGCAACAAGTGCAGCCTGTGAGGCACGGCTTAACAGCCGTACATCAAGTGTAGAGTCCGTCTTACGCATGGTTGCCTGCCGAATCCGGCGAAGTCTCGGATAAGCCGCCAGCCAGGTCATTAGCATAGGGATGATCAGTAGAGGCGGGATGAGCAGACGATCCCGCCAGAAGACAGGATCGGTATTTGTCATAAGCAAAATGATCCCTGCTACCACTCCGGCGCTGCACAGTGATAAGTAGACAGCCCATGTGATTAATTTCCGTGCCTTTCGGTTGAGCTTCGCTTCGGTTCCGCTGTAAAGCAAAGCGGATGCCTTATTTCCGGCAACCCAAGCGAGCAGCAGGGTGAGAAGCAGCAAACCCCGCACAATACTAATAGCCGCAAAATACATACAAACAATTCCTCCGTCCCGGCATTACCGCGGAAAATAGTACATCTGATTCCAAGAAGCTAACTTGTCTCGAATGTGATAATATAGTCATAGTTCATTGTAGCCCGGGCGATCATTCGCCTTAACCGTCTTAGGAATGGACTCGAACTAGACTTTGGGCCGGGAGAAGAAACGTTTGCCGGCAGTCAGCCGTATAAGATTAGCAAATTAATGATAAGGAGGTGAATGCATTGTTAGAGCTGCATGAGCTGCATGATTTGATCCCATATATATTCTCAATAAGTATTCTGTGCTCGATTGCCTACGCGGCGTATTTTGCTCATCATTCGATGGACACAGAATTCAACACCATCCAGAAGCGGATCATATGGGAGCCAATCGTTCCGATTGTGGTCGTGATCCACCGCTTGGGACGAATTCAGCACTGGCTTACGCGGCGGATTAAAAGAAAAGAAGCGCCAGATGGTGATTCAGCGGATTGTAACTCCTCGTTTGGGAATGCCGCACAGCATGTACACAAACGAGGAGGATTTTTATGGGAAAGAAGAACAATGCATTCACCGCTTTTTCTAAAAAATATAGAATTCTAGCAGCAATCGCAATACTGGTTATCGTCAGCGGCTGCGGCGCGCAAGGAACAATTGATTCCGATACGCCGGGCTTTTTCAATCATTATGTCGTATTTCCGTTCTCGTATTTGATTCAGCATATCGCATCATTTTTTGGTGACAGTTATGGTATGGCGATCATTATTATGACGCTGCTCGTGCGTATTGTGCTGCTGCCTCTTATGCTGCGCCAGTACAAAGGTCAACAAACGATGAAGCAGAAGATGAGTGTTATGCAGCCAGAGCTTAACAAGCTGAAGGAGAAATACAAAGAGAAGACGCCAGAAAATCAAGCGAAGCTTCAAAAAGAAACGATGGCGTTGTACAGCCAACATCAATTTAATCCGATGTCGATCGGCTGCTTGCCGATGCTTATCCAAATGCCGATTCTGACAGGCTTGTATTATGCGATCAAAATGACACCTGAGCTTGCGCAGCATACATTCCTGTGGTTCCAGCTTGGTACTGCGGATCATGTCCTGCCGTTCCTTGCCGGAGCTATCTATTATGTACAGTTCCGTGTATCACAGATTGGTGCAGACCCTGCACAGCAGAAGCAAATGGCGATGCTTGGCCTTCTTTCGCCAGTTATGATGATGGTCTTCTCATTCAGTGCGCCGGCAGCTGTGCCATTGTACTGGGTAGTAGGGGGGACGTTCATGATTATACAGACCCTGGTATCGAAGCGGATGTACCCAACATTAACGACAACGACGGATACAAAGATCGCTCAAGCGAAATAATAGGAGGACGCATTCCTTGTTACGTACAGGGGATGCGTCCTTTTTTTTGTTCAAAAATCCACGTCTATGGCGATATTCGTTCTTGGGGGGCTGTTTCCCGCACATTGTAGATGCTATACTTGAGTTAGCTCCTTACCGCGAGCCGTCAGCTGGTCCGCTGGGAGGTGGAGCTGCTTTGCCCTTTTTGGGGTATCTATCGATCAGCTTGCTTGTTGCGTCCGGCAAGATCATTTGTGGCATTTCCTCTGTAAACAAGCCGAATTTCGGATCGATATCTCTCTCCGTTACGAGATCATCCTTGTTGTCCATCGTCCATTCACACTCCTTCCAAGTCCTGTCGTTAGGTTGCCCTTTACCTTTTCTTTCGAATACATAAGCAAGCCTTGGCATAGTATGCCTGTCCATCAACGGTTACAATAGAATAAGGGATTTAGATCGGCACAATCGAATAAAAGGAGGAACTTTTTCGATGATGAAACTTTTTCCGGCCAGCGCTCGCCATGCCGTTGATTTGGGGTGGCTGCGCAGCGCGCAAAGCTTCTCGTTTGGGGAATATTTTGATCCTGATAACTCGAGCTTTGGTGTTATGCGTGTACTGAATGATGACCAGATTGCGCCGGGGCGTGGTTTTGGCGCTCACCCGCACAGCGAGATGGAGATCGTAACCATTCCTTTGACAGGAAAACTGAAACATGAAGATAATCTTGGCAATATCGAAGTGACATCTGCTGGGGAAGTACAGCGTATGTCTGCCGGTACTGGGATTATCCATGCTGAATATAACGATTCCGATACGGAGGAAGGCAGTTTTCTGCAGCTTTGGTTTATGCCGAAGGAGCGGGGGATTGCGCCTTCATACGAGATGGCCAGCTATGATGAAGAGAAGCTTCAGAATGCTCTGGTGCCGGTTGTGACACCGGATGGAGCTGCAGGGACAGCAAGCATTAATCAGGATATGACGATTTATTTGGGACGTCTGCAGCGGGGAAGAAGGATCTTTTTCCACCAGAAGACGGGTCGTCGTGCATTTGTGATGGTGCTGGAAGGAAAGCTCAATCTGAATAATATTGCGATGGGGCCTAAGGATTCGATCCGCGCAGAGTTTGAACCGGATTTTGTACTGTCAGCGGAAGAGTCCGCTTTTGTTATGCTGATTGATCTGCCATAAGAGGATGAAGTAAAAGATTTTTTGATGCTAACGAAGCAAGAGATTTTTTGATGCTTACGTAGTAAGAATCGCCACGTATGGCTGGGGGTAAGCCATATTATGTGGCAATTCTTTTTACGAAGTAAGAATTACCACACGTGGCCCAGGATAGGCCATACTGTGTGGCAATTCTTTAGGTAATGCTTACGAAGTAAGAATCGCTACACATGGCTAGGGATTAGCCATTAGGGTAGCAATTCTTTTTAGGAGGAACCCAAAATGAACGAAACACTACTGATTAAACACGCCGTTGGAGGCAGAACTTTTGTGGATTCGGTGAAGCAATCTGTCTCTTATGAGGTAGAGCATGCGGATGATCAATGGCAGTTTACCGTACACACACCGAAGCATCCTGTGATCGAAGAGCTCCTAAAGTGGAAACAAGAGCTGAACGTGTTTATTTTCCGAACATATGATGACGGCCGCCCAACGTTAAAGATTTGGTACTCGGTCGCGGCAGATACGGTTAGATATGATGCAGCAGGGCAAAAACTGATGTTTTCGGCCGTTTCCTGCATTGAATATATACCAAATGAGTTCGGATACAAATTGTAACGAATATTATTTGGAAAAAAAGCCCTGAAAATGAAAAATACTGATTTACTACTACTTTAGTCCCTAGTACAATATACATGGTTGAGTTACTAGGGAGGAGGAATAGTAAATGTTTAGTTGGTACAGTCTTGTGCTATTTATTCATATTCTTGCCGCTGTAATGGGCCTTGGCACCGCCTTTGGATTTCCGCTTCTCGTTAGAAGTGCAAAAAATGTCTCACAAGCGATGTTTACGCTTCAAATTGTGAAGAACATGGAAGTTATGCCTAAGGTCGGCAGCATTACTCTTCTCCTGACCGGCATCATATTGGGTATTAAGGAGCCGGATCTTTTTGCCACAGGTTGGTATATCGCTTCAATCGTGCTGTATCTTCTCGCTCAGGTCGTTGTCATCGGTATGCTGCCGAGATACGCTAAGGAGCAGATGGCCATCCTTGCGAATCATCAGACGGAAGATATTCCGGCGGCTTATCGTGCTATCGGTAAGAAGAGTCTGCAGTGGGAGTTTGTCACACATTTTCTTGCATTTATGCTGATCTTGCTTATGGTGTTTAAGCCAACCTTCTAATTCTTGTACATAAAAAGCTCCTTCGCTTCATACATGAAGTGTAGGGGCTTTTTTCGTCATTAGTTTGATATCGCATGTATGAAATCCGCGGTATAAGACACGATAAAGTGACGGGGTTTATGAAGACCGTACCATATTTCACATATGAAGGAGGCGTACCCACATGTACAATCGGAAAAAAATCCAAGAAGAAATCCCAGAGGCTGTCACCAAAATTTGGTCATGCACAAGTGATGACTGCAATGGCTGGATGCGCGACAACTTCTCATTTGACCAGACCCCAACCTGTTTATTGTGCCATTCACCAATGATAAGTGGGGAAAAGATGCTTCCACTGATCGTTAATATGACGGATCAATGGAAGCTAAGCGCTGCTGTAACGACGGCAACGGCGGAGTAAAGTGGGCAATAGGGGATGCCTCCTAAGGAGGCGTCCTCTTTTTGTTGTCTTGACAGGTGACTCGATCGTCATTAGAATTGTGGCGACAAAAAGGTAGTTAGTTTGGAGTGTTAATTTTGATAAAAGGTACGGATTCTACACGCGCTGCAGCACCAAAAGCGGTACTGTGGATGGCGCTATTGCTTGGATCGCTGTCTGCATTTGCTCCACTCTCCATTGATATGTATTTGCCGGCGCTGCCGGAGCTGGCAGGTGATTTCCATGCAGGGACGTCGATGTCCCAGCTCAGCTTAACGGCCTGTCTGCTCGGTATTTCCCTTGGTCAGCTGTTTATTGGACCAATCAGTGATGTTCGGGGACGACGGAAGCCTTTGCTTATTGGACTTGTTGTATATATTGCAGCTTCTATTCTTTGTGTAACAGCTCCGTCAATTGAGACCTTTGTGCTGCTGCGCTTTGTACAAGGGTTTGGCGGCGCGGCCGGGATTGTTATCTCGCGTGCGGTCGTGCGGGATTTGTTCGAAGGAGCAGGGATGACGAAGTTTTTCTCCATGCTTATGCTGGTGAATGGGGTCGCGCCAATAGCTGCTCCAATTGCCGGAGGACAAATCCTGAAGTGGACGGAATGGCGCGGTGTATTTATCGTGCTGACGGTGATTGGCGTGGTTATGTTTGTTGCCGTATGGTTCGGAATGAAGGAGTCCTTGCAGGAGAAGAACCGCTCGGAAGGCGGAATCGGCAATATGCTGCTGAAGTTCCGAGGGCTGCTGACGGACCGCATCTTTATGGGATATGCACTCACGCAAGGCTTTGTTGTAGCGGCGATGTTCGCTTATATCTCCGGTTCACCTTTCGTTATTCAGAATCTGTTTGGCGTATCGCCGCAGGGATACAGCTTATGCTTTGCGATCAATGGTCTGGGTATTATCGCGGCAAGCCAAATTGCAGGGAGACTTGCCGGCAAGGTAAGTGCGACGACATTACTGAAGACAGGTCTTGGCCTCGCGTTTGCAGGTGGTCTTGTACTGCTGATTTCGGTGATCGCCGGCTGGGGCTTGTTTGCGGTGCTGGTGCCTTTATTCTTCGTAGTCTCGAGTGTTGGGATTGTGCAGACGGCCAGTTTCTCGCTCGCGATGCAGAACCAGCAGCAGTCCGCCGGCAGCGCTTCGGCGCTGCTTGGTCTGTTGTCCTTTGTGTTCGGCGCCTGTATGGCGCCGCTTGTTGGGCTTGGCGGCAGCGAAGCCGCACAGCCCATGGGAATTGTTATTGCTGCAGCTGAAGCGGCGGCTGTGCTCAGCTACATTGTTCTCGTGCGGCGGGGACGCTAGAGGGACGTAACGATACAGAAAAAAGAGCTTCTGACCGGCTTGATCGGCCGTCAGAAGCTCTTTTGCTTGCATAAAGTTCATCGTAGGTGTAGTAGTGGAGGGGGATGCGTCTCAAATTGGTGAATCAGGCACGAAGTAATCGTGCCTCATGTTACTTTACTTGACGCCGCCGATAGGAGCAGGCGTTTCTTCGCTAAGCAGGC
Source organism: Paenibacillus sp. J22R56 (assembly GCF_056269375.1). Classification (NCBI taxonomy): domain Bacteria; kingdom Bacillati; phylum Bacillota; class Bacilli; order Caryophanales; family Paenibacillaceae; genus Paenibacillus; species Paenibacillus sp. J22R56. The sequence goes on from NZ_JBWDNV010000003.1 coordinate 407,979, forward strand.
TGCTGCGCCACTGTGTGTAACGCTCCCAAGCTGCTCCGCTGTCGAGCAAATCTTTGCATTGGTATATCGCTTCCTCAACTGAATCAGCGCGATCTGCAAGACGCAGCCGGACGGCCGCATTCAGCAGAACTTGGTTTACGTAACCGATATGGGCTTTCCCTTGCAGAACAGCCTCGACGGTCTCAATCTGCTCCGCAGCGGTCCATTCTACATGCTCAGGAAGTGTCGTTTCCAGACCATAGGTCTCCGGATCGATAACATGCAGCCTTGCTTCGCCGTTCTCGACGATATAAGTGCGGGTTGGGCGCTCAATGAACAGATCTTCAGAGCCTTCTGCTCCCTGTATGATCAGGGCTCTGCGGTATTGCAGATCGGTGAGCAGCTTGCTCATGCGATCAAATACGGTATTGTGGTAAACGCCAAAGACCAGATACGGCGAATGGGAAAAATCAATCAGCTTTTCTGCTGTATTAAGTACCGTACGCATGCCAAGCTCCTCGCGGATGTCTCGCAGCTCCTTCAGCGGCGGGCACCATTCCTCGGTATCAACAAACAGCACGCCAGTAGCCGCAGCAGTTGGTACAACGCGGTCACGCTTTAGCTGCTCCTTGCCAATCCCAAGCTCAGCCAGCATATCGAGCAGCGTTACGCCCCATTTCGGAGGCAGCGATTTCGCGCCATGCAGCGTAACAGGCAGGCCCGCTGAAGCAAGAAGGAAAGCTGTTGCGAACGAAGCGAAGAAGGTTTTGGTCCGTCCGTCATATGGCCCTGCACAGTCCAGTCCTTCCTGAATTGGAGCACGGTATGCAGCATCACGGCAAACATTCACGAAAGCCTCCAGCTCCTCGACACTTTCCATCTTAATACGTTCAGCTATAAAGAAGGCACCCATCTGGGCAGGGGTCGCTTTCCGGTTCATGATCCAGTCGGCCGCTTCCAGCGCTTCTTCATAAGTAAGATCTCGTGCACCTCTTTTTCCGCGTGCGACTTCCTTTAATAGTTTTGTAAACATAGCAGCACCCCTCTATTTTTGCTCCTGCAGCAGTTGGTAGACTTTTACGATTGATGTGGCTACGTCAACGATCCGTTTGCGCTCATTCATTGCCTGCTTGCGCAGCAGGTCGTAGGCTTCAGCTTCAGACACCTGTTTTATTTTACATAAGATACCTTTCGCCATGTCAATCCACTTACGCTCTTCCAGACGCGCCTCCAGCTGCTTGCGTTCATTCAGCCATTGCTGTCTCTCGAAGCAGGTTTTCGAGCCGAAATGAAGCGCCCAATGCATCTCCTGTTCACTCATCGATGGCGTCAGAACACCATCAATAGGCAGGTCATCCTCGCAAAAGGCTGCTGACGAGGCTGCTGTATCCGCACTGCACCACCAGAGCATAGGTACTCTTTTGCGCTGAAGAAGCCGGTTTCCCCAAACCTTCACTTCCCCTAGAGCTAGGTGCAGAATAACGGCATCTGCTTTTGGTAGATGAGTTTTGGCCATCTCATCGTTGCTTGCAAACAGAACCGAATAACCGTATTCCTCAAGTGTTTGTTCTATAGACAGCACATTTTCCCCGGGATTGTCGATTACTAACAGAGAACGCATGTAACCCTCCTCTTCCCCTACGCACAATTTATCTTTTGTCATTATATATAACATAGAAAACGTAAAACTGTCGATACGCACATTTGTTCATTTTATATGTTAAGTATGTTGACATGAGTGAATATGCCGTTGTATAGTAACGGTACGACTTACCTCTTACAAGGCAAAGATAAGAGTGAGTTGAACTCTAAGCTTTACGATACCTATAACGTTAAAACAAATAAACTTTCATGAATACAATGGCGTATTCATCTGAAGCGGCAATGAAGCCTGACTTCGTCTTTTGCAAGAACGCACTTTTGCGTCCACCTGCGAAATTCGAGGCCAGGCTTTTTCTATTTATAAATAGGCGGAGAGTTAGAGAGATGGAGAGGAGAATGACAATGGGGAATCGGAAAAAATTGGTGCTGGTTGGTAACGGAATGGCGGGGGTACGGGCAATTGAACATCTGATCAAGCTTGCTCCGGATGCTTATAGCATTACAATATTTGGCGCAGAGCCACACCCGAACTATAACCGAATTATGTTGTCCTCGGTGCTTGCTGGCGGAACGGACATGAAGGATATCGTTATCAACGACTGGGACTGGTACGCGGACAATCATATTCAGCTGCATGCTGGACATACGGTAACGAAGATTGATACAAAGCGGAAAAAGGTATACTCCCAGCAAGGGATTGAAGCGGATTACGATGTATTGATTATGGCGACAGGCTCGAATCCATTCATGCTGCCTCTGCCGGGCGCGAACAAAGAGGGAGTTATCGGCTTCCGTGATATCCGTGACACGGAGATCATGCAGGAAACTTCCCAGAAGTATAAGAAGGCAGCTGTAATCGGCGGTGGTCTGCTTGGACTCGAGGCAGCACGAGGCCTGCTTAATTTGGGAATGGACGTATCCGTTGTTCATATTAATGGAATTCTGATGAATCGCGAGCTGGATGAGCCGGCTGCACGGATGCTGCAACGTGAGCTTGAAGCGCAAGGGATGAAGTTCCTCCTCAGTAAGCAATCCGTAGCGATTACCGGCAGACGCCGCGCGAAAGCTTTGCAGTTCGGGGACGGCAGTGAGGTAGAGGCTGATCTGATTGTTATGGCGGTTGGTATCCGCCCGAATGTTGAATTAGCGAAGCTGACAGGCATCGAAGTTAATAGAGGAATCGTCGTAGATGACTTCATGCGGACGAATATCCCAGATGTATACGCGGTAGGCGAATGTGCCGAGCACCGGGGTATCGCTTATGGTCTGGTTGCTCCACTGTATGAGCAAGGCGCGGTGCTGGCTAAGCTGCTGGCTGGTGTTGAGACGACAGGTTATGAGGGTTCGGTTACTTCTACTAAGCTGAAAGTATCCGGTGTAGATGTATTCTCGGCAGGTCAGTTTGGTGAAGGGCCAGGCACAAGAGCTTTGCGTATTCAGGATGATCTGGCTGGTACGTATAAGAAAATTGTGATCAAGAACGGTAAATTGGTTGGGGCTGTGCTATTCGGTGATACATCTGACGGATCCGAGCTGTTCGCCATAATGAAAAAAGGCGAGTCGGTCGAAGGCAAGGAGAAGGAGCTGCTGCTTGGCTTCTCGCCTGCTGCAGGAGGGGCGTCGTCCCCGGCAAGCCGTCTGGAAGCGATGGCGGATGATGAAATTGTCTGCGGCTGTAACGGTGTATCGAAAGGTGATATCGCGGATGCGGTATTGAATAAAGGCTGCAACACATTGGCCAGCATTAAAGGCTGCACGAAAGCTTCCGCATCCTGCGGCGGCTGTAAGCCTCAAGTAGAAGGGCTGCTGAAGCTGTATGCCGGTGATGCAGCAGGTGTGCCGGTGAAAGAAGGCATTTGCGGCTGCACCGAGCATTCTCGTGATGAGATTGTTGCAGCCATTAAAGAAATGCGCCTCATGACGGTTAAGGAAGTCATGAACGTAATGCAGTGGAAGAACGAAGAAGGCTGCACGAAATGCCGTCCTTCTCTGAACTACTACCTCGGCATGTTGTGGCCGGCGGAGTACGAGGATCAGAAGGAATCACGCTTCACGAACGAGCGCTACCATGCCAACATCCAGAAGGATGGCACGTATTCGGTTGTTCCTCGTGTCTACGGTGGCGTAACTACACCAGCTGATTTGATTAAGATTGCTACCGTTGCAGAGAAATTTGATGTTCCAATGGTGAAATTCACCGGCGGTCAACGGCTTGACCTCTTGGGCGTGAAGAAAGAAGATCTGCCGAAGATTTGGGAAGAGCTTGATATGCCTTCCGGCCATGCTTATGGCAAGACGCTCCGTACGGTCAAAACCTGTGTAGGCAACACCTTCTGCCGATTTGGCACGCAGGACTCTATTGGGATGGGGATTCGGATGGAGAAAGCATACGAGCGTATGACAGCTCCGGCGAAAGTGAAGCTTGCTGTATCGGGATGTCCGCGTAACTGCGCAGAAGCAACGATTAAGGACCTTGGCGTTGTGGCAATTGACGGAGCCTGGGAGCTTCATGTAGGCGGTAACGGCGGTATACATGTGCGTGCCACTGAGCTGCTCTGTGTTGTGAAGACGGAAGATGAGGTAATGGAATGGTCTTCGGCCTACCTGCAATATTACCGTGAGAATGCGACATGGAATGAACGTACCGCACAGTGGATTGAACGTGTAGGACTTGATCATATCAAGAAAGCTCTCGAGAATCGTGAAGACCGTCTGGCTCTGGTAGAACGTCTTGAGAAGACACTCAGCTACACAAAAGATCCATGGAAAGAAATCGTAGAGAACAAAGAGCTGCGCAAAAACTTTGAGCAATTATCCGGTGCTCAGCCGGTGCAAGGATAGGGGGAGCTTCTATATGGTGACAAAGGTGCTTGTAGCAAAACTAACGGATATCGACGTATTAGGCTCTCGTACAGTGCAGATCGACAATACCGACATTGCGATCTTCCGCCTGACGGACGGCAGTGTGAAGGCAGTCGAGAATAAATGCCCGCATAAAGGCGGCAGGCTTTCGGAAGGCATGGTATGCGGCACTAATATTCACTGCCCGCTGCATGATTGGAAGATCGATCTGAGGAACGGACAGGTGCAAGAACCGGATGACGGCTGCATCAAAACATTTGAGACGGAGATCGACCCAGGCAGCGGCGAGATCTATATCACCCTATAGAGTAGAGACCGAGACAAGAAGGAGGGATTGCAGATGGACTATGTGAAACCAGCTGAAGTACTAGAATCGATGGTAGAGGCGGGCACGGCGAAGGCGGAGATGAGTGCATCGCAAATGCTAATGAGAGGTTTTCTTGGCGGCGGCATACTGGCCTTTGCTACAACACTAGCCTATACGGCAACGACACAAACCTCACTTGCTCTAACCGGGGCCATTATTTTTCCGATAGGCTTCGTCATCATCGTCCTTCTTGGACTTGAGCTTGTGACCGGCAGCTTTGCACTCATTCCTCTATCGGTGTTTAAACGGAAAACAACCCTTTCCCGCATGATGGCCAACTACGGGCTTGTCATCATCGGCCACTTGATCGGTTGTGCCGTGTATGCGGCTTTATACGGTATGGCGGTTACAAAGATGGGGACGGATATGGCTAATCCGCTCGCCCAAATGCTTATTCAAGTAAGCGAAACGAAGACACTTGGTTATCAAAAAATGGGCTTTGATGGTATCATTCTGGTCTTCATCAAGGCAATCCTGTGTAACTGGATGGTTACGCTCGGCGTTGTGATGGCGATGACCTCGAAATCCACGTTAGGCAAAATCGTAGCGATGTGGCTGCCAATCCTGATGTTCTTCGAGCAAGGTTTCGAGCATGCGGTTGTGAATATGTTCGTCATTCCTGCAGGTATGATGCTTGGTGCGGATGTAACGATCACAGACTGGTGGGTGTGGAATCAAATCCCTGTACTGCTTGGCAACTTTGTAGGCGGTGCGTTGTTTACAGGCTTTATGTTCTACTGGTCGCATAATAAGAAAAAAGATTCCGAGAGCCAGGCTTTGCAAGCAGGCTTACCAACTACACCGGCACTTGCTGCCGAGAAAAGCGGCCTGTAATGCGGGCGCCGGCAGGTAAGGTATACATTGTTGGTGCGGGACCAGGAGATCCGGAGCTGATCACGGTAAAAGCCATTCGGCGAATTGGTCTAGCTGATGTGATTCTTTACGACCGCCTTGTGAATGAAGAATTGCTCTCTTATGCCCGTCCAGGTACGGAGCTGGTCTACTGCGGTAAGGCACCTAACGCGCATGCAATGCCGCAGGAACAGATTAATAAGACGCTTGTTGCCTATGCGAAGGAAGGGAAAACGGTCGTCCGCCTAAAAGGGGGCGACCCCTTCGTCTTCGGGCGCGGCGGTGAGGAGGCGTTGGAACTGGCTGAGAATGGGATTGAATGGGAGATTGTGCCCGGCGTAACATCGGCAATTGGTGCTGCGGCATCAGCTGCGATTCCGCTGACGCATCGCGGGAAGGCAGCATCGTTTGCCTGCGTTACCGGCAATCGCTGCCACGGGGATCAAGAACCGGTACGTTGGGATTTGCTCGCTCATAGTGTAGATACATTAGCAATCTATATGGGCGTCAGCCAGCTTGGCGTGATCCGTGAGGAACTACTGAAACATGGCAAAGCATCGTCAACGCCAGTTGCTATTATTGAGCAGGGCACGACAAGTAAGCAGCGCGTGATTACAGGTACACTGGCCGATATTCATAAGCTGGCGTTATCGATGAAAGTGGTCAATCCGGCGCTTATTATTGTTGGTGAAGTAGTTAAGGTGCGCGAGCAGCTGCTGCTTGCGGAACAGCAGGCAGAAGCCTGGGTTATGTGATAAATAGTGAAAATAGGCGATGATTAACAAATTTATGGATTGACAGTTATTTCATACGATGGTAAAGTGACAAATATATTTCACAAATCGAAAGGAGGATTACGACATGAATCCAATTGTATTCATTCATCAACATGTAGGATTTAACAATGTGCATACTAAATTTATGAACGTAATCCATCCGCGCGTCGAATCTCTTTGATGATTAGGGGTATCCCATTAAATCAAAGGCGCATGGTTACGTAACCGTAACCGTGCGCCTTTTTAATTGCAGCGGGCCTTATTGTGCCTACTGCTTTGTGAAGAAGCGTATCGTACATTTACGGTGCGCTTCTTTTTTTGCTTTTTTGGGGCTGATGATGCTTGGATGGATACGGGAGGTGTCAGGACAAAATTATGTTTATCGTACTTAAGAAACTTCAATGGTTTTTCGCAATGAATTGGAAAAGATATACGCTTGCCTGTGTGCTGCTTATTATTACAGGCTTTCTGGATGTCATCCCGCCTTGGCTGATTGGCCATACGATTGACGGCATTCATCAAGGCAGGCTGGATGAGACCGGCTTTGTGCAGGTTGTCATCGGCTGGGTGGGCGTTACGGTGATCGGCTACGCGATAACTTACGTGTGGCATTATAAATTATTCGGCGGTGCCTTTGTGCTGGAGCGGCTGCTCCGGTCACGCCTTATGCGTCACTTTCTGAAGATGACGCCAACGTTCTACGAACGGAACCGGACGGGCGATTTGATGGCTCGTTCGACGAATGACCTGAATGCCGTAGCAACAACAGCAGGGTTTGGTATTCTGACGCTTATTGATTCGACGTTCTTTATGCTGACGATTCTTGGTGTGATGGCAGCGATGATCAGCATTAAGCTGACGCTTGCTGCGCTTCTGCCATTGCCGTTCATTGCGCTTGCGATGAAGCATTTTGGCGGGAAAATCCACGAGCGCTTTATGCAGTCGCAAGATGCGTTTGGTGAATTAAACGACCAAGTGCTGGAGTCGGTATCTGGTGTGCGTGTTATCCGTGCTTTTGTACAGGAGGAAGCAAACCAGGGGCAGTTTAAGAAAAAGACGGATGAAGTGTTTGAGAAAAATATCGCTGTGGCCAAGATTGATGCACTCTTCGAGCCAACAATCAAAATTTTGGTTGGTCTCAGCTATCTGATTGGTCTTTGTTATGGTGGTTATCTGGTGTTCCACAGTGAGATTACACTAGGGGAGCTTGTATCTTTTAACGTGTATCTCGGGATGCTGATTTGGCCAATGTTCGCGATTGGTGAGCTGATCAACATTATGCAGCGGGGTAATGCTTCGCTTGACCGAGTAGAAGAAACGCTTGGCTATAAGCCGGATGTAGAAGATGCGGAGAATACGATCGATGTGACGGCACCGGCGACAATTGTGTTTGAAGATGTCACGTTCCGTTATCCATCTTCTGTCGTCGATAACCTCAGCGATGTTACGATTCGTCTGCGGCAAGGCCAGACACTTGGTATTGTCGGCCGTACGGGTAGCGGCAAGACCACACTCTTGAAACAGCTGTTAAGAGAGTATCCGGTTGGTAAAGGCGAGATTGCGATTACCGGCCAGCCTCTTGAGAAGCTGTCGATGGAGCGCTTGCTTGGCTGGATCGGATATGTACCACAGCAGCCAATTCTGTTCTCAAAGACGATACGCGAAAATATAATGTTCGGGAAAAAAGGCGAGTCAACAGAGGATGATCTGCAGCGTGCACTCGCACGGGCATCCTTTGCGAAGGATATTCAATTCCTGCCGGATGGCCTCGAGACGATGGTTGGCGAGAAGGGTGTTGCGCTCTCCGGCGGTCAGAAGCAGCGGGTCAGCATTGCGCGTGCACTTATTGCCGATCCTGAAATATTGATGCTGGACGATGCGCTTTCTGCTGTTGATGGACGGACGGAGGCCGAGATTATCGAGGGCATTCGGACTGAACGCACCGGCAAAACAACACTTATTACGACGCACCGGCTGTCTGCTGTACAACATGCCGATCATATCGTAGTGCTTGATGAAGGACGAATTGTTCAGCAGGGCACGCATGATCATCTGGTGAAGCAGGATGGCTGGTATAAGGAACAACATGAGCGGCAGCAGCTTGAGTCGCTTATTGAATCATAGGAAAGAGAGGCGTTTACGAACAATGGGTCAAACAGGTAAACGATTGTTTCAATACGCCATGCTTTATAAAAAACCGATCATTGGAGCTTTGATTCTCCTCCTGCTCGCCGTTTGCGCGGAGCTGGCGGGACCGTTTATTGCGAAGCGAATGATTGATCAGAATATTCTCGGCATTGAGAAGAGCTGGTATGAGGTAGCGTCGGATGAACGCTATGCGGTCTCTTATAAAGACAAATGGTACAAACGTGAAGATCACTTTGCTCCGGGTGAAGCGAAAGGTGCGGAAGTGCATCTGCTTCAAGCCGGCAGAAAATTTTATTGGTATGAAGGTGCTCTTCCTATGGAGGGAGGCGCTCGTAAAGTAGCGGACGGCCAAATGACCGTTACAGATAAAACAACCAAAGAAACGGCAGCATTCCCGGTGTCGTTAATTACGGCGAAAGAGCTGTATCAGTTCTATAAGCCAGAAATCCCAAGCTTATTGAAGCTGGCAGGTTTGTATGTCGGACTGCTTCTGCTTGGTGCGGTGTTTACTTACGGACAGCGTCTGCTGCTTCAGACATCCGCGAACCGGATCGTTCGGCGGATGCGTAATGATGTATTTGCTCATACACAGCGGCTTCCGGTGAATTACTTCGATACGCTTGCTGCAGGGCAGGTCGTCTCGCGGATTACGAATGATACGGAAGCAATCCGCGAGCTGTATGTCGCGGTGCTTGCGAACTTCTTCTCCGCGATTGTCTACATGACAGCGATCTACGGGGCACTCTTCCTGCTAGATCCACGTCTTGCGCTGTTCGCTCTGCCGCTGGTACCCATTCTGCTTGTCTGGATTAGTTTGTATCGGCGCTTTGCAGCCCGTTACAACCGTATTATCCGGACGAAGCTGAGCGAGATCAACGCGATGATCAATGAGTCCATCCAAGGGATGGCAATTATTCAAGCGTTCCGTCGTCAGAAAGAAACGTTTAAAGAATTCGACGAGCTGAACGAGCATTATTTTACGTATCAGAACAAGCTGCTTAGCTTGAACTCGATTACTTCTCATAACCTTGTGAACGTTGTCCGGAACATTATCTTCCTCATTGTCATCTGGTTCTTCTGGGGAGATTGGTTTGGCGCTGCAATCGGGGTTGGCGTGCTGTATGCATTCGTGGATCTGATGAACCGGATGTTCCAGCCGATTGTAGGTGTTGTTAACCAGCTGTCGAACCTCGAGACTGCGAGGGTATCCGCGGAGCGGGTATTTATACTGATGGATCAGCCGGGTGTTGAGGTGGAGCCTGGCACAATGGAGCGTTACAAAGGCGAAGTGAAATTCGAGGATGTCTCGTTTGCGTACAAGAAGGATGAGTATGTGCTGAAGAACATTACTTTCTCTGCCCGCCAAGGGGAGACGGTAGCGCTTGTTGGTCATACGGGTTCCGGTAAAAGCTCCATTATGAACCTGTTGTTCCGGTTCTATGACTCGAATGAGGGCAGCATCATTATTGATGGCAACAATGTGCTGGATATTCCGAAGCAGCATTTGCGCCAGCATATGGGGATCGTACTGCAGGATCCGTTCTTATTCACGGGTACAATTGCATCAAACATCAGCCTGGATAATCCGGCGATCAGCCGGGAGCGGGTGGAACAGGCACTTCGTGATGTAGGTGCTTATGAGATGTTCTCGCAGCTGCCGGGTGGCATTGATGCGGAAGTAATTGAGAAGGGCAGTACGCTGTCTGCGGGACAACGTCAGTTGATCTCATTTGCAAGGGCACTTGCGTATGATCCTGCGATCTTGATACTAGATGAAGCAACAGCAAGCATCGATACAGAAACAGAGGCCATTATACAAGAAGCACTTGATGTGCTGAAAAAAGGCCGTACGACGTTTGTTATTGCGCATCGCTTATCAACGATCCGCCAGGCGGATCAGATTCTGGTGCTGGACCGCGGCCGTATTGTGGAACGTGGCGACCATGATCAATTGATGGAGCATCGAGGCAAATATTATGCGATGTACCAGCTGCAGCAGGGCAGCACCGTAACAGCTTCCTAACAAATAAGCACGGCCCGGACGGGAGAAGGGTTCTCTCTAGTCCGGGCCGTGCTTTTATTAAATATAAGAAAGTATAAATTTTTATTTTACTATGCTTATATTTCATTCGCGAAACATATGCTGCCCCTCTTTATCGGCGCAGCTGTTTACGCTTGTAAAAACGGATTAGTCCGTTTTGAACGTGCCTGCTGCTTTGTTTAAGTTATCCGCTAGACTACGGAGCTGTGCGGAGGAGCTTGCAACCTCCTGCATGGAAGCGAGCTGTTCCTCGGATGCAGCTGCTACACGTTGCGATTGCACGGAAGAGGCTTCCGCAATATGCTCCAGCTGGTCAAGCGAAGCTGCGATTTGCTGGCTGCCTGCCGACATCTGCTCGGATGCAGCGGATACTTCCTGCACTTGGCTGGATACTTGACGGATCGCTTCCATAATGGAACGGAAGGATTCGCCGGCTTGGCGTGATACGGTAGAGCCTTCGCGAGCGCCTTGGGCTGCTTTTTCCAAGGAAGCGGCTGCTTCATCTGTACGTCCTTTAATTCCACTTAGAATCGTAGAGATCTGCTCGGATGATTCCTTTGAACGTTCTGCAAGCTTGCGAATCTCATGAGCAACAACGGCAAAGCCTTTGCCATGCTCGCCGGCACGTGCTGCTTCAATAGAAGCATTAAGGGCAAGCAGATTGGTCTGATTCGCAACATCTCCGATCATATCAAGGATTGCACCAATCTGGCTGTTCATTTGCTCCAGCTCTTGCATAACGGTCGATGTCTCGGTCACATTCGTTTCAATCATTTGCATTTGCGATACCGTACGACTGATAACCGTATCCCCAGCGTTAGCAAGCTCGGATGCATCAACAGCAAGCTCTGATACATTCGAGGAGGACTCCGCTATACGTTGGATGCCAACGGTCATTTCGTTCATCGCCCGCTGACATTCCTGGAAGCTTTGCAGCTGTGTGTCTGCGCCTTCGGCTACGTCTTGAATTGCTTCGGATACTTCTTCTGTCGCGCGGGAGGTTTGCTCGGCGCTCTCCTGCATGGTAATAGAAGAACCAGCTACTTCACTTGCGGTTGTGCGAATTTGGAAGGCGAGCTGTTTAAGGCTCAGAATCATTTCATTAAAGGCGGCGGAAGCACGTCCGATCTCATTATTGTTCGTAACGGGGAGTGTCACTGTTAAGTCGCCTTTAGCTGCGAGTGCAGCTACTTCACTTAGGCGTTTAATTGGTCTTGTTACCATTCTGATCAGGAAGACGATAAGTCCGATTGCAACTGCGGTGCACAACAGTCCAATACCAATACTTGTCCAGAGCAAGCGGTTAAGATCGTCCTGAACCATACCATAATCAAAGTCAATGCCAAACAGGGCTACCGTATTGTTGCTGCTGTCTTTGATAGGCACGAGATAGGTCTGCCATGATCCCATGCCATCGGTGTAAGGGTGCAGCTGAGCGAAGCCTTCTTTTTGAGCCATGTCATAGCCTCTGCTAAACTCTTTGGTTAATTCATATGGCGTGCCCGGCGTAAAACCAGCTTCTGTAATGGAATAGCTGCCTTGCAGCATGGTGAGATAGGTTTTTCCGTTTTGATCAATCTTATCAGGGAGCATGAGATATGTATTTTTGATGCTGGCATTAGCATCCATGGACATCAAGTGAATTTCCAGATCGGAAAACTCCTGTGAGCCTTCTACTTTATCGTCTTTGAGCTGTTCTGTGGTGGTATGAATAAGGTCAGCCCTTGCATTGGTGACGAGGCCTAATGTGCGAGCGGTTCCCGTCATATCTTCCATGTAGGAATTCTTTTGGGAGATATACGAGTAGGCGACCATAACAGAAACGATAATAATGAACAAAATGGCGAGTACAACTGAGCTCACGAGAGCCAGGCTTTTTCTTTTGCTTAAAAATGACATCAATAATCCCTCGTTCTTAGTGGTAGTAGGCTGCGATAGCATCGTTGTATTCTCTGATTGCCACTATACCAGCAAAATATTAGATAAATGCGCAAACCTCTGTTAGAAAAGTATTTGGAGTTTTATTCGGTAGAAAAGAGGAATTAGATTAGAATTATGAGACTATTCTAATCTTCTAAATATTGACAAAGATTGACGATGTTCAAGTTGCGTTCATATAAAAGGCATACAATGGAAAAGCTTGGCGATTCCAGATTGGAAAGGCGGAGAAATGATGAAGAAGAAAAGCATATGGGTTGCTACGACAACTTTGGCGCTATCACTTGCGATTGGGGGAAGCTTATGGTCAGACCCATCGGTTAATGCGGCATCGTCTACATCGGCCTCGAAAGCAAATGCGGCATTGGATTCAACGTCAACGGATAAGGCAGAGCACACTGGCAAGCAGGGCAAGCGAGGTTTTGGATTTGGGTTAAGTAAATTCGAGGGCCAGCTTGCGGAATATTTGAAGCTTTCTTCAGATGAATTGAAGGAGAAGCTGAAGACGGCAACATTAGCAGAAGCTGCTGCCGAGCAAGGAGTTAGCCGTGATGATTTGAAGGCGAAGCTGGTGGAATGGCTGGATGCTCAGGCTGCGGAGCTGCCAAGCGACAAGGCGGACAAGCTGGACAGTTCGGCAATTGCAGATAAGCTGCTTGATGCAAAAGGCGGAGCTATTGGTGGTCGCGGCATGGGTGGCGGTAAAGAAGAGTTTGGACCAATTGGACGCGTTGATAACACAGCGTTGCTGGAGCTGCTTGGTCTGACAGCCGAAGAGTTGAAGGCTGATCTGAAGGATCGCCAGTCTTTAGCTGCAATTGCTGAGAAGCAAGGGGTAGACGTACAAAAGGTAATCGACCTCCAGGTGAATGAGGCGAAAGCGAAGCTGGATGAAGCACTTGCCAGCGGCAAACTGACGCAGGAGCAGTATGATACGAGACTTACGAGTGTAACTGAAATGGTGACGAAGCAGGTGAACGGAACGTTTGAGTTTACGAAAGAAGCGCGCGGCGGCCATATGGGCGGCGGCGGTCACTTCGGCAAAGGCAAAGGTGCTGGTGCAGAGACGCCTTCAGAATCAAGCTCGGCAGGCAGCACAACAGCTTAATTGGTGAGCGATTAAAAGGATAAAACCGTACTGCAGAGGCAGTGCGGTACCGGCTTGGCGCGTTGCTATTACGCGACCATATGAAGTCACAACAAAAGGACGGAGCAGCCAGCTGCTCCGTCCTTTTGTTGTGACTATTTATGCTTTCATCACGTCGTGGTCGACGTAACGCTCGCCGTTCAGCTCGCTGATAATGTTGATGGCTGCTTTAGCCCCATCGCCTGCTGTAATGACGGCATGCACGCTGACACCAGCCACTGTGCCTGCTGCCCAGATGCCGGAAATATTTGTATGGCCTGCTGCATCTACGGCAACCACTGTCTTGATCCGCGGCTCGGTACCTGGTTTAGTTGTAACACCAATATGTTCTGCCAAATCTACCAAAGCGCCTGTTGCGAGCAGAACATGCTTCGCCTCATATGTACCTTGGTCTGTTACGACAGACAAGCCGTCTTCAATGACGGTTACGCCGGTAACGGTCTCTTCCTTCAATTCTGCGCCTAGTCTAACGGCCTGCTTCTTCCCTGTATCGACAAGATCGGGGCCGCCGATCTCGGTAATGCCGTAATAATTTTCAAACCATGCTCGTTTTGTCATGCCTTTGTTGTTCTCGAACAGAAGGGTGCTCTTTCCTGCTTTCGCTGTGAAAATCGCGGCGCTTGCGCCGGCTGGTCCTGCACCAATGATAATGATATCGTACATCATCCAAGCCTCCCGAGAAGAAAATGGTAAGTTCAACCAATATTATAAATCGAAAATAACCGGACAAGCAAACGGCAAGTGCAGCAGTCTCAGACTGGGGGTTCATTAAACATTCACATTTTTTCCCACCCAGTTAGTTGACGCCAATTCTTGGCCTTTGGTATAGTTCTACTATTGAATAGTTCTATAGTGAAACTAAAATGACAAGCGAGAGGATATTTCGTAATGGCAATTGATAATAAACTGCTGGAGTCGATCATAAGGCGGTATGAAGAGGCGCATTTCAGCGTGCACCGCAGGCTTACGGGCATGTTCCGGGATCTAGTGCCGGAGGAACTGACGATTGAGCAATACTCAACGCTCCGGCATTTGCGGACATCTGAAGTGTGTACATCAACGGAGCTGGCGGATATTTTCTGCGTAGGCAAAAGCTCGATTACCGCAATCATTACAAGGTTATTTGATAAGCAGTTAATTGAGCGGCTGCCAGATGAGAAGGACCGCAGGGTTACTCTACTGAAGCTTACGGAAGAAGGCAAGCGGGTAACCGATGTTGTGGAAGGCAAGATGCAGCAAATTATTGCAACATTTTTGCAGCATTTTGAAGAGAAAGAGGCGCTGGCCTTTATGGAGACCTTTGAGAAGCTGGCGCGGGTGATGTCACAGTCGTCTGGAGATGGAGAGGAGAGGTAGGTTAACAATGAAGACGGTTATAAAAGCAAGATGGATTATCCTGCTCGCTTGGCTTGTGCTTATGGTTGGGCTTATGCTCAGTGCACCTAATATGCAGAATCTTGTGCGGGAAAAAGGGCAAATGAACGTGCCTGATGGTTACTCATCAACCATCGCTTCGCAGATGGCAAAGGAGATTGGTACGAAGGATGGCGGAGGCGGTGGTGCCTCTACGGTACTTGTCTTCCATAAGGACGGCGGCTTATCTGATGCTGACTTAACCGGTATTAAAGCCGGAATCGATAATCTGAAAGCTCATAAAGAAGAGCTTCGTATTGCATCTCTGACGACTCATTTTGACACCCCTGAGCTGGCAAAGCAGATGGTGGCGGAAGATGGTTCAACCATGCTGGTACTGGCAAATGTGAATCTGGATGGCGCAGAGCAGAAGGAAGTCCGTGATAACCTATATGATGCGCTTAAGGATGTAAAAGTAGAGCATCATTACACAGGTAACTGGCTGATCTCCGAGGATGTTGTCACAAGCTCCCAAGAAGGGCTGAAGAAGACGGAGCTCTTTACAGTCGGCTTTATTCTGGTCATCCTGTTCCTCGTGTTCCGTTCGGTTGTTGCGCCAATCGTTCCACTTCTGACAGTGGGCTTCACTTATATGGTGACACAGTCGGTTGTAGCGTTCTTGGTCAAATATCTCGATTTCCCGCTATCGAACTTCACGCAAATATTCCTTGTTGCTGTACTATTCGGGATCGGGACCGACTATTGTATTCTTCTGATCAGCCGATTTAAGGAAGAGCTGACGCACCGGGGCGGCGACATTCGGGAGTCTATTGTAGCCACTTACCGCACCGCGGGGAAAACCGTTCTCTTCTCCGGTCTCGCTGTATTAGTCGGATTTGCTTCTATTGGATTCTCGACCTTCGTGCTGTACCGTTCGGCGGTAGCGGTTGCTGTTGGGATCGCGGTGCTGCTGCTGGCGCTCTTCACGATCGTTCCGTTCTTCATGGCGGTGCTGGGTAAAAAGCTGTTCTGGCCGTCCAAAGGCTCGCTCGAGCATAAGCCAAGTGGATTGTGGGGAGCGGTTGGCAAGTTCTCGCTGAAACGTCCTGTCTGGGCGCTTCTCATCCTGGCGGTACTGATCGTTCCATTCCTGAGCGCCTATAAGGGATCGTTGTCGTTCAATTCGCTTGACGAGCTTGGTAATAAATACAATTCGGTAAAAGCTTTTAACATCATTGCCGATGGCTTCGGGCCAGGTGAATCACTGCCTTCTTCTGTCATTGTGAAATCTGATGAACCACTTGATACATCTGAAGGGCTGGCGGCTCTGGAGCAGATCAGCCGTGAACTGAGCGGCGTGCAGGATGTCAAAACGGTACGCAGCGCAACTCGTCCAACAGGCGAGGCGATGAATGATTTCATGGTTTCCGATCAGGTTGGCACGCTGGAGGATGGTATTGGCCAAAGTGGAGACGGTCTTGGTAAGATTGGCTCCGGTCTCTCTGATGCAAGCGCTGAATTGAGCAAGAATGAGCCGAAGCTGAATGAAGCAGCGGCTGGTGCAGGCAAGCTGGTTGATGGTACTAACGAGCTGAAGACCGGCATAGTGCAGCTAGGTGATGGGCTTAAGCAAATTCAGCGTGGTCTTCAGAATGGTTCTGCCGGGGCTGAAGAGCTTACGAGAGGGCTTAAGCAGGCGAAAGCAAGCGCCGATCAGCTGGCTGCAGCAAGCAAGGAACTGTTGAAAGGCTATCAGCAAGCGGGAGCCGGTGTAGGCCAGTTATCGCAGGCGTATCAATCGGTCGCTGCTGAACAGGAGAAGCTGGCGGATGGTTTGTCGAGTCTGGAGCAGGGAATCTCCGGCTTGCAGGCCACACATCCTGAGCTTGCGGATGACACTGCTTATCAAGAGGCGCTTAATTCCGTGAAGCAGCTTGGTCAGGATGCAGCGGGAATCAGCGGCCAGATGGACCAGTTGAATACGCAGCTGACCGCCGTGAATGGCGGGCTTGCGAAGGCCAATACCGGTTATGAGCAAGCGGCGGACGGGCAAGCTGCGTTAGCCGCAGGTCTTGGTAAGCTGGCAGATGGCATTACGAAGCTTCAGACCGGTATTGAGCAGGCAGCGGATGGCCAAGGGCAGATCGTATCGAAGCTGCCTGGCGTAACCGATGGACTTGATCAGCTGGCAAGCGGACAGAAGGAGCTTCAATCTGGTTTCACGGAGCTCTACAGTCAGCTTGGGCAATTAACTGGCGGCCTTGATCAGAGTGTAAGTGGCTTGACTCAAGTGACCGACGGCTTATCCTCGGCACAAGGTTACTTGAATGAGCTGTCGTCTTCCTCCAATAAACAGATGACAGGCTGGTTTATTCCGGAGGAAGCGATTGCTAGCGCGGACTTCCAGCAGGCATTAAATGTGTATATGTCCGAGGATCGGAAATCTGCGAAATTTGATGTGGTGTTCAGCGGCAATCCGTATGAAGAAGAGACAATGTCGCAGATTGATGATTTGGAGGCAGCGGTAGAGCGCGGCGTACAAGGCACGGCTTTTGACGGGCATGTTACGTATGCGGTTGGCGGCGTATCCAGTATGAACAATGACTTGAGCAATATTTCGAACGCGGACTATTCCCGTACAGTGATGCTCATGATTATTGGTATAGCGATTATTTTAATTATCTTATTCCGCTCAATAGTCATGCCGCTCTACATGATCGCTTCACTTCTTGTGACGTTCTATACGTCGATGGCGATTACGGAAGTGATCTTCGTCCGTATACTCGGGCAGAGCGGTATCAGCTGGGCCGTTCCGTTCTTTGGCTTTGTCATGCTGGTGGCGCTGGGGATCGACTACAGTATCTTCCTGATGGATCGGTTCAAGGAATACCGTGATCAGATGTCTCCTACCGAAGCGATTCTGGCTGCAATGAAAAATATGGGGACCGTCATTATGTCGGCGGCCTTGATTCTTGGTGGTACATTCGCGGCAATGCTGCCTTCGGGCGTCATGTCGCTTCTGCAGATCGCTACAATCGTATTATGCGGTTTGTTCTTATATGCACTCGTCATGCTGCCGCTGTTCATTCCGGTTATGGTCCGGATGTTCGGCAAAGCGAACTACTGGCCTTTCATGAAAGAAGACGGAGGGCGTCGTGCACCGATATCTACGGGGCATGAAGTTCATACCCATTCGACTGATTTATAGGCAGCAAAAAAACCTCTCGAACCACGGCAACCGTGGAACGGGAGGTTTTTTTTGGCTTATATATTGGCCAGCACTGTGCCGCCATACACAAAGGCGATGCAGATGACGATGGCAGGATGAATCTTCTTGCGCTCCATGAGCCAGTAAGCGACGGCGGCGATGCCAATCGTCTGCCACAGGTTGGTGGATCCGATGGATGTATCGATCATCTGCCAGGTGAGCAGCACCATCATGATGGCAACGACCGGCTGTACGAGCAGCGTCATTCCTTTTACGATTGGCGATTGGCGATGCTTCTGCAGCAGCTTGAGCAGGAAGATAAGCGCAACTGCCGAAGGGATAATTGTTGCAGCCAGCGCAAGAATTATACCGGGCCAGCCTGCTACGTCATAACCAACAAAAGCAGCGATTTTGGTCGCGATGGGACCAGGCAAGGCATTGCCAAGCGCCAATATATTCGAGAACTCCGTATCATTGGTCCAGCCATAATGGGTTACGATCTGGTTGTACATGAGCGGGATAGAGGCTGGTCCGCCGCCATAACCAAGGACATTGGCGACAAAAAAGCCGATAATCAGGTCAATCCAATCCATTACTCCCCGCCTCCCTCAGACCGCACACGTCGTTTATTTTTCCACTTGGTAACTAAGCCCTTCGCTTTGAAATGCACCGCTCCATAAGCTAAAAAGGCGACAATGACGATCGCATCCTGAATATTAATAATTTGCAGGAGGAGAAAGGCGACTGCGAACATCCCAAAGCCCATCCATTTGCCCAATCCTTTGACGGCACGATTGGCAAATTCATAGGCCATAACGCCAAGCATAACGGCAATGACCGGAATAACGGCAGCAATCATGCCTTGAATGACAGTCGAGTCGCTCAAATATTGCACGACAGACAGCAGGGCAATCATGGCGATAGCTGAAGGCAGAATATGCGATAAGACCGATACTACCGCACCAAGCCAGCCTTTACGGCGGTAACCGAGGTAGGCGGCCATTTTGGTTGCGATTGGTCCAGGCAGAGCATTCGCAAGGGCGAGAATTTCGGCAAACTCATCATCTTCAATCCAGTGGTAACGGGTAACAGCTTCATAGCGGATTAGCGGAATAACAGATGGTCCGCCGCCATAGCCTAATACACCGGTTTTGAGCATCGCCCATGCGATCTGGCCGTAATCGTTTGTTCCTGTTGGTCTGCCGATCTGCGGCGGCTGGGCACCCGGATCTAATGTCGTTGTTGTTTCCATCGTTTACAGCCTCATTCCCATCCGACTTTTGTATCGGTTAATAAGCACCTGACAATCGACACCCATAATGCCGGGCAGCGGATACAGCTTCTCCCGCATAAAGGTCTCCATCTCTTGATTGCTGGTGAACAAGCCATGCATATGTAGCTTACTTGGTCCGGTCATATGATAGAGACTCGTCACGACGGGCTCGTCGGCTAATCGGTCGGCTGCTTCGTGGAGGTATTTCGGCTCTACTTCAACGTTGAAAAAAGCGCTGACCGTTATACCGATTTTCTCCGGATTAATAACAGCTGTGAACCGCTCGATGACGCCTTCTTCCATAAGAGTGTTAATACGTGCCTGTACGGCAACACGTGATAGACCGATATCTTTGGCTAAATCCGTGTAAGAGATTCTGCCATTTGCATGCAGGGCGGATATGATTTTACGATCGATATCATCAATTTGTCCATTATCAATAGGGCTGGTTATTCGTTGATTCATAGGTGAGACTCCTTTCAATATAGCAGACTTCTATGCAAATGGTATGCGAATGAACTATTTTCATTACTATATGCATAAATATATATCGATTTTTGTTCATCATCAACAAAAATTGCGGAACCGGCTTTCTTTTTCGTTGCCGGGTGCTGGGAGCCGTGTTATTTTTAAAACATAGAATTAGATGTTAGTTAACCTGACTTATAAGGTGGCATGGGGATGAAGAAGCCGGTAACAGGAACAAAAGCGATGGTTGTAAGTCCACATCATTTGGCAACGGCAGCCGGGGCACGTGTATTGGAGCGGGGAGGCAATGCCTTTGACGCGGCAATTGCCGTCAGCGCTTGCCTTGCGGTTGTTTATCCGCATATGACAGGTGTGGGAGGCGATGCCTTTTTCCTCTCCTACCATGCTGGTGATGGAGAAGTACGAGCTTATAATGCCAGCGGCCGGTCCGGCAGTGAGGCAACCATAGATGCCTATGCCGATGTGGAAGCTATTCCGACAAGAGGTCCACGCAGTGCTGTTACGGTGCCTGGTATGGTGGACGGCTGGTATGCGGTGCAGAATCGATATGGCCGTCTTACGTTTGCGGAGGTGCTGGAGCCTGCAATTGCTTATGCTGCGGAAGGTTTCCCTATGTCCCCTGATCAATATGAACATACAAAGCAGCATGCTGCGATGCTCGCGGAGCAGCCGGTTACCGCTGGCATTTATATGCCAGAAGGCAGAATCGTGCCGGCAGGGGAGCGGTTTGTTCAGCAGCAACTGGCGGCAACGCTAAGCAAGGTTGCTAAGCATGGAAGGGATGCCTTCTATAAAGGAACAGTGGCAGAAGAGATTGTCCGCTATTTGCAAGCGGAGGGTGGTCTTCTGACAGAGGATGATTTTGCTGCACACAGCGGAGAGTGGGTGTCGCCGATTCGTGGCTCTTACCGGGGGTATGATATCTATCAGGTACCGCCGAATTCGCAAGGCTTCACCGGTATTATGGCTCTGCAAATCCTTGAACAATTTGATCTTGCAGCAATGGGACATGGCTCTTATGCGTATTATCATGCGCTGGTAGAGGCGCTGAAGTTAAGCTTCCGCGACCGTAACCGTTATCTAACGGATCCGACTTTCTCGGCTGTTCCGCTCGATCGGCTTCTCAGCAAAGAGTATGCAGCAGAGCTTGCGGCATCTATTAATCAGAACGAAGCAGTAGACATTAACAGCCAGCCGGTGGGCAGCGATACCGCTTATGCGGCAGTTGTGGATGAGGACGGCAATGCGGTTTCTTTTATCCAAAGCTTGTATTTCGAGTTTGGTTCAGGTGTTGTGGCAGGTGATACGGGGGTTCTGCTGCAGAATCGCGGCTCCTTCTTCTCGCTTGATCCGAATCATATTAACCGTTTGGAACCTGGTAAGCGTACCTTCCATACGCTTATGCCGGCAATGGCCTGCCTGAACGGCAAGCCAAGCTATTTGTACGGCACGCAGGGAGGAGAAGGTCAGCCGCAGACGCAGACGCTTATGCTGACACGGATGATTGATTTTGGAATGAACCCGCAGCAGGCCGTAAGTGAGCCGCGTTTCGTATGGGGCCGCACTTGGGGAACGCCTACGCAGGAGCTTAAGCTGGAAGGACGGATTGCAGAGGATACGGCTGATAAGCTTACGGCAGCGGGACATCTTGTAAGGCGGCTTAAGGACTATGAAGGTGTTATGGGGCATGCGCATGCCATTGCTATAAATAAAGATGGTCTATTAAGCGGCGGAGTGGATCCACGTTGTGATGGCTCGGTGATCGGCTGGTAGATTACTAATAATAGGGTAGTAAGCAATGAATGATCACAACTGGCCCTGAACATGGCTATTTGATTGATAATTCATTTTAGGAGGGATTGTCCATGATTGATACGTACAATGCGTTTGTGCAGACGGAGCTGGAGCTGCCGCCGATTGGAGAGGGAATGCTAAGCGGCTTGGCATTTGCTGTAAAGGATGTATTCGCGATAAAAGGGTACACAAGCGGAGCCGGTAATCCGGATTGGCTGCGTACGCATTCGCCTTGGAACAAGACGGCCTCCTCCATTACAAGGCTATTGGCGTCAGGTGCACGCCTGACTGGTACAACCCATACGGATGAGCTGATGTACAGCATTAACGGCCAAAATGATCATTACGGTACACCAATTAACCCGAAGGCGCCGGATCGCATTCCAGGCGGTTCTTCCAGCGGCTCGGCCGTTGCCGTTGCAGCCGGTGCGGTCGACTTCGCGCTTGGTACGGATACGGGCGGCTCGGTTCGTGTCCCATCTGCTTATTGCGGCATTTACGGGTTTCGGCCAACCCATAACCTTGTACCGATTGATGGCGTTATTCCGCTTGCGCCAGCTTATGATACGGTTGGTTGGATGGCGAGGGATATTGAGCTGCTTCGGAAAATTGGCGAGGTCCTGCTTGCCGGGACTTCCTCGGAGGAGAAATTGGAGACATCACCACCAAGCTTCCGCAGATTTATATTTGCTGAGGAAGCGTGGGATAAGACGGAAGCCTCCTGCCGTAAAGGTCTGGAAGATTCCTGTCTGCAGCTTGTACGGTTGAAGGGGATGAGACAGGAATGGCGCTCCATTGCGCCAGAAGGTCTCGAAGCCTGGAGTCATGCCTTTCGGACGACGCAAGGCCGGGAAATCTGGCTTACACATAGCGAATGGATCGAGAAGGAGAAGCCTGTGTTTGGCGATAGTATCGGTGCAAGGTTTGCTTCAGCAAGTACCATTACCGATACAGAGGCAGAAAAGGATATAGCTTTGCGGCGCATCATCCGTGAACGTCTGCATGAGCTGCTTGGCGAGGACGGGCTGCTGGTCATCCCAACTATACCGGGGACGGCACCAAGTCGTACGCTTACCGGTTCAGCCAATGAAGAACGCAGATTTTGGACGATGCAGCTATCCTGCATCGCTGGCTTGTCCGGCCTGCCGCAGATAACTATACCTGCCGGAGAGGTTGACGGCGCACCTATTGGGCTGTCGCTTATTGCAGGAGCGAAACAGGATTTGAAGCTGCTGCGCTGGGTAGAGCAATTTAAGAAGGAGGCGGCTGAGGGATGAAGCTGGCAACAATTATTCAAAGTAGAGTGGAACAGGGCTGTATCGCTGTGCCGGGCGGTTACGTCACACTTGCGGAACTGAATCGGTCCGAACAGGCAAGCTGGCCAGTTGAGGTGTTCAGCTTGATAACATCCGGTCAGCTTCAAGCTTTAACGGATTGGTATAACGAGGGCGGCCGAGAGAAGTTAACGGAGATGCCGATCATTCCGGCTTCTGATGCGATTCCAGCGCCGCTCTACCGCCACCCTCGCAAAATTTGGGGAATCGGCATGAATTACACGGCTGATGCCAATGATCTAGCCGTCCTTCGGGAGGAGGAACCGGTCAGCTTTATGAAGCCGGATACGTCGATCATCGGCGATGGCGAAGCTATTGTGCTGCCTGCCCAGTCAGAGCGGGTAACTGCTGAAGCGGAGCTGGCTATCATCATTGGCCGAACTTGCAGGAATGTCACAGAGGAAGAAGCACTTGATGCGGCTGCTGGTATTGCTGCAGCGATTGATACAACAGCCTCGGATATTCATGCCCGTCATATGCGGTATCTGACAAGAGCGAAGAGCTTCGATACCTTCTTCACCTTTGGTTCCGAGCTCATCACGATGGACGAGGCTGGAGATCTGTCACAGCTGCAGGTGGAAACCTGGCATAACGGAGAGAAAGCACATGCCAGCAAGCTTACGCATATGATTTTTCCGCCAGCCTATCTAATTGCTTTCCACTCGCAGGTGATGACGCTGCTGCCAGGAGATGTGATTCTAACTGGAACACCGGGGTCGGTCGTTATTCGTAATGATGATGTCGTAGAGTGCCGTGTGAATGGATTATCCCCGCTTCGGAGTAACGTGCGTTAGCGTATTGGCTTGCATGCTTCAAGCCCGGTTTAGTATGATTTATTGTGCATATGGAGACGACTGGAGAATAACCTATGCGAATTGCTAAACGGAGAGGGATGTACGCATGAGCCAAATACTTGTCATGTTTACCGGGGGAACAATCGGCAGTAAGAATAATAATGGTGCGATTTCGGTGAATGAAGCAGGCTCTTATCATTTAATTGATGCTTATCAAGCGAGCCCGCTGAAGCGGGAAGTAGACCTTGAAACGGTTCAACCGATGAATATATTGAGTGAAAATATTGTGCCGTCGGACTGGAATACATTGATTGCGGCGATTCGAGCTGTTGATCAATCCAAGTACGACGGTATTATTGTGACCCATGGCTCGGATACGCTCGCCTATTCGGCGGCCTTGCTTAGCTTTGTTTTATGCGATCTGACAATACCACTTGTCCTTGTGGCCAGCAATTATCCGCTTGGTGATGAGAGAGCAAATGGGCTGAGTAATTTTGCGGCTGCGGTCGATTTTATTTCGGAGGATGCTGCACCAGGTGTATTCGTCATTTATCGGAATGACAAAGGGGAGTCTATTGTTTATCTGGGCAGCCGTATTACCCAATGCGAGTCGTTTACTGATCAGTTCGACAGTCCCTACAGCGTGCCTTATGGCATCATGCGCGGTGGTAGATTCCAAAGGATTGATCATCCGTACAATCCTGCCCATGAGGAGCTTCGCCTGCGTCAGCCGGCGAGCAGCTCATGGCTGGAGGATGGGGAAGGCATTCAATCCGGAATGCTCTATATCCGGCCATTTCCTGGGCTGAACTATTCGTATTATGATTTCTCTACGCATAAGCCGAAGGCGGTTCTGCATGACCTGTTCCATTCCGGAACAGCAAATGCAAGCGTAGTGGATTCCCACTCGCTCCTGCAATTTGCGGAATATTGCGCAGAGCAGGGCGTAGATCTGTATCTATGTCCATTAAAAGACAGCACCGAGGCGATGTATGCTTCTTCTATTCGTTTGCTGGAGGCAGGAGCTGTCTTTATCGAAAATATGTCCGTAGAGGCAGCATTAATGAAGTTGACACTAGCCTATTCGCTGCCGCTGAGCAAAGAGGAAATTCAAGCTTTTGTTATGGAGCAGCCGCTTTTCTACGAATTTGTGGCTAATCGTGGTAAACTTGGCGTGTAACGATCGATAAGAGGAGAGGTGTCCATTTATGACGCAAGGACAAGTACAAATTGGCCAAGCTGTGCCGGATTTCACACTGCCTGCTTCAACAGGCGGCAGCATTTCGCTTCAAGACTATAAAGGCAAGAAGCTCGTTATCTACTTCTACCCAAAGGATAATACGCCGGGCTGTACAGTGGAATCCTGCGATTTCCGTGATTATAACGGTCAGTTCAAGGAGCAAAACACAGAGGTAATCGGTATCAGCCCTGACGATCTTGCTTCGCATGATACGTTTATCTCGGAATTCAGCCTTCCTTTCCCATTGCTGGCAGATACAGATCATACGGTATCGGAGCTGTTTGGTGTGTGGAAAGAACGTACCTGGGACGGCAAGACATTCATGGGCATCGAGCGTTCGACATTCCTGATCGACGAGAACGGTGTGCTTGTCCGCGAATGGCGCAGCGTATCGGTAGACGGCCACGTACAAGAAGTACTCGAAGCTGCAAAATAAACAAGTCATTTAAAAGCCTCCAACTCCACGCTAGGTGGATTTGGAGGCTTTTGTGTATTAGCGCTGGAAGAACTCGATCCGCTCGCCTTCCGGCCCGCTGATGAAGAAATAACGGTATCCATTAGGCAGGGTAATGATTTCTTCGTCGATAAACGTAACGGTTGTCTGCTTCAAACGTGCAAATTCCTCTTCTACATCATCTACATAAATCGCGAAGTGATGAACACGGCCTTCTGCTGGCAGTTCGCCGTTATAATGTTGAACAAGTTCAATCTCTGTTTCATCAGAACCGCCAAATCCAAGGAAAGCCAGCTCAATAACACCGTTCGTATGCGTCAGGCGGCCTTTCAGCTCAAGCCCTACGAACTCCTCGTAGAAACGGATTGTTGCTTCCATATCTCGTACCATAATTCCAACATGATCGACTCGTTTACGTCCCATATGTATGACTCCTTCTCCTCTAGATTGACCCCATCATAGGCATTCAATCTTTCGTTGTCAAGCGAGATAGGGAAGAGTATAATGAAAATTATTCCAAGTAAAGTAATGGGTATTGTGAGGTAAAAGGAGGTAGAAGGAATGGAGACAAGAAGACTTGGCAACAGTGAGCTGTATCCATCGGTTATTGGTTACGGGGCATGGGCTGCCGGACGGAACGGGTGGGGCCAAGTAGAGGAGCGGGACATTAGGTTTGCGATCGACAAAGCTGTAGATTTGGGTATTACCTTTTTTGATACGGCTCCGGTATATGGATTTGGAGAATCGGAGAGAGTGCTTGGACAATCACTAAAAGCAATACGGGATAAAGTGCTCATTGCAACGAAGGTTGGGCTCGTATGGGATGACCGTTTCCAGGTAGATATCGATCTGTCGCGGGAAAGTATTATTGAAGAAGTCGATGCTAGTCTCCGTCGTCTGGATACCGACTATATCGATCTTTACCAGGTGCATTGGCCGGATCCGAAAGGAACGGTGCCAGTAGAAGAGACTTTCTCGATCTTAAATGAGCTCGTTCAAGCGGGGAAAATACGAAGCATCGGGGTGTCAAACTTTTCTGTACAGCAGCTTGTAGCGGCACAGTCGGTTGCACCAATTGTATCGCTCCAATCGCCATATAATCTTTTTCAAAGACAGGTAGAGTATGCGGAACTGCCTTACTCGGAGAAGCTGCAGCTTGGATTCATTCCCTACAGTCCGCTGGCGCAGGGACTATTAACGGGTAAGTTTAACCCGCTCAGTAAATTTTCTGATGATGATATACGCTCTTATGGTAATCCCCTGTACAAACGTGATAAATTTGAAGGCAATGTCCTGAAGGTCGAGCTGCTTGAAGGAATTGCGAGAAATATCGGCAAGCCGCTTGGCCAAGTAGCAATCAACTGGCTCTTATACAATAAGGCAGTCACAACGGTTATACCAGGTGCCAAATCAGCTGCGCAGGTGCAGGAGAATGCCGCTGCTTCCCGCTGGAAGCTTAGCCGTGAAGATTTCGAGCAGATCAGCCGTTTGTTCGAGCCAGATTCCTCCTATGTGATTTAGTTATAAAAAAGAGGCTTGCGGTTATCCGCAAGCCTCTTCGTATTATTCTGCTTCACCAGAGAGATCTTCATCGTCGTAGAACGAGTAGATTTTCCAGCTGTTATCCGGCATTTTCTTCAGATAGTAAATACCATCGTAAGACGATGGATTGGTAGACGGTTCACCGTCTACTACTTCTGTCACATTGTAGGTGCTGCCTGTGGATTGAACCACAGCAAAACGGTTCGATTTCGAAACAATTTCAAGTTTTTGTGGTGTCAGTTTCTCCATCTTAATCGAATAGCCTTCATCCAGATAGGATTCAATATCTTCGTAGATATATTGGTTAAAGGCCAGGTAATAACCGGACATATACTTGGCTTGAACTTCGCCAAGCTTTGCGAAGTCCAGGGCATTGATAGCCGCTACTTCTTCCGTCTCGTATGCCTCAATCACAGCTGTAAGAGCAGCGTCCTCCGGCAAGTCATTGCTTTGCAGATCAAGTGCACGTTGAATCATAACTACAGCTTCTGCGCGGGTCGCGTTCGCATAAGGTTTGAACGTTGTCGCAGTAGCACCACGAACAATTCCTGCTTGGCTAGCTTGCTTGATAAACGGTGTTGCGAAATATTCCGGTACGTCCGTGAATGCTTTCGCTTCACCTTCGAAAGTGACGGAAGCTGTGAACGCACGAACGACCATTGTTGCAATCTCACCGCGTTTAATCAGTTCATTAGGACCAAATGTTGTTTCAGTAAGACCATTCACGATGCCAAGGGAGCTGGCGATTTGAATCGGTTCGGAGTACCATTTGCCTGCTGGAACGTCAGCAAAGGTTTTGCCTGCTTCTGTGCTTGTCAGTCCAATTGCGCGTACCAGAATGGATACGAACTCAGCACGGCTGATGGACAAGTCAGGTTTCAGCGTAACTTCGCCGTCTTGGTCAACATAGCCTTTGAGCAAATCTGCGCTTACGAAGTTATCAAGTTCGTTAAAAGCCCAATGCTCATCGATATCGCCCGGATAGTAAGCATTCACTGCATCTTCCGCGGACGCCGCACTTACTTTAGAAGCTTGGAAGGGGAATACGATAAAGAGTGCTGCTAGGAAGAGAATAAGACTGTTACGGTAAAAAGTTTTCATTTATTATACCTCTCTTTTGTTGAAATATGGTTTAGACCCTTTCTGATACTAGCAGATGAGAGGTTTTAGTACTATAGAGAATTAGTAGATTTAGTGCCAAGATTAGCAAAATAAATCTTTGGAACTATATGGAATCCAATCTTTAGGAGAAGGCGAATGTGGTGAATTTAATCGAGGCATCCTATAAAAAAAACGCCCGCCTAAATTTTAGGCGGGCGAACATTCGTTATTTCCATTCTGGAAGCTGGCTGACGTAGCTGTCGGATAGTCGCAGCAGCTCCAGCGCGCGGTTAAATTCATCTTCTGAATCAAGCGATGTTGTGCTGGCACCCGAGAGCGGGAGATGCGTGCCGTCCGCATAACCACTGCCGGACAGGAACAGCTCTTCACTGCTGAGGAACGAGCCGGTTGGCAAGTAGTAACGCTGCGGCAGCAAGTTAACCGATGTGTTATTTAGAATATCCTGTCCGAAGTGAATATGATTGTCCAGCGGGAAGCCGAACAGATTCGCTACAGTAGGCAAGATATCTACCTGACCGCCAAGCTGGTTGAATACGGCTGGCTTCGTAATACCAGGTGCTGTAATAATAAGCGGGATGTTGATCATATCGGCTGAGCCGTACTCATGACCGTATATTTCTTTCATTAGATCTTTGTCATCGCGATCGAGGGAATAGATCGGCAGGCCAAGATGGTCGCCGTACAGCATAATAACGCTGTTGTCCCATATGCCGCGCTGCTTCAAATCGTCTATAAATAGTCCAAGTGCGTAGTCAGCATAATTCTGGGCTCGGATATAATCACCAACGAAGGTGTCCTCATATCGCGCTGGGAGCTCCATCTTATATTTGCGCTCCGGAATGGTAAATGGATGATGGGCAGTCATTGAAATCACATGTGCATAAAACGGTTTATCGCCTTGATCCATCTGTTCCAGCTCGGCTGCTGTCTTGGCATAGAGCACTTCATCGGAAGCTGCAAAGAAGACGGAATCCTCTTCACCAAAAAACTTCTTATCATAGTAACGATTGAACCCAAGCGCCTTATACAGCTCGCCGCGGTTCCAGAAATCCACGACATTCGTATGGAACGTTGCGGTGTCGTAGCCGTGCTCTTGCATCAGTTTGGGCAGGCTTGGCAGTTCTTTCTTCGGATAGACCTGCGTTGCCGCTCCATTTGGCGGAATATAGAAAGACGTATTGACGATAAACTCGGCATCGGAAGTATTACCTTGGCCAACGCCTTGATAGAAGTTATTGAAATAATAGCTTTCTTTCGCTAGTTTGTTCATATTAGGTGTAATTTCTTTGCCGTCGATTGTCAGATTCATGAGGAAGTTCTGGAACGACTCCATTTGGATGATGATCAGATTTTTACCGGAAGCTGCATTCCACTGCTGTGGTGATGCCGGCTTGTTAATCTGCTTCAGTTCATCAATCTTCGCCTGCGTAATTTCGGAAGGCTTAACAAGCTGCTGATCCTTATTAGAAAAGATCGTATAGGCTTCGTAGTTGAGTATCCCCATTTGTTCAGCTTTGACAATCTCGTTCATACTGGCGCGGTTTGGTACAATATTAAATAAGCAAAGCGCAAGTGAAATACCAAACAAGGTGGCTAGAACACGCCGGCTGACCTGCTTCTGACTAGCTATCTTCCAATATTGTCCCTTTTTACGGCGCATTAAATAATAGCTCATGACGACAATATCAATAAACACTAGCAAGTAATAAGGGTCCATCAGGGAGAAGACGCTGTTGCTGACTGCCGTAACCTGATTCACTTGATGAAGGGCTACATACGTGACAATAACGCCATAATATTTGTAATACATGAGTACGGCAAATAGGATAGCGGTCATGAGCAGATTGGCGCTCAAATAATAGACCAGCTTTCGTTTTGTTGCAAACCATTCAATAAAGCAGAACACAATTAACGCAAAAGGTAATTCCTTGAGCAGGGTTGTCCAGTTCGGGCCACCAAAGACGACCATCCAGGTAAGGAAGCTCTTTAGAAGTACAATTAGCGAGAATGCGAGAATGGGTCGTTTGCTGAACAACCGTTTTGGTGCTAGATTTGACACGATTTTCGCCTGCCTCTCACAATAAAAACAGGCCTCCCTTAAGCTGCCTGTCATGTCTTGTCCTTACATTTATGATGTTATTGTCTTCATTATGCTTGGCTGGAAGAGGAATGTCAAAGGCAATACAAGTATGCCAATCATGGCAAAATGGCTCAAACAATTGTTACAACTTTTTAAGACATTATCTCGTCTATTCGTTTATAGTAGAGAGGACAGAAGGATCTACAATAAAGCAGCAGTAAGGAGACAACATGAGAAGAAATATAAGGAAACGCAGAAGACGTGGATTAGCATTTGTAGCGGTATGTGTGGTTGCTATTGCAGTCATTCTTTTTATTCGCTATGAAAATTTAACAGCCCAAGCTCCAGAAGAGACGACGGCTAATAGCCAGACTTCGCAACCTACAGATCCTGCCGGAACGGATGAACCTATAACATCGGACGAGCCAACCAACTCGCCATCGGATGCTCCTTCAGAGGAACCATCTAATGAGCCATCTAATGAACCATCGGACAAGCCTTCTGATGAGCCATCAAAGACGGAGGAGCCTTCAAAGGCAGCAGTTGCAACAGCTGGCGAAGAGGACGGAATTCCGGTTGTTGCCCAGCCTGAGAGTGTAACCGTACTGGTAGATAAGCAATACAAGCTGCCGGATGGTTATGAACCTACGGATCTGGTATATCCAGATGTCCGATTTACGTTTAAT
The DNA here is from genome assembly GCF_056269375.1 of Paenibacillus sp. J22R56. Classification (NCBI taxonomy): domain Bacteria; kingdom Bacillati; phylum Bacillota; class Bacilli; order Caryophanales; family Paenibacillaceae; genus Paenibacillus; species Paenibacillus sp. J22R56. The sequence goes on from NZ_JBWDNV010000003.1 coordinate 439,060, forward strand.
GACAAAATCGACAAACGTAAAATGCGCAAAGAAGCAGCGGGCGCGCTGGAAGATCTGTTCGCTGGAGCTGAAAAAGACGGGATTTACTTAGCTGGTGTATCGGCTTACCGTTCGCAAGCAACGCAAAAAGCGCTGTTTAACCGTTATGTGGAGAAAGACGGAATGGAAAAAGCGTTGACTTACAGTGCATTCCCTGGCACAAGCGAGCATCAAACCGGCCTCTCTATCGACGTATCAGGCAGTGACGGCAAATGTGCAGCAGAAGATTGCTTCGGTGGAACACCTGAAGCGGAATGGCTGGCAGCTCATGCACCAGAGTACGGGTTCATAATCCGTTATCCTGATGGCAAGGACGCCATTACAGGCTACAAATATGAGCCTTGGCATATCCGTTATGTAGGTAAAGAGTTATCGCAGGAGCTTGAAGATAAAGGATTGACCCTAGAGGAGTATTATAACGCGGTTCCAGTAACAAAATAATGAAGTCGAATGGGACGGCGCTCAGCTTCCGATGCGTGTGCAATACATGCAGAGGGGATGCGCGCCGTTGCCCATTCCTTTAGATCTTTGGCTCAAACGTTTTGCAATCCGTTTCATCGGAGTTGCTTGCTTGTTTCGAACGGTTGTTTACAACATAAATGGAAGACGCGGCGCAGTGATTGCCTGCTGCCCAATACTTACACGAGTTTACTTCACAAAGTACATCTTTAGCCATGGTGTTTTCACCTCCTGAAAAGAATGATCACACAAACAGCATAAATTAGGCTGTTCGTGGTGATTCTTGCATCGTAAGCCTATGCTTAATGAATATTCACCCAAGTGGCCATTCTCAGGCCATACATGAAAATTTATACTTCGTAAGCTTGGGCTATAGCTATAGGATGGGCAAACGCGATCATATTTTATACTTATGAAGGGATGGAAGCGGAAATGGGAAATAAGCTATATTTCAATCACGATGCGGGAGTAGACGATCTTGTATCGTTGTTCCTTGTTTTGCAAATGAAGGATGTTGAATTGATCGGGGTATCTGTTATTCCGGCCGATGGATATTTGGAGCCGGGGATGGCTGCAAGCCGTAAAATTATTGACCGCTTCGGAGCGCCGGGCATGAGTGACAAGGTGGAGGTGGCACGTTCAAATTCCAGAGGGCAAAATCCATTTCCAGCGGAATGGCGGATGCACACGTTTTTTGTAGATGCGCTGCCAATCTTGAATGAACCGGGAACTATACATACACGTGAGGCTGATTTGCCTGCTCACCAGCATATGATTCAGCAGCTGCAAAATGCCAATGAACCGGTGACGTTACTCTTCACAGGTCCACTTACTGATTTGGCGAGGGCACTGGAAGAAGCACCGAGTATCGAGGAGAAGATCGAGAAGCTTGTCTGGATGGGCGGTACCTTTAATGAGAAAGGCAACGTTCAGGAGCCGGAGCATGACGGCACAGCGGAATGGAATGCCTTCTGGGATCCGGAAGCAGTGGAGACGGTGTGGAACAGCGGTATCAAGATCGAGCTTGTTGCGCTGGAGAGTACAAATAAAGTACCGCTTACCGTTCCCATCAGGAACCGCTGGGCATCGCTTCGCAGACATGCAGGGCTTGATTTTGTAGGTCAATGCTACGCGGCTTGTCCGCCGCTTGTCTTTATGGAGACAAACTCGACGTATTATTTATGGGATGTTCTTACGACAGCAGTAGTCGGAGATCCAAGTCTCGTTCAAATGAAGACGGTATATGGCACGGTTATTCCTCACGGCCCAAGCCAAGGGCGTACGGTTGAGACGGATGGCGGCCGTCCAATAAGCCTTGTCTACGATGTAGAACCAGAAAAATTCTTCGACTATATTACTATGCTGTCGCAGAACGCGGAACTGAACCCTGCTTAAGGGTCAGTCCATTTCATAGATTGAACCGGATTTGCTCGCGTACAGTTCGGCGTAGACCTTCTCTGCATAAGCATCGGTCATGCCGGAAATATAATCCGCAATGAAGCGGGCCCAGCTCCAATTATGTTTGTGCTGCTCGAAGCTTGCTACCCAGTCTGTCGGCAGAATCAGACGTCCTTGCTCAGGTACCTTGAAGCTGTCCCACAGGCGGCGGATCATAATTTCGCTGCGCATCTGCAGCCGCTGTACGCGGAAATCCTTAATCAGCGTTACCCAAGCTAATTTCTTCAAAATTTCCATCGTGCGCAGCAGGTCGATATCCTGCTGTCCATCCAGCACGAAGGTTACCTTCTTCCAGCCCTTTGTCTGATCGTCAATAATGCCAACCCGGCCAGCAAATACGCTGACCCAGCGTGCTTTCATCTCTCTGCGAGTACGGGATGATTCATGATCATACAGAGCGTAAAGCTCCTCCCACTGCTGCAAATAAGCCGCCAGCACTCGCTTCACCATCGCTGGTATGTCTACTTGATCCCAACCCACATCCATATTGCCTTGATCCTCTACAATTTCTTGTACGAGGTTATCGATCAGTCGTTGATCCTCAAAGAAAGTCCGGTTCATTTGAATTTTGCCGGCACGGATACCGTCTTCTATGTCATGGGTGGAATAAGCGATATCATCGCATAGGTCCATCAGCTGTGCTTCAAGCGTGGAGCAGCCCGTTGGCATCGCCCAAGATTGGCGGATATGATCAATGGCATGCCACTCTGAGCTGTACAGCCCTTTCAGCCTTCCCGGTTCATCAATCGAGTAGGGGTATTTATTGGTTGCGAGCAGAACAGCTGCTGTCAGATCAAGGCCGCTGCCGCTGCCGGCACGCTTCTCAAGGAACATGAGGATACGGAAGTTTTGGGCGTTGCCCTCATAAGCGAGACCGTGTTCCTCCATTAATAGGCGGTTCAGTACTTCTTCGCCTTTGTGGCCAAATGGCGGATGTCCCAAATCATGGGCAAGTGCCGCAATTTCAACAACAGACGGATCCAGAATAAGACCCGGATGTTCTTTTTTGGAAAGAAAAGCGTATTGTTTCCCTAAGCGCTTCGCCACTTCGCGGGAGATTTGCGATACTTCGAGGGAATGGGTTAACCTTGTCCGGTAATAATCGCCTGATCCGGCACCAAATACTTGTGATTTGCCTTGCAGCCGCCGGAAAGCCGGGGATTGAATCAGCCGTGCATAATCCCGTTCATATTCGTCGCGTTCCTCGCTGAATGTGCTGAGCGCGGGTTCGTCTAATCGGTATTTTCGTAAGTCCATGGTCCTGCCTCCTATGCCGCTCGCACTTTATATTTTCTGAAAATTGTAGCATATTTCATCGGCAATAAGAATGTTTGTGTAAGGTTTGAACATCTTTCGTGCATGAGGTATGCTTGCATTAACGTTTTTATCCATATATTGAGGTGCAGCTGTAGTATGAATGTCTTACAGGATATTTCTTCGATCTTTATTATCTTGAATATATTGCTGGCCCTTGCGGTCATCTTTCTGGAAAGAAAGGATGCAAGAGCGACTTGGGCTTGGCTGATGGTGCTTTATTTTCTGCCGGGTGTTGGGTTCGTCTTATATCTCATCATCGGACAGCGGCTTCGCAAGCGGAAGCTGAATAAGATGCTAGTGGAAAGCCAGCGTATTATTGAAGATTCCATTGAAGCGCAGAAGCTTCAATTAGAGGAGCGGCACATCGCATTTAATGATCCCGCTACCATCAACTATCAGACCATGATCCATATGAATCTGGTGGGCAGCTATTCCCTGTATACGCAGAACAATGCTGTACAGATCTTCACAACCGGAAAAAGTAAGTTTGATACCCTGCTGCAAGATATTGAGTCTGCACAACATCATATTCACCTTGTCTATTACATTGTGCGTAATGATAAGCTTGGTAATCGTCTTATTCAGGCTCTGGTCGAAAAGGCGAAACAAGGGGTGCAGGTCCGATTCCTGTATGATCATATTGGCAGCAAAGGACTTCCAAGAAAGTTCTTCAAGGAGCTGAGGGAGGCAGGCGGGCAGGCTGCGGCATTTTTCCCATCACGGATTCCTTATCTGAACCTGAAGATCAATTTCCGGAATCATCGGAAGCTTGTCATTGTGGATGGCCGTATTGGCTACATCGGGGGCTTCAATATCGGTGATGAGTATTTGGGCCGAGACAAATATTTCGGCGAATGGCGGGATACCCATCTGCGGCTGGAGGGAAGGGCTGTTCTGCAGATTCAAGCACAGTTTCTAATGGACTGGAATCTTGCTTCCTCGGGGATGGTCGCGCTGGATTATCATTATTTTCCGCGGCACTTCCAGGCAGTTGGCACGATTGGCATGCAGGTTGTGGCGAGTGGACCGGATTCGGATTATCAGCAAATTAAAGATGCATATATCAAGATGATCTACTCCGCCAAAAGGAGTATCTGCCTGCAAACGCCGTATTTTGTGCCGGATGAAAGTCTCATGACCGCTCTCAAGATTGCTGCTATGTCGGGTGTTGAGGTGAAGGTCATGCTGCCAAGCAAGCCGGATCACTTCTTCGTTTATTGGGCAACCCATTCTTATCTTAATGAGCTTCTCGCCGCTGGCGGCAAATGTTACATTTATGAACGTGGTTTCCTTCATGCGAAGACGCTTGTTATTGATGGCCAGGTTGCTTCTGTGGGGACAGCTAACATCGATAACCGCAGTTTTAAACTTAATTTCGAGATGAATGCCTTTATTTATGACAGTGCAACAGCCAGCGAACTGGAACGATTGTTTGGAATCGATCTGGAGGAGTGCACAGAGCTTACCTATGACAAGTATCTCAAACGGCCGCTAATGGACAAATTCAAAGAATCAATCGCACGTTTACTGTCGCCAATCTTATAAAATACGCACGCAAAAAGGGATTCCGCTTATCAATGATAACCGGAATCCCTTTACCTTTCTGAATCACTATTATTCAATTTCGTAACGCTCCATTCTACAACTTGCGTTGCTTTAATATCAGGTAAGTATTTATGTCGGCTTAAGTGACGAGTGTCGTTTGGATTCCCGCATGTCTGGTTAACCTTAGAGGATCTCCTTCCCGGAAATAGTAGAGACATGCTTCGCTAACCTACTTCAATGGTCTATCCCCTCTCGTTTGGTGTAGGTCTATCATAAACTATTATTTCAATTTTGTAAATATTCTGATAATTATTTTTTCGCATAGTTTGCCCGCTCTTCTAAAGTGTAATGAGGCATCATAAAGGAACAGAATTTGGGTTGATCTCCTCTTCATTTAGATTTATACTTAGTCTAAATTAATTCGATTGAAGGACTGAACTAGCCATGACAAAGATCAATTTAACGATACAGCGAAAAACGATTCTTGAGGCGATCCAAGAGTCTCATGACCACCCAACAGCGGCAGATATTATTGAACGGCTGCGCGACAAAGGCGTTAGCTTTGCTTATGGAACGGTATATAACTCTCTTCGGTATTTGAGTGACGCAGGCCTTATTCGGGAACTGAAGCTTGGCGAGGCAGTCAGCCGTTATGATGCGCGAATGGACGATCATCACCATATTATGTGCAAGAAGTGCGGGCGGGTAGAGGAAGTGCTGACCGAACTGCCAGAGGAATGGCTTAAGAAAATTGCAGCGGAAACAAAATTTGCTGTTGAGGATGCTCATGTTGTATTAGAGGGGGTATGCGAGTTATGCGCCAGCCGGTAGAAGAGAATCGAATGGAAGCTGGTGCTGTTATCGAGCAAGGCGGCATGCCAGCAGGGGAGGTAATAATGGAGGGTAAAGCTTGTTCTTTAACGAAACGAATTATGACCGTCAGTCCATTCCCAGAACGAATGAACAGTCTGCTGCATCTACTTACAGCCGAATGCTTCGACTTGTTCTCTCTTCATGATCTGAACAAAGCGTTCGTCAGCAGTCTGCAGCCGGAGCTTATCATTTATGATGCAACGCCAAATCCACTTACTCCGGATGCTGTTGATGCGCTGCATGCCGCGATGACGCAAACATCGCATATTAACGGTGCTTCCCTGTTGTTCCTTGTCCATGAGGACGCTCGGGTTATGGCATCATCTATTCCGCGTCATGCGGAATTGCTTGTATGGCCTTCAAGTCCACAGGATGCACTGCATCAGGTGAACCGGATGCTCGGTGAATGGAAGGCACCAGATCAATCCGCCTACCACTTCAAGGATTTATCCGTTGATCTGAAGAAAATGGCCGTTTACCGCGGCAATGAACGCATCGAACTGACGAAGACGGAATATGATCTTCTGCTTATGTTCCTTACATCCGATGGAGCTGTATTAACACGCGAGGCGATGTTTGATGCCGTATGGGGAAGCCAGTATTTTGGCGGCAGTAATGTCGTTGATGTGCATATCAAAACACTCCGCCGCAAACTGAAGGACAGCGCGGTTACACCGAGTTACATTGCGACTGTACGTGGAGCTGGATACCGGCTTGTGGAGGAACGGAGTAACTGAACGGTAACTTCATTTCATTTACTCTTCATCATGATTTCATCTAACGTTCATGACAGGATTGAGCCATAACCTTAATATAGGATTATAAGATTTAGATTAAGTCTAAATATAAATAATCCGGAGGTACTCTATATGGTCAATCATTTAACAACGAATCAAGGCACGCCAGTTGGCGATAATCAAAATTCCAGAACCGCGGGTCAGCGCGGTCCGACTTTGCTTGAAGACTATCATCTGCTCGAGAAAATAGCTCATTTCGACCGGGAGCGTATCCCTGAGCGTGTCGTACATGCACGTGGAGCAGGTGCTTACGGCGTATTCCGCGTCGCTAACAGCATGAAGGCACATACGAAAGCTGCTTTCATACAAGAGGCCGGCAAAGAGACGGATGTATTTGTTCGTTTCTCCACCGTGATTCATGGTACAGGATCACCGGAAACGGCACGGGATCCACGCGGCTTTGCGGTGAAATTTTATACCGAAGAAGGCAACCTGGATATTGTCGGTAACCATCTGCCGGTCTTCTTCATCCGTGACGCCATCAAATTCCCGGATATGGTTCATTCCCTTAAGCCATCACCACGCACGAATATTCAGGAGCCGGGCCGTTATTGGGACTTCATGACGTTGTCTCCGGAATCGACGCATATGCTCACATGGCTATTCTCGGATGATGGAACACCTGCTTCTTATCGCGAGATGGACGGCTTTGGTGTTCATTCGTTTAAATGGGTAAATGAGCAGGGTAAGGTTACTTATGTGAAGTATCATTGGAAGTCGAAGCAAGGTGTTCGTAATTTCACAGCTGAAGAAGCTTCTGCGATGCAAGGTCAGGATTTCAATCACGCGACTCGCGACTTATACGATGCAATCGAACTTGGCAGCTATCCGAAGTGGGATCTGCATGTACAGCTGATGCCGGCTGGGCATTTGGACCGTTTTTCGTTTGATCCGCTGGATCCAACGAAGGTATGGCCAGAAGATATGTATCCGCTGCAGCTTGTTGGCACGATGGAGCTGAACCGAAATCCGGACAATTATTTTGCAGAGGTGGAGCAGTCTGCTTTTTCGCCTAGCGCTCTTGTGCCTGGGATTGAGCCTTCGGAAGATAAGCTGCTGCAGGGACGTCTGTTCTCGTATCCAGACACACAGCGTTACCGTCTTGGCGCTAACTACTTGAACATTCCGGTTAACTGCCCATATGCGCCGGTCCGTAATCATCAGCGCGACGGTGCGATGACGATGAAGGCGGATCCTAGTGCGGTCAACTTTGAGCCGAACAGCTCATCGGAAAGTTCACAGGAAGCTCCGGGGTATAAGGACAGCTATGTACATCTAAATGGCTCGGCTGGACGCCAGAGAATTGAGAAGACGGATGACTTTACGCAAGCAGGTGAACGCTACTTATCGCTGTCACCAGAGCAGCGGAATAATCTCGTCAGCAATCTCGTGAATGACCTGAAGCACACCAACCAAGATATTCAAATGCGAGCTGTTTGCAACTTCTTCCGTGCTAACGTGGAGTTTGGTATCCGCCTCTCGAAAGGGCTTGGCGTAGATATTAGCGCATATATGCAGCAGCAAGAAATGATGGAGTAGTTCAACCTTGGTACCAACGGCTGGAGCCGATCGCGTTGGCGATTGGGCTTCGGCCATTTTTGAAATATAAGAAAGTTTAAATTTTTGTTATACTGTATTCAGTTTCGTAACCGATTACATAACGAGGTGAGAAGGATGCAATATCGTGGATTAGGTTCATCTGAGCTGAAGGTAAGTGAGATTAGCTTTGGTACTTGGGCAATCGGAGGCGCTTGGGGTAATGTGAATGATAAGGAATCGCTGCTGGCACTTGAAGCGGCCATGGATAAAGGCGTCAACTTCTTTGATACGGCTGACGTGTACGGCGACGGTCATAGCGAACGTCTGCTAGCACAAGCGACCAAAGGACGTGAGGATGAAATCCATATCGCGACCAAGTTCTGCCGGGCAGGAGATATTCATGATCCCGCTACTTATTCGGAAGCTTCGGTTCGCGCTTATTGTGAAGCAAGCTTGAAGCGTCTTGATCGTGAGCGTATTGATCTGTACCAGATTCATTGTCCGCCGATGTCGATTCTGAAGGACGGCAGTGTGTTTAGCGTATTGGACAAGCTGCAGCAGGAAGGCAAGATCCGTCATTACGGAGTAAGCGTAGAGTCGGTGGAGGAGGGCATGTTCTGTCTGGAGCAGTCTAATGTCCGTGCGCTGCAGGTTATTTATAATATTTTCCGTCAAAAACCACTTGAGCTGTTGAACGAGGCTCATCGCCGAGGCGTAGGGATTCTTGTTCGTCTGCCGCTTGCCAGCGGTCTGCTTACAGGTAAATTCACGGCTGCTTCCACTTTCGAGGCTGACGATCATCGCCGCTTTAATGAAAATGGCGAATCTTTTAACGTAGGTGAAACCTTCGCCGGACTTGGCTTTGCCAAAGGGGTTGAGCTGGCTGACCAGCTTCGTTGGATCGCGGAAGGCCGCGGCAATATGACTCGTGCCTCGCTTCGCTGGCTGCTGGATCATGAGGCGGTAACTTGTGTGATTCCGGGCTTCCGCAACGTACGCCAGGTGGAGGACAACCTTGCTGCACTTGAAGTGCCATCGTTCACGGAGGCGGAACGCGAGCGTCTTCATGCATTTTATCAGGAGCAAGTTCATCCATTTATTCGCGGGTCGTACTAGTACCGTTATTTGTTGACAGAGCGATTGCTAGTGTCGGTTTGCACAGTTTTTTATTTTGCAGTACGATGGGAGTAGCCAACAATTGTTGAAATGAGGATAGATCATAATGCTATCTGCACATACACATCTCATTCAGACTGCGTCCATCGTCTTTACGCTTTGCGCCGGGCTGGCGCTTATTGTGCTCCGCATGCGGGCCGGTAAGCAGCCGACGAATCTGCGCAAAATCATCATACCGCCGCTTGGCATGTCCACCGGCTTTGTGATGTTTGCTTTTCCAATTATGCATATCCACTGGTTATGGGGAGTATCTGCTTTCGGCACGGGGATGTTAATCTTCTCGTTCCCGCTGATCGTCACGACTCGTCTTGAAAGGGTCGAATCAGATATTTTCGTCCGCCGATCGAAGGCTTTTATCTTTATTATGCTTACGCTGCTGGCCATTCGGCTTGCCATGCATAGCGTGGTTGAGCAATACATGTCGATTCCACAGACCGGCGCGTTATTTTATCTGCTGGCATTTGGGATGATTCTCCCATGGCGCCTCGCCATGGTCAGCGACTACATGCGTTTGCAAAAGGTAGAAATGTAAGAGTGAAAAGAGGCTTGCCAGCGGCAAGCTTCTTTTTTGTTTGTGGTGGCGTGTCGGATGCGCCACCGGTTGCTGCTGGAAAACACTCGACGCGCTATAGTACGGAAAAACCGACTTAATCGCGACTAACGGAACTGTGATCATCCCCTTGCCTAGCAGTACAGTTATGTAACTCGTTTGACACGAGGCAGCGAAATATGATATAAATTGTGTACAATTTAATTTAATCAAATCAATCATTTTCGAGGAGGACGTCAACATGTCGGTATATTCATTTGAAGCAGAAACAATCAGAGGAGAACAAAAGAGCCTAGAGGATTATAAAGGTAAGGTTCTTGTTATTGTAAATACAGCAAGCAAATGTGGTTTTACGCCACAATACTCTGACCTGCAGAAGGTATATGAGCAGTATAAGGATCAAGGGCTTGAAATTTTGGGCTTCCCAAGTAATCAATTTGCTGAGCAAGAGCCTGGTTCGAACTCGGATGTACAGGAGTTTTGCCAGATCAATTACGGTGTAACTTTCCCGCTCTTTGCTAAGACTGATGTTCGTGAAGAAACGGCACATCCGCTGTTTGGTTATTTGAGCGAGCAGGCACCATTCCATGGTTTTAATACCTCTGAGCCAAGTGGTAAAATGCTGCACTCCTTCCTGTCGGAGAAACTGCCTCATTACTTGGAGGGGAATGATGTGAAATGGAATTTCACTAAATTCCTTATCGACCGTGAAGGCAATGTTGTTAAACGTTTTGAATCCACGGACGAACCGCTTAATATGAAAGAAGATATCGAGAAACTGCTGTAATCGCAGCGTAAATAGACAGCTCACGTAAGCCTTCATCAGGCAGCGTGAGCTGTCTTTTTGTTGTATGGCTTCCAAACTAAATCTCCCACCATATGACCTCGATTCCTACCCCTAACAAGCCAAGTACACTCAAAGAACCTACTATGTTCACCGTTAAAGTCTGCCCTGCCGGAACTGCGACACCACCGCCCACCGAGAAAGCAAAAGGGCCTGGCTGAAGCGGATACAGGATAAAGGAAGTGCCTCCCGTAACTGCGTTTGTTGAAGAGGTGACGGTGGCAGCACTAGCTGTCCCGCTTCCGAGATTGAGGTTAACGGGTGTTACCGTAGTTGGAGAAGCAACGGTACCCCCGCTGTAGACCGTAACTTGTGCAGAAAAACTGGACAACAGGCTGAGGGATATGTTGGTGTAGCCTACGATTTGTCCCAGATAAATCGTTTTGCCGCTGCCAGATGGATTGACAATCCGAATGGAGCTATTCACATCGCCGCCTAAAAGCCCTAAGGACAAGCTGTTGGATGCGCTTATGGTGAAGGAACCGGATGCCTGCTTGGAGGTACCGGACTGAACGGGAATCTCCGATCCGGGCTGGCTGTATGAATTGGCGGAATTGCCATAGAGGGGCCGGTTCGAAGGGTCGAAAATCGAGTTATTCGGCATTAGACCTCCCACCATGAAATATTAGCAGCCGCTGTAATTGCACCGGTACCTACGGAAATAGCAACGGAGCGGTTAGGCGGAACAATTAGTCCGCCGGTAAAGACGACCTCGAACATTCCTGCCGCTAGTAGAGCGGTGTAAAACAATGTAGGGCTGCCCGTTACACTGCCGGTTGCTACACGTGCCGTAGCAATGCTTGTTGTTGCATTGCCTAGCTGCATGTTAAAAGGCGTAGGCGTCGTCCCCCCAGATACCGTCCCTGCAGAATAAAGGTTAAGCGTGGCAGCTGCGCTAATCCCCCCGCTTACTTTTGAAATATACAGCGTTCTTCCACTGCCGTTAGGATTGGTGATTTGAATCAATAAGTTGGAACCCCCGCCTACGGCTGTACTCGCCGAAGTGACCATAAAAAACCGTCCGCTGGCAGCCGCGTCTTCCTCAGGCGGAGCCACGATGGCAGGACTGCTGTAACGGTTGTTCAGCAGAATATATAACGGACTGTTTTCACTATTAAAGACTGAGGAGTTGGTCAATTCTATCACCTCTTATCTCGAAATGCTTGCCTCATTATATGGCGAAAAAGCAGAATTCGTATGGGGATATACGGATGCTGTGGAAGATAGGTCATTCTACCGCTGTCAATCGCCGCCTCGTATAAATTCATTTACACATAAAGTATTGGAAGCATGGACATTGAGGAGAAGAGGAGCAATGGGAAAAGCAGCACGATGCAAACATAGAAGACCGCTTCGTTGTCGCAGAAAGCCGTGTAAGCGCAAAAAACGCCGTATTCCCAGAAGACGTGGACGTGGCTGCTGTAGATCCAAGGACGGCTGCTCCTGTCAGATTTTTCGATCAATCGAGTATGAACAGGCTATAACCTCGGAAGAATTCGTTCCAATGCCAACGCAGGATACAGCTTCGGATTTGGTATTTTCATATGCAGTTATTAATCGGGGGAAATATGCTGCTGTTGTGCGTTTGGAGGTTGGACCTAATGGGTTCGATTTCGCTCATGACTATGAGGTTGTTGTAGAACCGGGTGGTATGAACATCATGACTCCTTCTAAATTTATGCACTTTACAAGAGTCTCGGTGCGCTCGCAGCAGCCTGATAGAACAACCGTGATTCAAGTGTATTTCCAAGCACAGCAAGCCAAGATGACTTCTGTTCATGAATTTCATTTTCTAAGAGAAAATAGGTGATGGGAATAAATGCCAAACTTTTCGACTTTTAATCCGAATCCTGATAACTTACGTACTCTGATCTTTGGTAAAGACAGTACAGATACAGCAAGGCCGCTGGCAACGGACTCCTCCGGGAATCTGGTTACCGTATTACTCGACGGGACGATTAGCAGCATTTTAGGGGTAACGATTACGGCTGGTACGGTTGCAATCTCAAGCGGAACGGTAGCCATTTCAGGCGGAACAGTTGGGGTTACGGGGACAGTAGCTGTGTCCGGTGGAACGATAGATGCTGTTCTAACAGGTGGAACACTAAGTGCAGTACTTGGCGCTACTATTACAGGCGGAACAATTAGCGCTGTACTAGGTACAACGATCACAGCAGGTACAGTGGCGATTTCGGAAGGTACGGTCGCAGTGTCGGGCGGTACGGTTGCTCTATCTGGAGGAACAGTGGCGGTATCTGGTGCAACGGTAACAAGCGGAACGCTGGATGCTGTATTAGGAGCAACGATCACAGCCGGAACAATTACGGCGGTGCTTGGTACGACAATCACAGCAGGTACGGTGGCGATCTCGGGCGGTACGGTAGCGGTATCGGGCGGTACTTTTGAAATCTCCGGTGGAACGGTAGCGGTATCCGGAGCGACAGTCACAGGCGGAACGTTGGATGCGGTGCTGGGAGCAACGATAACGGCAGGAACGCTGGATGCTGTGCTTGGAGCAACGATTACGGCAGGAACCCTTGATGCAGTTCTTGGAGCAACAATCACAGCCGGAACCATTACCGCAGTGCTTGGTACGACGATTACAGCCGGTACGGTAGCGATTTCCGGAGGAACCGTAGCTCTATCTGGTGGTACAGTGGCGGTGTCTGGAGCCACGATCACTGCTGGAACCCTGGATGCATTGCTCGGAGCAACGATCACCGCGGGGACCATTACCGCAGTGCTTGGTACGACGATTACAGCCGGTACGGTAGCGATTTCCGGAGGAACAGTAGATCTCTCTGGTGGTACGGTGGCGGTGTCCGGAGCAACAATCACAGCAGGAACCCTGGATGCGGTGCTTGGTGCGACAATCACAGCGGGAACAATTACAGCAGTACTGGGTACGACGATTACAGCCGGTACGGTAGCGATTTCCGGAGGAACCGTAGCTCTATCTGGTGGTACAGTGGCGGTGTCTGGAGCAACAATCACTGCTGGAACCCTTGATGCGTTGCTGGGAGCGACAATCACAGCCGGAACGCTCAATGCATTGCTCGGAGCAACAATCACAGCGGGAACCATTACCGCAGTGCTAGGTACAACAATTACGGCCGGTACGGTAGCTATTTCTGGAGGAACAGTGGCGCTATCTGGCGGTACGGTGGCAGTATCGGGGGCAACGATAACGGCGGGAACCCTGGATGCGGTATTAGGCGCGACAATTACAGCTGGAACTCTCAATGCATTGCTAGGAGCAACAATCACAGCCGGAACTCTCAATGCATTGCTAGGAGCAACAATCACAGCCGGAACGTTAACAGCAGTACTGGGTACTACGATTACGGCAGGTACTGTCGCAGTGTCCGGAGCAACAATTACGAGTGGAACGCTTAATGCGTTACTAGGAGCAACGATCACAGCTGGAACGATTACAGCAGTACTTGGTACAACAATCACAGCAGGTACAGTTGCGGTATCTGGTGCTACCATAACTGGCGGAACGCTTAATGCTGTACTCGGCACAACAATTACCGCCGGTACGGTTACTGCGCTGCTCGGCGCAACGATCACGGCAGGTACTTTAAATAGCGTTACATCCATTTCGCAAAAGAGCTTCCAAGAAACAGCTAACTTGAATAACCTAACAGCAGATGCATATACGGCTGTACCGACCATCACGACCAGCGTATTTGGGACTTATTCTTACTTCGTCTATAACAAAGGTCCGGGAACGAATGCAGCGACTGCACGTGTTGAGATCAGCGCCAATGGATCGAACTGGTATACCGATGTGGAAAGTGTAACGGGAATCGCAGTAGGCTCGGTCGATGTACTTGTGCCGCAGCGTTTTCTGAAATATACGAGGCTGGCGTATCGGTCGACAACGACCGGCAACCCAACCACCGTTGACGTATACTTCAATGGCCAAGGCACGTAAGCGTTGCTTACTAAATAAGAATTATCGCAAAGAACGCGCTAATTCTTAGGCGTATGCTTACGAAGTAAGAATTACCGCAAAGAACGCGCTAATTCTTTTTAGGAGGGTTATAAAATGCTGCTCGGTGTTCACATTATCGTACGCAATGAAGAGGATATGCTCTCGGAATGCTTGGACAGCATTCGGGATATAGCCGATGAGCTCATCGTTGTCGATACAGGGTCGACGGACGGAACGGTGGACATTGCATTGCGGTATGGAGCAAGAGTGATTAAGACGGAGTGGAAGGATGATTTCTCTTCCGCCCGCAATCTGGCATTAGAGCATGCGCGCACGATTTGGGTTCTTGTACTTGATGCAGACGAAAGGTTATCCGGTGATGTGCGGTCTTTGCGGCGTGAGCTGCGAAAGGCCGCTTCATCGGCTTACCGGGTTCGAATGGAGCATCTGCTGGATGAATCCAATACGAAGAGCATGATCAGCAGTGAAGCTGTTAGGCTTTTCCGAGGCGATCGTAGTTATCGTTATTATGGAGAAATCCATGAGCAGCTTGTCCGTTCCCGAGACAATGAGGTTATTGCGGATATCGACGGACCGTTGTACAACGGGAATCTTCACATTGCTCATGTCGGTTATATGCCGGCAGTCCTTAAGCGCAAGTCCAAAGCAGAACGGAATTTACGGGTCATTTCTAGGCAGCTGTCCCAGCGGCCAAATGACCCTTTTTGTCTTTATAATTACGGCGTTACGCTATGCCAGCAGGGAAAACCTGAGGAGGCGGCAGAAGCCTTCGGAAAAGCCATTAATTACACTTCTTTATCCGCACCTTTTCGGCCAACGCTGGTTAAAGATTATGCGACGGCCTTACTGGCACTATCGCGGGAAGCTGAGGCTGCTGAACTGCTGCGCGGCGAGACGCTTCGTTATCCAGATTACCCCGACCTTTTCTTCCTGCAGGGTAATTGTCTAAATGCATTAGGTTTATTGATTGAAGCAAAAGCCGCCTATGAGACTGCTATTGAAGCGGGAGCGCGGGCACATTCTTATATCTCGGAAAAAGGGGCAGTCAGCTATTACGCGCAGCTCCGTCTTGCGGATGTTTTGCAGCGTATGGGTGAGGTTGAAGCTGTGCAGCACCAGTATGAGACCATGCTGCGGGCAATGCCTGGATGGGAAGAGGCCTTATCCGCATTGGCAGCTTATCTTCATCAGATCGGATTATCCGATCAAGAAATCCGGCAAAAGCTGACTGCCTATGCGGGGGAAGTAGAAGTCGAGCAGCATACTCTGTTGGCCCGAGTGCTCAGCCGGATCGGTGCTTACAGCACGGCATTACCGCTATGGAGAGAAACGATTCAGTCTTCGACAAATGAGGCGGAAAAAGCACGGTTGTCTTTATCAGATATTCGATTGTTTGCGGACTGTTTGATAGGCACAGGTCAGTATGCGGAGGCGGCTGAGCAGATTCGAAGCTGGATGCACACGAGCGCCATTCAATCGGAGTCAACAGAAGAGCTAGGAATAGATTGGGCGTTATGCCGCTGGAATGAAGGGCAGCGTATCGGCAAGGAAGAGCTGGACAGTATTTTGGGAGAGGATAGTCAGCTTGCCAGAGAGGCCGAGCAACTAAATAGTTGGCTTCCGATGACCCAAGAGGTGTTGAACAAAATCGCAAAGGAGCAGGAGCTTTCTTCTGCCATCCGTTGGCTGGACACGGCTGTCAGCCGCGGCATGCTGCGCCTGGCGCATAAACTGGCAGGCGGATTATACGGCCTGCGGAAGCATTTTGAAACAAGGCTATATGATCATGGGTACGTGGATGCAGCGGCAGAGCTGATGCTGGACCGATTCGAGAAGGACGGCCGGCTGACGGGAGAGCAGTCTTTTCGCCTAGGGGAATTGCTCTATCTGAAGAAGCTCCGCAGCGAGGCGCTGGCGTTGTTCGAAAGTGCGGCGGAAGGCGATGATACCAGTGAATATACGGAGAGAGCAAAGCTTGGCGCATCGGCGGCCTGTTTGCAATTGGCGATTGAAGCTTTGCAGCCGGATGAATATAGCGGGAGCCGTAACTGGGATGGCAGCTGGTCTGAGCCTGACAAGATGAAACTGCAAGAAGCTTTGCTGCGGGTGGAATGGATGGGTTGGCAAACGGATTGGAACGGACGGCAAAGGAGGCGCGTGAGTGGCGGAGCAGCAGAAGCGGATTTCCTTATGCATGATCGTTAAGAACGAGGAAAAGTACTTGCCTGGCTGTCTGGACAGCGTGCAGGGCATTGCCGACGAAATCATTATTGTCGACACCGGATCAACGGATGAGACGATCGCCATTGCTGAGCGGTACGGAGCCATTGTGATCCGGAGCGAATGGGAGCATGATTTTGCAAAAGCCCGCAATCGTGGTGTAGAGCGTGCTTCCGGAGAGTGGATCTTGTTCCTCGATGCCGATGAGCAGCTTGATGAGGCAACAAAGCCTCAATTACTTGAATATGTCCGCCATGAAGATCTGTCTGCTTTGCTTCTTCAGATCCGCAACCAGATTGGACCGGAGAATGATCAGGGCTCAACGATTCACCCGGTGCTGCGGATGTTCCGTAATGACCCTGGTCATCGTTTTGAGGGGCGGATTCATGAACAGATTTCGTTCTCGATTTTGCGGAAAAATCCATCGGCCCGCTTTCATCTGACGGATGTCATCATCCATCATTACGGATACCGGACGCAGGTCGTAGTGGAGAAAAACAAGCTGCAGCGCAATATGGAGCTGCTTGAGCTTGCACTAGCGGAGGAGCCGGATAATACATTTCACCGTTACAATATCGGCGTAGAGTATTTGCGCAACAATCGGGCGGCAGATGCACTCGAAGCGTTTCGAATAGCGAAGCGATCCGCGGGGTTCGAACAGCTGTCCTATGCTCATCTTGTTTTCAAATATGAATCGCTAAGTCTGAAGCTGTTAGGCAGATGGGGAGAAGCGGGCGCTGCAGCTCGGGAAGGTGCCGCTATTTTTCCTGATTATACGGATTTACGGCATTATATGGCGTTTTGCTCCGCTTGTACGGGGCAATACAAAGCGGCGATGGAAGCAGTAGAGAAGGCGCTGGAGATGGGGGCTGCGCCTGCAAGGTACCATACGGAAGACGGGATGGGGACTTACCGGACGGCCTATTTGCAGGGGCGAATCTATGAGGCGCTGCATGATGAGCAAGGTCTTATTCAATCCTATATTACGACTTTGCGGCATAAGCCTAGTCTTCTCCCGCCGCTGTTCCGGATTTGCAAATATATGCGTACGGCAGGGCGTGAGGGTCAGCTCGCAGCATTAATGGCAAGGCGGATATCCTGCCCGGATGAAGCTGCGATGCTAAAGCTGGCGGGCGTTATGGTCGCAAGCGGTTGTCCGGACAGTGCTATCGCCTATTTGGAATGGCAGGCCGAGCTTTATAAGGAACCAGCCCTCAGCCGCTCCCTCACTGCACATGCAAATGCTCTGCGAGATGGTGATTACAGCGGACTGCCGTTTGCAGGTTACCGTGGCAAGGAGGAGGCGGAAGATATATTGTCGCCTTCGATCCACTGGCGGGTGCGCGCGGAGCATTATTTGGAGCAGGTTCAGCGTATGAAAGGTAAGACAATTGAGAAGCAGTCGATTCAAGCCGTCCGTTTATTACTACCCGGCTTTGAGGGCTGGTAAGGAGGGACGGGAGTGGAAGCAGCATCTTACGGTACGCTGCCTGTGTCGCTCTGCATGATCGTTCGGAATGAGGAACTGTTCCTGCCGCAATGCCTGGCATCGGCGGCTCCTTATTGCTCGGAGATCATTATCGTAGACACTGGATCTACAGATCAAACAGTTGCGATTGCAGAAGCGTACGGCGCCAAGGTGCTGTCCATCTGCTGGCAGGATCATTTTGCTGATGCACGTAATACTGCACTCGAACAAGCATCCCAGCCCTGGATATTGGTCCTTGATGCGGATGAACGGCTTGTCCCGCATCCACTCACCACATGGGAGCAGCTGCTCTCTGAAGAAAGCTGTTATGGCTATCTGGTTCAAATAAGAAGCAGAGTAGACGGGCGGAGCGGGGATGAGGAGATCTCGGATGCGGTATGCCGGTTGTTTCGGAATGATTCGCGTATTCGA
Source organism: Paenibacillus sp. J22R56 (assembly GCF_056269375.1). Classification (NCBI taxonomy): domain Bacteria; kingdom Bacillati; phylum Bacillota; class Bacilli; order Caryophanales; family Paenibacillaceae; genus Paenibacillus; species Paenibacillus sp. J22R56. Next base: position 457,738 of record NZ_JBWDNV010000003.1, read on the forward strand.
TTTACGGGCGCTTTGCATGAAGAAGCTGCATCGGCGGTCGCCGCCTGCGGGGCAGAAGCGCTGCGGGAAGCTCCTGTTCAACTGCTCCATGAAGGGTATCGGAATGCGGTTATGATGCAGCGCAGGAAAAAAGAACGGAATGAACGCATATTACTTGCGGCATTAAGCCATGATCCAGATAATATGGTGCTGCGTTATGCGATGGGAACGGAATATTTTACTTATGGTAACTGGGAGCGGGCGGTGTTGTGGTTTGAGCCATTATTACGCGGAGTGGATGAGGATTCGGATGAGGGGTATATCTCTGATGTATATCTTAAGCTGATCCATGCTTTGCGCGCGCTCGGCAGACTGGAGGAGGCAGAGCACTGGGCGGTCAGCGGGTTGGAAAAGTTTGATGATTTTCCAGATCTGCATGAAGCTTATGCGGCTGTGCTGCTCCAAATGGACCGCGCAGCAGAGGCGGAAGAAGCATTGCATCTTGCATTAGCAGTGGGAAGTGCACCCATGCACTATTCCTCGGCTTTTGGCTCAGGCAGCTTCCGAACATTGTTTATGGAAGGTTATGTCTCCGAACGAAGGTATGATTGGCTGAGGGCGGCCGACTATTATGCAGCTGCGCTGGCGATCAAGATTGATTATAGGCCGGCATGGGAGAGGCTGCTGATGCTCGGTACATTGGACGCGAGTTTAAGGGGGCGTTGGCCGGCTGCTGTTGAACGTGTGGTCACGGATGGCAGACATACGCTCTGCCGCTCTGTGCTGGAGCTGCTCGCAGACGCCGGACTGCAGCTTGAGCCGGCGTTAAGCAGGCAGCTGATTGCGAGACTCTCGATTGGCGGAAATTTTTGGAGCGGCCTGCTGGCGGTGCAGCAGGGGGAAGTGGTCGTTGGACGGCAGCGCTGGGAGCAGCTGCCGGATGACTACCCAGGCAAGGGCGAGTATCTCGCCGCCCTTGCCTGGGTGGATGGCGGGTGGGCTTCGCCTCCGCCCGCCGCAAGGCTTGCGCACGCGCTTGTTCGCGTGCGCGCTTGGCCCGCGTGGCTGCGGCTCTATGCCGCCACGCCAGAGCCTGCGGCGGCGCCGGTGCTCGCGCCGCTGCAGTGGTGCGCGCTGCTAGGCGCCGCGCAGCCTGTGCCCGCGCTAGCCGCGGCACAGCTGCTGCTGCGCTCGGCAGCGCAGCATGAGGCGCCCGCGCGGCTGGCCGCGGGCGCGCTCGCGATCGCCGCGGCCGACCCGGCCGCCGCGGCGGAGCATTTTGCGGCTGCGCGCGAAGCGGCGGCGCAGCCATGGGCAATGCGAGCCGCCGCCTCGGGGCTCGCGGCTGCTTTTGCGGCGCGAGCTCGCCGCGCCGCGCCGCAGGCAACGCTCGCAGAACCGCTGCTCTGCGAGCAGGAGCTGATGCTGCGCGTGACATCCGCGCTGCACAGCCTATAGCGCTGCTCGCGCTATCCTCGATTAGCAAAGCCTATCTCGTACCTGCTCATACTTATAAACCAACCAACTCACCAGCCTATCCTGATTGCACTCTATACACTATAATCCGTTAAAATGGAGGCCAGCTGCTGCCAATCCAACCTAGTTACTTGAAACAGCACCGCCCACCTACGTTGGATTCCGTACAGTATAATGGTGCATCCAGACCGATTAACTGAAGCTACATTGGAATTGTCCAGCAGAATGAACTCAAAATGGGCAGCAGGACCTCGTTTTGGCGAAAGTTACTGTATCGAATCCAACCAAGCTGGCAGCAGCCTGCGACCAAACTAACTTACGTTGGATGAACTCCAACGTGGCCCCACGTTATGCCAGAGTAAAAGTGCAGTCTGAGTCTAGTTACTCTGCCAATTCACCCTCGTATGTTACACAAAATACAACGTACGGGGCAGAGGGGGTCATCGAGTCGAGTGATCAACGCCCTTCCCGCTTCGCCAGCTGCGCCGTTAAGATCGCCTTCCACTTGGCGATCCACCGCTCCTGATCGGATGCGAGCGCAGCCCGCCGCGCGGCCGTGCCTATCCTGCGGCGAAGCCGGGGCTGCTCGATCAGCTCGCTTACAGCAGGAGTAATGGCAGCAGCCGATGGTGGGGTCAGACGACCATTAAAGCCGTCAATGATAAGGTCATTCAAGCCGCCAACATTGGTGGCGACGACAGGAAGGCCGCAGCTCATAGCCTCGAGACAGGAGAGGGAGGTTCCTTCCGAGAACAAGGTGGGAATGACGGCTATATCTGCCTTATGATAGGCATCCCGAATCGTCTCAAAGGTGTAGGTTTGATGCTGGATACGGCCCCGGTGCGGATGTGCCTCAAACCATAAATGAAACATCGTATCCATCATCGTGCCGTCAATAAGCTCTCCTGCGAATTCTACAATTACATGCTTATAACGGCTGAGTAACTCATCTGCCGATAGCATCATCGTAACTAGGCCGCGCTCATAGCTCAGCCTTCTTGGATAAAGCACCCTAATCTCACTCGAATGGGAAGCAGCTCTAGGTTTAAACCAAACGGTATCTACCGGATTGGGCAGCAGCGTGATTTTGGCAGGATCATCATACTCGCATACTGCTCGGCAGAAGGTCTGGAAATGCGAATCGACCGAGACAACTTTGTCCAATTGCCTCAGTGCCTGATTAATATGCCGTCCGATCGCGGCTTTTGACTCCGCTGCAAGAAAGGGAGTATCCCAATTGATGCCGTGACAAATACCGATGCTGCCAGGACGGTAGCGAATCGGATGCCAGATGCAGCTGGCATAGATTAGAAGGCCGTCGGCTGCAACAGCCATCTGCTCGAATGCCTCCGTAATTTGATTTGATTCGAATGACCAGCCGCGTACCCGGACGCCTTCATGCACCGTGTCAAAAGGGCTGTAATACGTTAATTGATGAACAATGGGAATAAGGCCAAGCTCCTTAACAGCCTGACATAACAAATGTACATATCGCTCCAGACCACCTCCGAATATACGCGAGTACTCATGGCCGTACCAGTTCAAATAACTGTGAGTTAATATCGTAACAGTCTGCGCTTTGGACTTATTCATCCTGCCGCTCCCTTTCCTGCCAGCAGATCAGCTTAGGATTTGGATCAAGGATAGAGGCATAATGCGCGAGACTTCCCCATTGGCCTAGCGGGTCGAGCTTCATATAACGATCATATTTCGCCTGACGTTCTTCGCTGCTGCCCGCCCAGCCATAATGCTTGATTCGAAGGTCGGTATCGAGCCCGGGAAGTGCGCTGTACGTAAAAGGAAGCCGTGGTGCATGATGTGCCCGCTTCGGATATGCATAATGATACCCGGGCAAGTACCGGACAAGCGTCATCGTCTGCCGCTGATGAAGATTCCACCACTCATCCTCGCGATAATGGGTGACCGAATCCCAGAAATCGTACATCCGAAAGGAGACGGTGTCGTATTCATCCTGATTGATCAGCTCCCGCATGGCCGCCTTTGTATAATCCTCGTAAAATTCATCTGCATCCACGGCAAGCAGCCAGTCAGGGGACGTCTCCGCCGCCGTCCGCCACAATTGTTCGCGGAGCAGCCATTCTTTATGAAACAGCGATTCTTTATTCTGTACCAGCTTCACAACCTTCTCGAAAGATAAGGCAAGCTCGGAGGTCTCATCCGTGCTCGCGTCATCCACGATTACAATCTCGTCTACAAAACCAGATAAATCCGCAAGTGCGGCTTCCAAATAACGACCCGCTTCATTGCGGACCTGCATGATGGCAGTCAGTTTATTGCCTGTCTTTTTCCTGCCGCCCTTTCCGAGACCGTTAACCATCCTCAATTGGCCTCCTTATTTCCTAGAGTCATCTCTCGTGCAACACCGTCCATAACGGCGAGCTCGATTATCCCGTTTAAATCCTCTTGTCTGTTCTCACCAGCCTGAAGAAAGCAGTGGATGGCCTCATGGCGTTTGCCCTCGAGCAGCAGCACCATCCCTTGCAAATGCAGCCATTGCCTGCGATCAGCATCAGCTTGCCGCTGCTCTAGCCGAATAAGAGCGCAGGCGCGTCTCAATTCTCCCATGAGCATATAGGTCTCGATCAGCAGTTTCCGAGCATCTGGATCCTCCGTTAAGGGTTCTAGCAGAGCGGCTGCTTTACGGTAATCATCATTTAAGCGATAGAGCAGAGCTTTGGCTAAGTCACACTTTCTGCCTGCAAGCCACTCCGTCATTTGATCAAAATAGCGCCATTCCACCTCGTTTTGTGCGGTGTAACCGTAAGTTCGGACGGCATCCTGGATACGTCCTTTCTCCAGCTCAATCGCTGACAGGAAGCGGTATACATTAGGAAGGGTCTGCTCACGCCCCTCCAGCAGCATACGTTCGAACGAAGCCAATAATAGCTCGCGCGAACGATCAGCTTCTCCAGTCAGGTACCGATAGACCGAATGGAAAAAGAGTCCGTCCGCGTATCCCTGAGCCTCAGCATCAGTGGCATGCTCTTGCTTTTGCAGCAATCCGTCTCTCCAATTAGCCCGATGCCGCTGCTGCAGCCGAATGAGTGTGTCGGATTCGAATCCGTCGATATGCCATTCGATGGCCTGCTTAGCGAACAGATCTGACGTTTCATCTAAACCGTCCATCAGGAAGACACCGCTGCGGCGAAACGACTGCTCCAAATATTGCGCTTCTGAGCTGGCGACGACAAGTGATGCGCTGGCAGACAGCCAAGAGCGGCATTGGCGCCACAGCTCTTCCTCCTCCTGTTCCGACTCATGCAGCATGACAATCAGACAGCGGGGTTTGAACGGTACGATGATATGAACCCAAGCCGGATGCATGACAATAGCTGCGGCGTTGTTCCATTCAACCGAGTCTAGTTGATCGAAGGGAAGTGGCTCAACAGAGCTTGGAGCATCATCCGCAGCAGCGAAGAGTTTCCGTTTCTGTACAAGCCCCTCCAGCCAGCTTCGCTGATAGACAGGGATGCCCTGCCAGCCGCCGCAGGGGAGGATAACGATCGGTTGTGCCGCCATGGACGTGTTCACCATCCGTTCACTTCGTTCTTGTATGAGCGTATGAAAAATAGTACGATAAGCATTCCGGTTTTTTCTCGAACTGGAAGTAAATAATAGGCCTTAACAACATCAGGTGAAGACACAAGAGAGGTTGGTTTGTAAAATGGTTGATCAAAACAAGGATACTGCCGCCCCATCTTTAGCAGACGGGGGAGAGCGGTTCTCGAAGTCGGGCTTTATTTTCGCTGCAATCGGAAGTGCAGTAGGGCTCGGCAATATGTGGAAGTTTCCATATATTACGGGGAAATATGGCGGAGCGGCCTTTTTCCTCATGTTCATCATTTGTTTGCTTGCCGTAGGTTTGCCCGTCTTAATGGCGGAGCTTACAATAGGCCGCGGCGGACGCGGAAGTGTAGTGGCTTCCTTCAGCCGCTTAAGTAAGCAGAAGGGCTGGGGCTGGCTCGGATTCCTTATGATTCTTGCTCCGTTCCTTATTTTATCGTTCTATTCGGTTGTTGCCGGTTGGACGATGTATTATGCCGTACAATCCTTTACTGGAAATCTATTCTCTGATTCCGATTATTCTGGTAAATTTGGTGCCTTCATTGGCAGCTGGCAGCCGGTATGGTGGCAGCTCCTCGCTTTGGTGCTGACAGCCGTGGTTATCCTAAAAGGGGTTTCCGCTGGGATCGAGAAATTCAATAAAATTTTAATTCCTGGTCTCGTTATTCTGCTTATAACTTTAGTTATTCGTGCTTTAACGCTTGATGGTGCGGGAGAAGGCGTGTCGTTCTTCCTTAATCCTGACTTCAGCAAGCTGACACCGGAATCAGCGCTTGTCGCGCTTGGACATGCCTTCTTCTCCTTATCGCTTGGTATGGGGACGATGGTCACGTACGGTGCTTATGTAGACAAAAGACAGTCACTTGGTGCAGGGACGCTTGCAATTGGTCTTGGTGACTTGCTATATGCCTTCCTTGCTGGGCTTATTATTTTCCCAACATCCTTTGCATTTGATATTGCGCCAGGTCAAGGACCGGGGCTTGTATTCGTTGCCTTGCCTGCTGCTTTCGCAGCAATGCCGTTTGGCAGCCTATTCGGCGGCTTATTCTTTGTTCTCCTTGCATTTGCAGCGTTAACATCGACGGTTGGATTGCTCGAAGTACCAGTAGCTTTCGTCCGTGAAAGGTTCGGCTGGGGTCGTGGACTCTCCGTTATTGTTATTACGCTGCTTCTGTTCCTAATCGGTATACCTTCCGCTATTTCAGTAGGCGGGGCTGTTGGGGGATTACAGTTCGGAGATAAGTCCTTCTTCGATTGGATGGATTTCATCTGCTCTAACATTTTGCTGCCGCTTGGCGGCCTGCTTATCACAATCTTTGCTGGGCATGTATGGAAGAATGCTGAGGATGAAGCAGGCTTGTCGTCGCGATGGTATCGAATTTGGATCTTTATGGTGAAGTATGTTGCTCCGATTCTTGTTGTACTTGTTCTGCTCCACTCGACGGGTGCACTGGACTTCTTATTCTAGAAGACTGTCTCTACTGGCAGTTTCACAGTGTATTTTCTCGTAAATTTGTGTATGATAAGAAGATAATTATTTACGGGAAAGGTTGGTCGCCGTGGAAAACACAGTGGAGAACAAGGTATCATCCTCTAACTTTATTAAGAACATCGTCGTCGAAGATTTGAAGGAAGGCCACGTGCAGGAAATCGTGACCCGCTTTCCGCCGGAACCAAATGGATATTTGCATATTGGACATGCGAAATCGATCTGCCTGAACTTCGAGCTTGCCGATGAGTTTAAAGGAAAGACGAACCTTCGTTTCGATGATACGAATCCGGTTAAAGAAGATACGGAATATGTCGAGTCAATCAAAGAGGACGTGCGCTGGCTCGGCTTTGATTGGGATGATTTGCGTTTTGCATCCGACTATTTCGAAGAGTTATATAATCGTGCAGTCCTGCTGATCCGCAAAGGGAAAGCGTATGTGTGTGATCTGACTGCCGAGCAAATGCGCGAGATGCGCGGTACGCTGACACAGCCTGGACAAGACAGCCCTTACCGCAGCCGCAGCGTAGAAGAGAATCTTGACCTGTTCGCGAGAATGCGTGCAGGCGAGTTCAAGGACGGCGAGAAAGTACTGCGTGCGAAGATTGATATGGCTTCGCCTAATATCAACTTCCGTGACCCGGTACTGTACCGTATCGCTCATGCTCATCATCACCGGACTGGTGATGCATGGTGCATCTATCCGATGTACGATTACGCACATCCGATCAGCGATGCCATCGAAGGTATCACGCATTCGATCTGTACGCTTGAATTTGCTGACCACCGTCCGCTCTATGACTGGACGATTGCGGAATGCGAGATGGCAGACGTACCGAAGCAATATGAATTTGCTCGTCTGAACATCACTAATACGGTTATGAGCAAAAGAAAGCTGAAGCAGCTTGTTGACGAACGTGTCGTTACCGCTTGGGATGACCCGCGTATGCCAACGATCAGCGGTCTTCGCCGCAAAGGCTATACCGCTGAAGCAATCCGTGCATTCTGCCGCGAGATTGGTGTTGCCAAAGCGAACAGCACCGTTGATGAACGGATGCTGGAGCATTTTATCCGCGAAGATCTGAAGATGAAGGCCCTTCGTACGATGGCCGTTCTGCAGCCGCTTAAGGTTGTTATTACGAACTATCCGGAAGGCCAAGTTGAGATGCTCGAAGCGGAAAATAACGCCGAGAACGAGGAAATGGGCACACGCCAAATTCCGTTCTCCCGTGAGATCTACATTGAACAAGACGATTTCATGGAAAACCCTGTTGCGAAATACTTCCGTCTGTTCCCTGGCAATGAAGTGCGCTTGAAGCATGCTTACTTCATTACTTGCCAAGAAGTGATCAAGGATGAGGCTGGCAATGTTATCGAGCTTCGCTGCACCTATGATCCGGCAACGAAGAGTGGTTCCGGCTTTAATGCCCGTAAAGTGAAAGGCACTATTCACTGGGTTGAAGCATCGCAAGCCGTTCCTGCAGACTTCCGTCTCTATGAGCCGCTTATTACAAGTGAAGCAGAAGAGGAAGGCAAGCCATTCCTTGAATGCATCAATCCGAATAATGAGCAAGTGCTGAAAGGCTTCGTAGAGCCAAACATGAAGGATGCGAAGGGCCACGACAAGTTCCAATTCTTCCGCCATGGCTATTTCAATGTTGATCCGAAGGATTCGACAGAAGAGAACCTGGTGTTCAACCGAATTGTGTCGCTGAAGAGCTCGTTTGATCCTTCGAAAGCTTAAATAGTAGCGCCGAATAGCGCCTGTAATGCCGGGTTGTCCATAATGGGCAACCCGGCTTTTTTGTATAGCATCATATAAATTGGAAAATAAGGGAGGGGATTGTAGGAGGATGGCGAATTTTAAGCCATGGATGATAGTTTGCAAATTTGTGACTCATAAGTAAAATTCGCACGTAATAGGTTAAGTAAAGAGAATCTAAATAGAGAAAATAGGGAGGATTATGAATGGTTTTACAAAGACATGCCGGTTTTTGGGTGCGTCTAGGAGCTGCCATTTTGGATGGAATCATTATTGGTTTTCCTATCTCCCTTATTGCACTTGTATTTGGGGAGTATAGAGACATCATAGGCAGACTAGGCATGTTCCTGTACGGCTTATTGGTACCGGTGTATTACAGCGGTTATACGGTTGGCAAGAAGATATGCGGCATTCAGATCAAGCGTCTGGACGACGAGCCTCTGAGTATTGGCACTATGCTGATGCGCCTTCTCATAGGAGGCCTTGTATATGGGTTTACTTTAGGTGTTGCATTAATTATCAGCGCTATTATGGTGGCTGCTCGGGAAGATAAACGAGCCCTTCATGACTTTATCGCAGGAACGGTTGTCGTTCATAATAATCGTAACTAATCAATGAACTAGGGAGGAACAACATGGATAACCATATGCGAGCCGGCTTTTGGAGACGGCTTGGTGCAGCAATCTTGGATGGACTGATTATCGGTATTCCGCTTGCCATTATTTCCTCGATCCTATTTGGCAAGGCAGACAGTGCTTTTTCGAATATTGTATCCTTTCTTTATTCCTTGCTGATCCCAATTGTATGGAACGGGTACACCATCGGGAAAAAGATCTGCAGCATTCAAATTAAACGACTGGATGGTATGCCAATCGGCATCGGTACGATGCTGCTGCGCCAATTGGTGGGCGGTTTAATCTATGCGGTTACCTTTGGCATCGGGGCCGTGGTTAGTGCTTTTATGGTAGGTCTGCGGGAAGATAAACGCGCAATCCATGACTTTATTGCAGGTACTGTCGTTGTTCATGATGGCAGTGAATAGGTGCACGGGACAGTACAAGCCAGCTCTCTTCACGGGGGTTGGCTTGTTTTTGTTTCCAACTGGTTAAATTATTTATACGTGCGGAAAAATTGCGCTCGCTGTACAATCATAAAAAAGGATACAAGGTGTAAGGAGAGAATTAATAATGAACAGCAATTATACGATCCGAGATGCCGGACTGGCCGATCTGCCCCGCATCGTTGAAATATACAATTCTACTATTGCATCCCGCCAAGTGACGGCTGATCTTGAGCCGGTGACTGTGGAAAGCAGAATGAGATGGTATGACGAGCATTCCCCGGATTTTCGTCCGTTATGGGTGCTTGAAGATGAGGGGAATATGATCGCCTGGCTGAGCTTTCAGTCTTTCTATGGACGCCCGGCTTACAATGCAACGGCTGAGGTCAGTATTTATATCGATCAGGAGCACCGGGCACGCGGCATTGGATCGTTCCTTATTCAGAAGGCACTGGAAGCAGGTCCCGGACTTGGGCTTCGTACGCTGCTTGGATTTGTATTTGGCCATAATGAGCCAAGTCTCGCATTGCTTCGGAAGTTCGGCTTTGAGGAATGGGCTAACCTGCCGAAGGTTGCAGAACTCGACGGGGTAGAGCGTGATTTGATCATTGTTGGCCGCAAGTTATAAGACAAGCCTTAAGATTACAATGAATGTAAGTCATAGCATGATATAAAACCTGAGGGGAGAATGAACATTGAGTAAGTTTTGGAGTCCACTCACGGCCTCTTTAGTTCCTTATGTACCAGGGGAGCAGCCGAAGGACAAAAAATATATTAAGCTGAACACCAACGAAAACCCGTATCCGCCTTCACCAAAAGTATTGGAAGCAATCCGGGCAGTGACTAACGATGATTTACGTCTGTACCCAGATCCAACCTGCGATACGCTTGTCCGGACAATCGCCGATTATTTCGAGGTTGCTCCATCGCAAGTTTTTGTAGGCAACGGTTCTGATGAAGTGCTCGCTTTCGCTTTTGCTGCGTTCTTTAACCCTGCGAAGCCGGTAGCCTTCGCCGATATTACATACAGCTTCTATAAGGTGTATGCAGAGTTTTATCAGCTTAAGGCTGACATTATTCCGCTGGATGAGCAGTTCAAGCTGCCGCTTGACGAATTCAGCCGCCGCGAATCCGGGGGTATTGTTATCCCGAATCCGAATGCACCTACTGCGATGCTAATCTCGCTTGATGATATCCGGAGCCTGCTCACCCAAAATCCAGATCAGATTGTTCTTATTGATGAGGCTTATATTGATTTTGGCGGGGAATCTGCGGCGAAGCTCGTGAGCGAATACCCGAATCTGCTCGTCGTCCAGACACTTTCGAAGTCCCGCTCGCTTGCAGGTCTTCGTGTAGGCTGGGCAATTGGCAGTGAGGAATTGATTGATGGGCTTAACCGCGTCAAGAACTCGTTCAACTCTTATACGCTCGACCGCCTTGCACTTGCAGGCTCGGTTGCTGCTTTTGAAGATGAGGCGTATTTCCGTGAGATTACAGCGAAGGTCATTAATACACGCGATAAGGTAACGGCGGAGCTGAAGGAGATTGGCTTTAAGGTAACGGATTCCGCAGCAAACTTTGTATTCATTTCCCATCCCGATCATGCTGCAGAGCAGTTGTTCCAACAGCTGCGTGAGAAGGGTGTACTTGTCCGCTATTTCAAACAGCCGCGTATTGATCAATATTTGCGTGTAACGGTTGGAACGGATGAAGAGATGACAGCCTTTATGGATGCTCTTAAAGGGATCATTAAGTGATAATGAAGCCGTCTGCGAGACCTGGGTTTGGCCAGGCAACACTTTTCGTTGTACTCGCAAGCGTTATTTACGCGGTAATCGGGAATACTTTTTTTCAACTGGCCTATCGCTATAGTGCCGCTATAGATGAGGCATATATCGTTTTTGCAGTAACATCGGCAGTATATGCGTTGCCTGTTATAGTGTGGTTCCGCCGTAAATATTGGTATTTTGCATTGTTTATCCCTGTTATTTGGGTGCCGATGCTGGTCGTTACCGGTTATCTGATGGGTGTTATTTTTCCACTTCCAGAGGATGATTCGGGGGGCGGCGTACTGCTGCTATTCGTACATGGGCTTAATTTGGCAGCGGTAATCATAGGCGTGGCACTTGGATTGACCGTGAACGCGGCGATTGCGGCTTGGAGGAAATTCAGCAGGGACTAGGTTTATAAAAAGGCTGAACAGCCTATTTCCATTTTGTTATTTTTTCGTGCTATAATGGTGGCAAGTGACTGGTTCGGATTTTAGTTTGAAGTATAACAATCGTCGCAGTCTTATAAATAGGAGGATTATTTTTGAATAACCATAAAACGGATAAGAAACTAACCATTTTTGCCTTGGGCGGCGTAGGCGAAATTGGCAAGAATATGTACGCAGTACAATACGCGAACGACATTATTGTAATTGATTGCGGTTCCAAATTCCCCGATGAGGAGCTTCTTGGCATCGACATTATCGTGCCGGATATTACGTACCTCATCGAGAATAAGGATAAAGTTCGGGCATTGCTCATTACTCACGGCCACGAGGACCACATTGGCGGCCTGCCGTATATCTTGAAGCAATTGAGCATGCCGGTCTACGCAAGCCGATTGACGATGGGATTAATCGAAGGAAAACTGAAGGAAGCAGGGCTTCTCGGAACGACAGAGCGGCACTTGATTCATGCCGATTCCGAGCTTAAGCTGGGCTCTATGAAGGCGACGTTCTTCAAGACAAACCACAGTATTCCGGATTCCCTCGGTGTCGTGCTTGATACACCGGAAGGCGTAGTCGTTCATACAGGCGACTTCAAGTTTGACCAAACGCCTGTTGGCGATCATGCAGATATTCACCGGATGGCTGAGATTGGCCGCAGAGGTGTACTTGCCCTGCTGTCGGAGAGTACCAATGCTGAGCGTCCGGGCTTCACGCCTTCGGAACGTATCGTAGGAGCTAACTTTATTGATGCTTTCCGCAAAGCAGAGCGCCGGGTTATCGTCTCCACTTTCGCCTCGAACGTGTATCGTCTGCAGCAGGTCGTTGATGCAGCGGCAGCAACTGGACGGAAGCTGGCGATTATCGGACGCAGTATGGTCAACATGATTACGATTGCTTCGGAGCTTGGATATTTGGATATTCCGGATGGCATGCTGATTGAGACAAACGAAGTGAACCGTTATGCGGATAATCAAGTCGTTATTCTTTGCACAGGCAGCCAAGGGGAGCCAATGTCGGCACTTACTCGTATGGCTCGCTCTAACCATCGCCAGGTGGAAATTCTGGAAGGCGATACGGTTATTATTTCGGCAACGCCTATTCCAGGTAATGAACGCAGCATCGGACGTACGGTGGACGAGCTGTTCCGTCTTGGAGCGAACGTGATCTACGGTTCCGGCTCTACAACGGGCATGCACGTATCCGGCCACGGCAGTCAAGAAGAGCTCAAGCTAATGCTTCAATTGATGAATCCGAAGTATTTCATTCCGATTCACGGTGAGTACCGGATGCAACTCCATCATAAGAAGCTGGCTGAAGCAGTTGGTGTACAGCAAGGCCATACGTTTATCGTCGATAACGGTGAAATCGTAGAAATTGTAAATGGTGATGCACGCAAATCCGGCAAGGTGCCGGCTGGCAATACGTATATCGACGGACTTGGTATCGGCGATGTCGGCAATATCGTGCTTCGCGACCGCAAGCATTTGTCCCAAGACGGCATTCTTGTCGTTGTTGTAACGATCAGCAAGCAAGACAAAACCATCAAATCGGGACCAGATATTATCTCCCGTGGTTTCGTCTATGTACGTGAGTCGGAAGGACTGCTTGAGGAAGCAGGCAGAATTGTGACAAGAACGATAACGAAATCCATCAGCGATAACGTGAACCAATGGACAACGCTGAAATCAAACGTGAAAGACGCGCTTGGTCGATTCTTATATGAACAAACGAAAAGAAAGCCGATGATCCTTCCTATCATCATGGAAGTGTAATCGGCACCTAACCAGTCCACTTCTTTTTGTTTAGTGAGCCGATGAAATACACAAAGGGGCTGTCCCAAAGCCAAATGGCTAAGGGACAGCCCCTTATTGCGTTTTATAGCGCAGACGTTTCTGTTTAAGCAACTAACTTGAGGCCAACAACGGCTCCGATGATGAGTGTAATAAAGAAAATTCGCAGTGCATTTCTAGGCTCGCCGTATAGAACCATACCAAGGATGGCTCCGCCGGTAGCGCCAATGCCCGTCCAGATCGCATAAGCGATACTCATATCAAGGCTTTGCATCGCATAGGAGAGGCAGACAAAGCTCATGCCGAAGCCAACAAGCAGGAGAGCGATGTTTTTAAAGCTGCGCTTCTCATTTACTTTGTTCATCATCACAACGCCCAGCATTTCAAATAAACCTGCGCAGATCAGAGATATCCAGTTCATCAGGAAGCTCCTTTCTTATCGCCCGCATTTGCGTGCTCTGGTGTAACCAGTTTCAGGCCAATGATGCCAATTAGAAGAAGTGCAATAAACAATAATTTAGTTGCGTGCAGCGGATGGCCAAAGAGTACAGATTCCGAGATGACAGTACCGGTCGTGCCAAGTCCTACGAAGACGGCATAGACAGTGCCGACGGGAAGCTCACTGCTTGCTCTGATAAGCAATATAAAGCTAAGAAGGATAGCGATAAAGGTACCGGTCCAGCTCCAGCCATTGTCTGCGTGCTTCAGCCCGGTCACCCACAGCACTTCAAATACAGCGGCTACATAAACTTGAAGCCATTGCTTTTTCATGAAAAATATTCCCCCTTACACGTGATGTTAGATTAAAAAATGGCAAAATAAAACCTGGGAGTACACTGCTGGCGCAGGCGACTCCCAGGTTTTTATCCTTCCGTGATCACAGCTATTGCTGTGCGTTTTCCCTCGGACCAGACCTAAGCAACACGGCTTAACGGAACCCTAGAAAACCACTAACCTGTATTATACACATATCCCCCCGAAGATCAAGGCTTTGGATATGGATAAAAAATGGCGGCAACTGGGCGAAGGTTTGCCCTCCGCCTAGTTGCTGCCCTAAAAAGAAACTGCGGATTGCGGCTGAATCAAAGCTTATTGAGAGTGATCGGCGTCGAATGAAGCCGCGAGCTCCTTGGCGCGGTCCTCGTCCTTGCTGCGTACATGAATCCGTTTCAACGAGCTTCCCTCCAGGGTGATTTTTGATTTCAACCCATTTGATTTGAAATGTGCTTGAAGCCTGTCAATTTCCTCTGCCCTGGAACCGCCCTCGGTTCGAAAGGCGACCCACCGATTCCACCACAGCGCCATTCCTACACACCTCCCTCGCCTGCTGATTAGCCATTCCGTACATATGTATTCGCGTATCTCCCGCGATCATGACAGCTTTGTTATGAACTTTTGCTAATAATTCTATAGGGCTTAATTGTTCACCAGCAGCGATCAATGGTAAAATAGTGTAGCTGTGTCCTTAAGAAGCAGAACCTTATAATAAAGGAGGAGCTTTGCTGTGAGTAACTTTACATCTATTACGCAATGTACGGAATTAAACAACGGGGTCAAGATGCCTTGGCTCGGTCTTGGAGTGTACAAAACGCAAGAAGGTGCGCAAGTGGAGCAGGCAATAGCAGATGCTCTTGAAGCAGGATACCGCAGTATTGATACGGCGGCAGCCTACGGTAATGAAGAGGGTGTAGGCAGAGCGATCGCAGCAAGCGGATTGAAGCGCGAAGAGCTGTTCATTACGACTAAGGTATGGAACAGCAATCAAGGCTACGAGAGCACGCTTAAGGCTTTCGAGGATAGCCGTCAAAAGCTTCAGCTTGATGTGATTGATTTGTATCTGGTTCACTGGCCGGTTGCCGGCAAATACAAAGATACATACCGTGCCTTAGAGAAGTTGTACAAGGATGGTCATGTGCGCGCTATTGGCGTCAGCAATTTTCTAATTCCTCATCTGGAAGATCTGCTTGGCAGCTGCGAAATAGTGCCAGCTGTTAATCAGGTGGAGTTCCAGCCGTTCCTGACTCAGCCGGAGCTGCAAAGCTACTGCAAGGACCGTAACATTCAGCTTGAAGCATGGAGCCCTTTATTACAGGGTCATTTGGACGTCCCACTCTTACTAGAGATCGGACATAAGCATGGCAAATCAGCTGCTCAGGTTATTTTGCGCTGGGATTTGCAGAACGGAATTGTTACCATACCGAAGTCCGTAACGAAAAGCCGGATTATCGAAAATGCAGATATTTTCAATTTTGAGTTAACAACTGAAGAGATGGAGGCCATCGATGGTTTGAATGAGAACCGTCGTCTTGGTTCGGACCCCATGAATTTCAATTTCTAGCATAAGGCTTGGCGAATAAGGGGGGTGCCGCCGTCGCACCCTATAGACTGTGGCGGAAATCGGGCGGCCTGCTATTGACAATGTTAACTGTAATTGATATTATTACAGTACTAAACAGGGAGGCCGTTCACATTGAACAGCGAATTTACGATTGCCGTACACAGTCTCGTTTATTTAGCCTATCTGCCCGAGCGGATGGCAAGCAGTGAGATGATCGCCGACAACGTAGGCACCCACTCCGCACGAGTTCGTAAAGTCATGAGCGGTTTACGCAAAAGCGGCTTTGTCGATACGAGGGAAGGCGCAGGGGGCGGCTACAGGCTTACAATTGATCCCAATGTCGTTACACTTGGTGATGTATATCGCGTCATGGCGCAAGGCTCGTTTATTCCGAGCTGGTGCTCGGGTGACCCGGGTATGGATTGCGTCGTTGGCTCGAATATGAATCAGGTTATGTTTGGAATCTTCTGTACAGCCGAGAAGCAGCTGGAAGGCTACTTTAGTGGGATCACGATTCAAGATGTACTGAAGCAAATTCATGCT
Source organism: Paenibacillus sp. J22R56 (assembly GCF_056269375.1). Classification (NCBI taxonomy): domain Bacteria; kingdom Bacillati; phylum Bacillota; class Bacilli; order Caryophanales; family Paenibacillaceae; genus Paenibacillus; species Paenibacillus sp. J22R56. The sequence goes on from NZ_JBWDNV010000003.1 coordinate 473,978, forward strand.
TGTGGCTGTGACTAGGCGACAGTAACGGTACGTGGCGGAATTCCCTTAATCATAAACCAAATGGAGAGGATGATTGACAATGGCAGTAGCATTGACGAAAGAAAACTTTGCAACTAGCGTACAAAACGGCGTTTCTTTGGTAGACTTCTGGGCACCTTGGTGCGGACCTTGCAAAATGCAGCTTCCTATCGTGGAGGAGCTTGCAACTGAACTGGAAGGCCAAGCAGTAATCGCAAAAATCAACGTTGACGAAGAGCCAGAATTGGCTTCGCAATTTGGCGTAATGAGTATCCCTACGCTGATTCTGTTCAAAGATGGTCAACCTGTTGACAAAATGGTTGGCGTACAACAAAAAGACGCTTTGAAAGCAAAAATTGCAGGTCAACTGTAAGTTTTGACTTGAAGTAATGAAAGACTGCTCTCTATGGTCAGCTGACCATGAAGAGCAGTCTTTTTTTTGTTCAGTCAAATTTATGGGACTAGGGCGCAACTTCCTGAGCAGCAGCAGCGTCTATTTAGCTGATTAACAAGAATGGAAAAGCATGGGAGGTTATTTATGGTGATGAATCATCGTAAGAAGCTCGTTACTCTTGCTGCAGCGGTTATGCTGACGAGCACTATGCCTGCGGCGGCTTTTGCTGAAAGCGTTGACAAACCGGCTGTGTCTGCTGTGTCAGGAGATGCTGCTGCACCCAATGTAAGCGCAGTTGCCCCTGTAGATGTGAAAGTGTCCAAAGAAAAAGCAGAGTCATTGGCTCGGCAATTGGTAAGTATACCTAAAGACTATACCCTGCAAGGTGCCTCGTTATCGACCGATACGCTGGCAAGCGGTAAACGTAGTGTATGGGGAATGGATTTCGTCTACAAGGTGAATGGCAAAAGCAAGGGCAGCATCTACGTCCGGCTTAATGCCGATAGCGGCCAGCTTCTTGATTACAGCGCCTATCTCGATAACCCAAGTGCTAAACCTACGTATCCCTTGAAAGTAGAGCGGGACAAAGCGCAGCAAATTGCTTATTCCTTCTTGTCTACTGTTGCGGCAACGTATAAGGATCAAGTGAAATATAATCCGGAATACGGTGCTCAATCGCTGCCACCGCTAACTGGAGAAGTGCGGCATACACTGCGGTTTGACCGGATGGTAGGCGATATTCCGTACGTCGATAACTACATTGAACTAGATGTAGATAGTGAGGGGCATGTTCTTCGTTATTCCCTGCAGTGGGATGATACGATTAAATTCCCTAAGGTTGATGTAAAGCTGACGGCGGATGAAGCGAAAACAAAGCTCATCGAGCAGGCAAAGCCAGAACTTAGATATATCATCCCTTACAATGTACAAGGACCACGTAATCCAGTACTAAGCTATGATATGGGTGCCTTTGCGATTGATGCTGCAACGGGTAAGGAAGTGCAAAGCGGTTATGTGAATTCAGATCAGGTGTCGGAAACCCCGTTATCTGATAAACCACTTGGCGATGCTCCTGCTGCTTCTAATATTACAGAGGACCAAGCGAAGAAAGCGGTATTGGCGGCTTTCACGCTTCCAGCAAATGCAGAATTCAGCAGCTCCAGCTATTCCGAGAATACGGATGAGTCTTCCGGTGTCGCTTCTGCAAACTGGCGTCTGGATTGGGAGCTGAAGAACGGCAAGGAAAGTATAGGTTCTGCTTCCGCAACAGTAGACAGTCGGACTGGTGTAGTCAGCAGCTTCTACTTCTATGAGTATAATAATAAGTCCACCAATACAAAGCCTGCGCTGTCCTATGATCAAACAGAGGCTAAGGCAATTGAAGCGGTGAAAAAACAGCTTCCTTGGGTAGCGGATGAGCTTTATATTGTGAAACGGGATAAGTCGCAATATAATCCGGACAAGGTACAGAATATCGACTCTTATTACTTTAACTTTGTACACAAGGTAAACGGTGCAATAACCGATTATGACAATGTGAACATTACAATTGATGCGAACACAGGTGTTGTACGCAGCTATGATGCAAGTATCAATCCTTACAAGTATCCGGAGACCGCACCAAAAGTCATAACGCCAGCTCAAGCGATTGAGAAGTGGATGACATACTACCGGACGGAATTGACGTATTATTTGACGCAAAATTATGTCTATCAGGGACAGCCGATCCCCGTTCAAAAATATAATCTTATGGTGGCTTCCGGTGAAATCCAGCCAACGGATGTTGAATCTAATAACGCTGCGCAGCTGATCTACCGCCTTGTGCCGCGTCAGCTTGATGAATCCATCTTCCTAGATGCTGTATCTGGAGATTGGCGGAACCGCGAGACAGGCGACAAGACACAGCTGGAGAAGCCTAAAGCAACGGATATTGACGGTCACTGGGCACAACGTCAGTTGGAACTGATGGTTGCCTATAAGGCGCTTGATGTGAAGGACGGAAAGGTTCGTCCGAATGAGATCGTCACTCGCGGAGAGCTCATTAAGATGCTCGTGCTTGCGATGAACAGTGGAAGATCGCCAATTATGTACGAGAGTGCTGATTCTGCAACTAGTGCTTCTTTTAATGATGTAGGCAAGCAAAGTCAGTACTACGTCTACATCGAAAGTGCGCTTCAGCAGAACCTAATTGATATCGGAGACGGCTCCTTTAATCCAGATGGCAAGGTTGACCGTGAAGAAATGGCGGAACTGATCGTACGTGCCCTTGGCTACAACTCGCTGGCGAACTATGATGAATTGTTCAACATTAACTTCAAGGATGCGGCTAAGTTTGAGAACAAAGGTCAGGCGGCTATTGTTGTAGGCTTGAAGATCATGACGCTGTCAAACGGCAGCTTCCTGCCCGATAAGCAAGTATCGCGAGCAGAAGCATCTGTTGCCTTCTTCCGCTTCCTTCAAACGAGAGCGGAGCTGCAAGAAGCGCCATTGCGTAATTAAGTAAGTCACTAAACGCTAAGAAGCCCCCGTTTGGCCCAGCGGCCAAGCGGGGGTTTTATGTTGTGTGATGCAGCCGAAATTAGTCCGTTTTTTTATTCTTGGAGGAGAAGTTTGTGACGGACTTCGCATCCTCGATTGTATCATTGACAAATGCCATATCTTGGTTCTTTGCCTTCATGGCCGTTGTCCCTTTATAATTGCCTTTGTGGCTTTGATTTTCCATCGCTTTAGTTCCACCTCCTTGTTCCTTGTTAGTATGGGCGTGAGGAGCGATAGACATGCAATCGGGTTAGACAACATAAGGGGTGCAGAATATGGTTAAGAAGGCGGCAGTATACAAGTATGTGGTGTTCATCTTGTTCCTTTTGTTCACCATGCTTGTCGTTTATGCAAGTAATGAAGTGTTGTTCCGTAATGGTGATCCGGATACAACGACCAAATTCCTGTTTGTTTTATTTGCAATAACATTTGCTTTTGGCGCAAGTCTCCACATGCTCCGCAACGGTGAATTTGGAATTCGTGTGAAGGATACGCAGTTTACGCTGCTTCTGTCGATTGTCATTGTTGTTTTGAATTATGTAGCGGCAGTCAATTACGGCAAGCTGTATACGAGTGCAGATGGCACGATCGAAACGGCTATCCGCATTATTTTGGATGATAAGAATGAAGCCATTATTAATGTTCTTGCAGGTTATTTGTTTGGGTTGTCCTTTGTGAAGAAATCGCAATAGAATGTTTTTGGTGAAATAACGTCGTGACGCAGTAGGCTAACATGCTATACGGTCCAGACTCCTTCTACATATGCTGATGGCATGAAACTATGCCAGGCGGTGGAGAAATGGGCGAGCAGATAGTGACGAGCATCATTCTTGTTACTCGGGGCGGGCTTGATTATACACGATCATGCGTAGAAAGCATCAGAAGGCATACAGCGGCAGGAAGCTACGAATTGATTCTTGTCGATAATGGATCAGATGATGGGACAGCTGCTTGGGCGAAAGAAGAGCAGAATATCCATGTCATCGAGAATAGTTATAATGCAGGTTTTCCAAAAGGCTGTAATCAAGGGGCGGCTGCTGCTTCAGGTGAGCTGATCCTGCTGTTAAACAATGATACCCTCGTTACACCGGGCTGGCTGGACGGTTTGAAGCGAGGGTTGTTTAGTGATTCTTCCGTTGGAGCAGTAGGGCCCGTGACGAATTCGGCTTATTACTGGACGCAGATTCCAAGCGATTATACTACACTTGAGGAATTGGATCAGTTCTCGGAATCGGTTCGACAGTCTGGCGGCGGAACTCCCCTGGAAGAGCGGCTGAAGCTGATTGGTTTTTGTATGCTGCTGCGGAGGGAAGCTTTTGAAGCAGTTGGCGGGATGGATGAGCGATTTGGGATCGGCAATTATGAGGATGATGATTTGTCGCTGCGCCTGCGGCTTCTCGGATATAAGCTGCTGCTCTGCAAGGATACGTTTATCCACCATTATGGAAGCGTTAGCTTTAAGTCCGATACGACTTCGTATTTACAGCTGTTTGCCCGGAATAATCAAGTGTTCAAAGAGAAATGGGGATTTGCTTCCGCCGATGCCCTTACGATCCATGTGGATATGCTGGCTTTGCTGGATCGGGAAGTACCGTCCGTTCTGGTCGGTGGTGGGAATGGCGACGAGGTGAAGCTTCTTGAGATCGGCTGTGGCTGCGGGGCCACCTTAATCAGTTTAAAGCATCGTTTCCCTGATGCGGCATTGTACGGAGTGGAGAAAAATGAACATGCTGCCAAGGTGGCTAAGGCGGTTGGTATCACGGTGTTTGCCGCTGAGGAGCCGGCGAAGTGGGGTTTTCCCGATGGGAGCCTCGACGGTATCCTTGTTGGAGATGCACATGTATGCGGCAAACCGGAGGTGATGCTGCAGTTGAAGCGTCTGCTGAAGCCAAACGGCTGGCTGATGGGCACTTTCCTGAACCGTCATTATTATCCGTTTATGCTTCGCTACCTGCAGCCGGATAATGGGCATGCTCAGCATCAGTCATCCTATCTCTATTCCATCGAACAGATAAAGGAGCTTTATACGGCTGCAGGCTTTGCTAACGTATCGACGCTGCTGATCGATGACGGGAAGGAAGGTCGGCCGGGCTCTGATATTAGCAGCGAGGATTTCAGTTTCCTGGAACGATTAACGAATGGGCAGAACCCAGTGAAGGGCCGCCTGACGTCGAGCAGTATTATTACGCTTGGGCAAAACGGAGCCGTAAGGCTGGAGGAGTTTGTCGACGAAGCTGTAGCCACCGTAAAAAAAGCAGGGTTCCAAGAACTCACGGTTGTGGCGGCTATAAGCGAGGAGCATGCGCTTCCGGTTGCTGCGGTGCCTGATCAACTGCTGAAAGAGCAGAATGATGTTGTTTTCAGCGGTGAACGATTAGTGATTAATAGTCAGGTGAAGGAACAGTATACGGACGTCTATGAGGAGCATTTATACCGCTACGAGCTGGCATGCAAGTATGTGGCAGGATTGCGAGTCCTTGATGCAGCTTGTGGAGCTGGCTATGGATCGGCGCTCTTGAAGCGTGCTGGTGCTTCTGAAGTGGTTGGTGTTGATGTAGACCATCATTCCATCGAGCTTGCAAAGCGGGATTATGGCGGGGAGGGCATTCATTTTGAGACAGGAGATGTCCTGAAGCTGCCTTTTGCCGATGAAACGTTTGATGCTGTTATATCCTTTGAAACGATTGAGCATGTGGAGAAGGGAGCAGCATGGATGCGTGAATCAGCCCGTGTGCTTAAACCAGGCGGGTTGTTTATTGTATCAACGCCAAATCGTTCGGTGACGAATCCCCCGCTTTACTTCGAAGAGCAGCCGTTTAACGAATATCACCGTTTCGAATACCGCACGTCTGAGCTCGTTGGTGATTTGCTGCTTGATTATGATATTGAAGCGATGTTTGGGCAAAACCCGATTGATGATTCGAGGCTCTTGTCCATGAACTGGCTGCGGGAAAAGGTAGGGCTGCCCCTTGGCAGAGCAAGCCAGCATTTGATTACGGCCAGCGGCCATGAACCACTTTCGCTTCATCTGTTCAAAAGCTGCGACCCGATGTACGTCATCGCGGTATGCCGCAAAAAGTCTAGCTGACGGAAAGTGGGAATAACAGCAAAGACCCATTTTTGGAAGATCGAACATCATTGTACAGGGCTTTTATTGTAGGCGGGCATCGGGTATAATGACGTGAGATTGTTACTTCGGAAAATGGGGTGTCTTAACGCATGGCTTTGAAAGCTGGTGTCGTGGGTCTGCCGAACGTAGGTAAGTCCACTTTATTTAATGCAATTACGCAAGCGGGCGCGGAGTCTGCTAACTATCCATTCTGTACAATCGACCCTAACGTAGGTGTCGTAGAAGTGCCAGACTACCGTCTGGACAAATTGACAGAATTGGTACAGCCGAACAAAACAGTTCCAACAGCATTCGAATTTGTTGATATTGCCGGCCTTGTAGCAGGCGCGAGCAAGGGCGAAGGCCTTGGCAACAAGTTCCTTGCTCATATCCGTGAGGTTGACGCGATCGTTCACGTTGTTCGCTGCTTCGAAGACGAGAACATTACGCATGTGAACGGTAAAATCGATCCACTGGGCGATATCCAGACGATTAACCTGGAGCTCATTCTGGCGGATATCGACTCTGTTGAGAAGAAAATCGATCGTTCCCGTAAAAACCTGAAGGGCGGCGACAAAAAAATCGCGCTTGAGGTAGACGTACTGGAACGTGTCAAAGATGCGCTATACAACGATCAGCCAGCACGTAGTGTTGAACTGTCCGATGACGAAAAGCAGATTATCCGTGATCTTCATCTGCTCACGATGAAGCCGGTGCTGTATGCAGCAAACGTAGCTGAGTCGGAAGTGGCTGATACAGATAACAACAAGTTTGTACAGATCGTTCGTGAATTCGCTGCTGCTGAAGGTGCACAAGTCGTGCCAATCAGCGCGAAGGTAGAAGAAGAGATCGCTGAGCTGGAAGGCGAAGACAAAGCGATGTTCCTCGAAGAGCTTGGCCTTCAGGAATCTGGCCTTAACCGTCTGATTAATGCAGCTTACAAACTGCTTGGTCTGTACACTTACTTCACAGCAGGCGTGCAAGAAGTTCGTGCCTGGACGATCCGCAAAGGTATGAAAGCTCCGCAAGCTGCGGGCGTTATTCATACTGACTTTGAGCGCGGCTTCATTCGTGCTGAAGTTGTATCGTTCGACGATCTGGCTGCTGCCGGTACAATGAACGTTGCAAAAGAAAGAGGCCAACTGCGCCTCGAAGGCAAAGAGTATGTCGTGCAGGACGGCGACGTTATGCATTTCCGCTTCAACGTCTAATAGCAACAGAAATGAACGGTATTGTTCTCTTTAGGAGAGCAATACCGTTTTGCTCTGTTCATATGAATTCAGCCCCACTTCGTTCCTGCCTAGCTCTAACGAGTCATGCATGGAGTTTATTTTAGGCATACAATGGAGGGAAGCTGAAGAATAGGAGTATGATCGGAATTATGAATACGAATCTACATACCTTACACAAACGTATAGGAGCAGCCTTTTTGCTGCTTCTCTTATTTGTCCTTGCGGGGGCGCCGCAAGCCTTCGCACATGCTACGCTGGAGAAGACGGTTCCGGCTGCAAATGCCAAGCTTGCGCAGTCTCCGCCTTTTGTTGAGCTTTCTTTTAACGAGGCGGTGGAGCCAGGAGCAGGATCTGTTGAGGTGGTCGACTCCCAGTCGAATAAAATAAAAACGGATCAACCAGCGCTTGAGAATGGCGGGACAACACTTAAGCTCCCGTTGCCATCCCTTGCGGAAGGTGTCTATTCCGTCTCCTACCATATCATCTCAGAAGACGGGCATCCGGTCAGCGGTTCTTATGTATTTGTTGTGGGCAATCCGCCGAACTGGAAGGATGCAGAGACTTTTGCTGCTAACACGAATACGTCAAAAGGCATGCAGCAAAACTTGCTGTATGTGGTACGTGTTCTTTATTATGCAGCGCTGCTGATGGCAGCTGGCACGACGTTATGGCAGGCTTTTATCCGTAAGCCAAGCGAGTCATTACAGTCGGCCTTTAAGCTGTTGTCAGTGATCGGACTGCGGGCACTTCTTGTGACTGTACTATTGCATATTTTCCTGCAGGTCAATGAGCTGATGAAAGGGCAGCCTATCTCAGCGTGGGGTAAGATGTTTACGAACACAACAACTGGCCGGGCATGGCTGGAGCTTATTGTTCTGGCACTTCTCGGATTTGTTGCACAGCGCTTTAATGAACGGTTTGTTCGTCTGCTCTGGGTAGTTCTGCTGTTTGGCGTAGAAAGTCTGATCGGCCATCCGGCGGCAAATGATCCGAAGGCTCTTACGATCGCGTTCGACTTCATTCATTTGCTGGCATCCGCGGTGTGGGCAGGCGGCCTGGCTGTTCTCTTGTACGTCTGGTACACCGATCGGAAGGAAGCGGGTAGGTTTGGCGCAAGCTTTTCGCAGGGGGCATTAATATCCCTTGCTGTGCTTGTGGTCAGCGGAGTTACGATGACGCTGCTCTTCCTGCCTAAGCTGTCTTATTTGTGGCTCACTACTTGGGGAGGACTGCTGACAGTTAAAACGGTCCTCGTTATCGCCGTGCTTGTGACAGGCACCATGCTTCGCATTCGGATGAAGCGCAGCGGGTTTCCAGCAGGTACGCTGCTTAAGGCTGATCTGGTTCTGATGGCGTGTATCGTGGCGATTGCTGCGGTGTTTACGTATATGAGCCCGCTGCCTGCCAATGAGCCGTATAACTATCATCAAATGGGCGACGATATGCATGTAACGTTCAACGTATCGCCTAACGTGCCGGGCAGTGACAATACGATAACCCTGCAAGTGTGGCTGCCGGAGAAAATCGGAGAGCCGAAGTCAGTTGTGTTAAGACTGCGCTCGGACAGCCGTGAAGATGCACCAATCGATGTGCCGCTGGAGCGTGTGGACGAGGATGCGTATGATTCGTTCCCAGGTTATAAGAGAGCTGCTTATCGTGCTGAGGGAACGTTTCTGCCTTATGCGGGGAAATGGACGGCTGAAATTCGCGTCATGGATCAAGAGGACAATGAAATCGTTAGAGAAACACAGTTCCGCAATTATTAGTCCATGCAGTCACATATTCGTCATATCCGGGTAGCCCTTTCGAGTCATGTCATTCTGCATGCATGATCTTATACTGAGAAGCAAGCAGAGAACGAGACAGACAGACAAGACGAGGGAAATAGAGAGGGATGTGTGATGATGAATAAGATGAAAAAATGGGTGATTGCAGCTGCGATGGCGGTTAGCTTGATGATGTTTGCTGGTATTGCCAGTGCCCATGTAACCGTTCAACCGCCTACTGTGCCGGCGAATTCGTATCAGGTGTTCGCAGTGCGTGTACCAAGTGAAACTAAAGGTGTTAATACCGTAAAAGTGAAAGTGAACATAGCAGACGGTGCGGTTGTATCACGGGTTGAGCCAAAGCCAGGCTGGACGAGTGAATTGGAGAAAAATGCTGATGGTGTTGTAACCAGCATTACTTGGACGGCAGAAGACAAAGGGCTCAGCGAAACGGATTTCACGGAATTCCGCATGAGCGGCAAGGTTAACGAGAATGCTACGCAATTGGTATGGAAAGCTTACCAAACGTACAGCGATAATAAGGTTGTAGAATGGGTTGGCGCAGATGGCTCTGATAAGCCGGCTTCTGTAACGACTGTAACGGCAGCAACAGCTGAAGGCGACGGCCACGGCCACGGCGCTGCTGCAGCTGCGGATGACACGAAGGACTCGGGTTCCGATTCTGATTCAGCACTTCCGCTTACCTTGTCGATTATCGCAGTGGTACTTGGAGCTGCGGCAGTTGTTCTGGCAGCAAGAAAAAATAAGAAATAAAAAAGTAGAGGGGCTCCGTTTTCCTTAGGGATAGCGCGGAGTCCTTTTCTCACGACTTAGGCAAATACACCAGTCGAAAATACAGGTCTAATGTGCTATAATGACTGTTACAAGGTGAAACGGCTTCGCTGTCTTATGGCAGGTGCGCGTTTCATTCATTTTAAAATGGGAACTATAGAGGTGAATCATTGTGTTGGACCGTTTACAAGCGCTCGCAGACCGTTACGAGAAGTTAAGTGAACTGTTGTGCGATCCGGATGTAGCAAGTGATCCGAAGCGCCTGCGGGAGTATTCCAAGGAGCAATCGGATTTACAAGTGGCTTATGAAGCCTTCACAGAATATAAGCAAGTGTCGGAGCAGCTCGAGGATGCGAAAGTGATGCAAGGCGAGAAGCTCGACGACGAAATGCGCGAAATGGTTAAGATGGAGATTGATGAGCTTTCCACGCGCAAGGCAGAATTGGATGAGAAGATTCGCATCGTTCTTCTGCCTAAGGACCCTAACGATGACAAGAACGTTATCGTTGAGATCCGCGGCGCTGCAGGCGGTGACGAAGCGGCATTGTTCGCTTACGAGTTGTATCGGATGTATACGAAGTTTGCAGATGCGCAAGGCTGGCGCTGCGAACTGATGGATTTGAACGAAAATGATCTGGGCGGCTTTAAAGAGGTAATCTTCATGATTACCGGTAAAGGCGCATACAGCAAAATGAAATATGAGAGCGGCGCACACCGTGTACAACGTATTCCAGTAACGGAATCCGGCGGCCGTATTCATACGTCGACTTCAACCGTATCGGTTATGCCGGAGGTTGAAGAAGTCGAAGTTGAAATTCTCGATAAAGATATTCGGGTTGATACCTTCTGCTCCAGTGGTGCAGGTGGTCAGTCCGTAAATACAACGAAATCAGCGGTTCGTGTTCTTCACGTGCCTACTGGTATCATGGCGACTTGCCAAGACGGCAAATCGCAAAATGAGAACAAAGCGAAGGCGCTTCAAGTTCTTCGTGCCCGTATCTCAGATGTTCGCCGTCAAGAAGAAGAGGCGAAATATGCTGGTGAGCGGAAACTTAAAGTTGGTACAGGTGACCGAAGCGAGCGTATCCGTACGTATAACTTCCCGCAAAGCCGTGTGACAGACCATCGTATTGGTCTTACTCTGCATAAGCTGGATTCTGTTATGAACGGCGATATGGAAGAGATCGTGTCTTCCCTTACGATTGCTGAACAAGCAGAATTGATGGAGAGAGAGCTGAACTAATAACAGCCTGCGAGGAAATGAGTATCCTAGAGATACTTATTTCGTTGGAGTGCCTAATGAAGGGACGCTATAGAGATGAGTGATCATAAGAACGAACAGGCGTTTTTTGAGCCGTCGTTTTCAATTAGGGAAGCCTGCATGCAGGCTTCTTCGTTTTTGCAGGGGCTTGGCGTTATGGAGCCGCGCTCGAATGTGGAGCGGCTGCTTATGCATCTGCTTGGCCTGGAGCGGTCCAAGCTGCTGCTTGTATGGAGCGAACCGTTCCCGGCTGAGCATGCCGAGGAATGGGTGAAGCTGATCCGCCGTAAGGCGGCTGGGGAGCCGGTGCAGTATATCATTGGCGAGGAATGGTTCTATGGTCGGCCGTTTAGGGTAACGCCGGCTACGCTTATTCCACGGCCCGAGACGGAGCTGCTCGTCGAGGCCGTGCTTGAGGCGGCCGATCGTCTGTGGCCGCCTGATGGTGAAGCTGCGCCGACGGTCGTCGACGTCGGCACAGGCACTGGCGCCATCGGCGTGACGCTTGCTTCGCAGCGTCCGCGCTGGCGCGTCTGCGCTTCCGATCTGTCGCCGGACGCGCTTGCTGTCGCCCGCACGAATGCGGCCCGCCATGAGGCGGCGGGCCGCATGGCATTCGTGCAGGGCGACCTGCTGGCGCCGTTTGCGCAGCACGGCGCCGCAGGAGCACCCGATGCGGATGACGTCCGCATCGATGTGCTTGTGTCCAATCCGCCGTATATCCCGGCGGATGATCTCGCGGGCCTCCAGCCCGAGGTGCGCGACTTTGAGCCGCGCCTCGCGCTGGATGGCGGAGCGGACGGGCTGGATCCGTACCGCCGCATGGTGGAGCAGCTGCCGGCTCTCGCGCAGCTGCCGCGTATTGTCGCCTTTGAGCTTGGCATGGGCCAAGCTCACGACGTAGCCGCGCTGCTGCGGGATGTCGGCGAATGGGACGACATTCGCATCATTACCGACTATGGCGGCATCGAGCGCCATGTCATTGCCATTCGTACAAGCGGGGATAGTCAGCCCGCTTATTAATCAAACACGCTGCTCATCGTCTCATTGACGAGGGGCAGCGTGTTTTTTTGTTTGGTCAATGATGTAATAAGACCCTCCGAAGGTCTTATTGCGCCCGCTCGGTCTTATATGACATCCAATAAGACCCTGAGAGGGTCTAATTCTGCCTCTACATCCTAAATATCCGCCTGATTCCCTGGCCTTTGTTACAAATAAGACCCCCAGAGGGCTTTATTGCACCGGTTTGCTCTTGAAATAGCTCCAATAAGACCCTGCGAGGGTCTTATCTACTCGAAACGAACCTCGTCCCAGTCCGAATCGCCACCCCACCATGCCATCGTCGCAAAGTAAGGTCCCCCAGGGACCCCTCAGGGACCTTAACTCGTCCGCCCCCGCCCGAATCGCCACCCACCATGCCATCGCCGCAAAGTTAAGGTCCCCCAGGGACCTAAAAAGCCAACCTAGCTACTCTTTTCACATAGTTAAGGCCCTTCAGGTACCTTAACTCGTCCGCCCCGCCCAAATCCGTCACCCCACCATGCCATCACCGCAAAGTTAAGGTCCCCAGGGGCCTAAAAAGCCAACCTAGCTACTCATTTCAGAGAGTTAAGGCCCCTCAGAGACCCTAACTCGCTCGCCCCCGCCCGATCGCCACCCCACCATGCCATCGCCGTAAAGTTAAGGTCCCCCCAGGGACCCTAACTCGCTCGCCCCCGCCCGAATCGCCACCCCACCGTGCCATCGCCGCAAAGTTAAGGTCCCCCAGGGACCTTAAAAGCTAACCTAGCCACTCTTTTCACGCTGTTAGGATCCTTCAGGGACCTTAACTCGTCCGCCCCGCCCAAATCCGTCACCCCACCGTGCCATCACCGCAAAGTTAAGGTCCCCCAGGGACCTTAAAAGCCAACCTAGCTACTCTTTTCACGCTGTTAGGATCCCTCAGGGACCCTAACTCGTCCGCCCCGCCCAAATCCGTCACCCCACCATGCCATCACCGCAAAGTTAAGGTCCCCCAGGGACCTAAAAAGCCAAACTAGCTACTCATTTCAGAGAGTTAAGGCCCCTCAGGGACCTTAACTGGCCCGCATCCCCCGTGCATTCCCGCCCCTCCCATTCATGAAAACAAACTCTATCATTTTCATTTTCGCTGCTAGGTTTATAGAGTGGAGATCCCGGACATAATGACGGATAGATACGTTCCGGAACGCAAGCTGAGGCACTGACGGGTGCCATCGAGAGGAGCTTGTGTCATATGAACCGCACTAATTCCCTATTTTATTTCCGTAAATCTTATGGTTTGTTGATTATTGTATTATTTGTTCTGGTAATGAGCTGGGAGCAGCAACGTACAGATGCTGCAGTGGTAGATACCCTTATTCCGCAAGAATCCATTCGTCTTCGTATTCTCGCTAATTCGGACGCACCTGCTGATCAAGCGGTGAAACGTGTTGTTCGTGATGCTGTTGTTAAAGCGATGGACAGCTGGGTGACAGGTCCACAAACAATTGAACAAGCGCGCCAAACGGTGCATGATCATATGGGGGAAATTGAGGAGATTGTTGCTGAAGTGCTGACAAGCCGCGGGTTTGATTACTCGTATCATGCAGAGCTCGGCATGGTTCCGTTCCCTACCAAAATGTACAGCAATGAAGTATACCCTGCAGGCGACTATGAAGCTCTTCTGATTACACTTGGCGAAGGCCAAGGCCAAAACTGGTGGTGTGTATTGTTCCCGCCGCTTTGCTTCATCGACGCAGCAACAGGTGAAGCTGCAGCCGCTGATCCGGATGCTGACGCTGCGAAAGCAGAGACTGTTAAAACCGCTTCAGCCGATCAAAAGCAAGACAACAATGGGAAAGTTGAAAAAGCAGCTGACAGCAAAGCCGAAGTTTCCGCGCAGCAAGCAAAGGATGACCAAGGCCAAGGCGAAGCACCTGAAGCAAAGTTCTTCCTGTGGGAAATGATTCAACAGTTCATTCATTGGCTGAAAAGCCTGTTCTCATAATTCGCAAAATGGCGGCCCTCCACTCATGCATGCAAGCGCTGATGGAGGGCTGCTGCTCTGCAATTTAGAAGGCATATGCTATAATGGGGGCAGTAGATGAACTTTAATAGCAGGGATTGAAGGATAGAGATGACGACTACAAAAGTTTGGCAGGTAATGGACGGGAGTAATCCGGAGATGCTGGCCGAGCAATTAGAGGAAGCAGCGGCCCTTCTGCGCGCAGGTGAATTGGTTGCTTTTCCGACGGAAACGGTATACGGCCTTGGGGCCGATGCGCGTAATACGAAGGCGGTAGAGGCCATCTTCAAAGCAAAGGGGCGCCCTTCGGATAACCCGCTTATCGTGCATATTGCCGACGAACGGCAGCTAGATGAACTGGTACTCCCTTATCCAGAACTTGCCGGAAGACTGATGAAGCAGCTGTGGCCCGGGCCTCTGACGCTCGTGCTGCCGGTGCATCCTGAAGCGGTGTCACCTCTAGTAACAGCAGGGCTTTCCACTGTTGGTGTACGAATGCCGGATCATCCGGCAGCTCTTGCGCTCATACAGCAGTCTGGCTGTCCGGTGGCCGCACCAAGTGCCAACCGTTCAGGCCGCCCAAGTCCTACACTTGCAGAGCATGTACTGGAGGATCTTGGCGGTAAAATAAGCGGAGTTGTAGACGGCGGAGCAACTGGCGTTGGACTGGAATCAACGGTAATTGAGCTGCCGGATTCGAATACGATTCGTATCCTTCGTCCAGGAGGCATCACCGCAGAACAATTGCAGAATGCGGCACCAGAGGCCCGCATCGATGCGCTGGCTCCCACCACTTCCGAAGTGACCGAAGCGCCGCGGTCGCCAGGTATGAAATATACGCATTATGCTCCGCAGGGTGATCTCGTGATCGTTCAGGGTGATCGAGCCGAAGCAGTACGTTACATTCAGGAGCAAGTGAATGGAACAAGAGCAACAAAACTCAAGACAGGTGTCCTTACTTTCGATGAAAGAATAGCCGCCTTTGATGCCGATCTCGTGTTAACCTACGGAAGTGAGCATCATTTGGAACAGGCAGCGCACCGGCTTTATGCAGCACTTCGCCGATTTGATGCCGAAGGTGTGCAGCGTATTTGGGCGGAAGGCTGCTCAGAGGAAGGGATTGGACTTGCTCTTATGAACCGTCTGGCGAAAGCTGCCGGGCATCAAATCGTTCAGGTTTAGAGTAGTATGTTTGTCCCCTTGTCCGCATATCTTGGTTAAGAATGGATGTGGACATGGGGGCGATAGCGTGACAGATGCAACTTTACATGCTGGACAATTCGCGACACTGCTCATAATGGCGGTTGCGCTAGGCATGGATGCATTTTCGTTAGGGATTGGAATTGGACTTAAAGGGATTCGTCTTCGTGATGTGCTGCGGCTAAGTGCGATCATTGCACTGTTCCATGTCATTATGCCGCTGGCAGGGATGTACGCCGGGCATTTCGTCAGTGGTCTGCTTGGCGACGTGGCTACAATGGCGGCAGGAGTGTTGCTGCTGCTTTTGGGCGGGCATATGATTTACAGTGCGCTTAGGGGAGAGGCTGTTCATTCGATCGACTACCGTTCCTCGATTGGAACGTTTTTATTCGCGTTTAGCGTTAGTATCGATTCCTTTTCTGTTGGCGTAACACTTGGTATGTTTGCAGCAGATATCGTGCTGACTGTACTGCTATTTGGTTTTTTCGGCGGATTAATGTCCGTGGGTGGCCTCCTGCTTGGGCGCAGGGTGAGCCAAAACCTCGGTGGGTATGGTGAAGCGCTTGGCGGGGCGATTTTATTAATATTTGGACTGTTATTTATACTTTAAAAATAAGACAGATTAGCGACGCAGAAAGGGGAATGCAGCATGACACGCATCTTGTTTGTTTGTACCGGCAATACATGCCGATCCCCGATGGCAGAAGCTATGCTGAGAGCGATGGCAAAGCAGCAGGGCGTTCCGCTTGAGGTTCGTTCAGCGGGGGTGTCAACAATAGACGGGCTGCCGATCTCGGCTCATGCGGCTACAACGCTGCGAGGCAAAGCCGTTGAACCTCAAGGTTCTTCACGGGCGCTTAGCGGTGAACTTGTTGCTTGGGCAGACTTGATTCTGACCATGACATCGGGGCATAAACGAAATCTAATTAATTGGTTTCCTGAGGCGGTGGATAAAGCCTATACGCTTAAGGAATACGTCAATCAAGATACGGATGTACAGGCGGATATTGAGGAGTTAGAGCGTCTATTTACTGAGATGCATATGAAGCAGGTGCTGGGCCAGCAGCTGTCGACTGCAGAGCGGACACGACTCCTTGAGCTTGAACGCCGCATTCCAAGCTTTGATATTGCCGATCCTTTTGGCGGTACACTTAGCATGTATGAAAGCTGTGCTTCAGAGATTGAAGTGAGTTTGAAAACCTTGCTGAGGATGCTCAAAAAGGGATGAAATTCCATGCTGAAATTAGGCTGAATTTAGCCATTTAAGCGATTGATTTCTAACGATGAATCGGCTATCATGGAGGTAACAAAGACGGTTTCCGATGTAACTGGCGACGGAAGTGGGTAACCACGGTGGAGCATCGGAACATACGGCCGGTCGCCTGGGCAAAGAGCAGCATGCTATTGAGCATGTCATGCTCTTTTTTTCGTCTTTTCTACGGAATTTAGGTATAATAAGTCCGTATGATTCGACAAACAGATACTTATTTTGCTAACGACGCTGCAAAATAACAGGAGGGTTTACGTTGAAAATTGCAATTGGTGCAGATCATGCGGGTTACCGGTTGAAAGATGAAATCGTTCCGTTCCTTTTATCGCAAGGACATGAGATTGAAGATTTGGGCTGTGACTGCAATCAATCTGTTGATTATCCCGATTATGCACTGCCGGTAGCAGATAAAGTAGCAAGTGGTCAGGCTGACCGCGGCATTCTTATTTGCGGTACAGGCATTGGCATGTCGATTGCGGCTAATAAAGTGCCGGGTATTCGATGCGCTTTGGTGCATGACATGTTCTCGGCGCAGGCAACTCGCGAGCATAATGATACGAATGTACTTGCTATGGGCGAACGCATTATCGGCCCGGGCTTAGCACAGGAAATTGTCCGCATCTGGCTGGAAACGCCATTTTCGAATGGTGAGCGTCATGCAGGACGTGTTCAGAAAGTGAAGCAAATCGAACAGCAATATACTGTGCATCCTTAAGATCGATACGATATAGAAGGAGCGGTGCAGCATGAGCAATCACGAGGAATTAGCTTCAATTGCAAGTGATGTGGAGACGATTGTTCGAGAACTTGTTTCAGCCGGAGGGCTGAAAGCCGGACAACTGCTTGTTATCGGCACCAGTACAAGTGAAGTGCTGGGCCACCGTATCGGCACATCCGGAACGCTGGAGACGGCCGCACAGATTTATGCGGGAGTTGAAGCGGTACGGAGCGAGATTGGATTTTATCCTGTTTTTCAATGCTGTGAGCATTTGAATCGGGCACTTGTTCTCCCTCGTGAGGCTGCAGACAAATTTGGTCTGGACGAGGTTGCAGCGGTACCTGTTCCGAAAGCAGGCGGTTCGATGGCGGCGTATGCTTACCGGCACTTGCCGGAAGCTTGTCTGGTTGAAACGGTGGAAGCACATGCCGGTATCGATATCGGTGATACCTTCATCGGCATGCATCTCCGCCGGGTTGCCGTGCCAGTTAGACCTTCGATCAGGTCGATTGGTGCAGCTCATGTGACGATGGCTTTTACAAGGCCTAAGCTCATTGGCGGAACCCGTGCAGTGTACACTTTGGAAGAGAGCGGCCTGGCGTCAGAGCAGACGTCGGGATCATGTGATTAATTTTAATTTGGGAGGCTTTTCACAATGACAATGGAAAACTTACGTAACCAAGATCCTGAAGTATTAAAGGCAATGGGCCTTGAACTGCAACGCCAACGCGATAACATCGAGCTGATCGCATCCGAGAACATCGTTAGCGAAGCGGTTATCGAAGCATTGGGTTCGGTATTGACGAATAAATATGCAGAAGGCTACCCAGGCAAACGCTTCTACGGCGGCTGCGAGCATGTTGACATTGTGGAAGATATCGCACGTGATCGTGCAAAAGAAATTTTCGGTGCTGAGCATGCGAACGTACAACCACACTCCGGTGCACAAGCAAACATGGCGGTATACCTTGCTGTTCTGAAGCCTGGCGATACGGTACTTGGTATGAACCTGGCACACGGCGGTCACTTGACGCACGGCAGCCCGGTTAATGCATCTGGTCTTTTGTACAACTTTGTAGCTTATGGCGTAGACGAAGAAACTTTCACAATCAACTATGAGGAAGTGCGTAAAGCGGCATTCAAACACCGTCCTCGCCTGATCGTAGCTGGCGCGAGTGCATACCCTCGTACAATCGACTTCGAAAAAATGGGCAAAATCGCTGAAGACGTAGGCGCATTGTTCATGGTTGATATGGCACATATCGCAGGTCTTGTGGCAGCTGGTCTGCACCCAAGCCCAGTGCCTCACGCACACTTTGTAACAACAACAACACACAAAACGCTTCGTGGTCCTCGCGGCGGTATGATTCTGTGTCGTCAACCTTGGGCAGCAGCAATCGATAAAGCGGTATTCCCTGGTTCGCAAGGCGGCCCATTGATGCATGTTATTGCAGCTAAAGCTGTTGCATTCGGCGAAGTTCTTCAACCGTCATGGAAAGAATATGCACAACAAGTTATTAATAACGCAAAAGTATTGTCCGAGACGCTGATCTCCGAAGGCATCAACATCGTATCCGGCGGTACTGACAACCACTTGATGCTGGTTGATACTCGCAGCCTTAACATCACAGGTAAAGCTGCTGAGCATGTGCTTGATTCGATCGGTATTACAGCGAACAAGAACGCAATTCCATTTGATCCAACAAGCCCGTTCATTACAAGCGGTATCCGTCTTGGTACTCCAGCTGCAACTTCCCGCGGCATGGATGAGAAAGCAATGAAAGTCATTGGCGAAGTGATCGCGATGACGCTGAAAAATCCTAATGACGAAGCCGTACTGGCGAAAGCGACTGGCATGGTTCGTGATTTGACAGCTCAATACCCGCTTTACCCGAACATGAAATACTAATTTTATTTGTTTCTTCAAAGACTGCCCTTCAGGTCATCCTTGACCTGAAGGGCAGTCTTTTTTTTATGGTGAATTAACCCTTTGCGATTGCAGCATCCTATAGGAGGCAGGTATTAAGCTTCTACATGAATCGTCAATATTCGACAATTTACGAAATGTAATTTCTGGGGAGTGACAAAACATAAATAAATATTGTATATTTATCTACGGTATATTAAATTAACATTAATATTGTGCTAATTCGGCGTGAACATATGTAAACAGGACGGAATGAACAAACGTTCACTGATATTTTTTCAGTTAAACGCATGAATTTTCAAATTGTTTAATTATGTAATGTCAAATTATTACAATATAAAAAGACAGGGTTTACATCAGGGGAGGAAAATTTATGTTGAAGAAGAAGCATGGCTTTACATTGATCTCCGTGTTGCTGGCACTGGCTCTCGTAGCTGTCGGCTGTACACCTAAGGAAGAGTCCGGAAGCAGCGAAGCACCTGTATTCCGCATGAACCTTGCAACTGAACCGCCATCTCTTGACCCGGCACAAGTTCAAGACCAAGTATCTGCAACTGTTGTAAACGGTTTGTACGAAGGACTTACTCGTAAAGACGAGAAGGGTGACGTTGTTCCTGGCGTGGCTAAGGAATGGAAAATTTCCGATGACGGCAAAACGTATACCTTTACCATTCGCGATGATGCGAAATGGAGCAACGGTGACGCTGTAACAGCAGGCGACTTCGAGTACGCGTGGAAACGCGCCCTTGATCCAAACCTGAAACCAGCAGCATCTGCATATGCATACCAGTTGTACTACATCAAAAACGCTGAAGCTTACAACACTGGCGCTGACGGTGTAACGGCTGACGATGTAGCAGTAAAAGCAATTGACGAGCACACGCTGCAAGTTGAGCTGAACTCGCCAACTCCTTACTTCCTGGGCCTGATGTCCTTCACAGTCTTCTTCCCGGTTCACCAATCGGCGAAAGATAACGAAGCATGGGCAACTGATGTTTCGACTATGATCACTAACGGTTCGTTCAAAATGAGCGAGTGGAAAAAGAACAACTCCATTACACTCGTGAAAGACGACAACTACTATGCAAAAGACGATGTGAAGCTTACGAAAGTTGTCTTCTCTGAAGTTAACGATTCGAATACTGAGCTGAGCATGTACCAAACTGGCGAGCTTGACTTCGCTGGTATGCCTACGGGTCTGATCCCGAATGAACAATTCCCAACGCTGAAGAAAAACAACGCGGATGAGTTCAAAGTTCAAGGCAGCGCAAGCATCTACTACTACCTGTTCAATACAACGCTTAAACCATACAGCAATGTAAAAGTACGTGAAGCGCTTTCGA
The DNA here is from genome assembly GCF_056269375.1 of Paenibacillus sp. J22R56. NCBI lineage: Bacteria > Bacillati > Bacillota > Bacilli > Caryophanales > Paenibacillaceae > Paenibacillus > Paenibacillus sp. J22R56. Next base: position 494,571 of record NZ_JBWDNV010000003.1, read on the forward strand.
TGGCGATCAACCGTCAAGATATCGTTGACAACGTAACAAAAGGCGGTCAAACGCCAGCATACGGTATCGTTCCTCCTGGTATTAAAGGTGAGAAAGACGACTTCCGTACGGAACACCCGGATTCTGCATACTTCAAAGAAGACATTGCAGAAGCGAAGAAATTGCTTGCTGAAGGTCTGGCAGAAGAAGGCCTGACTGCAATGCCTACTGTTAAGCTGACTTACAACACAAACGAACTGCACCAAGCGGTTGCTGAAGCAATTGCTGAAATGTGGAGCAAAAACCTCGGTATCAAAACCGAAGTTAGCAAGCAAGAATGGGGCGTATTCCTCGACAACCGTAACCACCTGAACTATGATGTGGCACGCGGCGGTTGGGGCGCTGACTACAATGACCCTATGACGTTCATCGATCTGTTCTCGTCGAAGAGCGGTAACAACAACACAGGCTTTGCAAAACCTGAGTATGACGCTCTGATCAAAGAAGCATACAGCACAGACGATCAAGCTAAACGTATGGCTGCTATGTCCAAAGCGGAAGAAATGGTAGTTGGTACAGACCGTGCGATTATGCCGATCTACTACTACAGCACTGTTTACATGATCAAGCCTGGATTCAAAGGCATCTTTATCGATTACAAAGGCGACATTGATTACAATCGCGGAGATTACGAAGCGAAATAATTAACTGCTCGTTACGGAATGCGGGATATATGCGGCCATTGAGACTGCATATATCCCCTTTCACTTTTTACTTTCGTAAGTTAAAGGATTTTAATTTTTGAAAGCTTTTGCTTACGTAGTAATGAATCATCGCAATAGCTCTAATAGCTGTTTGGGTGATAATTTTTTTTAGGAGGTGCCATAGCGTTTGGTTCGTTACGTTCTTCAGAAACTGTTGTTCATGCTCGTTTCGATCTTCGTGCTGGCTTCGGCCACTTTTTTTCTGATGAAGGCCATTCCGGGCAACCCTTTTCAAAGTGAGAAAAATATTCCTGCTGCCATCCAAGAGCGCTTGAATGAGGAATATGGACTTAATGATCCGCTGGGCGTTCAATATTTGCATTACATGAACAACCTGATTCACTTTGACCTTGGAACGTCCATGAAGCAACAGTATGTTACCGTTATTGACATTATTAAGACCGGATTTATTTACTCGCTTCAAATCGGTATATTCGCCATTATCGTGGCGGTTGCAGCAGGTGTGCTGTTCGGTTTGATTGCTGCGCTTAACCACCGCAAGTTTCTTGATGGCTTTACGATTTTGATTGCCGTAATTGGCGTATCGATTCCGAACTTCGTTGTTGCTACAGGCTTACAGTGGATATTTGGCGTCAAATTGCGTGTGCTAGACGTAGCAGGCTTGAATGACCCGACTGACTTTATTATGCCTGTACTTGCATTGTCGTTCCTTCCGGCTGCATTTATCGCGCGTCTTGTACGTTCAAGCATGCTCGAGGTACTTAGTGCCGATTATATGAAGACAGCCCGTGCGAAAGGCTTGTCCGGCCGTGTTATCCTGGTTCGCCATGCCCTTCGTAATGCGATCCTGCCGGTAGTTACTTATATTGGTCCGATGACGGCGAACATTATTACAGGCTCTGTCGTAATCGAGCAAATTTTCGGTATCGGCGGCTTGGGTAAATTTTTCGTCAACAGTATTACGAACCGCGACTACACGCTCATTATGGGCCTGACGCTGTTCTATGCTGTCATCCTTATGCTGGCGCGTTTCCTTACGGATATCGCTTATGGCTTTGTAGATCCACGTATTAAACTAAGTCGCGGGAAGGGGGGCTAATAGATGAAGGAACAAACACTTACACCTAGTGATTTCGAGAAGCTGAGCCAAGACGAGAAGCAAGGCGAGATCGTTGTCCGAGAGAGTATTTCTGCTTGGAAGGACGCTTGGCTGCGCCTGAAAACAAACCGTATGGCGATGATCAGCCTTTGGATATTAGCCTTTATCATCCTCGTGACGATCTTTGGCCAATTGATTGCGACACATGATTATAGGACGCAGGATCTTCAATCAACTAACATGGCTCCTTCCTCGGACCATTGGTTCGGAACGGATAGTCTTGGACGTGATATGTTTTCAAGAACTTGGATGGGTTCAGGTATTTCCCTTCAAGTTGGTATTTACGCCGCTCTTGTTGACCTTGTTGTTGGTGTTATTATGGGCGGGATTATGGGTTATTTCGGCGGTAAAGTCGATGAAATTCTGAACCGTTTCTGTGAAATTTTATACTCGATTCCAAGCTTGCTCGTCGTTATCCTGCTTATCGTTGTTATGGAACCGAGCATGTTTACCATTATCGTAGCTTTAAGTATTACCGGCTGGATTAATATGGCGTGGATCGTCCGCGGTCAAATTATGCAGCTGAAAAATCAAGAGTATGTCCTGGCGGCACGTTCCCTTGGTGCAGGTCCGTCACGTATTTTACTTAAGCATCTGATCCCTAATGCGATGGGCCCGATTATCGTTACGATTACGATGACGGTGCCAAACGCAATTTTCGCGGAAGCATTCTTGAGCTTCCTTGGCCTTGGCGTTCAATCGCCGGCCGCGTCTCTTGGTACTTTGATTAATGACGCCATTAAGGCGATGACTGTATATCCTTGGCGGATGCTGTTCCCGGCAACGCTGATCAGCTTGACCATGCTTTGCTTTAATATTTTCGGTGACGGCCTGCGTGACGCACTTGATCCGAAGATGAAAAAGTAGGAGGTGCAACAATGGAACGTTTGCTCGAAGTGAATGATCTTCGTGTTAATTTCAAGGTTCGCGGCGGTACTGTACAAGCGGTACGCGGTGTTAACTTTCATATAAATAAAGGCGAAGCAGTAGCAATCGTTGGTGAGTCCGGCTGTGGTAAATCCGTAACTGCTCAAACGCTGATGCGCCTTATCCCAAGCCCGCCTGCGATGACAAGCGGTTCGATTATGTTCAAAGGGCAAGAAATTTTGTCCAAGACGGCCAAAGAGATGGAGAACATCCGCGGTAAAGAGATGGGTATGATCTTCCAGGATCCGATGACCTCGCTTAACCCAACGCTTACAATTGGCCGTCAGATTACAGAAGGTCTTATCAAGCATCAGAACATGAGCGCTTCGGCTGCTCGTGCCCGTGCAATTGAAATGCTAAGTCTCGTTGGTATTCCAAACCCTGCAGCACGCTTTAATCAATACCCGCATGAGTTCTCTGGTGGTATGCGTCAGCGTGGCATGATTGCCATCGCGCTTGCATGTAACCCTTCGCTTCTTATTGCGGATGAGCCAACAACAGCGCTTGATGTTACGATTCAGGCGCAAATCCTGCGCGTGATGAAAGATCTGCAGGAACGTATGGGTACATCGATCATCCTGATTACGCATGACCTTGGCGTTGTAGCGGATATTTGCGACCGCGTTATTGTTATGTATGCAGGTAAAGTTGTTGAGAGCGGCACGAAATGGGAGATCTTCAAAAATCCGAAGCATCCTTATACAAAAGGTCTGCTTCGTTCTGTGCCTCGTCTTGACCAGAGAAAAGATGAGCCGCTTATTCCGATCTTTGGTACACCGCCGGATCTGATCAAGCCGCCGGCTGGCTGCAGCTTCTGCGCGCGTTGCGATGAAGCGATGCGTGTCTGCATTGACAATGATCCGGAGCTTCTGCCGGTAGACGGTAATGAGTCACATACTTCGGCCTGCTGGATGGCACATCCGTACGCGAAGCCTGCGAAACAGGAGGTATCCGTATGAGTGAGCCGTTAGTAAAGGTTAATAATTTGCGCAAGTTCTTTAACTTGGGCGGAGGCAATATTCTGAAGGCGGTCAACGAGATCGACTTCTCCATCGCAAAAGGCGAGACGGTTGGTGTCGTTGGCGAATCCGGTTGCGGTAAGTCGACAGCAGGACGTACGATCTTGCGTTTGTACGAGCCAACCAGCGGCAGTGTCACGTTTAACGGTGAAGATATCTACAAACTGAAAGGCGCTAAGCTCAAGCAGATGCGCCGCGATATGCAGATGATTTTCCAGGATCCGTACGCATCACTTAACCCACGGATGACGATTACCGATGTAATCGGTGAGGCGCTTGATATTCATGGTTTGGCAGCAAGCCGTGCAGAGCGTAAACGGAGAGTTGAGGATCTTCTTGATCTGGTAGGTCTAAATCCTGACCACGCTACCCGTTACCCGCATGAGTTCTCAGGCGGCCAGCGTCAGCGTATTGGTATTGCCCGTGCACTTGCAGTCGATCCGAAGTTTATTATCGCGGACGAGCCAATCTCGGCGCTTGACGTATCGATCCAAGCACAGGTCGTTAACCTGATGCAGGATTTGCAGCGCAAAATGGGCCTGACTTACTTGTTCATTGCCCATGACTTATCTATGGTTAAGCATATCAGTGACCGTGTTGCGGTAATGTATCTCGGCAAAATCGTTGAGCTTGCGGAAAGCAGCGAGCTGTACGGCAGCCCTGCACATCCGTATACGCGTGCCTTGCTGTCTGCGAACCCGATTCCGGATCCGGAAATTGAAGCAACCCGCGAGCGTATTGTGCTGGCCGGCGATTTGCCGAGCCCTATTAATCCCCCAGCAGGCTGTCAATTCCATACCCGCTGCCCGATGGCAACGGATAAATGTAAGACAGTAGAACCTAAGCTGGTAGAGGTGAAAAAGGGGCATTATGCTTCCTGTCACTACGCATCGGTATAATTTTACAGGGCGAAGCAGAAGTTACTTCTGTTTCGTCCTTTTTTTTGTAGTTAATCTGTCTTTATATAGCCATAAAACTCTGGATGCATCAGAGGGGGCAGAGTGATATAATTAACGGGATTGTGTCCAAGACTATAGGGATAACATTTTCACACAGGAGGAATTACGCTCCATGAGCAAAGTGGTTATATGCGACCATCCATTGATTCAGCATAAGCTGACATTCATTAGAAACAAAGATACCAATACGAAGGATTTTCGTGAACTGGTTGACGAAGTAGCCACCTTGATGGCTTATGAAATTACAAGAGATATCCCCCTTGATACCATTACGGTTGAGACGCCAGTCGCAACGACGGAAGCAAAAGTCGTGTCCGGTCGGATGCTTGGACTTATTCCGATCCTGCGTGCGGGCCTTGGTATGGTAGAAGGGATGCTGAAGCTGATTCCGGCTGCAAAGGTTGGACATATCGGCCTTGTCCGTGACCACGAAACACTTCAGCCTTTGGAATATTACATTAATCTGCCGACAGACGCAGCTAACCGCCAACTAATTGTTATCGATCCGATGCTTGCTACAGGCGGCTCTGCTATTGCAGCCATCAACTCGCTGAAGAAACGCGGCTGTGATCAGATAAGGCTGATGTGCCTTATTGCTGCGCCGGAAGGCGTGAAAGCGGTACAGGATGCTCATCCTGACATTGATATTTATCTGGCCGCATTGGATGATGCCTTGAATGAAAAAGGCTACATCGTGCCAGGTCTCGGCGATGCAGGTGACCGATTGTTCGGCACGAATTAACATAAGCAAACAAAAATAAGCGTTGCTTACGAAGTATGAATTGTCACAAATGGCTCACTAAATGAGCTATTTAGGAAACAATTCATTTTAGCTTACGAAGTATGAATTGTCACAAATGGCTCTCTAATCGAGCGATTTAGGCAACTATTCATTTTAGGAGTGAGTTGTTTTGTCCAAACTGAAAGTAATGACGATTTTTGGTACCCGTCCGGAAGCAGTAAAGATGGCTCCGCTCGTGCTGGAATTAAACAAGCATTCTGATCAGATCGAATCGATCGTATGTGTAACGGCACAGCACCGCCAAATGCTGGACCAAGTGCTTGATTTCTTTGAGATCCAGCCCAACTATGATCTGAATGTCATGAAAGACCGCCAGACACTGACTGAGACGACCGTCCGTGTTCTGGAAGGTCTAGATCCTGTGCTTACAGAAGCAAAGCCGGATATCGTGCTTGTGCATGGCGACACGCAGACGACATTTCTCGCCAGCTATGCTTCCTTCCTGAAGCAGATTCAAGTTGGTCATGTCGAAGCTGGTCTCCGCACATGGAATAAGCTCTCGCCATATCCGGAAGAGATGAACCGCCAGCTCGCAGGCGTGCTGTCGGATGTCCATTTTGCCCCTACGGAATGGTCGGCAGGCAATCTGCGCAAAGAGAACAAGTCAGAAGCTTCGATCTATGTAACGGGCAATACGGCAACTGACGTATTCCAATACACTGTGGATCCATCGTTCTCCCATCCCGTTATTGAATGGGCGAAGGGCAAACGTATGATTCTGATGACAGCACATCGCCGTGAAGCGCTTGGCGAGCCGCATCGTAATATTTTCCGCGCCGTGAAACGGATTGCTGACGAGCATGAAGATGTAGCGATCGTGTACGCGGTTCATCCGAACCCGGCTGTTAGAGAACCGGCTAACGAAATTCTAGGCAATCATCCGCGCATTCAATTAATTGAGCCGCTTGATGTATTTGAATTCCATAATTTCTATCCTCATGCGTATATGATTTTGACGGATTCTGGCGGTTTACAGGAAGAAGCACCATCCTTTGGCGTGCCAACACTTGTGCTTCGTGATACAACAGAACGTCCAGAAGGTATCGAGGCGGGCACACTTGAGCTGGTAGGTACGGATGAAGAGCAAGTATACAGTCGTGCACGTGCGCTTCTTAATGATGCTGCCTTGTACGAAAAAATGAGTAAATCTGCCAATCCTTACGGTGACGGACAAGCTTCCGTCCGCATTGTACAAGCGATTTTGCATCATTTTGGCAGAACTAGTGAGCGGCCTGAGACGTTCACACAACGTTCATAGTTTCACAAGCGGACAGCTGCTAGATAAGCAATGTACAGCATACAGTGGTACTGTACGGTTTAGCGTTCGGAAAATCCTTTATTTATAAGGATTTTCGGGCCGCTGTTCACTAAATGTTTGAATTTAAATGAATTGACAAAAGTTTAACAGCTTCGATAAAATAAATGAGAGTTTTGGAGTGATTCTGCATGGATCCATCCAAAGAACAACCGTCTAAAGAGAATCAGAATAAGTCGGATCATGGCAGTTTCGGAGACGACCCTTGGAGAGCGATGGGATTGGTCGGCACTATTGGGGCCGATCTAGCCGCATGTCTGGGGCTTGGCTACTGGCTCGGTCATAAAGCCGATCTTGCAAACGGTACCGAATACTATTCCATTATCGGTTTAGTCGCGGGACTTGCAGTAGGCATCATTACGGTCATATTCCTGATTCGGACGTTTGCGGGAGGCAAAGCGAAATAATGGACGATTTGTCGGCCCACTTGAAAGCCGTTACAAGAGTTACTTTCTTATTCATGTCCCTATGCTGTATCGCTTGGGCGTTACTGCCCGACTATGAAAGCTGGTGGGGCGGGCTTATGATCGGAGGAGCGGCCAGTCTGGTGAATGCAAGACTTCTTGGCTGGAAGGTTACGAAGATCGGGGCGAATGCTGCTGTGCAAGGTACGAAAAGGATGAATATTGGCTTTTTCACCCGAGCATGCATCGCGTTATTGGCAGTTGTGATTGCGACACAAACATACACGTTTCAGCTTTCAGCGACTGTTGCCGGATTATTTGTCGCACAATTGGCAACACTCATACTGGGATTTTTGTCCAGACGAAAGTTGATGGCGTCAAATCCTACCGATGAAAGGGGTGAAAAATAACTAATGGATCATATTTCTCCTATCGTTCATGTAGCTGGAATCGAGTTTGATTTGGCCGTAATCGCTATGATTTTGATCACTAGCATCATTGTCTTTGTTCTTGCGATGCTGTCAGTGAGAAACATCTCGGTTACGAATCCGACGAAGCTTCAGAATTTCTTGGAGTGGGTTATCGAATTCGTTCAGAACATTATCGGTACGTCTATGGACCTCAAGAAAGGCCGTCCATACCTTATCCTCGGTCTTACCCTGATTATGTATATTTTTGTAGGTGATATGCTTGGCTTGCCGCTAGGTATTGTTACTGAAGTGCATCACGGTGCAACATTCCTTGGAATGGATCTCTTCCTGGACGGAGAAGAAGAAGCTCATATTGCTTGGTGGAAATCACCGACTGCGGACGTGGCTGTAACAGGCGCTCTTACGCTGATCGTTGTCTTGCTGACACATATCGAGGGACTTCGACTTAACACGAAGCACTACTTTAAACACTATGTTGAACCGCATTGGCTCTTCCTGCCACTCGCATTGATCAAAGAAGTATCGAAACCGTTGTCGCTTGCTTTGCGTCTTTACGGTAACATCTTCGCAGGCGAGGTCATGATTGCCGTAATCCTCGGGATGGGTGTTTGGGGTATTCCAGCGCTTGTCGTGTGGCAAGGTTTCAGCGTATTCGTAGGTGCAATACAAGCATTCGTATTCTGTATGCTGACGATGGTATACATGTCACAAGCAATTGTGCATGAAGAGCATGGCGAACAGCATTAATGGCTTCAAACCGGCGGAATACCGGCGGTCAATATAAAAAAACTATTTTCACGAAAATTGAGGAGGATTTTTCTAATGGGAGCATTGGCATTAGTTGCAGCAGCAATTGTATTTGGTTTGGGCGCACTGGGCGCAGGTATTGGTAACGGTCTGATCGTAGGTCGTACAGTTGAGGGTATTTCCCGTCAACCAGAACTTCGTGGTACTCTTCAAACAACTATGTTTATCGGTGTCGCTCTGGTCGAAGCACTTCCAGTTATCACACTGGTACTTGCGTTCATCTTCTTGGGCAAATCCTAATAACAAGTTTAGACACATGGCGGGGAGTGGCTTTGCCTTCTCGCCTTCCTTTTTGTTTGTTCGGCCCTTTGAGCCGTTCATGTAATGAACCGACTTTTCGAACGAATTTGTTTTAAGCTATAGAAGGGAGTGACGTTTTTTGCATATCGTATGGTCGAGTCTTATCATCCAACTGGTTGCGTTCCTGATCCTTCTGTACTTGCTGAAACGCTACGCGTTTGGTCCTTTGCTGGGCATCATGGAACAGCGTAGGCAGTATGTCGCAGAGCAAATTGCTAATGCGGAAACTAGCAAGAAAGAAGCTGAGCAGCAACTGGAGCAACAGAAACAAGCACTTCAGGAAGCTCGTAAAGAAGCTTATGACATTATTGAGCAAGCTAGAGCTACAAGCTCGAAACAAGCCGATGACATTATTCAAGTTGCGAAATCCGAATCCACTCGTCTGAAAGACGAAGCGGTTAAAGATATCGAGAGCGAGAAAAACAAAGCGGTTGCTGCACTTCGCGAAGAGGTTGGCGGCATTTCTGTCAAAATCGCGTCGAAAATTATCGAAAAGCAAGTGGACGAGAAATCCCAAGAGCAATTGGTTAACCAATACCTTAAAGAGGTTGGAAGCAAATGAGCCGGGATACTGTCGTAGCGAAGCGCTACGCTAAAGCACTGTTCGAACTCGCTCAAGAGCAGGGCATCGTAACGGAAACGGAAGATCAGCTGAAGCTGATCGTTCAAGGTCTGAAGAATGAACCCGAAGCACGTAAGTTCCTTGAACTTCCAAGCATCGAACCGAGCAAAAAAATCGCTGTGCTGAAAAGCGCATTTGGCGATCATGTATCGGCGCTCGTCCTTCATACGCTTGAACTTATTCTTGTACGCGGTCGCCAAGAGCTGATCTCTGATGTGTACACTGCGTATACAAAAATCGCCGGCGAATCGCTCGGTCAAGCACATGCAGTTGTGTATACAGCTCATAACTTGTCGGATGCAGAACTGGCTGAGGTAGAAGTAAGCTTTGGCAAGCTCAGCGGCAAGAAAATTGTTGCAGAACAAATCGTTAAACCAGATTTGCTTGGCGGCGTACAAGTACGCATCGGCGACCGTCTGTATGACGGCAGCCTGTCCGGCAAGCTGGAACGTTTACAAAAATCGTTTAAAATCTAATGCATGTAGATAGGGGTGAACGAATTGAGTATCAGACCTGATGAAATCAGCACGCTGATTAAACAACAGATCGAACAATATAAATCCGAAATTCAAGTCGTTGACGTCGGCACCGTAATCAATGTCGGTGACGGTATTGCCCGCGTACACGGCTTGGAAAATGCGATGCAGGGCGAACTGCTCGAATTCTCCAACGGCGTTGTAGGCATGGCGCTCAACTTGGAAGAAAGCAACGTTGGTGTCGTTATCTTGGGTCCTTACACGGACATTCGCGAAGGCGACCAAGTAAAACGTACGGGCCGCATCATGGAAGTGCCAGTAGGCGAAGAGCTTCTGGGCCGCGTTGTAAACCCGCTGGGTCAGCCGCTTGACGGCAAAGGCCCAATCAATACAACTCAATTCCGTGCGATTGAATCCCCGGCTCCGGGCGTTATCGATCGTAAATCGGTTCATGAGCCAATGCAAACAGGTATTAAAGCGATCGACGCGATGGTACCAGTTGGCCGTGGTCAACGTGAGCTGATCATCGGTGACCGTCAAACAGGTAAAACAGCGATTGCAATCGATGCAATCATCAACCAAAAAGGCAACGGCGTAAAATGTATCTATGTTGCTGTTGGTCAAAAACAATCCACTGTTGCTGGCGTTGTGGAAACACTTCGTAAACACGGTGCACTTGATTACACAATCATCGTAACAGCTGGCGCATCCGAACCAGCTCCATTGCTCTTCCTGGCTCCTTATGCAGGCTGCTCGATGGGTGAGTACTTCATGTACAAAGGCGAGCACGTTCTCGTTATCTATGATGACTTGTCGAAACAAGCGGCTGCATACCGCGAATTGTCCCTGTTGCTCCGCCGCCCACCGGGTCGGGAAGCATACCCAGGTGACGTATTCTACCTGCACTCCCGTTTGCTCGAGCGCGCTGCTAAACTTAGCGACGCACTTGGCGGCGGCTCACTGACGGCTCTGCCGTTCATCGAGACTCAAGCGTCTGACGTATCGGCTTACATTCCTACGAACGTAATCTCGATCACAGACGGTCAGATCTTCCTTGAAGCGGACCTGTTCTACTCCGGCCAACGTCCGGCAGTAAACGTAGGTATCTCGGTATCTCGTGTAGGTGGTTCCGCTCAAATTAAAGCAATGAAGAAGGTAGCCGGTACACTCCGTCTGGACCTTGCAGCTTACCGTGAGCTTCAAGCGTTCTCGCAGTTCGGCTCCGATCTTGATAAAGGGACACTCGCTCGTCTGAACCGTGGTGCTCGTACGATGGAAATTCTGAAGCAAGGCGTTAACCAGCCGATGCCGGTTGAGTTGCAAGTTATCTCGATCTACTCCGCTGTTAAAGGCCACCTGGATGAAATTCCAGTTGCTGATATTCAACGTTTCGAGAAAGAATTCCTTGCGTTCCTGGCTTCCAGCCACCCAGAAATCGGCGAATCCATTCGTACAACAAAAGACCTCGTTGCTGACAACGAGAAAGCTCTTGTTGATGCGATCAATAAATTCAAGAAAAGCTTTTCTGTAACGGCTTAATCTAAATATAAGAACGTATAGGTTTTCTCTATACTTTGCTTATATTTCAACGCGAAACGTATGCTGCTCCTCCTTTGGGCGGTGCAGCCGTTTACGCTTGGGCCTCCAATAATGTCCCGCGCCCGTCCTTTGTACGGGCGCAGGCGCTTAACACCAGGCTTTGTGGGTGCAGCGTTGTAAGGCAAGCCGTTTGTATGGAAGGGGCTGCGTGAGCCGCAGAGTTTACGTGTCACTTTTGGAACTGTATCCACACCGCGAGGTGTTATTCAAAGGATACAGATTCAATGGCGACCAAGGTGAAATGCAGACTCCTGTAATACAAACTACAGCTTGCCATCACACCACTGAACAGCAAAGCAACAAAGGCGGGTGACAATGCAATGGCAAAAGGCATGCGCGACATTAAGCGCGAGATCAAAAGTAAACAAAACATGAAGCAAATCACGAAAGCGATGGAGATGGTTGCAGCTTCCAAGCTCAGAAGAGCACAAGAAGCATCAACGAAAGCCCGTCCTTATTCGGATAAGCTGAAGGAAGTAGTAGCAAGTATCGCAGCAGGCTCGAAAGGCGTGAAACACCCGATGTTGGAAACGCGTCCGGTGCAAAAAACGGGTTACCTCGTTATCACATCCGATCGTGGTCTGGCAGGCGGCTACAATGCGAACGTCCTTCGTAAAGTAACACAAACGATTCGCGAGAAGCACAAATCGAGTGATGAGTACGTATTGTTCGTGATTGGGCGTAAAGGCCGGGATTACTTCCGCCGCCGTAATATGCCGATCATCGATGAGGTAATTGGCCTGTCCGATTCCCCGACATTCGCTGACATCAAATCGGTCGCTTATAACGCAGTCAAAATGTTCTCTGAGGGCAAATACGATGAGCTGTACATCTGCTACAACCAATTCGTAAATGCAATTACTCAGATCCCTACAGAAACACGTTTGCTTCCACTGCAGGAAGTAAGCGGCAACGGTCCGGTAACTTCGTACGAGTACGAGCCGTCCCCGGAAGGTGTTCTGGAGGTGCTGCTGCCTAAATATGCGGAGACGCTTATTTACAGCGCGGTGCTTGACGGGAAAGCCAGTGAGCAGGGCGCTCGCATGACAGCCATGGGCAGTGCGACGAAGAATGCTAACAAAATGATCAGTCAATTGACGCTGACCTATAACCGGGCACGTCAAGCGGCGATTACGCAAGAGATCTCGGAGATCGTTGCAGGTGCGAACGCACAGGCATAAGGCATATAGAAGTAAAAGAAAGTACCAGGAGGGAAAACCATGAAAAAAGGACGCGTAGTATCCGTCATGGGTCCAGTCGTTGACTTGGAGTTCGAACGCGGTAACCTGCCGGAAATCTTGAACGCCGTTAAAATCGTTCAAGATGCCCCAGCAGGCGGCATCAATATTAATTTGACGCTTGAAGTAGCAGTTCATCTGGGTGATAACCTGGTTCGTGCTGTTGCGATGAGCACAACTGACGGTCTGGTCCGCGGCATGGAAGCTGTAGACACAGGCGCGCCAATCACAATTCCAGTTGGTGCACCAACACTCGGCCGTGTATTTAACGTACTGGGCGAGCCTATCGACCAAGCAGGCGACGCAACTTCGGAAACTAACCTTCCGATTCACCGTCAAGCTCCTGCATTCGATGAATTGTCGACACAATCGGAAATTCTTGAAACAGGTATCAAAGTTATCGACTTGCTCGCTCCTTACGCTAAAGGCGGTAAAATCGGTCTGTTCGGCGGCGCGGGCGTAGGTAAAACGGTAACAATTCAAGAGCTTATCAACAACATCGCACAAGAGCATGGCGGTATCTCCGTATTTGCTGGCGTAGGCGAGCGTACTCGTGAAGGTAATGACCTTTACCACGAGATGAAAGATTCCGGCGTACTGAGCAAAACAGCGATGGTATTCGGACAAATGAACGAGCCTCCAGGCGCACGTCAACGTGTAGCTTTGACAGGTTTGACAATGGCTGAATACTTCCGTGATGCAGAAGGCAAAGACGTACTTCTGTTCGTCGATAACATCTTCCGCTTCACACAAGCAGGTTCCGAGGTTTCGGCCCTTCTTGGACGTATGCCATCCGCGGTAGGTTACCAGCCAACACTGGCAACTGAAATGGGTCAATTGCAAGAGCGTATCACGTCGACGAAAAAAGGCTCGGTTACTTCGATCCAAGCGATCTACGTACCTGCCGATGACTACACTGACCCGGCTCCTGCAACGACGTTTGCTCACTTGGACGCTACAACTAACCTTGAGCGTAAAATCTCCGAGATGGGTATCTTCCCAGCGGTAGATCCACTTGCTTCGTCGTCCCGTCTCCTTAACCCAGAAATTCTGGGCGAAGAGCATTACAACGTAGCTCAAGGCGTTAAGAAAATTCTTCAACGCTATAAAGAGCTTCAAGATATCATCGCAATCCTTGGTATGGACGAGTTGACAGAGGAAGACAAGCTGACTGTATCGCGTGCGCGCCGCATTCAATTGTTCCTGTCCCAACCGTTCCACGTTGCTGAACCGTTCACAGGTATCAAAGGTAAATACGTACCTGTTAAAGAATCTGTTCGCAGCTTTAAAGAAATTCTCGAGGGCAAACATGACGACCTTCCGGAAGAAGCTTTCCGATATGTAGGTGTGATTGAAGAGGCCGTGGAGAAAGCCAAAACGCTGTAATAGCGAAAGGCGGGAGGATTCCACATGAGTACTTTTCTAGTTGAAATCGTAACTCCGGAGCGCAAAGTTTATGCAGAAACGGCTAATATGGTCAGTGTTAAAGGTATCGCGGGTGAGCTCGGTATTTTGCCGAACCATATCCCACTCGTAACACCGCTGCGTATTGCACCGATCAGCATTAAGCGTGATGGTAAAGTAGACGTTCTGGCTGTAGGCGGAGGTTTCATTGAAGTCCGTAAGGACAAAGTGGTTATCCTTGCTGAAAGCGCGGAGCTGGCTTCAGAAATTGATGTCAATCGTGCACAAGCTGCGAAACAGCGTGCTGAAGAGCGCCTGGCAGCTAAACGCGACGAAGTTGATTTCAAACGTGCAGAGCTTGCTCTGCAACGTGCATCGAACCGGATCAACGTCACAGAGCGTTAATAACAAGCGCCGTTCAGATCTCACCAGAGATATGGACGGCGTTTTTTAATTAATGAAATATACATAAAACCGACTTGTGTCTCATTGACTTCAATAGGACTATCTCTCACAATAGGGATAAATAACTGGTCGATTGGAAGGAGACACGAGGGACATGATCGATGTCCATACACACATATTACCTGGAATCGACGATGGAGCGGCTGATTGGGAGCATTCCATCAAGCTAGCTCGAGCTGCGGCTGAGGAAGGCATAACAGGCATTATCGCGACACCACATCATTATGATGGCAAGTACAGTAATGATGCAGAGACGGTCAAAGCATTAACCGAAGAGCTGAATGGGAAGCTGACTGAGCTGAATATACCTGTTCGTATACTGCCTGGCCAAGAAATCCGGGCACATAATGATTTGATATCCAACTGGCAAAACGGCAAGTTGTTGCCGATGGGGGATTCGTCTTATGTGTTAATCGAGATGCCATCCTCACAAATACCAAAGTCGATGGAACAATTCGTATAT
This sequence comes from Paenibacillus sp. J22R56, assembly GCF_056269375.1. Classification (NCBI taxonomy): domain Bacteria; kingdom Bacillati; phylum Bacillota; class Bacilli; order Caryophanales; family Paenibacillaceae; genus Paenibacillus; species Paenibacillus sp. J22R56. The sequence continues at coordinate 509,665 of NZ_JBWDNV010000003.1, forward strand.
GAGCTGCATCTGCTGGGCGTTCGCGTGGTTATCGCGCATCCGGAGCGTAATGCGGAAGTCGTTCAGAACCCGGACCGTCTCGCTGAGTTAGTCGAGCTTGGGGCATATGCACAGGTGACGACCCATTCCTTGCTAGGTGGCTTCGGCAGAGGGATTGAGAAATCAGCATGGACGTTATGCCGGCGCGGGTTAATACATATCGTCGCATCGGATGCGCATAATCTGGAATGGCGCGGTTTTCGAATGAAAGACGCATATGAACGAGTGGAACAGGAGCTTGGGCCGGCATGGAGACGTTACTTTGAGCGTAATGCCCAGGCGTTATGGAATGGCAGGAGTATTACGGATCAGCCCACCATACCCCAGCCAACAGCTAAGGCGGCAGGGTGGAGCAAGATTAAATCATTGTTCGGAAAATAGAAAAATTTTAAGTTATTTTATATCAAAAATAGCCTTTTACACATGAAAGAGCAATCAATCATGCTGTATAAGGCTATTTTTTTATGGGTAAAGTTATCAAAAATGTATTGACATAATTATGGTTAATCCGTATCATTGAGAACAGTTATTGAGAATGATAATCATTATATGGGGGTTTAGAGAAATGAAACAAATGAAATGGGTAGGTTTGGTTCTTGCAGCAATGATGGTATTCCTCGCTGCATGTGGAGGCGGAAGCAACTCGAACAATAATGCTTCGGGTAACAATAAGCAAGGTACGGAAGCAAGTACTAATACGAATTCAAATGCAAATACGGGAACGGCCACTGATGAAACAGCAGAACGTACAATTAAACATGCACTTGGTGAAACAAAAATTACAGGAACACCTAAGAAAGTGGTTGTTCTTGAATGGACATATGCAGAAGATCTGATCGCACTTGGCGTGCAGCCAACAGGTGTTGCTGATGTAAAAGGCTACGGAGAATGGTACGGAGCTATTGATCCAAAGCTGGATGCTACTGTCGTAGACGTTGGTACACGCCAAGAGCCTAGCATTGAGACGATTACTAGTCTTGATCCAGATTTGATCATTGGTGTTAGCTTCCGTCATGAAGCGATCTATGATCAACTGTCCGCTATTGCACCAACATTGATTTTCAACCCTTACCCTGAAGAGGGTGGACTTGATCAGTACAGTGAAATGGAGCAAACCTTCTCCGCTATTGCTGATGCTGTTGGTAAAAAAGCAGAAGGCGAGAAAGTACTGGCTGATCTGCATACTTTCTATGATGATTCGAAAGCGAAACTTGCAAGTGCAGGGAAAGAAGGCCAAGAGGTTCTCTTCACACAAGCTTGGACGAATGAAGGCGTTGGCATGTTCCGCTTGTTCACTGACAACTCAATGGCGATGGCTATCTTGGATAAAGTAGGACTGAAGAATGCTCATAAGGACAGCACATTCCAACAATATGGCTACTCGGAGACCGATATTGAAGGACTGACCAAAACGCCTGATGCGAGCGTACTTTATACAACTAGCGCAACGGACACTATCTTCAGCGAACTGCTTCCTAACAACGAAGTCTATAAGAACCTGAATTTTGCAAAAGAAAACCGTGTGTATGACATGAAAGGCATCTGGCCGTTTGGCGGACCATTGTCTGCAAAACTGCTCGTCGAACGCACGATTGAAGCTCTTGGCTAATGAAATCAAACCTTCAAATAACGAAGCAAACAAGTAAGGGCAACTGGAGCCCGCTGCTGTTATCAGCGGCGGGTCTTCTGCTGCTCCTTGCTTTGGCCTCTTACCACTTGACCCTTGGGGAAGCGGCTATGCCGGTGAAAACGGTATGGCGCGCGATCTTTGAAGCCAACCCCGTGCTTGAGCATCAAATTTTATGGACGGTAAGACTCCCGCGTACCGTAATTGGTATCCTAACAGGGGGTGCACTCGCTGTAGCTGGAGCACTATTTCAAAATGTTACCCGTAATCCGCTGGCTTCTGCAGGCACGCTTGGTATTAATGCGGGGGCTTTCCTGGCACTGACAGCGGGGACGATATTGTTCCCGGGCTTAGCAATGGGGTATCCTTTGGTCCTTACTTTTGCAGGAGCTATCATTGCTGCCGGCTCAGCGTTTGTTATGGCGGGGGGAGCCAAGGCTTCACCTGTCAGACTGGCTTTGTCTGGGATGATTGTTACGATGACAGCAGCAGCCTTTACCGGTGTACTTCAGTTATTCAATGAACAAAAGACACAAGGCTTGTTCATGTGGGGCTCAGGCTCACTTGTGCAAAATGACTGGAACGGTGTTCAGCATGCTTGGCCATGGATTATTGGTTGTTTTCTTATCGCGGTACTCATGGCAGGCAAGTGGGATCTCATGGAGCTTGATGAGGATACTGTCACTTCCCTTGGTCAAAAAGTTGGCCGCATACGCCTTATTGGTCTCGCAATTGGCGTTCTGCTAGCGGCGGCGGCTGTCAGTGTCGTGGGGCCAATTGGCTTCGTAGGCTTGATTGCTCCACATCTGATGCGGATGCTTGGGGCCAAACGATATGTGGTACTGCTGCCTCTATCATTTCTATGGGGAGCGATCATCGTTATTGGCTCGGATGCCATCGCGATGCATTTCAAATATTCACTAGGTCCGCTGCCTGCCGGTGCCGTAACGGCATTGATTGGTGGGCCGTGGCTTGCTTATCTTGTTTTGCGTACCGTAAAGGCGCGTAAGGAAGGGGCTCCTCAAACGGGCAGCTCTCCAGGAAGGTCGCCATCTAAGCTGTCGTTTGGATGGTGGGCAGTTATTTTCTCAGTACTGCTCGTTGCCAGCCTTATTGTCAGTCTTGCTTTCGGAAGTCTTCGCATTCCGGTGTCAGATGTGATTAACGCTTTGTTTGGTCATGGGGCATATAGTACGCAGCGGATCGTAGAGATGAGAATACCGCGTACACTCGTCGCTGCTCTAGCAGGTGCTACACTTGCGGTCAGCGGACTACTGCTGCAGGGCGTTGTTCGTAACCCGCTTGCTGATCCATCGATTATCGGGGTGACAGGCGGGGCAAGTGTTGGTGCGATGCTGATGCTTGCGGTGTTTACACAAATTTCGGTACAGTGGCTGCCAGCAGGTGCGTTTATTGGTGCGGTTGGCGCGGCAGTTATTGTGTTTTTCTTGGGAAGGAAAAGCTCCTTCAACCCTTCTGTTGTAGCTTTAATTGGTCTAGCCGTCTCATCTATGGCCAGTGCCGTTGTACAGGTGCTCGTTATCCGTATGAAACTAACGCTGGCATCCGCACTTATATGGCTGTCGGGTACGACCTATGCACGTAACTGGGATGATTTCTGGCAGCTTGTTTTCTGGCCAATCGTTCTTCTACCGATCGCCTGGTATCTTGCCCGGAAAGTAGATGTGCTTCAATTTTCCGATGCTACCGTAACGAATCTGGGGCTACGGGTTGACCGGACTCGTCTCGTTATTGGTGGAGTAGGGGTTGCGATGGCTGCCGCTGCTGTTGCAACGGTTGGTTCAATTGGTTTTATCGGTCTAATTGCTCCGCATATGACTCGTATGCTGGTTGGCCCGAAGTATCGCAAGCTGGTACCTCTGACGGCATTGCTTGGAGCACTGCTTCTTGTCTTAGCCGATACGGTTGGCCGATCGCTGCTTGCACCTAAAGAACTGCCATCGGGACTTGTTGCAGCCGTTATTGGTGCTCCTTATTTCATGTGGTTGATGTATCGTTCTGGTAAAAAATAGAAACATATGGCAGGAAGGCTGTCTCAAGGTTCGGTTTTTAAGCCTAAAGACAGCCTTTTTTCGTGGGAATTAGTGCTTTTGTAACAAGATTCTTTAAAAAATTATACAAAACGACGAAAAATACCTTACATATCTATCAAATATTCTCAAATCTTATGTTAGTATATATGACATAACTACTAGATGACCAGGATATGGGGGATGTATCATGTTCGACTGGCTTGGTACGAAAAAAGGACTGCCGCTTTGGGTGTCATGGCGTTTGAATCGCGGGATGAAGAAAGACGTTGAACAGATTTTTGAAGGAATTGCAGAGACGCGCAAGGAGTTGTTAACTTCTTGGGCTCATGAATATTGGGGCCATTTGGAGCGCCTTGCAGAGCAGGTGGAAGCTGTTGCTGCGCCAGGCCAACTTGGTCGTAAAGAGGAATATAGACTACAGATTGGCAGATTACTAGAACGTACATACGCACGAGGGAATGATTGGACGGAATTATTCCTCCTTGATGAGGGCGGGCAGGTTGAAGTATCTACTTATGAGAAACATAGAGGGACGAGTTATAGCGGCGGCAGTATTTTGGCTCCGGGGCTTACCTATGTAAGAGCGGACGGTGCGCCGCGTCCTTGCTTGTTTGGACCATTTGGCGATCCGGTCACGTTAAAGCTTGGCCCAAGATCGTCCTCTTTTCACGATAAAATGACACTTCTGTTCATCTACCCACTAGTCATCAATGGACAGTATGCAGGTGCTCTCTGCGGACGTGTGCCAAACGATGTGCTTGGTGATCTGATACAACGGGAATCGGGGCATGTCTACTCGGACTCGGGTGATAATTATCTGTTTATGGCGAAGCCGCATTTGAATCAGCAGATTGCGCTGGGTACAGCATTATCGCGCAGCCGTTTTGAGGATCGGACGTTTACGCATGGTGAGAACTTAAAGGACGGGGTTACAACAGACTGGGGTATCGTATCCATCAAGGAGCATACGGAGCTTGAGATTGTGTTCACGGATCCTGCGACAGATGAGCTTCATCCAGGTGTACGGAATACGATCGACAACGGCAGCAATTTGTTCGTTGAATTTCCTGGTTATTCTGATTATCGGCATATCGCGGTTATCGGGAAAGGGGTTACCTTACAGCTTCCGCATTGCCCGGATGTATGGGGAATGATGTGCGAAGGTGACCTTGAAGAGGTATATCGAATTCGAAGCATCAGATGGCGTCTTAGCAAGCTGCAGTTGTGGCAGACCCTCATACAAGCTGTGCTGACAACTGTTCTGGTAGCGGTCCTTGCGGGACAAGCTCCGGTGTGGGTGACCGCGGCGGCGACGGGTGTATGGACACTGTTGTTTGGGCAGCTATTCGCAGGTGCGCTGCAGCGTAAGGAATCTCGCCGGGTTGTCCGCAATTTACGTCGTATTAATCGGTTCATCCGTATTAATGCCGAGGGTAAGGGCGATTTGACGCAGCGTTTGGAGCCTGCCAAATTCGATAACGATGAGACAAGAGAACTCGCCAAGTGGATTAACAATATGATCGATTCCCTGGAAGGCATCATGCTGAAGGTAAAGTTAGCGGCTTCTGATGTGCTCTCGAGCCAGCATGTGATGAATGAGTCGGCAGCCGTAACTGCGAAATCTACCGAACGTGTCAGCCGGAAGATTGGAGATATGATCGGAAGTATCCGCCATCAGCTCAAGGACATTGATATGGCCAAACAGTCAGCGGATGAGATGCGGGATACCCTTCGTTTATTGGAGCTGCAGGCAGCTGAGCAAATAGCAGTAGCACAATCAGAGGTTGACCGGATTGGTGATAAAATGCAGCATATCTCCACCAAAGTTGGAGATACGAACGATACGATCAGAAGATTTATGCATACGGTTGATGAGATCCGCGGCGTGCTGCAGGTGATCGAGGAAATATCCGCGCAGACAAATTTGCTGGCACTTAATGCATCGATAGAAGCAGCACGTGTAGGTGAGCAAGGGCGAGGCTTTGCAGTCGTCGCTTCGGAAATCCGTAAGCTTGCGGATATGACCCGCCGCTCAACAGAGGAAGTTCATCAAATTACTCATCAGATCTACGAAGAAGCGAAGCAGGCTTATACCTCGATGGACGAAGGGACACAGGTTGTCGAGGAAGGCACACAGCTGGTAGCTGCTGCAGCCAGCACGCTGCAGACGGCGCAAAGCGAAGACAGCCGGAAATCGCAGGTCGTAGACGAAGTCGTGAAGCTGATGGAGCGTATTGCACTCGTAAGCTTGGAGAACGGCAAAGTCTCCTCTGACGTTGAAGGCAAGGTGCAGGAGCTGATCGGAGAAATGGACAGCGTGCGCCAAACCTCAGAAGGTGTAGAGTCCATCACGAAGTTCCTGCAGCAGCTGGTTGGCCAGTTCAAGCTGACTGATTCCAGATTGAGATAGAGCTGTAGCGAGAATTAACCGCCCAAAGGATGCGTAAGTATCCTTTGGGCGGTTTTTGCTATGCGGGTGAGGGGCAGGAAAAGGGGATGAAGGTAATGACTTAACAATGTGGGACATCGTTAAGCTATTTCGTAGAGCAGACGTGGCTATAGGCCGGAATTGAGTCGTCCAGAGTGACTGAGATCATCTGCTGATTCGCCAAAAACCGCGCCATTACTGGCTTGTCCGATTTTTATGGTCATGGAATCGAACAACTCTGTCATAGACTACTGTGGAAGCATTTGTTATAATTGTGAGGAAAATTGACCAAGCGGCTGGTCCGCTTTGACGGAGGTTATGGTGTGGACAATTACGTCAACCAGTATGTCGTCGTGGCTATTTTTATTTTGCTGGGCATCTTACTCCCGGCAGTGGCACTGACCGTCGGAAGACTGCTCAGACCGCATAAACCGAATGATCCGAAGCGAACAACCTACGAGAGCGGCAATGAGCCGGTTGGCGAAGGTCAAGTGCGTTTTAACATTCGGTATTACATGTTTGCACTAATGTTTGTCATCTTTGATGTGGAAACCGTTTTCTTATATCCTTGGGCCGTTGCGTATAATAAGCTCGGCCTTTTTGTGCTAGTTGAGATGTTCATTTTTGCGGCAATGCTGTTTATCGGACTCCTCTATGCCTGGAAAAAGAAGGTGCTGAAATGGAATTCAGTTTAGAGTCGATATCGTTGGAAGAACGCAAAGAATTAGAACGCAATGTATTTATGGGAACACTGGAGCAATTAAAGGCTTGGGCACGAAGCAATTCACTTTGGCCGCTGACCTTTGGTCTGGCCTGCTGCGCTATTGAAATGATGGGAACCGGAGCCTCCCATTACGATCTTGACCGGTTTGGAGTCATGTTCCGAACCTCTCCTCGCCAGTCCGATGTTATGATTGTAGCGGGCACAGTTACGAAAAAAATGGGTCCGCTGTTGCGTCGTTTATACGACCAGATGCCTGAACCCAAATGGGTTATTGCGATGGGCTCCTGTGCAACCGCAGGTGGTCCTTACATCAAGTCTTATGCAGTCATGAAGGGCGTCGACCAGATCGTTCCTGTGGATGTGTACATACCAGGCTGTCCGCCTAATCCGGCGGCGCTGATCTACGGCATTAACAAGCTGCAAGAAAAAATCCGTTACGAGGCGAAAACCGGGAAGCGGGTGACGGAGCGATGAGTGAGGAGAAGGACGAAGAGAAGCAGGGTGAAGAGGCGGCGAAAGAGGCTTCCAGTTCAAAGGAAACGCCAGTAGAGTCGCCGGCTTCAGAAGAGGATACCGTCGTCTCGGCGGGCGGCGCAACGCTGGAGAAGGAACCTGCAGCAGCAGGCGATAATGAGCCATCCATGGCGAGCACGCCGGAAGCAGCCGCAGATCCGGAGCGGGAAGCGAAGCTGAAAGCCGCGGCGGAAGCGCGAGCGGCAAGAGCCGCAGCGAAGGAAGCTACGAACGCAGGCGGCACGCCAGCGGGAGAAGCGGCAGTAGATCCTGAGAAGGAAGCGAAGCTGAAGGCCGCAGCGGAAGCGCGGGCAGCTAGAGCGGCAGCGAAGGAAGCCGCTAATGCAGGCGGCGAATCAGCGGGGGACGCGGCGGTAGATCCTGAGAAGGAAGCGAAGCTGAAAGCTGCTGCGGAAGCACGAGCGGCAAGAGCGGCAGCGAAGGAAGCCGCTAATGCAGGAGGCGCGCCAGCGGGAGAAGTGGCTGAGCCGCCGCCACCGTCGCCAAAGCAGCCGCAGCTTGATGCGGCTGCCCAGTTGATTCGCAGTCTCGTGCATGAGGAAGCGCTGGAGGATGCTTACATCAATGAGATGAATGGGCATATGCCTACTTTCATTGTGAAGAATGAGCATTGGCTCGCTACGGCTGTACAGTTGAAGCAGCATGAAGAGCTGCATTTTACCTATCTGCGGAATGTCTCTGGTGTTGATTATGAAACGCATCTGGAGGTTGTCTATCATCTGGTTGATCTGGAAAGCCGGCGTGAGCTGGCTGTAAAGATAAAGGCGGATCGCAGCGCTCCTGTTGTTGCTTCCGCGACGCCGGTCTGGGCGACGGCTAATTGGAATGAACGCGAAATTTATGATTTGCTCGGAGTAACTTTCCCGGGCCATCCCGATCTGCGCCGTATTATGATGTCTGACGACTGGGTCGGACACCCGCTGCGCAAAGATTATGAGCCGCTCGATTCGGAGGTGTAGCTGAAGCGTGATTCGTACCGAAGAACTGCTGTTGAATGTCGGTCCTCAACATCCCAGCACGCATGGCGTATTCCGTATCGTAGTCAAACTGGATGGAGAAGTCATCACGGAAGCAACGCCGGTAATGGGTTATTTGCATCGTGGAACCGAGAAGCTTGCCGAGCAACTGAACTATACGCAGATTATCCCTTATACCGACCGGATGGATTATGTCTCTGCCATGACGAATAATTATGTACTCGTTCATGCAGTGGAGACGATGATGAATCTGGAGATTCCTGAGCGTGCGGAATTTATGCGCCTCATTGTAATGGAGCTGCAACGAATAGCCAGCCACCTTGTCTGGTGGGGAACTTACCTGCTCGACATTGGTGCGATGAGTCCGTTCCTGTATGCTTTCCGCGATCGTGAAATTATCATTAATCTCTTCAATGAGCTCAGCGGCGCAAGATTAACTTACAACTACATGCGTGTCGGCGGGGTAAAGTGGGATGCACCTCCGGGCTGGCTCGATAAAGTACGGGATTTCATCCCATACATGAAAGGCAAACTGCGGGAATACGACAAGCTGGTAAGCGGCAACGAGATTTTCCTCGCACGGATCAAGGGAATTGGCCGATATGATGCGGCAACAGCCATTGATTATGGACTGTCCGGCGCGAACCTTCGTTGTACCGGTGTAGACTGGGATCTGCGTAAGGCGGAGCCGTACAGCTTATATAACCGTTTCGAATTTGATGTACCGCTCGGCAAGAACGGCGACTGCTACGACCGTTATGTTATTCGGCTGGAAGAGATCAGGCAAAGCCTGCGCATTCTCGAGCAGGCGCTTGAGCAAATGCCTTCAGGCGGAGAAACGATGGGGAAAGTACCACGCGCCATTCGTCCTCCGGCAGGAGAGGTGTATGTTCGGATTGAATCACCACGTGGTGAGATTGGCTGCCATATCGTCTCGAAAGGAAAAGCAGAGCCTTACCGTCTGAAATTCCGCAGGCCGTCATTCGTTAATCTGCAGATTCTGCCTAAGCTCCTGGTTGGTGAAACGATGACAAACCTGATTACGATACTCGGCGGCGTCGACATTGTGGTCGGGGAGGTCGATTGCTGATGGGAGCATGGCTGCATGATTCACTCACCTGGAGCGATGCGGTTATTATTTTTCTATGGGCTGTCGTATTCCTGTTCGTTGTACTTGGCTTCGTGACGTATGCCATTTATTTCGAACGGAAGGTTATCGGCTGGATGCAGCTTAGGATCGGCCCAAACCGGGTTGGTCCTCTGGGCATGCTCCAAACGGTAGCGGATATATTCAAGCTGCTAATTAAGGAAGACACGATTCCGCGTAAAGCTGACCGCCTCCTATTCGTCCTAGCCCCTATTCTCTGCTATGTTCCTGCATTTACGGTATTGGCGGTTATTCCTTATACAGAAAAGCTGTATTTTGCAGATCTGAATGTCGGCCTGCTATATTATGCGGCACTATCTGGCATCTCGACGCTTGCCATCGTTCTTGGCGGCTGGGCATCCAACAATAAGTACGCACTTCTTGGAGGCATGCGTTCAGCGGCGCAGATGATCAGTTATGAAGTTCCGCTTGTGATCTCGGTAGTTGGCGTTATACTGCTTAGTGGAAGCCTTAACTTAAGGGATATCGTAGATGCGCAGGCTGGCGGCTGGTTCTGGGACTGGAACTTCCTGCCGCAAATTATTGGTTTTGTTGTCTTTCTCATTGCGGCTGTATCTGAGCTAAATCGTACACCGTTTGACCTGCCAGAGGCGGAGTCGGAGCTGGTTGCCGGTTATCATGTCGAGTACAGCGGCTTCCGCTTTGCGTTCTTTATGCTGTCGGAGTATGTATACGTGTACGCCATCGCTGCGTTAACGACTGTATTGTTCCTTGGTGGCTGGCATGCGCCGGCGCCGTTCCTTGATTTTGTACCGGGCATTATCTGGTTCCTGCTCAAATTCGCCTTTATCGTCTTTTTCTTATTTTGGATCAGAGCGACCTTCCCTCGTATTCGCGTCGATCAGCTGATGGGGCTGGGGTGGAAGGTGCTGCTGCCTGTATCTTTATTAAACGTGTTTCTTACGGCGGGGTATCTGGAGCTGTTCGTTAAGTAGACAATTCTTTAAGTTAATGCTTACGAAGCAAGAATTGCTCCACTTTGTTCCGCAATTCTTTTTAGGAGGACTCGGCCATGAATGGACTTGTGCAAGGGCTTGGCGTGACGCTCAAATCAATGGTATCGAAAAAAGTGACGACTTCTTATCCCGACGAGCCAATTCTCATGCCGGACCGGTTCCGGGGCATTCAACATTTTATTCCGGACCTCTGTATCGTCTGCAACCAGTGCGCAAGAATCTGTCCAACGGACTGTATTACACTGACGGGCAAACCAAATCCCGATCCGACCAAAAAAGTAAAAGTGATCGACACGTTTGATATTAATTTTGAAATTTGCATCTTATGTGATTTATGCACCGAGGTATGTCCGACGGAAGCGATTGTGATGACCAATCATTTCGAATTGTCAGCCTTCAGCCGGGATGATCTGTTCAAGGATGTGCAGTGGCTGACCGATAATAACACGCTTGTACGTCAGGACAATAATAACATCGGAGCTCCTGCGAAAGGAGGCGCCAAATAATTTGTTCAATATTGATTTTAATGGCGAGTTTGCAGCCTTTTTTATCTTCTCGGCAATTATGATCATTGGAGCGGTTCTTATGGTGAGCCTGCAAAAGGTAGTGCATATGGTCATCTCCATGGCAGGGGTGTTCCTTGGCCTTGCTGGGTTGTTCGTCCTTCTGGACGCGGAGTTCGTCGCTTTTGTCCAAGTGCTCATCTACGCGGGGGCGGTGTCCATTCTGATGATATTCGGCATTATGATGACGAATCATCAGGCTGTGAAGGCGGATCCAGTAAAGCCGCTCCATGAGACGCTTGCAGTGGTTGCGGCGCTTTGTCTGTTCGGAATCCTGTTTTATGCGATCCGGACGACGACTTTCCCAGATGTGCAGCCGCTTAAAGGGGTAGAAGATAATACGTTTAGTATCGGAGAGTTGTTATATACCGGTTATGTCGTACCGTTCGAGCTGTTGTCTGTACTGCTGACGGTCGCTTTTATCGGTGCTATCGCACTTGCGAAGAAGGGAGCTGATTAACGATGCTTCCATCCTATCTGACGATGGCAGCGATCCTGTTTTGTATCGGGCTTTATGGAGCGCTCGTGAAACGGAATGCCGTTATTGTCTTGTTATCAATTGAACTTATGCTGAACGCAGTTAATCTGAATTTGGTCGCCTTTTCTAAATATGGTGTTGTTCCTTCGCTGACCGGTCAAGTGTTTGCTTTGTTTACGATTACGGTCGCCGCTGCGGAAGCCGCGGTTGGGGTAGCTGTGCTGATCGCCCTATTCCGTGCAAGGGGAACAGTCAATATGGATGAATTCGACGAGATGAGGAGGTAATGCACCCGTGGATCACTTTACACAAACGGCTTGGCTGATTCCACTCTTCCCGCTCGCGGCATTCCTCTTATTGACGGCTCTAGGCCGAAGTTATCGGAAAGCAGGCGTGCTGATCGGATCGATTGGCTCGCTTGCTGCGCTTGTGATGTCGCTTCTCGTGTTTTTCGAGAGGCTGGGCTCGGATGCCGTGGATTATAGCAATAGCTTCAAATGGATTGATTTTGGCGACGTGACGTTCCGAATTGGCTTCGAAGTGACCAATCTGAACGCTCTAATGCTCGTCATTGTTACGGTAGTCAGTTTTCTAGTGAATGTGTATTCGGCAGGCTACATGAAAAAAGATGAGCGGATTACCGTCTTTTATGGTTATGTGGCGCTCTTTACCTTTGCAATGCTAGGTCTGGTGCTGTCCGATAATATGCTGACCTTCTATATTTTCTGGGAGCTTGTTGGCGTATGTTCCTTCTTACTAGTTGGCTTCTGGTATGCCAAACCTGCAGCCCGCGCAGCTGCGAAAAAAGCCTTTATCGTAACCAGAATTGGCGACGCCGGTCTATTGCTGGGCATTATCGTGCTGTTCTGGTATATGCCCGGCCATGCGCTGGATTTCAGCAACATACATAACGTGTTTAATGAAGGGCAGTCTGGTGCGATTACGATGAGCATTACTACCTCGATTGCTCTGCTTCTCTTCATGGGTGTGATCGGCAAATCAGGTCAGTTTCCACTTCATGTGTGGCTGCCGGATGCGATGGAAGGGCCAACGCCTATCAGCGCCTTGATCCATGCCGCAACGATGGTAGCAGCTGGCGTGTTCCTGCTTGCTAGAACGTTTGATATTTTCGAAGCTTCGGCGGCAGCGATGCATACGGTAGCTTACTTCGGTGGATTTACAGCGATATTTGCTGCAACGGTCGCTATCGCGCAGAAGGATATAAAGCGAATTCTAGCCTACTCCACAATCAGCCAGCTTGGTTACATGGTTATGGCGATGGGACTTGGTTCGATGACAGGAGGCATTTTCCACCTGTTCACGCACGCTTTCTTCAAGGCTCTTCTCTTCCTTGCAGCAGGCAGCGTCATTCATGCAGTTCATACACAGAACATTCATGAGATGGGCGGCCTTAGCTCCAAAATGCGAGTGACAACATGGACGTTTGCGATAGGTGCCTTATCCTTGTCAGGTATTCCGCCATTCTCTGGCTTTTGGTCGAAGGATGCAATTCTGGCGTCCGCTTTGGATGAGAATCCATTCTTATTCGCCGTTGGATTGACGGCGGCCTTCTGCACGGCGCTTTATATGTCGAGGTTATTCTTCATCGTATTTACAGGCAAATCCCGCTTACCACATTCGGTTGAGGTGAAGGAATCCTCTAAGGTCATGACGATTCCACTTCTTGTGCTTGCTGTCTTATCGGTTGGTGTCGGGTTTGTTGAGACGCCGTGGAACGGATGGCTTGGCAGATGGCTGACCGGAGGAGCAGAAGAAGCTCATACCAGCGGGGCAGCAATTGTAGCTTCTATAGCTGTAGGTGTGCTTGGTATTTATATCGGCTGGCTCATGTACGGGAAGAGCAGTATCGAACGCGGTGCGGCTTCGGCACGAATGCCTTGGCTGGCTAATGTGCTGGAGAAGCAGTATTACATTAATGAATTTTATGCTGTCGCGATTGTGAAGCCAGTGCGAGGTCTTGGCAAAGGGTTGAATGCCATTGATGAATACGTCATCGGGGGAGCGGTAAGGTTTATTGGCCTTGCGGCAGGAGCGGGCAGTCGGATGCTGAACAGATTGAATAACGGCCAGACGCAAACCTACGGCTTGACGGCCATGATTGGACTTGTCGTCATTATCGTCGCTATAGTTGGAAGGAGGTTTTGGTAAATGACTGACCTGACCGATCTTCCGATTTTATCGATTATTCTGGTTACTCCGCTTATCGGTCTTCTAGTCGTGCTTCTGCTGCCAAAGCATCGTAACCGATGGCTGCAGACGACTGCCATTATCGCAACACTTATACCGCTTGTGCTGTCGTTATGGCTTTATGCCGATTATGACAAGCACCAGGGCGGAAGTGCGTACGGGGAACAAAATGCGTGGGTGGAGGTTCCGCTTAACAAGGAGACACAAGCCTCTAACGGAGTGACCAGTTATACGTTAACGTTCCAATATGATGTTGGCATTGATGGTCTATCTCTTCCGCTTATTCTATTGACGACGTTGATCACCGCGATGGCTGCGTTTGCCTCCATTCATGTGAAAAAGCGATGGAAGGCGTTTTACGCCTGGTTCCTGCTTCTTGAGACTGGTGTGCTAGGCGTATTTATGGCACGGGATCTGTTCTTATTCTTTATTTTCTTCGAAATCACACTTATTGCGATGTACTTCTTGATTGGGATATGGGGCTATTTTAACCGGGAGCGAGCTGCGAATCAGTTCGTCATTTATAACGGTCTTGGCTCTGCTATTATGCTAATTGCTTTTGTTCTTCTTGTGAATACGGCAGGCTTCCATATTGATCAGGAAACCTCGTCCTTTGTATACAGCGGCAGCTACGCGGATATCTTCCGTAATCTGACGGACCCGTCAGCTTGGGTGAATCTTGCTCCCGACCAGGTTGGAGGAATGAATCCGTTCCATATGTCGGATACGATGCAGACGGTCATTTTCCTGCTGCTTGTTGTGGCGTTTGGGATCAAGCTTCCGATTCTGCCGTTCCACACCTGGATGCTGAAGGTCCATAGTGAAGCGCATCCGGCGATTGTAATGATACACTCGGGCATCCTGCTGAAAATGGGGGCATACGGCTTGATCCGCTTCGGGATCGTCTTATTCCCTGAACAGGCCAAGGATTGGGCCGTTGTACTGGCATCACTAGGTTTAGCTAATCTGCTGTACGGGGCGCTGGTCGCTTTCCGTCAGACGGAGCTTAAGCTAGTACTCGCATACTCGTCGATCAGCCATATGGGGATTGTGTTGCTGGGGCTTGCTGCTTTTAATGAGATTGGCTTACAGGGCGCCATATTCCAGCTAGTATCGCATGGTTTGATCTCGGCACTGCTCTTCTTAATTGTTGGTAGTCTGTATGAGCGAACGAAGACAACGACGTTATCCGAGCTTGGCGGGCTCGCACGTTCGATGCCTTTTATCTCGGGGATCCTGCTTGCAGGAGGTCTTGCTTCCTTAGGATTACCAGGGATGTCAGGCTTCGTAGGAGAATTTCTCTCTCTGCTTGGGTTATTTGATACTCATCCATGGATTGCCGGATTCTCTGTCCTTGGTGTCATCCTGACAGCCATTTATATGTTGCGGGCAGTCATGAAGACGACTTTTGGCCCTATTGATGAGCGATATCTGGCGGTAAAAGACGCAAGGCTAATTGAAGCTTTGCCGATGATTGTGCTGCTGGCGTTTATCCTGCTTCTTGGCTGTTTCCCATCCGTACTGACGGATACGCTGCAATATAGCGTTGAAGGCATTTTCAAACCGTTATTTTCGAGTAGGGTGGGGGGATAAGCGATGAACGAATTTATACCGCTGACTTGGCATGATACGCTGTATCTCGCTCCTGAGCTTATCCTTGCCGCCGTGTTTCTTGTTCTGATCGTTACGGACTTACTTCTGCCGCAGCGGGTGAACCGATCGATTATTGGCTGGTTGTCGCTGGGAGGCCTGCTGTTATCCTTAGGTTTTGTAATCTGGCGGATGATGGATATGAATCCTTCGGGAGTGTCTGCTGAGGAGGCTGCGCAGGCCGGTCAAGCGATCTCCTTGCTTGGTGCCAGCTACCTTGTGGATGATTACGGCAATCTATTGAAAATTATTTTCCTTATTGGTACGTCCTTGATTGTTCTGATGGCGCTTGGCTCGACGCAGAAGGATGAAGCGGTAACAGATAAAGCCGAGTTTTATTATTTGCTGCTGCCGGCAACGGCAGGTGCGATGATTATGGCTTCCTCCGGCAATTTGGTCACGCTGTATATTGGTCTGGAGCTGCTCAGTATTACAAGCTATGTGCTAGTTGGTTTACGGAAGGGATCAACCTTGTCGGCAGAGGCAGCATTTAAATATGTCGTGACCGGCGGTATTGCTTCGGCCTTTGTCCTGTTCGGAATGTCATATCTGTATGGTGTTACCGGCTCGGTCAGCCTGGCCGACTTCCCTTCGGCACTTCCGCAAGCTTTTACCGATTATAAGGCACTTGTATATGTCGGCTTCTTCTTCCTGATTGCAGGCTTCGGGATCAAAATCGCCGCTGCACCGTTTCACGCTTGGGCACCAGATGTGTATCAAGGGGCACCAACGCCAATCTCTGCTTTCCTCGCGGTTATCGCGAAAGGGGCAGCGCTGGCAGCGGTATTCCGCTTCTTGTACAGCAGCGCGTTTTTCCTCTCAGGTGGCTCTAAGGATCAGGTGGGTGATGATGTCTTTTTCGCCTTACTGGTGATTGCGGCCGCAGCTATGCTGATCGGTACGGTCTCGGCTTTAAGGCAAAAGCAGGCGAAACGTCTTCTCGCGTTATCAGGTGTAGCAAATGCAGGTTACTTGCTTGTACCGATTGCGATATCAGTCACGATTGTACATAGCAATAACTTCTCCGAGTTTGCCTTCTATCTGGTCGCTTACCTGCTGATGAATGTAGGAGCGTTTGCGGTTGTTACGGTAATTGCCCGTTCAGCGGGACATGAAGAGCTGAAAGGCTTCTCCGGTTTATATTACCGGGCGCCATGGACGGCAGCTGCGATGCTGATCTTCATTCTGTCCCTGTCGGGACTGCCTGTAACAGGCGGGTTCTTCGGCAAGCTGTTCATCTTGCTGGGAGCAGCAAGTGTGAAGGCTTACTGGCTGGTCGCTATTATGGCTGTCAGCACCGTAATCTCTTACTACTTCTACTTCGGAATCATCCGCCAGATGTTCATGCGGTCAAATGGAGAGGAAGAAGATGTCGTAACCGTGCCCGTCGTTACGGGAGTGGTTATCTGGATATGTGCTGCGGCAACGGTTGCCCTAGGCGTCTTGCCGGGACCACTGATGAAATGGATCGATACAGTCTTCTCGATCCAAGCCGATTTGTTCGTACGATAAGAGTTGAGATAGAGGTTCAGCGGCTGGTGGCCGCTGGGCCTTTTTTTGTTTGGCTGGAGGGAGCGGGAACGGGAAGCGAGGGAGTGGTGCTGAGCATAAGACCCTGGGAGGGTCTTATAGGTGGGAAGTTAGTGGGTATGCGGCGTAATAGAGGACTGGTGGGGTCTTAACTGGTATGAGAAGCGTGGAATGAGTAGGATTCTGGGGAGTATTGCAGAGCATAAGACCCTGGGAGGGTCTTATGGATGGGAAAGTTACTGGTAGTTTGGCGGAATAGAGGACTCGTGGGCTCTTATTTGGTGTGAGCGGGCGCAGAATGTGGGGGATTAGGGGAGAGTTTCATTTGATTTAAGGTCCCTAAGGGAGCTTAAAGGATAGAGAGTAGCTAGTTTGAGAGAAGTTAAGATCCCTGAGGAAGCTTAAGTCGAGTGGATGAGGCGGGAAAGGGGCAGGAACGGTGGAGTTTGGTGAAGTTAAGGTCCCTAAGGGAGCTTAAAGGATAGAGAGTAGCTAGTTTGAGAGAAGTTAAGGTCCCTGAGGGATCTTAAGTCGGGTGGATGAGGCGTGAAAGAGCAGGAACGGTAGAGTTTGGTGGATTTAAGGTCCCTAAGGGAGCTTAAAGGAAAGAGAGTAGCTAGTTTGAGAGAAGTTAAGATCCCTGAGGAAGCTTAAGTCGAGTGGATGAGGCGGGAAAGAGCAGGAACGGTGGAGTTTGGTGAAGATAAGGTCCCTAAGGGAGCTTAAAGGAAAGAGAGTAGCTAGTTTGAGAGAAGTTAAGGTCCCTGAGGGGACTTAAGTCGAGTGGATGAGGCGGGAAAGGGGCAGGAACGGTGGAGTTTGGGAGAATTTAATTGGGTGAATGAGGCTGGTAGTCGGGCAGCAGCAATGATGGAGGTTTTGGGCAGTCGATAGTCTGAGAGTAGCGTAGTTGGCGAATGAGAGATGGCTAGTTTATATGGCAATTATCTTTTGCTAGAGACAGGAGAAACAGGGCTGGAAATCGAATGGTATAAGTAGATAAAGAGAGGCTAGTAAACGGTCCAATAGAAACGTATGGCAAGAGCATACGTATAATTTGAGGCGGAGACAAATATATCGATAAAGGCAGAAACAGATGAGAAAAGTTCCGCTCAGCAGCAAGTTGTTCCCCGCGCTGTTCCTCGCGGGGATTCTCGCCTGCGGGGCGATTGTACCCGCCGCCCCTGCAGGCGCTGCCCCGATGGGGGCCAAAGCGGCGAGCATAGCTGCCGCCGCCACCGCCCCCGCCGGGGCAAACGAGGAGCCGCAAAGCTGGCTCCTCAAATGGCGCGAGCCCGCGCAGGCACATGCCCTGCGCGGGACGCGTGTACTCCGCCGCCAGAGCGAGGCGGCGGAGATCTGGCTTGTCCAGCCCGCTGACCGCGGGGCGGACGTTGCCGCATGGGCAGCCCGGCTGCAAAGCGAGCCGGGCGTCGAATATGTGCACCCGAATGAGCCGGTGCACATCCTATCATCCGCCGAGCCTTACGCGGCGGATGATCCGGAGCTTGCCAAGCAGCGCTACTTGAAGCAGATTGGCGCGTTGGAAGCATGGAAGACCGTGCGGAAGCAGACCGATCTGACGATTGCCATCGTTGATACAGGTATTGATCTCGACCACCCTGACCTGAAGCGTAATCTCGTTCCTGGAACGAATCTCGTCCAGCCTAACCAGCCGCCTGACGATGATAACGGCCATGGAACGAGTGTGGCTGGTGTTATCGCAGCTTCCGGCAATAATGGGATAGGCGTAAGCGGCATCGTCTGGGAAGCCAAGCTGATGCCAATCAAAGCACTTGATAGCCAAGGTGATGGGACAGAGCGTGATTTGGGCGAGGCGATACTGTATGCCGTCCGTAATGGTGCCCGGATCGTAGTCCTGTCGGTTGGACTTAACCGTTATTCCCCTTATATGCTGGACATTGTGGATTACGCCGAAAGCAAAGGTGTTCTGCTTATTGCCGCCGCGGGTAATGATGGACTCACACAAGGGGATAAAGCGGCCGTTAAATATCCGGCGGCTTATCCAACTGTACTTGGAGTTGGCGGCGTGAAGGAAGATAATACGCCGGATTCCAGGTCCAATCCTGGTCCGGAGGTTGATCTTGCAGCACCGTGGCATGTGTATACTACCGGCATCGGAGGACGTTACAAGCAGGAAGATGGAACGTCCATGGCAGCGCCACAGGTTGCGGCAGCGGCTGCTTTAATATGGGCGCGCTATCCAGCGCTAGCCCCTTATCAGGTTCGAGAGCTGCTGCGGCAAAGTGCCAAAGACATCGGCCCTGCCGGCTTTGACACAAAATCCGGCTATGGCCTCCTGCAGATCGATAAGGCAGTCACTATGACGGCCAAATCCGACCGGTTCGAGCCAAACGGCTCCCGCACAAGCGCCAAACCGCTCCCGGCAGGCAAGCAGATTTCAGCCATGCTGGCCGGAGGTAATGATGATGACTGGTACACGTTTGATGCTCCCTACGACGGGACGATAACGATTGATTTTGAGGAGCTATTGCCGGAAGGTGCGTCTGTTCCTCCTATCCGTTTATCGCATTATAGCGGCGACAAGCTGCAGGCATCGACAGAGATGAGACTTGGCAGCCGGATGGTTGATTTTACAGTGAAAAAGGGTAAGCAAACCATCCTCGTTCAATATATGAATAAGGAAAATGATCTAAAGCTCCCGTATTTGATGACGACCATGTTCCGTATGAAGCCAGACAGCTACGAGTCGAATGACAAATCTTATGAAGCCTATACCCTTCAGCCTCGCAGCCAGACGATAACGGGCTCTTTTCATCAGTTGGGTGACCGGGACTGGTATGTGGTAACGTTCACACAAGGCGGCACGCTTAGTCTCCGTGTGTCGACCAATACGGTGCGGATTGATCCTGAGCTTGCTATTCAACAGGCCGGTCAGACGTTAATGTCGTATGACGAGGAGCCGGAAGGGGCGCCAGAACAGTCGCCAGTTCTTACGGTATCACCGGGTAAGTATTACATTCGTATCCATAATGCGATATCATCAGAGGCCAGTCCTACCATTGGAACCTACGCGCTTAAGATGGACTACATCCCGAAATACGTAGATCCGAACGAGCCGAATGATAAATATTACGAGGCACTATCGACAAGCTCAGGCACAGAATATGTAGGAGTAATCGGCAGTGCGAATGATGTGGATTGGTTCCAACTGCGACTAAACGCAGCAAGTATCGTGGACATGAATTTGTTTGATGTGCCAACAGGCAAAATGATGAAGCTGGAAGCATACGATAAGAAGCAGAAGTTGCTCTTTACTCAGTCAACCGGACAGACCGGGAAGCTGTTAGTGAAGAACAAAGTTTTGCAACCCGGTGTATATTACATAAAGCTGACGGCGAACAGTGCTTTTGACAAACAGTATTATCGCATCAAAATCCAAGCTGACCCGCTTATTGCCGGCTTCCGAGATATTAGCAGCCATTGGTCGAAGGACGCCATTGTAGAGATGAGTGAGCTCGGGATTGTGAGTGGAACCGGAGATTATAAGTTCGAACCTAATCGTCCGATTACACGTGCGGAAGCGGTAGCTATGGTGATTAAAGCCTACAAGCCGATTGTTTTTGGCATGCCTGTCGACATCCGATTTAAGGATCTGGATTACGATCACTGGGCGTATGCAGCAGTTGCCAAGGCGGTGCAGAAGGGGTGGATCAAAGGATTCCCAGATGGCAAGTTCCGTCCGGAACAGCCAGTGACAAGAGCTGAGATGGCGCTGATCGTCGGCAATGCCGACGGCGTGCAGCCGGTTCGTCCGGTAGTTAGTCCGTTTGCAGATGTCGGGCGCACCCATTGGGCGGCTCCGATGCTGAATGCTTTTAAGCAGAAGGGATTAATCAGCGGTACGGGGGACAATGTTTTTGAACCAGGTAAAAAAGCGAGCCGCGCTGAGTTTACAACGATTTTATATCGGGTATATAGACAATAGTTACGGTGCGGCCATATTTATGTAGAAGAAGGGAAAGTAAGAAAGATGGGTATCGATCAAATGGTGAGTGACGCTCAGAATGCTACCGGCACGTTAGCGTTATTCTCAATTGTAGTTAATTTATTCAGTATTGTGTTCGTCTGGTTTATCTTGCAGGAGATTAAGCTGGATATGTTCTTCAAATTTCCGCGTAGTCCGAAGGCAAGGATGTTTCAGGTTGTACTCGCCGTTGTTATAGGACATGGCTTTGCCGGCTTTATTTTGGATTATTGGAACTGGACGAAGCTCTTGCGGTATTTTGTCGAATAACATAATCCAAAAAAGTCAACAATGGATACTACAGGACGGTATGAAAATGACACGAGACTACGAATAACTATATACAAAGCCCCGAATTTCGGATTGGGAACATTGCCAGGTGTATACCTTTTGACAGTGTTTCGGCTCGGGTTTAGAGGTAAAAGTAGTGCTTTATAACGATCTTTCTGGTAATAATTTACCGCTTGTCGATTTGTGTAAATGAATGATAAGATGAAGGTTGGATAAAGCATGAAATTTGTCATTTTCTTATACAAAAATTGGAATTAAAGCTCGGAGAAAATCAGTTCGCGGAGGGAACTATAAGATGACCAAAATTATCGTCCGCGGAGGCCAGCGTCTATCGGGAACGGTCCGTGTCAGCGGTGCAAAAAATGCAGTACTTCCCATTTTGGCAGCCTCGTTATTAGCGGCGGAAGGAGACAGCGTCATCTGTGACGTTCCCCTCCTCGACGATGTAATGACCATTCAGAAAGTATTGGCTTCGTTAGGCGCAAAATTGACTTACAACAATGAAACGATGCAGATTTCTGCGGGGATGATTTCCTCCTTTGAGGCTCCTTATGAATTTGTCCGTAAAATGCGTGCATCTTTCCTGGTGATGGGACCACTTCTTGCAAGACTTGGCAAGGTCCGTATTTCACTGCCAGGCGGGTGTGCAATTGGTACAAGACCAATTGATCAGCATTTGAAGGGCTTTGAGGCGATGGGAGCGGAAATTACGCTTGGACATGGCTTCATTGAGGCAAGTACAAAGACGCGTCTTAAAGGTGCGAAGATATATCTGGATGTTGCAAGCGTCGGGGCAACGGAAAATATTATGATGGCCGCCGCTTTGGCGGAAGGTACAACAACGATCGAGAACGCTGCGAAAGAGCCGGAGATTGTTGATTTGGCCAACTACTTGAACGCTATGGGTGCTAAGGTGCGCGGTGCAGGTACGGGCGAGATTCGTATCGAAGGCGTAGACCGTATGCATGGCGTAACGCATAACGTTATTCCTGACCGTGTGGAAGCAGGCACGTTTATGATTGCTGCGGCGATCACGGGCGGAGACGTATTCGTGGAAAATGCGATTGGGGATCATTTGACGCCTGTTATTTCGAAGCTGCAAGAGATGGGCGTGGAAGTAACGGAGTCAGATAACGGCATTCGTGTTCGTGCCCCTAAAGGGCTCAAATCGGTGGATGTGAAGACATTGCCGCATCCAGGCTTCCCAACTGATATGCAATCCCAGATGATGGCACTCTTGCTTGTATCGGAAGGAACCTCGGTTGTGACTGAGACGGTATTTGAGAACCGTTTCATGCATGTTGAAGAATTCCAGAAGATGAACGCTCAGATTAAAGTCGAAGGTCGTTCAGCATTCGTAACAGGCAGCGTACCGCTAGTTGGTGCAAAAGTATGTGCCACTGATCTTCGTGCCGGTGCTGCTCTGATCTGTGCAGCTCTTCGTGCGGATGGCGAGACAGAAGTATCTGGTATTTACCACGTTGACCGTGGTTATGTAGATATCACGGGCAAGCTTTCTTCTCTTGGTGCGGATATTAGACGTGTTGAGCCTGAAGCTCCGGTTGCAGCTGTAGTGGCTGCTGCAGCGCCTGCTGCAGAGCTTGAACCAGTTGGAAGCTTCAAACGTGAGGCTCCTGTATTGAAAGTTCAACCTACTTGGGCTTAACTTAGAATTAGCCGTTAAAAAGCTGTTTCCTTCAATAGAGGAAACAGCTTTTTTGTGCATGTGTTCACTTTCACTAACCTTAGTCCTTCACTAACCATAGTATCTACGCGGGTGATAGACTCTCCTCCCATCCCCAGCCTGTATTCTGTACAACATAATGTGCCTCTCAGATCGGTGACTTGTTCTACATTGTATTTTGTACAATACAATTCCCCAATTCCATCCTATATCTGCCCAACAGCTCGAAATAAACTGCATTGAATACAACATAGCCTAATTCTGGGACCATCTACTCTTTTTACACTGTAGAAAATACAACGTATGGCAGCCTCGTTCACATCTCCTAAGCCTTTAGGCTTGTTCATGCTGTGTTCATTTTTGCGTGATATATTCCTCGGTAGATATGACCGATGGAGGGTGGAGTACAGTCTTATGAAGAAGTGGACATTATGGCTTGGAATAATCATTATTCTTGCTGCCGCCGGTGCGGGCGCGTATTATTACTACTTCATGCGCGATGAAAAAGCGACGGCGGAGTCGCCTGTTGCCGTTACGGCCAGAGCGATCAAAGGCGATATTAAGACATCGATAAGCGGTACCGGTTCTGTTGAAGCCAATTCCAGAGAAACGGTAACGGCAGGCAAAAGCGGTACAATTGCAACCTTGTCCTTCAAGGAAGGCGATAAGGTGAAGAAGGGGCAGGTACTGGCTACCTTCGAGGATAACGATAATTATGATGATCAGATCGAGTCGATCAACAAAAATATCGAAAAAGTAAAAGAGCAAATCACGGACAAGCAAGAGGAATACAAAGAAGCGATTGGTACGGAAAATGAAGTAGACTCGACCGATAAGATTAAAGATGAGATTGATGATCTGCAATCGAGTATCGATGACTACAATGATCAGCTTCAAGACATCTATGAAGACCAAGCTAAAGAAGTGAAGCAAGTGGTTGCTACTATTGATGGCGAAGTGACGACAAGTGATGTGGCTGTAGGTGACGAGGTTCAATCGAATACAACGATTGCGGAGATTGTAGACTACGCGCATCTTGAGTTTGTTACGAGTATCGACGAGCTCGATATTCCAAATGTGAAGCTGAAGCAAACCGCACAAATTACGCTTAGCGCGATTACGGATCGAACCATTGAAGCAACGGTATCCGATATTGCGAAGGAAGGCACTTCTTCCAATGGCTCGGCGTCATACAGCGTAAGCCTGCTGCTTACTGATATTGACGGGGTAATGGTCGGAATGTCTGGTCAAGCGGATATTACAACGGAATCCAGTACAGGTGCAGTGCTTGTACCCGTTAATGCGGTAGTTGAGTTTGGCGGTAAGTCGTATGTTCGCGTGCCGGGAACAGGCAGCACGACTGGCTCAGCAAGCGGGATAAAGGGTCAGCGCAATCAAGGTCAAGGAACACAAGGAACTCAAGGAACTCAAGGAACTCAAGGGAAAACAGGCAATGAAACGGCCGCAGCTGGCGGCTGGCAAGGCGGAGGCGGAGGTCGTTTCCAAGGCAGTGCTGGTGGAGGAACAACCACTGCTGCAGGCGGTCAAGGCGGCGGACGCAATGTAGCAGCTGCAGACAGTACTAATCAAGGCGGCACAACTCCAGATGGGAAAGTCTCTGGAACCGGAACTACACCAGGTACCGGAGCTGCGCCGGGTAGTGGAACAACGCCAGGTGGAACTGGCCAAAACGGTGCAGCTCAAGGCAATAATGGAGCATCAGGCGCTCAAGGCGGCAGAGGTGGAGCAGGTGCTCAAATGAGAGAGAGCATCACGCTTGGCGGCCAGCTTAAGGAAGTTACGGTCGGTATCAGCAACGAAACCTATGTAGAGATCAAATCGGGTCTTGCAGAAGGAGATTCGGTCCTTCTTCCAGTGGCAACAGGTGCGCAAGGAATGGGCAGTTCTGCAACTCAACAGCAGCAAACGCAGCAATTCGGCGGTTTCGGAGGCGGCTTCGGAGGTCAATTCCCAGCTGGTGGCGGTGGCTTCGGAGGCGCCGGCGGCGGTAACGTAAGAACAGGAGCGACTACACGTGCAACCGGCGGCGGTGGTACACGATGACCGGGCAATCCGCGCTGATTGAAATGAAGGATATCGTTAAGTTTTATAAGATGGCCGGGGAGAAAATGACCGTCTTGCATAATGTTTCACTGACGGTCAACCATGGTGATTTTCTGGCCATCGTTGGTCCGTCCGGTTCAGGCAAATCAACGCTTATGAATATCATCGGCTGTCTCGATGTGCCGAACGAAGGCAGCTATCTGCTGGACGGTAAGGAGATTCGTGGGCAAAGCGATAATAGATTAACCGAGATGCGCAATAAGAAAATCGGATTTATTTTCCAAGGGTATCATCTGCTTCCGAGGCTGACTGCACTTGAGAATTGTGAACTTCCGCTCATCTATCGCGGCCTGTCGGCGAAAGAGCGGCGTGCACGTGCGATGGATGCGTTAGAACGTGTTGGACTAGGTGAGAGAGTTGGCCATCGCCAGAATGAGCTGTCTGGCGGTCAACAGCAGCGTGTAGCGATAGCGCGGGCACTAGCGACCAACCCGCCGCTGCTGCTTGCGGATGAACCAACAGGTGCGCTTGATTCCAAGACCGGCATGGAAGTGCTCAATATGATGGAGGAGCTGAATCGTGCGGGGCAGACGATTGTCCTGATTACGCATGATATGGAAGTTGCCCAGCGTGCGAGACGTACGGTTATTATTCGAGATGGGGTGTTAACGGAGCAGCAAAGGAGGGACAGCCATGAAGATTACGCAGGGCCTCATAATGGCGGTCAAGAGCGTCTTATCGAACAAGCTTAGAACCATCCTTTCGATGCTCGGTATTCTGATCGGAGTTGCGACCGTTATTGCGCTGGTCTCAATGGGCAAAGCGTCATCGAATGAAGTAGCCAGCCAAGTATCAACGCTTGGCAGCCCGGACTCATTGTCCGTTACGATAACAGGGCGGGGGACGGTTACCTCTTTGTCAGTTGATGAGGCGTTGAAGCTTGGCGAGCTCAATAATGTGAGCGGAGTTGCTCCGATTACGAGTACAAGCGGCTATGCCAAATATGGCCGTACACAAGTTTCTGTCACCGTTGAGGGGATTACCCCGGAGTATGAAGAAGTTAAGGACTTCAGCGTACAGGATGGCCGATATATAGCAGCGCCGGACATTAATAACAAGACCAAGGTGGCGCTCATCGGAACGCAGACCGCACAGGATTTGTTTGAGGATGAGAATGTGGATCCTTCGGATGCTGTAGGCCGCAAAATTACGATAAACGGTTATATTTTCACGATAGTAGGTTTGCTGGAATCCAAAGGCGACTCGTTGACAGGGTCAAATGATGAGAAGATTCTGATCCCAATCTCAACAGCGCAAAAAGTGTTCCAAGTGAGCGGAGTCACGACTATTAACATGAAGGTGACGGATACGAAGCAAATGAGTTCGGTCGTTACCGAAGTAGAAGCGAATCTCTATGAGAAGTTCCGCGGCAACGAGAATGCCTATCGGGTATTGAATCAGGAAGAAGCGATGAAGACGCTCAATTCCGTGAATGAAACGATGAACAGGCAATTAATCTATGTAGCGGCTATCTCACTTGTTGTCGGCGGCATAGGGATTATGAACATTATGCTAGTCTCAGTAACGGAGCGTACCCGTGAGATTGGTATACGTAAATCACTAGGAGCGAAGAAGAGAGATATTCTGTTCCAGTTCCTCGTAGAAGCAGTTGTAATCAGTGGTCTCGGCGGTATGCTTGGCATCATAATCGGCAACATAGCCTCCTATATCATAGGCGAGGTAATGAAAACGCCGACAGAGGTGCCTATGAATACGATGCTGTTATCCTTTGGTTTCTCTGCATTCGTAGGTGTCGTATTTGGCTATCTGCCTGCAAATAAAGCGGCAAGCCTGCGGCCAGTTGATGCTCTGCGTCATGACTAAAACAATAGAATACAAGCCGTGCTTTAACTGGGAGACTACGGTTCTATCCTATTAAACGGCCTCATAGAATAATTCCATCAAGGCGAACTTTAAGAGAGTTCACTCTCTTCTAGCAGCTTATAGATGGAAAGGAGAACTATGAGGTACTTAACAGGCAGACCGAATCGAACAGCCGGAAGGCTAAGAGGTGGATGGTTAGCCATCACTTGCTGGACAGCCTTCGGAATTGGAATCGTAATGAGTGTTTCCGTGATGCTGGTCACTTCGACGTATCGGAATGTCGGAACCCAGGGGAACGAACCCCATCCATTCCAAGAGGAGAGCAGCGGCGTTACGTCTTCTAAAGGGGCGTCTGCCGACGGGTTCGGGCAGGCGCCTTTGCCGTCTCCAGCTGAGAAACCGGCAGCAACGGGCAGTAAAGAGTCTAATAGTCCGTATATCAATGTTTATTTAACGAAGGAACAACGTACGGAGCGGGTGAAAATAGAAACTTATGTCAGGGGCGTAGTCGCAGGAGAGATGCCGGCTGATTTCGAGCTTGAGGCGTTAAAAGCGCAAGCGATTGCTGCACGGACTTATATAATAAGGAGACTCGAGCTGGAGGACCATAGCGGCATGCCGGCAACGGCAGCAGCGGCTCAGGCCGATGTTACCGATACGATAGACCATCAAATCTACATTCCAATAGATAAACTTAAAGAGCTCTGGCCAAAGGATGAGCGTCAGGAGAAGCTGGCTAAGCTTAATAAAGCAGTAAGCGAGACAAGTGGTGAGATCATCACTTATAGCGGTGAGCCGATTCAGGCGGTATTTTTCTCAACCAGCAACGGTTATACCGAGAACTCAGAGCAATATTTTCAGGAGGAGCTTCCTTATCTGCGCAGCGTAGCAAGTCCATGGGACAAGTTGATCTCCCCTCGCTATCAGGAGACGGTGAAGCTGAAACTCTCTGAGTTTTATGCAAAGCTGGGTCTGAGCAGTAAAAAGAAGCCGGTCATTCGAATACTAGACAAGACTGATGGCAATCGAATCGCCGACATTCTGATAGACGGCAAGACGTATACCGGACGCGAAGTAAGAGAGAAGTTGGGGCTGGCCTCCTCTCAATTCTCATGGAAGCTGGATGGTGATTCCATCTCTATTACAACCTTTGGTTATGGGCATGGGGTTGGCATGAGCCAGTGGGGAGCGAACGGGATGGCCGAGGAAGGCAAGAGCGCAGAGCAGATTGTAACCTACTATTATTCAGGAACGAAAGTGGAACAAGCTTCAAAGATTGCATTGAAATAGGTAGCGATAGAGTTTTTCTCAAAAAATAGTAATCCCTCACGTATAAAGCTAGAGGTTCTGGCAACAATGGCTAGTGAGGTGATGTCAAATGAATGAAAATCAAAACAAACCTAAGCAGGATTCTCCTAAAAACGTACTAGGAGAAGTATCTGCCGCCAAGTCTAGCAACGGCTTTAAAAGACTGTTGTCGCGGAAATGGGTAACCCCAGCACTGTTTATGACAGCGGCAGCAATCATCGTAGCCTTAATGTGGATCTATCAGGGTTCGGACGACACCAAAGAAACGACAGCTACGACAACCGAGCAAACAGATTCCGCTGTAGGCAATGAAGCTGTTAAACCGGATGACCAAGCACTTGAAGAAGTAAGAAAAGGCGAGAAGCTGGAATGGCCTGTAGCAAACAAAGATCTTCTTGATGAAGTGCTTCCTTTCTATGATGCGAATGCAACAAGCGAGCAAAAAGCTCAAGCGGTCATTCAAATCGGCGAGAACACACTTGCACCACATCTTGGTGTAGACTTTGCAGATCCAAGCGATCAGCCATTTGATGTAATGGCTGCCCTTTCCGGTCAAGTAACACGTGTTGAGAAGCATCCAACTAACGGTAATGTTGTTGAGATCAGCCATGGCAACGGTCTTGTGACCGTATACCAAAGCCTTAGCGAAATCCAAGTAGCTGTAGGCGACGAAGTGAAGCAAGGAACCAAAATCGCAGTAGCGGGTCGTAACGACCTCGAGCGTGATCTTGGCGTCCACCTCCACTTTAGTGTAAAAGAAGATGGAACGTCGGTTAACCCGGCTTCAATCGTAGGTCAATCGCTTACTGAAGAAAAATAGGACGAAAGTCGCACAGGCAGGGGATAAAACCCCTGCCTGTTTCAGTTTTTTATGAAATTTTTAGGCCAAACACGTAAGTGAGGCTTGACCATAAAGAATATATACCCAGCCCCCTCATATACTGTACCAAACTATCTCGAGTAGGGAGGCGGGAACGTGCATGATTACATCAAAGAACGAACCATTAAAATAGGTCGCTGCATCGTGGAAACAAAGCATACGGTGCGTACGATCGCTAAAGAGTTCGGCGTTTCCAAGAGTACGGTTCACAAGGATTTGACCGAACGATTGCCGGAAATTAACCCCGACCTGGCGGACCAGGTGAAGCACATTCTCGAGTACCACAAATCGATCAGACACCTGAGGGGAGGAGAAGCAACCAAGATCAAATATAAGAAGACGAGTACGAAGAAGCGCGAAGTACTCGCAGCAGGCAAATCATAAACATTTTTCGAGGATTTCTGCACATAATCAAGAGGAATTTTGTGGTTTTTGGCGAATAATGTACATCAGTATGTCCTATGTCATGGGAACTATTTGTGGACGGGATGATTATATTATTCGTTGGAGGACTAAAGCCGTATGTTAAGCAAGGATATCGGTATCGATCTGGGTACAGCCAATGTATCCATTCATGTAAAAGGCAAGGGCGTTGTTCTTGACGAGCCTTCAGTAGTAGCAATTGAAAGCGATTCGAAACGAGTGCTCGCGGTAGGCGAAGAAGCGCATCGTATGGTCGGGCGTACGCCTGGCAATATCATTGCTATCCGTCCGCTTCGCGATGGTGTTATTGCTGATTTCGAGATTACGGAAATTATGCTTAAAGCTTTTATTGATCGTGTTGAAGGCCGCAAATGGTTCAGTCGTCCACGCATTCTGATCTGTGCTCCTACTAATATTACATCGGTAGAGCAGAAGGCGATTCGTGAGGCGGCTGAACGGAGCGGTGCGAAGGAAGTGTTTCTGGAAGATGAGCCGAAGGCTGCCGCTATTGGGGCTGGAATGGATATATTCCAGCCTAGCGGTAACATGGTTGTGGATATCGGCGGGGGTACGACAGACGTTGCCGTGCTGTCTATGGGCGATGTCGTGACATCTTCTTCGATTAAAGTCGCGGGGGACAAGTTCGACGCGGCTATTATGAAATATATCAAAGATAAGTACCGCCTCTTGATTGGCGAGCGGACAAGCGAAGAGATTAAGATCAAGATCGGTACCGTGTATGCAGAAGGACGGCATGAAGAGATTGATATTCGCGGCCGTGATATGGTGTCGGGCCTGCCGCTTACGCTTACAATCCGTTCCGAAGAAGTGCGAGAAGCGCTTTGGGATCAGGTGATGTCCATTGTTGCAGCTGCTAAGATGGTGCTTGAGCGCACACCGCCTGAATTATCATCTGATATTATCGACCGGGGCGTTATTCTGACTGGCGGAGGCGCATTGCTTGATGGATTGGATGCTCTTCTTGCGGACGAGCTGAAAGTACCTGTTCTTATTGCAGAGGATCCGATGCACTGCGTAGTTAAGGGAACAGGCATTTTGCTTGATAACTTGGACAAGCTCGGCAAAAACAGCCGAGGTTAGCGATAAACCTACCTCTAACCGAGGCCCTTCATCTTCGAAAGGCTTCGATAGGGGTTTTCATGCGGGTAGGGCGCTGTGGGGAGCGCGCCGAGGCATAAATTGGGTCGAAGGTCGCAGGAGGTATCTATAACGGTGGTTGCTGACGTTGCCGATATTATAATAAGAAGAAATTAATGAAACGGCTTCGTAAGCGTACCAGCCGAGGAGGCGCCACATGTTAAGAGGTCTTTATACGGCTGCAGCAGGCATAACAGCACAGCAGCGCAGACATGATACGATAACGAATAATATTACCAATATTAATACACCGGGGTATAAACAGACTTATGCGGTCACCCGTTCATTTCCGGAAATGCTGTTGTCCCTGACAGGCGTAGATGAGAAGCAGCAGAAAGAGATCGGGAAGATCAGTACCGGCGTATTCGCCGAAGAAAGCCTTGCGATCCATCTGCAAGGCGACTTGATGCAGACAGGCAAATCATCGGACTTTGCTCTTGTATCGAATATTGAAGTGCCGGGGATGGCCTTTGATGCCTCCGGCAAATCCGTATCGCCAGATGGCGAGGTAACCTTCCAGCCGCAGGCGTTCTTCACTTTACAGGATGCAGACGGTGAAGTCCGTTATACACGTGGTGGTTCATTCACATTGACCTCAGACGGGTTCCTGGTGTCGGGAGATGGGTCAAATGTGCTTGGCACAGATGGCAATCCGATTCAATTCCCAGCAGGCGTGAGCCTAGATGGCTTGATGCTGACAGCTGATCAACGTTTTGTGGATGCGAACACGGGAGCAGATACAGGCAAGCAGCTGATGCTTACTCGAATCGATAATCCAAATGAACTTGCCCGCGAAGGGGACGGCAAATTCCGCCTGATTGGCGGCGAAGCTGATGCCCAGCAAGTTGCAGCAGGTGATCGTGTAGAGGTGCGTCAAGGTTATGTCGAGCGTTCGAATGTTGACGCCGCACAATCATCGGTAGATTTGATGGCCGCACTTCGCGCTTATGAAGCGAATCAGAAGGTTATTCAGTTCTACGATGAAAGCTTGGACAAAGCCGTTAACCAAGTAGGCCGTGTATAAAAGCAGGAGGCGCACACTATGAACAGCTCGATGATTAATGCCAGTGTATCAATGAACGCTCTTCAGCAAAAATTGGACATGCTGGCTGATAATATTGCGAATGTGAATACGGTAGGCTATAAACGTAAAGAAGCAACCTTCGAGGATTTGCTTAATAACACGAGAAGGCAGCCGGAAGAGTTTAATCAGCCGGGAAGACTGACCTCACTTAACTTTAATCAGGGCTGGGGATCAAGACTGTCGATGATTCAGCCGAATTTGCAGCAAGGTACGATTAAGACAACGGATAAGGATACGGATCTTGCAATTGAAGGAGATGCCCTGTTCGAAGTCATGGTTAACGGTAACGGCGCCCGTGCCTATACGCGCAGCGGTTCGCTGCAGTTGACGGTGGATGCAAACGGTGATACGATTTTGGCAACAGCCGAAGGCTATCCTGTTATGGCGAGCACCGCAGCGGGTGAAGGTCCGCTTGTATTGCCGAATGGTTACCAGCTTCGGGTTAATCCTGACGGTACCGCTCAAGGCGTAGCGAAAGACGGCAGCACGATTGAACTTGGCTCGATTAAGCTGGTTCAAGCAACCCGTCCTTCAGCGCTAACGCTTGTAGCGGATAACTTATATGAGATTGCCGACGGTATTAATGTAGCAGATGTTCTGCAGAACGTTACGCCAAGCGGCGACAATGGTATTGCGCTTCGTCAAGGCGCCTTGGAGCAGTCAAATGTAAACCTAGGCGATGAGATGACGGAGCTGATTAATGTGCAGCGTGCTTACCAGCTGGCAGCTAGAGCTTTAACGTCCAGTGATACAATGATGGGGTTAGCCAACAGCCTGCGCAAATAGATAGGGTGAGAGTATGTCGGATGAACGGGCGGTTCTATCGCGGAGCGCGCCGAAAAATCAGGAAAAACCGCTTGCGGAGGAAAAAGTTAAGACCAGCAGCAGCGACAATTCCGAGAAGCAGCAGCGTTCCAAGGGTGCGCGAATCACATTGTGGATCCTGCGCAAGAGTATTGTACCGGTCATTATGGTCATCATGCTCATCACCGGTTTATATGTCGGGTATGTTGTCGTAGGCAAGCAGCCGGGCAGTGAAGTGTTCCAGTGGTCGACCTGGCAGCACATGTACGATCTTGTATTTTCTGATACGTAGAATAAATAATGAAGGGCTGCCCTCCGAAGTCATCACGGTATAGTGACTATTGGGGCAGCCCTTTTGCCATGTAACGGGTGCTGTTTTCATTTTCATATGGTAGTTGTATAATGATTGGGAACCTTGTGTAGAAGAAATGGATAAAGGTAGAGGGGCGTGCGCGTTTGAATCTGCCGAATTTTTTAACCTCGCTGCGTTTTGCGATGATACCTGTCTACGTCGCGATTTTCGCACAGGGACACATGATTTATGCTTTTCTGGTAGTCGTGGCAGCAGGCCTCACAGATATACTCGACGGGTATATTGCCCGGCGCACCGGGCAAGTGACGACGGTTGGGCAGATGCTTGATCCGCTTGCGGATAAGCTGATGTTCATTACCGTTATATTATCGCTTCTTCTGGCGGGCCATATCTCATGGGTCGCAGCGGCAGCGATCTTTTTGCGCGATTTGGGAATGATAGCCGGAGGCATGATTTTTCACTTTAAAGGAAAAAAGACCGTGCCGGCGAATTGGATGGGCAAGCTGACAACTGTGCTGTTTTACGTAGGTATCATGTTTGTGTTTCTTGAGGCACCGTTTGCTGCGAATTATTTGTGGGCTGTAATTGCCTTTTCGTTCCTGACAGCAATTGTGTACATCATTCTGTTCCAGGCGCTGAACAAGTCAGACCCAGGACAGAACAAGACGATCGGACCGGAATAGTAGGCACACAAAGAGGCTTGGCCTGCGGATTTATCGTAATCCGCAGTCAAGCCCCCTTATCTCAACCTTCACAACCTGCAGTTTGCTGAAGGATATTATTAGTTTCAGTAAAATTAAGCTTTTTTATACCTGCTTACCATCGAAAGGAGTAAATAAACATGCTAGATATTAATCAAATTCAAGAAATTATCCCACATCGCCCGCCATTTCTGCTCGTTGACCGCATTACGGAGGTTGAGCCAGGCGTCCGCGCAGTGGGCATCAAAAACGTAACGATGAACGAACCCTATTTTGTAGGACATTTTCCAGGGTATCCGGTTATGCCGGGTGTGCTTATTGTTGAAGCGCTCGCGCAAGTTGGCTCCGTTGCCATGCTGATGGTTGGAGCTAACCGCGGCAAGCTTGGATTTTTTGCAGGGATTGATGGATTCCGTTTCCGCGGTCAAGTGAAGCCTGGCGACACGCTCACGCTTGAAGTGGAAATTACACGTCTGAAAGGGCCAATCGGCAAAGGCAAAGCAACAGCTAAAGTGGATGGCCAAGTGGTTGCAGAAGGCGAGCTTATGTTTGCGTTGTCCGAGAGATCTTAATACAGCCTTAATTATCTTAATGTAAGAATAGAGAAATCATAATAAAAGGAGTGAAGCTACTTGAACCAAAATGAAAAGGCAATTGAACGTTACCAAGCATGGCTTAATGATCAACTGATTGATGAGGCTACGAAGGAAGAACTTCGCGGCATTGATGGACAAGAGAAAGAAATTACGGACCGCTTCTATCGCGATCTTGAATTTGGGACAGGCGGTCTCCGCGGTGTTATGGGCGCAGGTACAAACCGTCTTAACGCCTATACAGTTGGTAAAGCAACACAAGGGCTCGCGAACTGGCTGCTCACTCGTACAGAAGGTGAGCCATCGGCTGTTATTGCTCATGACTCGCGTAATAACTCCCCTGAGTTTGCTCTTGATTCCGCACTAGTCCTTGCGGCTAATGGTGTAAAGACTTACCTGTTCTCGTCGCTTAGACCAACACCACAGCTGTCCTATGCAGTACGTTCGCTTGGCTGCGCTACAGGTATCGTTATTACAGCAAGTCATAACCCTCCTGAATACAACGGTTATAAGGCTTATGGCTCGGATGGCTGTCAGCTGATTCCTGAGGATGCTGAGCAGGTTATTGCTTCGATTGGCGAAGTGACTGGTTTTGATCAAATTAAGAGAATGAGCCGTGAAGATGCAGAAGCGAAAGGCCTTCTTGTATGGCTTGAAGCCGAAGCAGACGAGCAGTACACAGATACGGTAGTTGCACAAAGCTTGAATAAAGAACTGCTGCAAGGTGGTCTTGGAGAAAAGTTTAAAGTTGTCTTTACACCGCTGCATGGCTCCGGTAATTTGCCGGTTCGTGAAGTGCTGCGCAAAGCAGGCTTCAGCAATGTTCATATTGTTGCCGAGCAGGAGGCGCCTGACGGCTATTTCAGCACGGTCAAATCGCCGAACCCGGAAGAACGTGAAGCTTTCACTCTGGCCATTAAGCTTGCGCAAGAGATTGATGCTGACATTATTATGGGTACAGACCCTGATGCAGACCGCATGGGTGCGGTTGTGAAAAACAACAATGGCGAATATGTCGTACTGACAGGCAACCAATCGGGTGCCCTGATGATCGAATATGTGCTTAGTCAATTGAAAGAGCGCGGACAGCTGCCGGCTAACGGAATCGTGATCAAGACGATCGTTACCAGCGAGATGGGTGCCGATATC
This sequence comes from Paenibacillus sp. J22R56, assembly GCF_056269375.1. Classification (NCBI taxonomy): domain Bacteria; kingdom Bacillati; phylum Bacillota; class Bacilli; order Caryophanales; family Paenibacillaceae; genus Paenibacillus; species Paenibacillus sp. J22R56. The sequence continues at coordinate 544,946 of NZ_JBWDNV010000003.1, forward strand.
TCTCGTTCTTACGGTGTAGCCGTTGAGAATACATTGACAGGCTTCAAATATATTGGTGAGAAAATGACGTCTTACGAGCAAACAGGCGAGCATACCTTCCTGTTTGGCTATGAAGAGAGCTACGGTTACTTGACCGGTGATTACGCACGTGACAAAGATGCGGTAGTCGCATCGTTATTGATTTGTGAAGCAGCGGCATACTATAGCAGTCAAGGAAAAACGTTGTACGATGTACTGCTTGAGCTGTATGCGAAGCATGGCTTCTATTTGGAAGGGCTTGAGTCCCGGACGCTGAAAGGCCTTGACGGCGTACAGCAGATTGCTGGCATTATGAATGACTGGCGCGATAATCCGCCTGTACAAATCAACGGTGTGAAGGTAGAGCGTGTTCTTGACTATCTTGGCGGCCTTGATGGTCTTCGTCCTGAAAATGTACTGAAATATATGCTCGCTGACGGATCATGGTTCTGTCTTCGCCCATCAGGCACAGAACCTAAGATAAAAGTGTATTTTGCCGTTCGCGGACAATCAACAGAAGATGCCGCTGATGCCCTGAACAAACTGCGTGGAGCAGTGATGGAGCGGGTTGACAGCAAGGCATAATTAGAGAGTAAACTCGCAAAAGAGTTGAACGGAGGATTATTGTGCTTCAACGTTGGCAGCAATGGAACCGTAAAGCGAAGCTCTTAGTGTGGATTATTGCCATTATTGGCGTAATTGCCGCACTGCCGCTTGGCATGAATCGAATGGACATGGAAGCATCCTCCAAGTCGGTCGAGTATATTTTTGACTATCGCGACTTGGTTGATATTTCGGAATATCAAGCCCGTCCGGCGCAGTTTATTGACGAGCAACTGGACAAAATGAAAGACGTTGGCATTACGACGATGTCGCTGTATGAGAGCTCGCTCAAAGAGCTCTCGGCGTCCGGTCGTCTGAAATATTACAATTCGAAGGATGTAGCTCTGCTTCAAAACAAGCTGGAGCCTGTAGGTCAGAACTTTACCTACATTCTCTTTAACGGTACGCAAGAGGAAGAACAGATCGGACCAATTGTCCGTGAGGCATTGGATCATGCAGAGGCGGTATACCGCCCATGGACTTTCGATGGCCGCAATGGTCTGGTTGTTGAAATGCCTCTGCAGGAAGTGCTGCTGCAGCCGATGGATTTTGATCCGATGACGCTGCAAGCCTTGCATGACAAAGGATTTCATATTTTAGCGCGTTTCTCTGACCGTGTACTGCCTTATGATGAGGCTGCGGTAGATGCGCAGCTTGCCCGCCTGAAAGAGGTTGGCGTTACCCGCGTATTGTTCGATGGTGGACAAGTGAAGGGGTACAAGGATCAATATGAGCTCAGAAGCTTAAATTCATTCGCGGAGCTCCTGAACAAATACGGTATGGGCATGGCAACCATTGAGAACTTGAAAAAACCTCAGCTTGGCATAAATAAATTAGCATTTATTACAAACTATAATATTGTACGTCTCTATTCCTTGTCTGCTGATGATGCGATTGCGAAATCGCCTGAGGTGCTGACTGACCGCTTCCTGCTTGCAGCGAAGGACCGTAATATTCGAATGTTCTTCCTGAATGCCAGCGTACAGACAAGCCAGGAGAAATCGGCTGTTGTCAGCGGCCTGGACAACTTGTACCTGACGATGAAGGGGAAAGACGGCGCTGTGCAAAGACTGACCGATGCCGGATTTGCGCCAAATTTGGCACAGCCATTTGATGTGAAGCATCCTTCTTATGCGAAGCCGCTGAAAATGGTTGTAGCTGCAGGTGCGGTTGCTTTGATTGCTTTGCTTATCAATGTATTTATCCCAGGTACGCTGATCCTGCTGTTTATTCTTGGACTGATCGGCGGCGCGGGGCTGTTCCAGCTTAATGGTGCTCTTGCCGAGCAGGCGCTTGCGCTTGGGGCTGCAATTAGTGCTCCAACACTCGCCCTTGTTTGGGTGATGAACCGCGTCTACTCTCGAACGGATGGCAACCGCCGGACGGTTGGCGGATCCGACTGGAATGGACGAGCTGCAACTCCAGATGAAGGCAAGTGGGTATTCGAAGGCATGACTGTCGGACGCCGTTTTGGACTTGCAATCACGTGGTTTATTGTTACAGCGCTTATCTCGCTGATGGCTGTACCTTTTGTATTCGGTCTGCTCAACAATATTACGTACAGCATGGTGCTGCAGCAATTCCGCGGTGTCAGCATGCTGCATTTGGCGCCAATTGGCCTGACCGCTATTTATGTCTTGCTGTACACTGGCAGCTCGCCGATTCGCCGTCTGCGTAAAGTGGCTGGTATGCCGATTACGGTGTTTATGGTTGTAGCGTTTGTGGTTATCGCGGTTGTAGGCATGTACTATCTGTCGCGTACCGGCAATGAAGGATCCGCTTCTTCCCTGGAGCTGACGTTCCGTAATTGGCTGGAGCAAACGTTTGGCGTTCGTCCGCGGAGCAAGGAATTTATGCTTTCGCATCCACTGTTATTACTTGGATTATTTCTCGCGCTTCGATATCGTGCAGCGTGGGTACTCATTATAGTTGGGTCAATTGGGCAGCTGTCGATGGTCGATACATTCGCCCACATTCATACACCGCTCTACATCTCGATTATCCGCGTATTCCTTGGTCTTGGCCTTGGCGCGATTATCGGCATCATCTTGATTGGTGTGTGGCTGGTATTGGAAGGGGTATGGCGTAAATGGTCACCGGGACTGATAAAAAAACTCGCCGAATAGTGATCTCCGGTTATTACGGATTTCGCAACAGCGGCGATGAAGCGGTGCTTCGTTCGATCTTGCTCGCATTAGCCGAGCAAGGCGAGGCTGCTGGTGTTACTATTCAGCCGGTTGTATTGTCGGCTGACCCGGCTTGGACAAGCAAGATGTACGGCGTAGAAGCAGTCCGGAGGATGCACCCGAAGGATCTGTGGAACGCGCTCCGTACAAGCGATGGGCTGATCAGCGGCGGCGGGAGCCTGCTGCAGGATGCAACAAGCGCGAAGACGATCCCGTATTACACGGGAGTCATCAAGCTTGCCCAGCTGCTTGGCAAGCCGACGTTTATTTATTCGCAAGGGATCGGGCCGGTAACCCGGCGCTGGATGGATCCGCTCATCCGCGGTGTGATGCGGAAGAGCGCGTATGTGTCGGTGCGGGACGCCGAATCCGCTGAGCTTCTTAAGCGGATTGGTGTACCGCACAGCCGGATCGAGGTAGTACCCGATCCGGTGATGGGGCTGCCGCTGCCGGCTGGCTCGGCAGCAGTGGAGCGGGCGGAAGCCGCCGGCGATGCGGCGGCTGTGCCCGTGGTAGGCGTGTCCTTGCGGCATTGGCGCAAGGACGGGGCCGATCTTGGCCGCGCGGCAGACGCGCTGGCCGAGCTTGCCAGCCGCCGCCCTGTGCGGCTGCGGTTCCTTCCGTTCCATACGCCAGACGATGCGGAAACATCGAAACTGGTGATGGAACGGCTCGCTGGCAGGCTGTCCGGCGGAAGCACAGCCGAGCTGGCTGCTCCAGGCGATGACCCCCAGCAAATGCTGTTGGAGGTAAGCCGCTGTGACGCACTGTTCGGCATGCGCCTGCACGCGCTGATCTATGCGGCGAACCAAATGGTCCCAATGCTTGGCTTATCGTACGATCCGAAGATCGATCAATTTCTTCATCGGCTGGGGCTCGATGCAATTGGTACAACCGAGCAGCTCGATCCGACTTCATTCGCGGACAGCGCGGAAGTATTGCTTGATAATCCAGAGGCTTGGAAAGAGAAGCATCGTGAAGCGATCGAACGATTAAGACAACAATCGCAGCAGCCAGCGCAACAAATTGCGCAGTTATTGCGTCAAACCATATCGAGGTGATTTTCACTTGTCGAAACAAGTTCCAACGGTGCCGATTTACGGAATTCCATTCTCCAAGATGAGCATGGACGAAACGGTCAACTACCTAACAGAAGCAATTGAGCATAAGCGCCAGACGCATGTCATTACGGCTAATCCAATTATGGTAATGTCGGCGGTAGAGAGCCAAGATTATTACAAGATGATGAGAAAAGCCGAGCTTATCGTACCGGACGGTGCGGGAGTCGTATGGGCGGCCAATTACGTTGGCACGCCAGTGACAGAACGCGTAACGGGCTTTGACCTGTTGAATCGTCTTATGCAAGAGGGCGAAAAACGGAAATGGACAGCTTATTTGCTTGGTACGTCGCAGGAAGTGATTGAAGCGGCGGCAGAGAAATTACAGCTGCAATATCCACAGGTTCGCATCGTAGGCTACCGCAATGGATATTTTGGCGCTGATCAAGACGCTGAAGTAATCGAAGAAATTCGGCAAGCAGCACCTGATTTACTGTTCGTGGCAAGAGGCGCGGAGACGCAGGAGCCTTGGATTGCCAAATATAAGAAGCAGCTCGGCGTACCCTTTATTATGGGAGTTGGAGGAAGCTTCGATATTGTTGCAGGCAAGCTGAAGAGAGCGCCAGTGTTGTTCCAGAAGCTGCGTTTGGAGTGGTTTTACCGGTTATTACAGGAGCCGAAACGGCTGCCAAGAATGTTGGTTTTGCCGAAATTCGTCGTGAAAGTGGTTCGTGATAAAGAAAACGTCAAGAAACCACGCTCTACTACGTAATAACCTCCCAAAACCGTTGAAAATACGTGAAAACGGGATTTGGAGTTTCTTCTACTGTCGGAGTATAATTCACTTCGGTAGATAGAAAAAGGGGAGCTGCACAATATGCCAGCAGGCTTACTTTACACATTAGGATTTATCATATCTCTAATAATAGCTTTGGTTATGACACCGCTTGTTAAAAAATTCGCTTTCAAGGTCGGAGCGATTGATAAACCGAACCATCGCAAAGTGCATACACGGATTATGCCGCGGATGGGCGGTCTCGGAATTTATCTTGCTTTTGCAATTGGATTCCTGATCCTCATGCCATTCATTCCAGATGGATTGTTGAACCATGAGGGAACCAACCTGATTCGTGCTGTACTGGTTGGCGGTACTATTATTATTCTGATCGGCGCTTTCGATGACCGCTTTGAGCTGTCGGCAAAAGTGAAGCTGATTGCTCAGATCGCTGCAGCTTGCGTTGTCGTATTCGGCTTCGGCGTGAAGATTGACCTTCTGAACGTACCGTTCGGAGCAACGATGCAGCCGATCGAAGCTTGGGTATCCATTCCGCTTACGATTTTCTGGATCGTGGGTGTTACGAATGCGATTAACCTGATCGATGGTCTGGACGGACTGGCAGGCGGCGTATCCGCTATCGCGATTGGTACCATTCTTGTGATGGCGATCATCATGGGCAATGTACCGATTATCCTGCTCAGCGTTCTGCTGCTTGGTGGTATTGTTGGATTCTTGTACTTTAACTTCCATCCAGCCAAAATCTTTATGGGAGACTCCGGCTCCTTGTTCCTAGGCTTCTGCCTAGCGATGCTCTCGATGACTAGCTTTAAGCAGATTACGATCGTATCGTTCGTAACACCGCTGCTTATCATTGGCGTACCGCTGTCCGATACATTCTTCGCAATTATCCGTCGTTTGGTGAACAAACGTCCGATCTTTGCACCGGACAAAGGGCATTTGCATCATTGCCTGCAAGAGCTTGGCTTCAGCCACCGTCGTACGGTTCTGATTATCTGGGGAGTGGCAGCAGTGTTCGGCGGCTTTGCAATCCTGCAATCCACGGTCGTTCAATCAACCGCTGCAAACTGGATTACGTTCATCGTTATCTGCCTGGTGATCTTCAGCCTGCAGATCGGCGCGGAACTCATCGGTATCGTAGACAAGTCGCGCCGCCCGGTTATTAATTTCTTAAACCGTGTGCTTCGCTCGAAAGTAGACGCGAGAAGCTCGAAATAATAAATCTCATATTAGACTATTAAAAAAGGTTGTTCCGATAGGCAAACGAAAGTTTGCTTTTGGGACAACCTTTTTCTTGTTTGATTTCTTAGTCAACGTCCTCTTGGACTGTCCTCGGGCTAGATTGGATTTCATCCAACGCAATCGATCTCGAGTGTGCTCGACTGCTGATTATGTTGGATTCCATCCAATAACTTTTACGTATCATGAGCTGTGTTGGCCTTTGGGCTGAATTCTGCTGGATAGAATCCAATGCAGTTATGTTTACCTGGCTCTTCTATACCATTATGTTGGACAAAGTGCAGTCTGGCGTTTGTGGATTCCCGCGTTTAAATAACAGTTCTAAATCCGATGTAACAAAATGCATATGAGCTCTATTTCATTAAAATTTCTTTATAAATGGAATGTACCCGCTAATCTAACATTTTCGGTCTCTAGGACCGATAACAACAATACAGAACTATTCTCATGTCAGGCTATGAATATCCATCATATCCTTGGATCCGAGAACAGCAAGGGAGGAAGCAATAGCGACTCAAATTAATCGACCTCTAATTGCAATGTCACCTAGTTGGACTAGTCGATTGTTACTCATTTCAATCATGCAAATTGCCATTACATAAAGGAGGATCATCGTTTTGAAAAAGCTTATATCACTCGTGCTATCACTGGCGCTTCTAATTACGCTGCTGCCACCGTTTAGTACACCGCACAAAGCTGCAGCAGCAGGCACTTATTTTTTATTCGCCAATGAGCAGTACTCAGCAAAAAATGCCCGCATCACAACTGATCAACGTGTGACGTTGAAAGGTACAATTAATAACGTTGTAGGTAACTCAATTAGCTACAGTGTCTATAACATTTCTTTGAATGGATCTACGGAGACTGTTGTTAACTCTATTGAGAACCAAACTGCGAATGTATCGCTCAGCGGTAATAACATTTCGGTTAACAATGTAGAACTGTATCCTGGACTTAACAAGCTGACTTTTAAAGGGATCTACGGGTCATCGACGGTCAGCGAATCGATCTATATTGAATATCGTGACAGCCCGATGCTGTATGATTTGACAGCTACGATTCGTGGTACAAGCTACAACATTTTAGAAGACCAAACAACGGTCTTGCAATCTACTCTTTCTGATGGTAAGACAAACGAAGATATTGCGATTAGTGGTAAAGCGCCGAATGCTACGAAGGTCGTCGTGATTATTAATGGAAAAAGTTATGAATATAAAGTATCTGATGCAGGTGATTACAAGTTCGTTGCATCGCCGCTTAACATTAATGCGGGAAAAAATATTGTTACCATCCGAGTGGTGAACAGCAGCCAAGTAGTAGAAACCACGCGTGAGATTGCTTTCTACAATGGTTCCTCCACCTTCTATGATATGAACTTGACGGATGGAGCGACTACAACTGATCTAGAGAAAAGTCCAGATCTATCAGCTGTCTCCGGTAATGATCTTGTGTTGTCAGGTACAGCAATCATTCCAGTGAAAAACACTGCTGGCGTATATACACCAAACGTTTCAAGCAATGCTGACCTGGCATCAAGGTTTCAACTTCTTCCACAATGGACAGGTGGAACAACGTATCAACTCGTAGATACGGATATTACGAGTGTGACACCAGACAGCAGTACAATTACTTCAACTACGAAGTTTATTACGGTGGGCTTCTCCGTTAAATTGGGCAAAGTAGGCGGCAGTGCTTTTGCTTACGAAACAAGCTATCGTTTCAAGATGCAAGGATATAACGTTGTTGATCTGCAATCCCAACAGTCTAATACGCTGACGTTTGTGCTTCATGATAATTCGAAGCCTTACATCTATGACGTTAACTACTTGACGGGTTATTCTTCTGATATGAATGATCCTGTAAACGACCCAACTGGAACAAAACTGCAAGTATTGGAAGGTTCCGATATCGAGGGCGCAAATATTTACGCATTGCCAATGGGCGTTGAGGTATTGATCGGGAACTATTCTAAATTAAGCGTAACAAGTAATGTTGTTAGCCTGGTGAAAAATAGTGCAGGGGGTGCGTTAACTACATCCGATGGCATCTCGGCAACTCAGCTTAAACCTACTCAAATCGTTTACCGTACTATTAATGGCGTATCACAGCCATTCCTGCGTGTGTTTATGGAGGTTTCGAAGCTTCCAACAACCGGTACGCAAAAGCTTTACTTTGCACTCAAAGATAACAGTGCGTTGATGAGTGTTAAAGAAGCAGCAATCAAACTTCTATACGGACCAAATGTGAAATACGATAGTCTGTATAACGGTATGCAAATTAACTATGATACTACGATGGAAGTAGCTAAAGGGATAACATACATCTTTGGTCAGCTAGGCAACTTTGCGGGACAATTTGTGAATATCGCGAACGAAGATGATATTGTCTATCCGGGAAGTACAACAAAAGCACAAACGGTATTTTTCTATATGAATAATGTAGAGGTGCCATTGATTCAGGGTGATACACTATCCCAATTCAGGTTGGACCCTAATGCACTGAGCCTAGCATTTGGTGTATTGAACAAGACGGGCGAGAATACATTCAAGATTGTTTTCAAGACTGCGAAAAACAATTATGAAAGCACGACGAAAATCAACATTGTGCCAATTAACTTGCCTTCGATTCCTGCGGTTGATACAGACGGCGTTTACCCGTATAGTCAGAATCTAACGGTGCCTCTGGCGAACGATCCGAACTTCACGAACGTTTCCAGTATTTTTACGACTAAGGAAGCACGAATGAATGTATACGGAACGTTTGACTTTATTGATCTAGGCAAAGATTTTGTTTCAATTAGTTCGAAAATGGGCGAATTAAAAACAAACAATTTGTTGTCAAATTATATTTTACAGATTGATTCTCCTAACTTTACGAAAAAAATCACTTGGGATTTATCAAAAGAATATACTCCTACTTCAAAGGGGAAAGCGATTAATACCGATCTCAATAAAACAATCAACACGGGCGCAACGGTTGATGGCATTCAAGTCTTTTATGATGTAGATGGACAATACTTCTACTTCATTATAGAAAATCAAGAGATTCCGGATGACGGAAGTCCGCAAGTGTATGTTATGACGGTATTTAACAGTGGTGAAGCTGGTCCACGTGCGACCTATCGCCTTGAGGTAGACCCAATTGCTATTCCTTATACCGTACTCGCTCCGGTTACGGAAGAGCGTAATTTGAATCAGAACTTTGTAGATGTCATTATTGCATCGCCAGGCGCTGATTCGATGACTATTAATAAACTGCCTGCTAAAAAAGTTACCTACTTGGATTATAGCCGGGATGCTGTTACTCCAGTCCCTATAGAAGCCTATAAAGTAAGGGTAACTGGGCTGAAAGCAAACAAAGTAACGCCAATTGCAATTATCATTACGCGTGGTAAAGATAAGATTACAGACACGCTCAATGTCAACTATGAACCAGCTAATATCCCGGGAGCGCAGTACACAGAAACGATGGCTGCTTCACATAAAGTCTTCGACAGCACGCTGGCGCTGACTTTTCCTAAAAATACGAAGCTGATTCGTCCGAAGTACAACTCGACTTCGAATAATGCAAGCCAGATTTACAGTGGCAATCAACTTCTTTTCGGTATTGCTAACCCAACGGATGGCGTACTAAATCGTTACGAATATAGAAGTCAACCAGCCGATTACTGGTCAGATAATGAAGCTGGATCCTACTTCTTGAGTGATTTCTTCTCTGACAGATTTATTAAAGTCAGCTCACTCTTCTGGATTGATGGTGGCCAAGCTGACAATGATGTTACACCAGCCTACGATCCAGTCACTACCGGAATTGATCCGTATCCATATGCGATGGTTCAGGGTGATCCGGACAAGCAATTCTTTAAACGCTTTAACAATGGCAGAGAAATTATTCCGTCACAAGCAGGAACGTTGACCTTGTCCTATGATCCTAGCATTGCGCAAGGGGCAGGCACCGTAGTAACCGTATTCCGTTATGATCCTTACGAGAATATCTGGGAGAACATGGGCGGAACAGTTGACGAGAAGAAACACACGATTAAAGTACCATTTACCAAATTTGGTTATTATGTAGCTGGTAAGCTGACCTATGGCTTCAATGATATTAATGACCATTCATATGCACGTAATGCGATGGAAGCAATTTTTGCTAAAGGTGTTATGAATGCAGTTGATCCAACGGGTATCTTCGGTGCGGATCAATATGTATCCCGCGGTGAGTTTGCACGGATGATTGTGAAAGCTTTGAATATTCCTCTTAATTACGAGGGAGGACAACAGCATTTTATTGATGTACCGCTAGATATCATCATTAATACAGATGCCATCTATGATTACCGTTACATTGAGACAGCTGCAAGAGCTGGTATCGTGCGGGGTACGCAGCCAGTGACCTTTGAGCCGGATACGAAGTTGACTCGTCAGGATGCATCCGTTATTCTAGCAAAAGCGCTCAATCTGAAGCTGGAGACAAGCTCTACTAAAGCCAAGGCTGCTTTAGACAAAGCCTTTAAGGATTCGGGTAATGCGGATTATTATGCGATCCCGTCCATTCTGGCAATCCAGAAGAAGGGCTTTATCCAAGGCTCGATGATTGACCCTAATAACAAGAAATCAGGCTATGTATTTGAGCCTAGAGCAAGACTGCTCCGCAGTGATGCTGCTATCCTGATTTCTAAAGTAATGGCAAGCAACAAGACATTACCGGCAATATACGCGAATTAAGGGGTAGAGCAGCTCGGCTCTTGGCCGAACTGCTCTATTTTTTTCTTTCTATTAATATCCAAAGTAAGTTTATCCATGGAAAATCTTTAGCATCGACGAGATTAATAGGCCAAGCTATACTGATTACATACTCCTAGAGAAGGGTAGTAATACATAAACAACCGAATCGAAAAAAAATTCAGATCTTTTTCTGGTCTGAGCGCAACTTTTTGAACTGCTCTGCGTTTAATTACATGACATTGCAAACAGCGAGGCATGTAGTACCTTGGGACTACTATTCTTTCCCGAAGTGGAATGAATTCTCAACTTCCTCTTTACGCTAGGGATAGCCCATTGTATAATGTTAAAGTGGTAGGTCTTCTCTAGTAATATATTTATATGGTTTTTTCGTAGGTTTACGAGTTTCTGCGACATGTTCTTACATAGGGTTGAAGCATGGAAGCAGACATCATTTATATTAAATTCTTATTTTAATGCTCTTAACTCGGGGAAGGGGGTGAATCGGCTATGAGAAAAACGAGCAATTCATTATCTACACAAAACTCTCAACAACCGAAGGTATTTAGAGGAGGAGAAAAAAAGGTTATGAAAAAAAGTTTAATTTCGCTGGCACTTGCTGGCTCGATGCTTTCCGCTTTGGCAGTTCCTGCGTTTGCAGCTACTCCATCTGACGTAGTTGGTAAACCAGTTCAAAATGCAGTTGAGGCTCTGACAGCTCTGGGTATTATCAATGGTTATGCTGACGGTACTTTCAAACCAGAGAACACGATCACTCGTGCTGAGCTGGCTAAAATCGTTATCACTGCTACTGGCAACGCTAGTGCAGCAAACCTGATGGCTACTACGCCTCCAGCGTTCAAAGACGTTAAAAAAGGCGTTTGGTACACTGGTTACATCAATGCAGCTGCAGCTAAAGGCTTTATCCAAGGTTACAACGGTAACTTCCGTCCTAATGATACAATTAAGTTTGAAGAAGTAACTGCGATCTTGGTTCGCGCTTTGGGCTACAAAGATAAATACCTGTCCGGTTCGTGGCCTTACAACGTATTGCTGCAAGCTGACGAAGTAGGTCTGTTCAGCGGTGTTGAACTGGCTCAAGGTACTAATGCTACTCGTGGTGTTGTTGCTGAGCTGACAGAAAACGCTCTGAGCGAAAACCTGGTTCAATATGATGCTGACGGCAACGTTTCTAACGTTCAAGCAGGTACTCCAAAAGTTGACCAATTCCTGATCAACAAATTGGGCACAAGCGCTACTGAAGTTGTTAAGCTTTCGGCTTTGACTTCCGACAAAAAAATCGCTTTCGTTACTGGCGATGTAGCAGTTGCTGACAACTACTTCATCACTGGCGGCAAAAAACTGTCTGACCTGGTTGGTCACTCGGTAAGCGTACTGAAAAACAAAGACGGTAAAGTCATTGCTGTTACAGACGCACAAGCAGCTTCCAATAGTGTTACTACAACTACTAATGCTGCTCCAGCTACAACAACTTTCGAAAGAAGCACAACTGCTTCCGCGAAAACATTCACTATCGGTGGCACAACTTACACTACATCAACTGATTTCGTAGTGTACAACAACACTGATCTGGATGCTGACTTCAACCTGACTGTTACTGGTGCTAAAGAAGTTCAAATCTTCAAAAACAGCGCTGGTCTGGTTCAAGCAGTACTCGTAAACAACTGGGCATCCAACCTTGTTGTATCTGAAATCGTTGCATACTCGAACTACAGCAGAATCGTAGCTAAGAGCGGCTTCTCTTCCAAAGTAGATGCTAACACGTCGATTACTTTGAATGGTAAAGATGCTACTTTGGCTGATCTGAAAGCTAACGATGTTGTCAACGTAATTGAGAACGCTGCTGACAGCGCGCTTAAAATCGTTGCTACTCGTAACGTTGTAACTGGTAAAGTTGAAGCTACTGGTACTGATTCCGGTTCGGCTACTGTTAAAGTAAGTGGTACATCTTACAAAAACGTTTCCGGCACTGTTCCAACAATTGGCACAGAGTACTCGTTCTTGCTCAACAAAGACAACGAAGTTGTAGCTTACGAGACTCCAAATGCAGTGACTGCTAGCGCATATGCTGTAATTTATAGTGTTAAACCTAGCACGCAGTACATTGATGCAAACAATGAAGTGGTAACTGGTACTAAAGTAGTTTACTACTCTTTGAAAGACCAAAAAGTGGTTACTGCCTACACTAAAGATACTGACACTACAACCAATGCTGCTGCTTTGGAAAACACTATCGTAGAACTGGGCTTCACTAATGGAGTTATCGATTTGACACCGGCTCAAGTAGCTGCGGCTGTTGACGTAGTTACAGATACAGGTACTGTATCCGCTGATCCTACAGCTACTAAACTGACTGTTGGTACAACTAACTATGTTACAAACAGCAACACTATCTACCTCAAAGTAGGTATCGATTTGGGTACTCCTGCAGTTCCTGCTGCTCCTGGTGTTCCTGCAGTTCCTGCAGTTCCTGCTGATATTACTAAGAACACTGTAGTTAATGCTACAGCGGCAGACGTTGCTAAAAACGACGTAGTAGCTGTTAAAGCTTCGAACGGTACGGCACAATATGTAATCATCAAGTCTAAAGGTGCTGCATCTACTACATTGCCACAAGTTCAAGGTCTGTTCGTAAGCCAATCCGCAGTTACTACTGCTGATGGTACTTCGTTCTCCGTTAAACTGAACGTTAAAGGCGAAGAAAAAACATTCGCAATCGGTGCAGCAATTGCAACTGTTGCTAAAAATGATGTAGTAACTCTGAAAGATACTGTTACTACTAACTCCGTTTACGATGTTGCAACTCCATTTAACACAGAGGCAGCTACTTTGACTGTTGACAACTCTGCGAAAACAATCAAAGCTGGCGCTACTAATTACCTCGTAACTGGTAATACTCAAGTAGTGCTGTTGAAAAAATCCGATGCTACTATCAGCACTGGCGCATTTGCTGACGTAAGTGCAGCTGCTGACGGAACTAACTATGGTATTGGTTCTGGCCAATTCAAAGTTATTGTACAAGGCACTGGTGACTTCTATGCATCCGCTACTGTTGGTACTGACATTGAAGAAGCTGGCGTAATCGTAGTAGTTGCTTACTAAGATTCGCTGACTTAACTAGAAAGCTGAGAGCATAAGCTCTCAGCTTTCTTTTTTTATTTTCATAGGACATGTTCACATGCAGTTCATATAGATTAGATATAGTTACGGATATAGGCGGAGCAAACATTTTTGAGATAAGCCGAAACTTATAGGATTCCATTCTCGTCTATTTAAGTAAATCTAATTATACGGAGTGAATATGACAATGCGGAAAAGCTTTAAACGATCGACTATGCTTGTATCCCTCTTCGTTGCTTTTGTTATGCTGCTCAGTGCGATACCAGTGTCTTTCGCTGCATCAACAACGGCTTCTTCTGTCAACAAGAAGGTGTATGTAACGAAAGCTTCGTATGTACAGCTGACGGATGCCAGTCTGGTTCCGAGTGCTAACGGAGCAACAGCGAGCTTCACCTTTGAATTCTATAATGGTGATAGCACAGCTATTAATCTAGTAGATTATTGGGCACGCTTGAAGTCCAAAAGTGGATCGAAATACACACTGACTTTACTAGACAAGGCTAATAAGAAAATGATCAGCCCGAAATCCAGTACGACACTCACTTTCTATAGTGCAGTAGGTTCGAAAGTTACACTTGATCAGCTTATTCTTAATTTTGTGAAGTTCGATTTCTCCGTTTCTGGATATGAAAAAACGATCGGCTCATTTACGTTCCCTACGGGTTATTCCAATGATATTAAACTGGGTGGCTACAAAACAGTTAAAGTAAGCAGCTCTAATGTAAACATGCGTATTGATCAAAATACGGTATCGAAGACAACGGACTACTACAATGTGAACTTATCTTTTGTAGCACGTAATACCAGCCAATTCGGAGTAGCAATTCCGGAATATAACTACTACTTAAAAACATCTAGCGGCTTGTACAAGTTGAAGCTGAAGAATACATCAGATTCAAACTTAACTCTTGAGCCTGCTGTACTTAACTCCATCAGACTGACAGGATCAATTCCTAATACAGTATCTACATCTGGATGGAAACTCGTTATTACTCAAAAAGTAGGTTCTGCTGATAGCAGCCAAGTAGAATTGCCAGTCGCTTCATTTATGGTGCCATTCACACTGGATACAACGCCAGGAACTGCGAAACAAACCTTCACAGATGAAAAGGGTACTTATGAAGTAGAATTGCAATCTGTACAACGTCTGCCTTGGGGTAATGACGATAATGTGCTGGCGAAACTATCGATTAAAAATAAAGAATCTGTCTATCTGCCACTTCCTGATTTGACAGGAACAATTGTATTAGATAAAAATATTACGATTAATGGTCAGGCCGTTAAAAATACTGGCGATATTGGATTAGCACCAGGCGCATCAACAACGGTAACGTATATTGGTAAATTGCCTTATGCGTATAACTGGAAGAAGTTTGAGCTTCAATTGAACGAGAAATCTGGTACAGAAGATGTACAAGTAGCAGAAGTAACAAAATCGGTTATTACGGGAATCTATTCTGTTGATGCAGGCAATGTGTATACACAAAAATCAATAGGTTCTGAAATGAGCGTTAAGGTTACAGATACTCGTACTTACCAAGGTGATGCAACAGATACCTATGCTGTATTTATGGATGTGACAAATAACCAGACACGCAGCAAAGTAATGCCGCAATGGACGGGATATTTCAAATCAGCAGCAGGTAACTACTATGACGCAACAATCTTGAAAACAGCGACTTCCGTAACACCAGGCAATAAAGAACAAATTATTGTTTACACCCAGCTTCCTAGTAATGTGAGTCGTGATGGTTTGCAACTTCTGCTCGGTGAGGCGATTGACGTGAATGGTCTCATTAAAGGAACAACAGGTACTCCAACAGGCTATATTCGTGGTGTATTGTTCGGTTTGCCAGCTGAGAAAACAGATCTGACAAATAATCATGAGATTAAAGTAGGTCCTTATAATATCGACTTCAATTACTTCAATGTATTTGCAGACGGTGATTCATTAGAGTTTGACATCGGCAGCAAGGTACAACGTGATTATAGCTACGATGGATTTACACAATCGAAGCTGACCATGGAGCTTGAGTATGAGCCTGCCGGAGATGTTCTTTGGACGCAAAGCATTAATCTGGAAGGTAAAGCTGAAAACAGCCTTACATGGAAAATTGGTGACAACTATAATTCATTTAGCAAAAAAATGGATAATAATTTGTACTGGAGCACTTACACATTGAACGTCTATGAAACAGTAAACGGCAGCAAGAAAAAGCTGTTCTCTAAAGATATCCAATTCTCATCCCTCATCAACTGGCTTGACGGCGAGCACTAAATAGTACAGAAATAACTGGTTAATCCCATCCAAATCTAGTATCTTATTAAGAGATACTAGATTTGTTTGCGTAATTGCGTAAGAAAGGAGTTTGTCGAAATTGAAGAAGTATGCACTACGAATTGTGTTGGCAGTTGTTCTAGTAGGAGCAGGCCTTATTGCTGGGGTGAACTGGCCGACAACCCTTGAGGCGGAATCAAATGCAACGGTACCCGGCTCTGTAGACGACCCGGTGGTAACGAAGAGCTATGTAGATGAACAAATTGCGAAAGCTGGTTCTGGAACAGGTGGAGGAACAACACAGCCTGAGACAGGTGGTACAAGCGCCAAGCTGGAAGTTGTGGCAGTACCTGCTGGTAAAGTCCTCATTGCTAATGAAGGCACAGAGGTCGTTGTACGTGCAGGCAAAGCCGTTGTCTATAGTACGGATGCGAATGGCATTGCCGATCTGACTGATGGTAAAGACTTAACGAATGGCAAAGCGATTATTGCCAACCATCATATGTTATTCCCGCGAGCAGGACGTGGAGTTACAACAGCTCCAGGTTATACGAAGTCCTTAACCTTGCTTGTTCGAGGCAGCTACGTTATTCAATAAACGAAGGCAATGGATGTTATAGAACATTTTGCCCGGACTGACAATAGGTTATACGCTTCAAACTGCTCGGAAGGACACACAATAAAGCCACGTTCCTAATTTTCATATGGAGGTGTTCTTATTATGAGTCGTTCCAATAAAGTGGTTGTTCCAGATTGTAAAGCTGCGCTGAACCAAATGAAGTATGAGATTGCTGCTGAGCTTGGCTTGTTTGCATCACACGGAGTGAGTACTGGTGCAGATACGGAATTTGGCGATGAGCTAGGCGGGGTAAGCGGTGGAACTCATATTCAATGGAGAGAAGTAACGAGCCGGGATGTCGGTTCGATCGGCGGCAGCATTACACAGCGTCTTGTTGCTCAAGCGGAAAAAGTACTAAACGGTTATACGTAAGCTTAATGCTTAAGCCTTTATTAGAAGGCGAAGCATACGTTTGGAGGATGAAATTTAGGCGGAGTAAAGAGAAAAAATATACTCTCTAAAATTTTATCAAATATTGGTAATCGTTGACACCAAGCGACATTTTCGGTATTATACTGTTTTAGAGAGTTGTCTAACAACCTTTTCCTTCGGGGAAAGGTTCATTTTTTGTGTAGAATGTCTGCACTTATTTCATACTAGCTGTAGGAGGTTGATACGGATGTCTGTTAAAGGTCGTCACTTGTTTACATCGGAATCAGTAACAGAAGGCCACCCGGATAAGATTTGTGACCAAATCTCGGATGCTGTTCTGGATGCGTTTCTGGAAGCGGACCCTTACGCTCGCGTAGCTTGCGAAGTTTCGGTTGCCACTGGTCTTGTACTTGTTATTGGAGAAATCAGCTCCCGTGCTGATTATGTCGATATTTCCGCAATTGCTCGCCGTACAATTAAAGAAATTGGTTATACGCGTGCAAAATACGGTTTTGACTCCAGCACTTGTGCTGTGCTTACATCGCTTAACGAACAATCCGCGGATATCGCTCAAGGGGTTAACGCTGCGCTTGAGAGCCGCGATGGGAAAGACGTTCAAAAAGAAAACGAAGACATTGGTGCTGGTGACCAAGGTCTGATGTTTGGTTTTGCAACGAACGAAACTCCTGAGCTGATGCCTTTGCCAATCGCATTGTCGCATCGTATTGCTCGCCGTCTGTCCGAAGTTCGTAAGAACGACACGCTGGGCTACCTGCGTCCGGACGGTAAAACGCAAGTTACAATCGAGTACGTGGATGGCAAACCAGTTCGCGTAGACACGATTGTCGTATCGACTCAACACGCAGAAGAAATTTCCCTGGAGCAAATCCAAGCGGACATTCTTGAGCATGTTATCAAACCAGTAGTTCCTGTTGAGTGGCTGGATGAGCAAACGAAATACTTCATCAACCCTACAGGTCGTTTCGTAATTGGCGGTCCTCAAGGTGATGCTGGTCTGACTGGCCGCAAAATCATCGTTGATACTTACGGCGGTTATGCTCGTCATGGCGGCGGCGCATTCTCCGGTAAGGATCCAACGAAGGTTGACCGTTCCGCAGCTTATGCAGCTCGCTATGTAGCGAAAAACATCGTTGCTGCAGGTCTGGCTGACAAATGTGAAATCCAATTGGCTTACGCGATTGGTGTAGCACAGCCGGTATCGATCAACGTTGACACTTATGGCACTGGCAAAGTATCGGAAGAAGTTCTGGTTGAAGTCGTTAAAAACAACTTTGATCTTCGTCCTGCTGGCATTATCAAAATGCTGGATCTTCGCCGTCCAATCTACGCTCAAACAGCTGCTTATGGTCACTTCGGCCGTACAGATGTGGATCTTCCTTGGGAGCGCGTAGACAAAGCTGAGAAGCTTAAAGCAGACGCACTTGCTTAATTTATAAAGAAATATAGAAAGCCCTGAATTTTTGGATTCGGGGCTTTTTTGTCGTTTTCTGATGCAACCTTTTCTACTCGAACTTCGACTAATACCTAGTTAGCCTAAATTTTTCAAGTCGATTTGCCGACAAATAGGGTACAAGTGTATTTAGCTGGGGAGTGATTGTGGGGAATGAAAGTACATAGTCGAATTAGTTTCTTGATAGCTGTATTATTGATGCTTCAAATAAGCCTCTCTGGATGGGCGGGGGATACGACTACCGTTCATGCTGCCTCAAGTGGACCTGTAGCTGTGGGCATGAGCCCAGCCGATAACGCAACGGGGATAACGCCTACGAGCGATTTGACACTAACGTTCGATGAAGCTGTAACAAGGGGGTCCGATTCGGCCACCATTACGATTTATAACTATAACACCAGTAATATTGTCGAAAGTATCCCAATGAACTCCGGCAAAATCAGACTCGATGCGACAAGCAGAGTAGTTACTATTAATCCGGATGCCGATCTGAATGTGAATACGGATTATTATGTACTGATTGATTACGGTGCTTTTGCCAATGTGTCTAACGGTGCTTATTATGCGGGAATATCCAGTGCTGCCGCTTGGAATTTCAGGACTGCGGCGGTTGTGGATACGACAGCTCCTTCGATTACGACTAAGTCACCAGATTCAGGTGCGACTCAAGTGTCCGTAGACAGTAAGGTTATTCTTCAATTCAGCGAACCGGTCTACGCGACTAGTGGCAGCGTGACTTTAAGCAGTCCTGCGGATACTAAAAATATTCCCGTAACCTCTAGCATGGTGCAAGGCAGCGGTACGAATAAGATTACGATCACGCCAGCTGCTTCTTTGGATTCGAATGCGGATTACACGGTTACGATTCCTCGAACAGCTTTTCAGGATGGTGCTGGCAATGCGCTAGAGACGGGAGGAGCTTCCTACGTAAGCTGGAGCTTCCATACGGATGTGGCCCCGCTTAATATCGTCTCCATTACACCGGCTGATAACGCCACTTCTGTATCTGTGTTAACGGATAAGCTGACCATGACCTTCGACCATAATGTGATGGCGGGTACGGAGAAATATATTGAGATTAAAGAGTTCAAGACCAATACGACTTTTGCCAAAATCAAAACAAGCTCTTCACAAGTCGTGCTTACAGGGGCGACGGCAACGATTACGCTGCCTTCCAGCCCGAGATTTAGCGCTAATACCTCTTACTATGTACTAGTAGATGCGGGAGCGTTCATTGAGACCGACTCCGGCAATAATTATCTGTTCCCAGGTATTTCGAATGCTTCGGCATGGAGTTTTACAACCGGGTATGGCAATGATACGACAAAACCTGCACTTCAGACTCTGTCACCATCACCTGGCGGAATTCTGACGGCAACAACGGGCAAGCTCGTCTTAACGTTCACAGAACCTGTATTCCAAGACAGCGGAACGATTGAGATTCGCACGGTTACAAGCGGCACCTTGTTCCGCTCCATCCCGGTTACATCAGGCCGGGTGTCCGGCGGCGGGACAGATACGATTACGATTGATGCGACAAGCAGCTATGGCAGTGAATCCGCTAAAGCTTTTGTTAATAATACAGCTTATTATGTGACATTTGGCGGCCGTGCTTTTAAAGACGGGGTAGGATTGTATTTTGACGGATTAACAAGCTCATCAAGCTGGAGATACACGGTTACGCAAGATAATGTGAAGCCGACCTTGGTGGCGACTTCTCCTGCTAATAATGCTATTTCGGTTGATACGAAAGCGACGTTATCGGCTACCTTCAGCGAAGCTGTTCAGCCTGGCAGCGGGCAGATTACCCTTCAATGTGTGAGCAGCACAAGTGGTACTTGCAACCCTCAGCAGATCGGAACATCGGTAAGCGTTGATCCGCAAAATAACAAGAAGCTGATCATTTCGCCGAATCAAGAGCTGCAGGCAAATGTTGTGTATTATGCGGTTATCGATCCGAACGCCGTAACAGATCTCGCGGGAAATGCTTTTAACGGGATTCAGAATGAGTATCAATGGACATTCAAGACACTTGGCGGCGATACGGCGGCTCCGACTGTCTCGAAGCTTGAAGCCAATGGGTCAACTATTGTGATGACCTATAATGAAGGCCTTATGGAAAATTCGATTCCAACCGCAGGCAGCTTCTATATTACAGTAGATGGGGCTTACCGCTCCGTTAATGGGATTTCGGTATCTGGATCTACAGTTACGTTATCCGTGTCCAGCACCATTGTAGATGGTCAGCAGGTGAAGCTTTCCTACACGAAGCCATCCACAGCAACATTGGGTATTCGTGACCTCTCAGGCAATCAAGCTGCGAGTCTAAATTCACAGACGGTTACAACGGCAGTGGATGTAACTAAGCCTTATTTGACCGGTGGTACGGCTGCAGGCGGTATCGTGACCCTGATCTTTTCAGAAAATCTGGCTACGCTCAGCACCTACGCCTATTCGCAGTTCAGTGTCTACGTTGGGGGCAATTACTACACGCCAACTTCTGTATACAGTTCAGGTAACAAAGTGATAATCGCTATTAATGCATCGATTGAATCCAGTTCCTATGTAAGTGTATCGTATACGGCTGGTTCTTATCCGGTGCAGGATGCGTCAGGTAATAAAGTAAACAACTTCAGCGGCTATTCTCTTACAAATTCGGTTGATACATCGGTACCAGCTTATCAATCGATTGAAGCTTATGGATCATCTATCATCATTACTTACAATAAAACGCTGGATTCCTCCAGAAGGCCATCAACCGGACAATACAGTGTTGTTGTTAATAATTCAGTTCGTAACGTAACACAAGTATCGGTATCGGGTGCTCAGGTATTCCTGACGGTAAGTCCTGAAATTACATCAGGTTCGACGGTTAGAGTGTCCTACTCGAAGTTATACACGTCTTTAGTCGATTTAGCAGGTAATGAGGCGGCTGCGTTCAGCAATGTATTGGCATCAGTAGCGAATGCGCCAATTACAGATAACGGATTATATGGAGCAGTTGCGAAAGGAACCAAGCTGACCTTGTCTTTCTGGAAAACACTCAGCACATCTTATGTTCCTTCATCCGCTTATTTCGCTGTTAAAGTAGATAATTCGTCCGACCCGGCGACCAATGTAACGATTAGCGGTAATACGGTTGTATTGACCCTATCAAGAGCGCCTAGTGTTGGCGATGCCGTTACCATTACTTATTATGCAACATCATCAAATAGCTTACGTACCACAGACGGCAGTATCATTGATAGCTTCACGAATGTTACTGTAGCGAACCAAACGACCCTTATTGACTCTCTGCCAGGTAATTATGAGGAGGCAGATGGGGGCGGCATCGGACTTACGGCTTCTATGGCCACTACGACCTCGGATATCTCTCCAGGGGGATACAGCACCTCACGGTATACCGTGTCGGCAGATAAGCTGACGACAGCTTATACTGCAGGTAAGGGAGCCGGCATCAGCAATCTGCGTGTCGTGTTTGAAGTTCCAAGCTCAGAGAGGGCAGGCATTGTTGCTGTTCCGCTCACAGCTCTAGAAAGTGCTTATCGCTTAAGTTCAAGCGCATCATTTGCCGTGCAGTACGGTTCGCTTGTCTATGAGATACCGCTGAATGCCTTAGTGTTCAAAAATTTAGCTTCCTTAGTTGGTTCAAGCTACACAACAGGGAACTTGCTGATTGAGATGGAAAGAGGCAATACATCAATGACAAGCTCGCTAACCTCGGCGATTAGTAAGGCAGGGGCATCATTGTTGTCGACACCTGTTGTATTCGAAGCATCCGTTGTGAACGGAAATAATCAGGTAACAATTCCTGAATTCGGCGGTTACGTAAAACGCAGCTTCGAATCGACTACTTCTATTAATGCAACGAACAGCGCTGTTGTCTGGCTGGATCCGCAAACCGGCAAGCTGTCATATGTGCCAACGACCTTCTCGACCAGCAACGGTTCGACGGTTGTATCGTTCAAGCGAAAAGGCAACAGTGCCTACGCGCTAGTCAGCGGCTCTTCGAAATTTACGGATATCAGCTCGCACTGGGCGGGTTCCACGATTAAAATGCTAGCAAACAAGTTCATTATCGAAGGCCGATCGGGATCAACAACGAAGTTTGATCCACAAAGCTCGATTACCCGGGCGGAGTTCGCTTCTTACATCGTGCGTGGACTAGGACTGTCCGGCAGCCGGAGCGACGCGGCGAAGTATAAGGACGTAACAGCAGGGACCGTGACGGCTGCTTACATCGGAGCAGCGTCCAAGGCGGGAATCGTAACAGGTAATACCGACGGTACCTTTAAGCCAAACAGCCCGATTACCCGTCAAGAGATGGCGGTC
This sequence comes from Paenibacillus sp. J22R56, assembly GCF_056269375.1. Classification (NCBI taxonomy): domain Bacteria; kingdom Bacillati; phylum Bacillota; class Bacilli; order Caryophanales; family Paenibacillaceae; genus Paenibacillus; species Paenibacillus sp. J22R56. The sequence goes on from NZ_JBWDNV010000003.1 coordinate 567,780, forward strand.
ATGATGTCCCGTGCGGCAAAAGCAGCGGCGGTGACCATTTCTCTGCCGTCATCCGAATCATCGTATCTGTCGAAATTCAGCGACCGGACCAAGGTGGCATCCTGGGCAAAAACCGATCTAGCCAAAGCCGTATACATCGGCGTCATCACCGGCCAGACCGCCACCACCTTCGGCCCAACCAAAAACGCTACTCGCGCCGAAGCAATCGTAATGATCAAACGTTTGCTAGAGTACGTAAATCTGTTAGAGTAACTACCTCTTACTAGAAAGCCCCTGCTCAGCGACTAAGTCGCTGAGCAGGGGCTTTTGTTTGAACGCTGCAGGTCAATAGCGGGCGGTAGTAGAACTCCCTGTTAAAAGAGATCCAGTAGTCCGGTCAAGGTCCCCCAGGGAACCTGACCAGCCAAACTAGCCATGCTCTTCTTGCACATAGGGTCCCTCAGGGACCTTAACTCCCACGCACTAGTCCAAATCGATGCTCAACTTTGCTCAATTAGTTACGTTAAGGTCCCTCAGGGACTTTAACCACCGAACTAGCTATGCTTTTTTCGCACTTAGGTTCCCTTAGGGACCTTAACTCCCACGCAACAGTCCAAATCGACGCTCAACTTTGCTTATTCAATTACGTTAAGGTCCCCGAGGGATCTTAACCAGCCAACTAGCCAGGCTCTTCTCGCACTTAAGGTCCATTAGGGACCTTAACGCCCATGCACTAGTCCAAATCGACGCTCATATTTACTCATTCAGTTACGTTAAGGTCCGCGAGGGACCTTAACGCTAAACTAGCTACTCATTTCTAGCTCTTAAGGTCCCTCAGGGACCTTAATGCTGCAGTACTATGGTTCTGGGTCATCAGTGGGCGGCACTAGGCCCACGCGATGACCTACTTCTTTCTGTCCACCCCCAGGTGCTGGCGGATGGGGTGCGGGGCAAGAAGGGGCGGAGAGGGAAGGTCATTCTGGAGAAACGGAGTGCTCGCCTTTGCAGCTGAATTCTAACGATAGCAACGTTAAAAAATTCAAAGAATTCAGCTGCAACAGCGATCGGAAGAATGACCTTTCCTCGCAGCCCTGCCTTTCCCCCTCTACCATTCATCCACCAGCACTCCCCACCACCAATTATTAAGAATTTTTTATAGACGGAACTTTTCCGACACTCGAGTAGTCTATAATGAGTAGATTAATAGATTAGGAGAGTTGCTATACAATGAGTAAGGTACGTAACAACAATGTCCGGCAGACGGGAAGCTTGGGTAAAAAAATTGCAGTTGTAGTTATCGGTGGTACACTGCTCGCACAGCCAGTCTCGTCAGCACTTTCTTTTGAATGGAACCCATTGCAGATCGGAACGGTGGAAGCTGCAACTGCAGAACCATCCCTTAAGCTTCTTCAGCAGTCGTATATTACGGCAGGCGCACAACGTATGGACTATTTGTGGAAAACGACACGCAGCGGCAAAGCAGCACAAGCGAATGTCCATGTCATCGAAGTAGATCTATCTAATCCTTATGTAAATGTGAACGTCATGAGCGGCAAAAATAATACCGTAGGTAAACTGAATACGGTTATGAATATGACCAAAGAAAACGGCGCTGTCGCAGGCATTAACGCCGATGTTTTCGTAACCACGACCGAAGGCTCGCCAATGGGCGCGCAGGTAACTAGCGGAACGTTGATGACAAGCCCGATGCAAATCAAGGGCATGTACGCTTTTGCGGTGACCAAAGATCGTAAGCCAGTCATCGACAGCTACACTTTTGACGGGAAGGTTACGTCTGCAGACGGCTCAAGCTTTGTCTTGGCTGGTCTCAATCAGTCTGCTTATATGCCTGAAGGTGGTACATCAAACTACAGTCACGCTAATACTCTCTATATCTACAATAGCGCTTGGGGCGGTGCAGAGCGGCCTAAGAACTCTTCTGCGACGCCAACGGAAGCATTAGTAGTTAACGGGGTCGTTCAGGAGATTTCGGACGGTAAGCCGCTGACAACAGCAATTCCGACTGACGGATATATCCTTCGTGGGCACGGTACTGCTGCGAAATACATCATGGAGCATCTACAAGTCGGCCAAGCCGTAACGTCAGATTACTCACTCGTGTCTCAGACCTCTGGTCAAAAGGTTGATCCTACAAGCTTTGAAATGCTGGTAGGCGGACATACGATACTCGTCAATAACGGTGCGGCTGCGACATTCTCCCGTGATATTACAGGCGTAAGCGGCTCTTCCTATGTATCCCGTTCGGCAGTAGGCTACTCGAAGGACGGCACGAAGGTCTACCTGATTACAAGCGAAGACTACGGCGACAGCACTGGCCTGAACCTTAAAGAACTTCAGCAGGTTATGGTGAAGCTTGGCGTCTATAAAGGGATTAACCTTGATGGCGGCGGTTCAACAACGATGATTGAGCGTCCGCTTGGGGAAACATCACTTCGCCTTGCGCATTCCACGCAATATAATACGACGCAGCGCAGCATTTCCAATTCGATTGGGGTGTTCACGACTGCACCACAGGGCAATCTGAAGGGGATTACGGTCAGCGGCTCCAACGTGCTGTTTATTGGACAGAGCACCAGCTTCTCTGTAAAAGGCTATGACAGCTACTACAACCCTTATACAGTAGACGGGGCGAACGCTACTTGGAGCAGCTCTACGGCTGGCATAGGCGCGTTTAACGGCAATACGTTTACCGCTACTAAGGCAGGTTCAACGAAGATTACTGTTAAATCTGGGGCAGTTACAGCCAATTACCCGGTTGAAGTAATCGGTCAGGATCAAATTGCTGAGCTGAAGCTCGACACGGCAGCTGGCCTATTGTCGAAAGGGGCAACAGTATCAATCCCTGTCAAAATAACGCTGAAAAACGGTAAAACCTATAAATTGTCCGGAGATTCGCTGAAATGGGAATTCATCGGCTTTACAGCAGCGACTAGCGGAGATACCCTGACAGTTGGTTCTGTAACCTCTGGTACGAAGACAGGTTATGCGATTGGACGCTATGATGGTTTTCCAACGATGATTCCGTTCACGCAAGGCGGCTCGGAGAAGACGCTTGAGACTTTCGAAAGTGTCGGCTACGGCATTAACCCACAAGTGACTCCTGCTACAACAACGGGAAGTGTGAAGCTTGTGACGGATCTGCCAGGTCAAACGTCCGGGAAGGCATTGAGCATTTCCTATGACTTTAGTGCCGGAACCGGTACCAAAGCGGTATATGCCCAGTTCAATGGCAGCTCCGGCAAATCGATCGATGGTTCACCGATTTCCATGACAGTGGATGTATATGGTGATAAAAGCTTGAACTGGCTGCGTGCCGAGTTTATCGATGCGAATGGCGCCGTCCATTTGGTTGATCTTGCAAAACAGCTGGATTGGTCCGGCTTGAAATCAGTCAAAGCCGACTTGTCGGCTAAAGGCATGGCTTATCCTGTTAAGCTGAAGCGCATTTATGTGGTAACCACACCGGATGGGCAGGACGAGCGTGCAGCTACGGGAACAGTAGGCATTGATAACATTAAGCTTCAGTATGCTGCGTCAGCAACGACTCCGACAGCTCGTCATATCGAAATGACAATCGGTAAGAAAGCCGCAGTGTCTAACGGCGAATCCATCGCTATGGAGGTTGCGCCTTTCGAGACAGGTGGTACGACTTATGTACCTATTCGTTTTGTAACCGATGCGATGGGGGCTACCTTAAAATGGGACAATAAGCTCAATCGCGTAACGGTAATTAATGGATCGAAGATGCTTGAGATGGTAATTGGGAAAAAGGAAATGAATATCAATGGCGCGCTTTTCGAGACGGAAGTGGCTCCAATAATCAAGAATGGGCGTACGCTTATTCCGATTCGGTTATTCTCTGAAAAGCTGGGTCTAAAGGTCACCTATGACAGCAAGACGAAAAAGATTGCCATCGATTAAGTGTGGACGAGCGGTTGTAAATGTGTGTTATGATAGGGGGGAATAGCCTTCTACAAGGTGAAACTGCTTGTCGTACTTTGGTAGCGGGAGCGTTTCATCCGGAGAATTCTAAGCGCTATTTATAAGATGAAACTTATATATTCTTAGAATTTGAGAAAGGTTGCCGATTGTTTTGGACCAGCACATTGTCGATATTAATAAAGTAATTACTAATGCGATCTCCGTTATGGAGGACAGTAAACTTCAAATTTACGAAATATGCGAATCAGCGCGCCAGGAGCTTGAATCACTTGGCCAGGAGCTTGAGATCGTGTTAGCGGAAACGATAACGACGATTGAGAGAGTTGACCAGCTTGAACAGGACTATCGGCGTGCCCGTATCCGGCTGACTGAAGTCAGCAAGGATTTTGTTCGATATAAAGAAGAGGACATCAAAACCGCCTATGAAAAAGCAACACAAATCCAGCTCGACCTGATGGTCTATCGCGAGAAAGAAGCGTATTTGAAAACGCGGCGCGATGATCTGCAGAAGCGGGTCCGGAATGTGGAGAAGTCTATTGAACGGGCGGAGACGATTGCCTCTCAGATTAATGTTGTCCTTCAATACTTGTCTGGTGATTTGAACCAGGTAACACGTATTCTGGAGACAGCGAAGAACAGACAGATGATGGGACTCAAGATCATCGTCGCGCAGGAGGAAGAACGGAAACGGATTTCGCGAGAAATTCATGATGGACCGGCTCAATCCCTTGCCAATATTGTTCTTCGCACGGAAATTGCAGAAAGAATGCTGCTGAAGAAGGAATTTCAGTTGGTGCAGGACGAATTAGTAGATTTGAAGGGGCAGGTTCGTTCCGGATTGGAAGAGATTCGTAAAATTATTTTCAATCTGCGTCCGATGGCCCTGGATGATCTGGGTCTTGTACCTGCACTACGTAAGTTCGCTCATGATTTCGAAGATAAGACGAAGATCCGTACGATCTTCGAGCTTAACGGCAAAGAAGTCAGAATGCCGTCGGCCATGGAAGCTGCGGTGTACCGGCTCGTTCAGGAAGCGTTTACCAATGCGCACAAGCATGCTAGAGCATCCTTTGTCACGCTGGAGGTTGCTTTTTCGACAGAGACGGTCACGGTTATTATCGTGGATAACGGTATTGGATTCCAGAGCGAACAAACGGAAAACCATGCGCAGGATAACTCCCATTTTGGCTTGATAGGCATGCGTGAGCGTGTAGATCTTCTTGAAGGGAGGATGGAAATCGACTCAAAAATAGGACACGGGACGAAGATTATAGTTCATATCCCAATTTCAGTAGAGAGTAGAAAGGAGTAAGATGACGTATGAACCAGGCAGCGCCGGGAACAAAGCAAAAAATTAAAGTATTGTTAGCCGACGATCACCAACTTTTCCGCGAGGGGCTTAAACGGATCTTAAACATGGAAGACGATCTAGAGGTAATTGGGGAATGTGGGGACGGCATTCAAGTGCTCGAATTCTGCAATCACACTATTCCAGAGATCGTACTCATGGATATCAACATGCCTATCGAGAACGGTGTAGTTACGACAGAGCGTTTGAAGACGATTTTTCCAGATGTGAAGGTTATTATCTTATCCATTCATGATGACGAAAGCTATGTATTCGAGACACTCCGCAAAGGGGCTACCGGTTACTTGCTGAAAGATATGGAAGCAGAGTCACTTATCAACGCGATTCGTTCCGTAGTGAACGGTCATGCATATATCCATCCCAAGGTGACAGGCAAGCTGATTAATCAACTTCGCCGTATGACGTACTTGGACGACATGGGCGTTATTTCCGGAGCTGCAGCAGGCATGGAACCAGGCGTGAAATTTGTAGCAGGTGAAGACAATCCACTGACTCGCCGGGAGGCAGAAGTACTACGTCTCATGGCTGAAGGCAAAAGTAACAAGATGATTGGTGAGTATTTGTTCATTAGTGAAAAAACAGTTAAAAACCATGTAAGCAGCATTTTGCAAAAGATGGAGGTTGACGACCGTACACAAGCGGTTATTCAATCCATCAAGTTTGGCTGGGTAACGCTGTAGCCGGGCATTAGGTGCGCGGCTCTAGCGCGCAGGAGGCGAGGGGCTCGATCGAGGGCAGACCAAAGCTGCATGCGAGAGGCAGAAACTGGGTGAAGAGCGGCCCGCCATCAGGCGGCCCAAAGTCATAGCAGGTCTGGTTACAGGTACATAATAGAGTCCCGTGTCGTAGACGCGGGATTTTTTTGTGTTTGGGGGAGTGGGGAGGGAAGGACGAGGGGGTGAGTTGGGATAAGGCCCTGCGAGGGTCTTATTGGTGGGCAAAAGGTGGTCAAACGCGGGGGAATGGTGAGTACGAGGTGAGATAAGACCCTGCGAGGGTCTTATGCGGTAGTAGAGTAGCTAGTTTTGGGGCAATAAGACCCTGGCAGGGTCTTATCAGTGAGCAAAAGGCGGCTGGATGCGGAGAAATGGTGAGTACGAGGTGAGATAAGACCCTGCGAGGGTCTTATGCGGTAGTAGAGTAGCTAGTTTTGGGGTAATAAGACCCTGGCAGGGTCCTATCAGTGAGCAAAAGGCGGTTGGATGCGGTGAAATGGCTAGTGCGAGGTGAGATAAGACCCTGCGAGGGTCTTATGCGGTAGTAGAGTAGCTAGTTTTGGGGCAATAAGACCCTGGCAGGGTCTTATTGATGAGCAAAAGGCGGTTGGATGCGGAGAAATGGTGAGTACGAGGTGAGATAAGATCCTGCGAGGGTCTTATGTGGAAGTAGAGTAGCTAGTTTTGGGTCAATAAGACCCTGGCAGGGTCTTATTGAATATGATGAATGGGGACTAATTTGAAATGGATGTAATGATAGGTAGTTTATAAGCTCGGACGCGGTGATCAGTGACTTTTGCAGGCTGCAGATGACGTTGTTCTACCATTTCCATCAGTAGTTTACGGGCATACTTTGTGCTAACGTTCAACAGTAAGCTGATATCTTTAGGAGTAGTCGGCTTTCGGAAGAGGTTCATGTATCGAAGGATCTCCTTCTGCTCAAGAGTTAGGTCGGTGTCTGGCTTTAGGCTGTAGAGCTTGCCGAAGAGCTGTTGGATGAATTGTTGGCATTGGCGCGGTTTGCTCTTGACGTCGTCATAGGAGAAACGGATCACGATCCATCCATCTAGGATGAGATGATTCTGCCTCATCAGGCTGTCGGCGAATTGCCTCCGATCGGCATCACGGCAATGAGGGCCGTAGCCGTCGATCTCGATACAGAGTTTGTGGGGCTCACGTATATAGGCATAATCCAGAAACCGCTGCCCATCTTTGTAATCACTTGCCTCGTACTCACCGTGCAAATGCTCGAATTGTCCAATTGCCGGCCACCAAACATTTTTGAGGAATAAATCCTCGGCATGACGTTCCTCCTCCAATCTTCGTTTGCGTTCGCTGCTGCTGGATGCAAACTGTGCTTTTAACCATTCTTCGTATTGAGCTTCGAACATTGCTAACTCACTCCTTATAGAAAATAAAAAAAAAGCACACGGCTCTCCCGTTAGAAATGGGATAAGAGCGGTGTGCTTCACACGCGTTTTTGTATTGTATTTATTTTACATCAGGTGAAAAGACCTGTCGATCGCACATTTTGTCCTCCTTGTCCATATGGCCGGAACCACTGGGCGCATAACGGCATATATTGTCACAAAGAGGAGGTGGCCGACCTGATTGCGATTTTACTTCTTGTGATTGGTTGTTATGCTTTGGCCGCCGCATCGGTGCATGTGGCTTATAGGCTTCGGCGAGGCAAGACTCGTGAAAGTAAGCATTATGTTCTTGTTGCTCATGATCAGCATATGAAGATGGAAATGTTTATTCGCCAGTTTTCAGCGTATTCACGCCGAATGGGGACGGATGTTCATTTAACCGTTGTAGATGGTCACTCTGCAGAACAGACTGCAGAAATCGTCGAAAGGCTCCGTGAAGGTAACCGGAATATAACGGTTTATGCGGATGCAGGTTTAAATGATCGAAAGCGCTCTCAATCAGAGAACCCTTCAGCAGAACTGATGTGGACGTTACGGAGCGAAGGAATTGTGAGCAGGCCTGACCAGGCTATTCTCGTAGATTTGCAGAATCCTTCAGATTTGTCGAAAATGCCATTTTGAGCTATAATGGAAATCAATTGAAAGCACGGAGTGAAGCACACCCCGATGATGCGATAAGCGTCATTGAGGTGTGCTTTTTTTGCGTGCGGGAGAGGCGGGGACTGGTGAAGGCTAATGTGTATCTCATCCATATTGCAGGGCAATGGTTCGCTCAAATGACTATTAATCCCGAAGTTGATAGGGAGTTTTGGATGGAGGAGGGGCTGGCAGAAGCGTCGTTACGCGCTCATAGAGAGCTAGGTATAAGGAGGGAGCAGAGTGAAAGGAGTAAAGCAGTAGAGTTTAGATTAGGAGCGGAAAAAGCGGAGGCTGGTGTGCTATGGAGTGAAGCTATGCCTCTAGGGGATGCCATACGTAGTGTGCAGCTGTGGGAGGAAGCTAGGGCTGAGTGGGGAAGTACGATGGAAGGGCCGCTCGCTTTGCTTGCGGCCTGCATCGAGCAGGCGCGCCGCGAAGCGGCCGGCGCGCCACTAGGGCGCCCGGGACCGCAGGCTGCTGGCGATGCCAGCCTGCTTGCCCGGCGCTGGGCGCGAGCCGCCGCTGACGCGGGCGGCTCTAGCCCTGGCCCCGCGCGCGCAGCTGCTCGCGCGCGGGAGGCCTTGGCGGCAGCTGCGCTGCTGGCCGCCAAGGCCATGCAGGGCCGTGCGCTGCTTCGCAGCGAAGCGCACGCCCTGCTTGATGGCGCCGCCGCAGATATCGGCGGCGCACTGCAGTTAGCGCAGCTGCTAAGCTGGCTGCGCCTCACAGGCGCTGTCGCCGCCGAGAGCGGCCGGCGGCGACAGCGCGAGTGCCGCTGCATGCGATGCGGCAGCAGCGAAGCGCACATGCACCGCACGGCTTGCGCAGCGTGCGGGCGCATGTGCGCCTACTGCTCGGCATGCCTCACGATGGGGCGCAGCCGCGAATGCGAGCTGCTCGTGCTGGGCATGCCAGCCCCACAGCTGCCGGCCAGCTCCATCCCGGCCGACCTGCCCAAATGGCAGCTCAGCCCAGCGCAAGCTGCGGCCACTGAGTCAGCGCTTCGTTTTATCGAAGCGCCACAACAGCAGCAGCACCAAAGGGAATTTCTCCTATGGGCGGTCACCGGAGCTGGCAAGACCGAAATGATTTTTCCACTTGTTGAATCCGTTCTCGTACGCGGCGGCAAAGCTTTAATTGCAACTCCGCGCCGGGATGTCGTAATCGAGCTTGACCCGCGTATAAAACGAGCCTTTCCCAAAGCTAGGGTTGTCACCTTATATGGCGGCAGCGAGCAGCGCTGGGAAGCGGGAGAGATTACGCTGGCGACGACCCATCAACTGATGCGATTCTATCAATCTTTTGACTTGGTCATTATAGATGAGCTGGATGCCTTTCCTTACCACGGTGATCCGATGTTGCATTATGCAGCAGATAAAAGCTGTGCCCCTCACGGACCAAAGCTGCTGCTCTCTGCCACGCCGCCAGTGGAGCTTCAACGCAGAGCGAGAAGAGGCGAACTGCCTCATGCGAGGGTGCCTGTTCGTTATCATCGTCATCCACTGCCGGTGCCAAGGCTGCTTCGGACGCCATCTGTCGCCAAACTTCTACAGACTAAGTCTTTGCCAAGAACACTGCTTACAGCTCTACACCACTCTCTGGAACGTGGTGCCCAACTGTTTATTTTTGTCCAGCGCATCGTACAGGTTGAACCAATGGCCAAGCTGCTGCGTGCAGTATTGAAGATCGCTGCTATTGAAGGAACTTCGTCACAAGATCCTCATCGAGCAGATAAGGTAAGCCGGTTCCGCACAAGTGAGATTCAAGTGCTCGTAACAACGACCATCCTGGAGCGAGGGGTAACGATACCACGCAGTGATGTATATATCCTGGATGCAGACGGTCGTTTGTTCGACGAGGCTTCCCTTGTCCAGATGGCAGGCAGAGCGGGGAGATCTGGGGATGACCCTAATGGTCATGTCTTCTTTTGCGGCAGGGAACGTACCCGATCCCAAATAGCAGCTGTCCGCCATATTCGTGGAATGAACCGTATCGCAGGCAAACGAGGGTATATGATTCACACCGAGAATTCCCGAACATGGTTGGGTAGATGGCTCAAGCAGCGAAACCCAATCGTCAAAAAGGGATGAATACACCCCACAATATCACTGCATTATTAATTATATAGCTCTTCTACCCTACTCAATAACACAACCAGCTTTCATATTCACACATAGTCACTCAACGGTCTGACTCTAACTCAACAGCAGTCATCTTCACCATTCATTACAGAAGGAGGCATCCCATGCGACAGTTCTTCAAGCATCTTTTTCAGCGAACTTCCAATGATCTTCATAAAACCATTCGCCTGCTCAGCAGCAGCGCCTCCTCATGCCCTTTCTGCGGGAAAGAAGCAGGGGCAGCGACTCTTTCGAAAAGATCAGCGAATTATAGTCAGCTTCAAACCTACTTGTCCTATCTGCCGTCCTCTTTCGCAAAATCAATCTGTTCCTCCTGCCAAGGGGCCATACCATGGCTTACTCCGATCAAATGCCGGATATGCGGCCGAGGAATCACGTGCACGGACTGTATTCGCCGTTCAGATGCCAAGTTTATTGCCAATCGCAGTGCTGTAGAATACAGCAGTGAAATGCGAGAGTGGCTGGCACAATACAAGTACCGCGGAAATGAGAGGCTGGAGCAGCTGCTAGCCGAAATGATGTTCCCTGCATATGCCGCACTGACAAAAGAAGCCCTAGCACGAAGCGGAGGCTCTCAAGCTACCAATCAATCTATTGGATGGGATGCTATAACCTTCGTTCCGGTAAGCATGGAGCGGGCAGAGGAGCGGGGGTTCAATCAGGCTGAGCGGTTTGCATCGATTTTAGCCGGTCAATATCACATTCCCCTCCACGATATGCTGATCCGCGAAAGGCATACCGAGAAGCAAAGCTTTAAGACCCGCTCAGAGCGTATGAAGGATACCCGGCACTTATTTCAGGCAAAATCCGATGTGATCGCTAGTTTGAGCACCGCTTGGACTTCAACCTACGAGTCTAGTAAGCCGCATGCCCTTCCACAACCAGCACGATCCATCCGTCTTCTCCTCATCGACGACATCTACACGACGGGCAGTACCATTCAGGCCTGCGCAACAGCACTGCATCAGCAAACGCAGATTCCACTAGATATCTATGCCCTAACCTGGGCCAGATCCTAGCCTTAATCCTCTTTTACAAGATTACTAGTGAAAAAAATCCCTTAATCCGTTAGAATAACCCTATCTACTTTGAATGCTAGAATGGGGGATCGATGATGAATCTGGATAATTGTCCTCGGTGTGGCAAGCTGTTTGCCAAAAATTTTCGTGATGTCTGTCCTGCTTGTATCCGGGATATCGATAAAGAATACGAGCTGTGCTCTACTTTTTTGCGTAAAGAAAAGGGTGCCATTATAACGGAGTTGTCCGATGCAACAGGCGTCTCGATCAAACAGATTACGAAATTTATTAAAGAGGGCCGGATATCGCTGTATAACGCCCCGAATCTCATGTATCCTTGCGAAGTATGTGGTACCCTGATTCGTGAGAATAATATTTGCACCCCCTGCCGTTCCCGCCTCATCAAGGATACTCAGAAAATGCATGAGGACGAAGCCAGGGAAGCATCCAAGAGTGCAGCGGAGAAGGTCTATTATAAAGGGATTGACCAGTATAAAAACCGGTAAAATTAATCTTTTAGCCCATAAGTTGGCCTATTCATTTTCAAACTTGCTAAACCGATAATACTGTTAAAGGTTATCGGTTTTTTTCTATTGTTTAACTAAAGAGGTGATTATCCATGAAGATAAATGAGACGAATCGGATCGGCGCATATAACAACTACCAGAAGCAAATGGATCAACGGGTTGATAGCGCGAATAAGAGGAAACAGAAGGATATAGTAGAGATCTCCGCGGAGGCGAAGGAAATGCTCTCCACCAGCCAAACGAATAGTCCAGAACGGCAAAAACGTATCGAAGAACTCAAACAATCCGTATCTGCAGGCACATACAAGGTTGATGCCGGCAAAATCGCTGACAAGCTGCTTCCATACCTGAAGGGATGATGAGTAAATGAACGAACATGTACGGCAGATTTTGCTCACCCTGCAGGAATTGCTTAATGCTCACCAAGAGCTCATTCAGCACGCTAATGAGAAGACACAGGCTATCCGCACAGAGAATGTAGAGATGGTATCGTTCATTACGGGCCGGGAGAAAAAATGCGTGCAGCGCATTGTGGAGCTTGAACAAACGCGTCTTCTCCAGGTTGGGCGGTACACCGTGGAGCAAGGGCTGCGCAATATGCGCTCCTTGAAGATGGAGAAGCTCATCCAGATGGTTTACCATGCCGAGCAGAAGCTGGAGCTTCAGCATATGTGGCGGGAGCTGTCCGCAGCCATCAAGACACTTCAAGACGTTAACACGTTTAATCAGCAGCTCGTTCGGATGAATCTGGACTATTTGCAGTTCACACAGGACCTGCTTCTTGGTGCCCCGGAGGACGAGGTTACCTATCATCGCGCCGTACAAGGAATGAATGTGCAGCGTGCTAGTCGCTACAATCTCAAGACTTAAGCAGAGAGAGGACAAGATACGATGACATCTACATTCCATGGTCTGGAGACCGCGAAGCGAAGCATATTCACGACACAGACGGCGCTGAATACAACCGGCCATAATATCTCCAATGCCAACACGGTCGGCTACTCCCGTCAACGGGTTAACTTTTCTGCAGCCCGTCCGATCGAAGCTTACGGCTATTCACACTCTACAGCAGCGGGCCAGCTTGGTACCGGCGTAGAAGCAACTTCGATCACACGGGTGAGAGATAAATTTCTGGACAGCCAGTACTACAGTGAGTACAAATGGCTGGGCAATTACACGGTTCAGACGGACACGCTGGAAAAGCTAGAGACGATCGTGAACGAGCCAAGTGACACCGGCTTGCAGACCGTTATCTCGAACTTCTGGAACAGCTGGTCGGACTTAAGTAAAACGCCAGAAAGCTCAGATGGCCGCGCAGTATTAGTGGAACAGACGAAGGCGATGATGGATGCCTTTAACTATACATCTAAGCAGCTCAGCGATTTGAAGACGGATTTGACGGAAAATGCGCAAATCAACCTGGATAACCTCAAGTCGATTTCTAGCACAATTGCTAACTTGAATGGACAAATCCAGCGAATCGAAGGAATTGGTGATGATGCCAATGACTTGCGCGACCAACGTGATGCGCTAGTTGATGAATTATCCGGCCTTGCAAATATTAAGGTGTCGGACTTATCTGACGGCTACACGATCACCATGGGCAGTATGACCCTAGTTGCAGGCAAATCCGCCGAAGCGTCACAGGGATTAACCTTGGATGATATGACCGCTGCAATTACCAGCGGTGACTTGGATAACGGAGCCATCTATGGCACTATTCAATCCCGTGATAAATATGTCCAAGGCTATGTGGATCAACTCAACCAAATGGCGAATACCATTGCCAACGGAGATATTGAAGTCACGATTCCTAAAGGCTCCGTACTGCCAGAAGGAACTGTACTGAATGGCATTACATACAGCACTGCCAATGGCAACCGTGAAATAACGGAAGATTTAAAAGTAACCGTACAAGGTCTGAACGGTCTGCATCAGTTAGGCTATACGATGAATGGTGAGCAAGGTGAGCCTTTGTTCACAGATGCGGATGGTAATACAGATAATCTGACAGCGGCTAATATTCAGCTTAATCCAAAGATTGTGGCAGACCCTACTCTGCTAGCAACTTCTATGAAAGTGACTTTTAACTCCGATGGTACGGAATCAGTTGTAGCAGGCAATAACTCGATGGCTGTTCTTATGTCTCAAGCACGTGATACGAAATTTGCTTTTGATGGCACAGACAGCAACTCAATCAGCGGCTTCTTCCGCTCGATTGTTGGTCAACTAGGTGTTCAATCCCAGGAAATGCAGCGCCTGCAGTCCAATCAGAAAACCATCGTTGAACAGGTGGATACTCGACGGATGTCCGTAAGCGGGGTATCGCTGGACGAAGAGATGTCCGATCTCGTGAAGTTCCAGCATGCCTATAACGCATCGGCACGTGTGATGACCGTTATCGACGAGACGCTTGATCGCATTATTAACAGCATGGGCCGCGTCGGCCTATAATCTACTAGATAAAGCCGGAGGTGCAGCCATATGGCATTGCGCGTAACGCAGACAATGATGTCTTCCCAGATGCTTAGTAATATTAATTACAACATGAATAATATGAACAAGCTGCAAGACCAGATCTCGACAGGTAAAGCAATTAACAAGCCTTCTGACGATCCAGTAGGAATTACATTCGCTCTCCGTTACAGGGGAGAGTTAGCAGCTAATGATCAATATACCGATAATGCTGATGCGGCACTGTCTTCACTCGAATACATGGATACTACGATTGGTCAGGCTACGGATATCGTGCAGCGATTTAGAGAGCTGATCGTTACCGGCGCCAATGGTACTTTAGAAGATACTAGTCGAACGGCCATTAAGACGGAAATCGCGCAGATGTATAACCAATTGGTCGAGATTGGAAACAGTCAATTCAATGGTAAGCAAATGTTTAATGGTCAGCAGACCGGAACAAAACCATATTCGACCATAGGTTTGGATCAAGCCATCGATCCACTCGCGGTTCCACCTCAGACTAAAGCTTCTAGCAATGTAACTGATACAGGAAGCATCAATTATGAACTGTCACCAGGGATGACTATGGAAGTGAATATTACGGGTACTGAAGTATTTGGTGATCCAGCAACCAGTGCTGCGGATACTTCAAGCGATAACCTTTTCCAAATTATGCAGCGTGCTTACGATATGCTTGGAACGGGTGATCAGACAGGTCTTAGCGGCCTGCTTGATAAGATTGATTCTCGTATGGATACAATGCTCACTGCGCGTGCACAGATTGGTGCTAGAGTGAACCGTGTAGAAATTGTACAAGGCCGTCTGACGGATGTAGATACGAATCTCCAGAAGATGCAAAGAAACGTAGAAGACGTAGATATGGCGGAAGCGATTACGAATATGACAACTCTAGAAAATGTCTATCAAGCTTCTCTGTCCGCTGGCTCTAAAATTATTCAACCTAGCCTTGTAGACTTCTTGAGATAGGAAGGGTTCTATGCCGATTGGACAGATTCAAATTATTCAGCAGCCTGCATTAATTGGCATTGAGACCAGGCCTGCAGAACAGCGTATCGAACAGCCCCAAGCTACGATTGATATGCACCAGATACCCGCGAAGTTATCCATCGAGCAGCCTATGGGTGTTCTTGAAATTAATCAAGACAGGGCATGGGATGGGCTGGGATTAGCTAACAATCTGGAGGTTTCGAGCAGGATCTACTCCCAGGCTAAAGAAATCGCCTTGCAAGGTATTGCCAGGCGTATGGAGGAAGGACGGCAACTTGCTGATCTTGCCCATGTGAAGAGCAATCCGACACCGGATATAGCGAAGGGCTGGCGGAAAGAGGGTCCGGTACTGCCTGCTGCAGGACCGGCTTCCATAGCTAACGTCGATGTAAGTTTTACACCAGGCAAGGTGCAGATCTCTGTGGAAGAAGGCGGCGTTGATTTGAGGGTGACACCTAACCGCGCTATTCATGAATACACACCTGGCAAAGCTGAGATCTATATGCGGCAATATGCATCCGTACAGATTACACCGCCAAGTATCGATACGGTTTTGTAGTAGATATTTTACAAGCTTCATAGAATTAGGTTTAATAACTATAGGCCGTATACGTATAAGTCGTACGTGGCCTGTAGTTTTCTTTTTTTCATTTTCGAGCAGAAGAGGGGATTAGATTGATTACATTTCAATTCGATAACGGGATACCAGGCTTTGAGCACTTGCGTCAATTTGTGTTGTCAGAAGTAGAAGGTGAATTGCCGATTAGGCTGATGCAATCTGCAGAAGATGAGAATATTACATTTGTTATCGCAAGCCCCTTTTTCTTTTATAAGAATTATGAATGGGATTTGCCAGAATCGGTCATACAAGAATTGGAGCTTACGGAAGAGAAGGATTTAGAGATATGGTCGGTTATTACCTTAAATACAGATCCTGCGAAATCAACCATTAATCTGCTGGCGCCGATTCTCCTGAATACGGCTACGAATCGAGGCAAGCAGCATATCATACATGACCATACCTTTAGTTCAAGAACACCTTTATATCAACCCTAAGGAGGAGCGGCATGCTTGTATTATCTCGGAAAACAGATGAATCGATTATGATCGGCGGCAATATTGAAGTCGTTGTGCTTGGTGTTGAGGGTGACCATGTGAAGCTGGGTATTCGTGCTCCTAAGGAAGTTGAGATTTTCCGTAAAGAACTGTATGTCAGCATCCAGGCGTCCAATCGGGAAGCAGTGAGCAGCCTACAATCCTTAAATGAGGTTGTTCAATTGCTCAAACAAAACCAAATCGATAAATAAAAATAGAAATTTTTGTTTTTCCTCTATAAAATCTCTCGAATGCTGTCGATATATATAATAAGCGCGGGGGAGGGGCGGCCGACCCTTTCACCGTAAGCTTCCGCAAGGATGCGGAACTAACAGACATTCAGGGAGGAAATAACAATGCGTATTAATCACAACATTGCAGCACTTAACACTCTGAGCTCGCTGAACAACGCTTCCAGCGCTCAAAGCAAATCCATGGAGAAACTGTCTTCCGGTCTTCGTATCAACCGTGCAGGTGACGATGCAGCTGGTCTGGCAATTTCCGAAAAAATGCGTGGTCAAATCCGTGGTTTGGACCAAGCTAGCCGTAACTCGCAAGACGGTATTTCCTTGATTCAAACAGCTGAGGGTGCTCTTAACGAGACTCACTCGATTCTGCAACGTATGCGTGAACTGGCTGTTCAATCGGGTAACGATACAAACACTAGCACTGACCGTACGAACCTTCAAGACGAAATGGACCAACTTGGTAAAGAAGTAGATCGTATCCGTGATACGACTCAATTCAATACAAAGAACCTGCTTGATGGATCGTTGGACAAAACAACTGTTGCTACGAAAAATGTTAACTCGAACGTGGCAATTAAAGGTGCAGGCGGCGCTGCTGTCGCTGCCCTGACTGAAAAATTAGACACTTTGACTGATGCTAATGGTAACAGCCTTGGTATCGTTACAGGTGATAAGATTGATGTGTCCTACGTACTTAATGGACAAACTAAAACTTCAACTGTTACAGTAACCGCTGGTACTACAGACATTACTGCCTTGTTCGCAGGCGCTACAGATGGTGCTATTAGTCTTACTGGTACAGGTGGTCTGGATTTCACAGCAACTGGCAATGGTTACACTGGTGCTATTAACGGTTTAACTCTAACTGTTAAAGATAGCAATGGTGCAGTTAAATCAGGCGCTTCTAACGCTCTATCGAGCTTCTCTGAGACTACATCAGCAGCTGTGGCTCATGCTGACGGACAAGCTACTTTCCAAATCGGTGCTAACAGCAACCAAAACATCCAAGTATCTGTTAAAGACATGGGTTCATCTGCACTGGGGATTAAAGACATCAAAATCGGTAACCAAGGTCAAGCAAACGTTGCAATCAAAGTTATCGATGCTGCAACACAAAAAGTTTCGGCTGAACGTTCGAAATTGGGTGCTATCCAAAACCGTTTGGAGCACACTATCAACAACTTGAACACATCTTCCGAGAACCTGACAGCTGCTGAGTCCCGTGTACGTGACGTTGACATGGCGAAAGAAATGATGGAGCAAACAAAGAACTCGATCCTTGCTCAAGCTGCTCAAGCTATGCTTGCTCAAGCAAACCAACAGCCGCAAGGCGTTCTGCAACTTCTCCGTTAATTTTTAACGAACTAAAAGAGACCTTAGACCATCTAAGGTCTCTTTTTTTATATCAACTTCCGGTTCTATATCTATAATAATTCCATTTTATTATGCCGATATAGTAGGTACATCAATCTTGCAGGAGGAAAATTCGAATGAGTTCAAATATATCGATATCTGGATCGAATTTTCCATCAGAACGAATATCCGCATCGGAATCATCTAAGAACACTCCAAGTAAAGAAGCGTATGCAGAAACCTCGTCGCAGATGGAAGTAAGTGCGCAAGTTACACGTACTTATGCAAGTTATGAAGACTTTAAGAGTGCAGAAGTGCGTGGAGAAAAGGTTAGTATAGGAGAACAGCAACTATATAAAAATATTGAACAAGCTGTTAAGGCTATGCGCGGAAGAGAGACCGAGCTGCAATTTGACGTTCATAAACAAACACATCTTGTTGCAGTAAAGGTGAAAGATAAAAATACAGGTGAAGTATTAAGAGAAATACCACCAGAGAAATCCCTGGACTTTATAGCGAAGTTATGGGAGATGGCTGGATTGATTGTAGATGAGAAAAGGTAACTAGCAGGAGGGATATAACAGATGAGTACTTTAAGGATCACCGGATTGGCATCTGGTATTGACTATGAGAGCATGATTACTAAGTTAATGGATGCTCAACGTGTGCCTCTGGACAAGCTCAATCAGAAGAAACAGGTTAACCAGTGGGTGCAGGATGATTATCGGACAATAAATAACAAAATTTTAGACTTTAAAAACGCA
Source organism: Paenibacillus sp. J22R56 (assembly GCF_056269375.1). Taxonomy (NCBI): domain Bacteria; kingdom Bacillati; phylum Bacillota; class Bacilli; order Caryophanales; family Paenibacillaceae; genus Paenibacillus; species Paenibacillus sp. J22R56. The sequence continues at coordinate 586,488 of NZ_JBWDNV010000003.1, forward strand.
GCATTTGATATGAAACTGCAGTCTGCGTATATGACGAAAACAGCCACCTCCTCTGATGAAACTGTTGCAAAAGTAACAGGAGGAGCAAATGCGGTTGAAGGACAATATAGCCTGCAAGTAAAGCAATTAGCTAGCACTGCGACTCTTACAAGTGGGAAATTGACTGGCACAACACCGCAGGCTATGGGTTTTACATCAAACTCCATAACGGTGAACGGAGTCGATATAACAATTGACCCAAACGCTGGTTTTGACGATTTTGCTAATAAAATTAATGCTCAATCTGTAACAACGGGTGTTAAGGTCGCCTATGATTCAACGCTTAATACTATGTTTTTCTCTTCGACAAAGACAGGTTCAGGTGCGAAAATTGATCTGCGAGGATCAGATGTAGGTAAGCTATTTAACGCTGCAGATGTAAAAACATCAGAGACGGTAACGGGGAATAAGGCACTTACCTCAGATATGAAAGTAAGTACTTTGACTAGTGACACATCATTTAAACTTAATGTTGGCGGTGTCGATCACACTTATAGTATCACTTCATCTATGACAGTTGGAGATCTGATTACTAACATAAATAAGGATCTACAGGGTTCCGGTATTACAGCTTCATTGGATACAGCAGGGGATTTTTCTTTTAATAACACGGACAAATCGAAGGCCATAACGTTTACCGGAAATACGGGTACTGTTGTGAATGATTTGGGCTTATCGGGGGCTGTACACACGGATACAAAGCCTACTGTTTTTAATGCTGGTAAAAATGCCAAAGTATTATTTAACGGTGTTGAAGGAGAATACGATTCCAACTCGTTCACTATTGCCGGGCTAAGCATTACGGCTAAGCAAGAGGGAAGCGCGGTATCTAAAATCTCAATCACGCAGGACGTTGATACGGTATTTAATAAAATCAAATCTTTTATTGATAAGTATAATGATCTCATCGGCTCGATTAACTCAGAACTATCAGAAGAACGTTACCGTGATTATACTCCGCTTACTGATGCACAAAAAAAGGACATGAGTGATACTCAGATCGAACAATGGGAAAGCAAAGCGAAGAGCGGCTTGCTAGCGAATGATTCTCTTCTGTCGAGCAGCTTGTATTCGATGAGACAGTCCTTGTCATCCTCAGTGGGAGGGTTAGCGACAGGACAAATGAAATTTTTATCGGATATTGGTATTTCAAGTGCACTCGTCAGTGGTTCCACTGTGAGCGGCAGTTATTTGGATAATGGTAAACTGTACATTGATGAAACGAAATTGAAGCAGATGATTTCTGAAAAACCTGATGAAGTAATGGCTCTATTCACTGCAGACGATAAAGATGCTAATTCATCAGCTGGTGATGGTATCGCTACTCGCTTGTACACGCAGGCAAGTAAGGCGTTTAGCCAAATCGTTGATAAGGCAGGTGCCAGCACTTCAGTCAAGAGTACCTACATATTAGGTAAAGCGTCTCTTGATTTAGATGATCAAATCTCGAGATTGCAAACTCGCCTTGATGACATGGAAGATCGCTATTATGCACGGTTCACTCAAATGGAAACCTACATTAGTCAAATGAATTCCCGAAGCTCCAGCTTAGCATCAATGTTCAATACAGGAGGCTAAATCTATGCAATACCAACCGCGCAACCCATACATGCAGACATCGGTTCAAACGGCTAGTCCTGCTTCGCTGCTTATTATGCTCTATGACGGAGCGATTCGCTTCTGCCGTCAAGGCATTGAGGCGATTAGAGAGCAGCGGAATGCGGATGCCCATACGAGTCTGATGAAGACGCAGGATATTATTGATGAGTTCATTATTACGCTGGATCGCTCGAACCCGGTATCGGAAAGCCTGCTGCTGCTTTACGATTATTTCAAACAACGGTTAGTCGAAGCGAATATGCAGAAGATTGTTGAACCAGCCGAGGAGGTGCTTGGCCACCTAATCGATTTAAAAGAAACATGGATGCAGGCGGCCAAACAAGTCAATCAGATGGTGGGACAAGCTAATGGAAGCTCTTTTACAGCGACTCATTCAACTGTCGTCTAATTTGGTTGAGCGGTTGGACAATGCCGATCTTGAACAGTTCGACGAATACATGCGGCAGCGAGAAGAACTGTTCAAGGAACTGGAACAAATGGAAGCCCCTGTGGAGAAATTGGCCGTTCTCCGCCTGGAGGCGGACAAGATTATTTCCAGTGAGTCCGTCATCATTGCTAGAATGGTAACCCTGCGTGATGAAGCAAGGCAACAATGGGATAAAATCCAGCAGGGACGCCGTTCTCAGGCGAAATATGACTCTGCTTACGGTGGTGGAGACAGCCTCTTTTTTGATGCAAAAAGATAGATTTTGAGGGCGTCAAAAAATTATGAATTCGCTTACATGGAAATATTGACAATAGTGTGTCAATGATGGTATATTCGACTTGTGGGCCATAACATAACTTAGACGCCTCACAGTATTTGAAGATGAAGGGACTGTTTATGTATGCAAGGTAAAGTTAAATGGTTTAACGCAGAGAAGGGCTATGGATTTATCGAGACTGAACAAGGCGGCGACGTATTCGTTCATTTCTCCGCAATCCAAGCTGAAGGCTTCAAAACGCTCGAAGAAGGCCAAGCGGTCGAATTCGACATCGTAGAAGGCGCTCGCGGTCCACAAGCTGCAAACGTAGTCAAACTGTAATCATCCAGGCTGGTTCATCAGCCACATTATATGGTTCGATTGACAAGTGCCTATTCTTAAGCTCCGGGAAACCGGGGCTTTTCATTTTTTTACGGCTATTATTTGTGTTATCTTTGAGTCATGTTATACAGCTTATCCACATATTAATGAAGTAACTTGTTAATGGCCTTCCTTCGAAAATATTATCTGAAAATTCATAATAAACTAAAAACTATTTTGAAATAGGCGATTGCATATGTTATAATAAGAGTACGTAAAGGAGGAATGCCCCATGAAATACATCATTCGAGGTCATCGTTTTCAAGTGACAGAAGCCTTACGAGAGTATGCTGAGAAGAAGATCAGTCGACTGGAAAAGTATTTTGAAGAAGCACCTGCCTCCGAAACAACGGTTACGCTTTCCGTAACCAAAGGTAAACATGCAGTTGAGGTAACCATCCCGCTGGTTGGCGTTATGCTGAGGGCGGAAGACAAGAGTGAGGATATGTATTCCTCCATTGATGTCGTGGTGGACAAACTTGAACGTCAAATTCGCAAACATAAGACGAAGATCAATCGCAAGTTCCGATATGAAGGCGGCGTTAAGTCGCTGTTTAAGGAAGGTGCAGGCGGAACGGCCGTGTCCGTATTGGATGAGGAAGATGATCTTGAGCTTGTTCGTACGAAGAGCTTCATGCTGAAGCCAATGGACGTAGAGGAAGCGATCTTGCAAATGAATATGATTGGACATACTTTCTTCGTATTTTCCAATGTTGATAACAAGGAAGTGAACGTTGTTTATAAACGCAGCGACGGAAAATATGGCCTAATCGAGCAAGAATAATCTGAAGCCAGCAATTATTCCTTCATTAATACTTACAATAATGCCAATCACGGCCTTTTCTCCGAATGGGGAAGAGGCCTTTTATATGAATGTATACATGCTTATTGCTGGAAATGAACGTGATGCGTTGCGGCGGTCACTACAAACTGTTACAATTTAAGGCAAACAGGCGTATTTACGAAAGGGGAAGACCATGCTCGGACTAGTGAAAAAAATATTTGGTGATGCGAACGAGCGCGAGGTCAAGCGTCTCACGCGAACGGTAGAAGAAATTAACGGACTCGAGTCCACGATCACTCCGCTGTCGGACGAAGAGTTGCGTAACAAAACGGAAGAATTCAAGGCACGTCTAGAAAAAGGCGAAAGCATTGATGAGATTTTGCCAGAGGCTTTCGCGGTTGTACGTGAAGCATCGAAGCGTACACTTGGCATGCGTCATTTTGACGTACAGCTGATGGGCGGTATGGTTCTGCATGAAGGCAAGATTGCTGAAATGAGAACGGGTGAAGGTAAAACACTCGTTGCTACCCTTCCAACTTACTTGAACGCTTTGCAAGGCAAAGGCGTACACGTTATTACGGTCAATGATTACCTTGCTTCACGTGACAGCCAGATCATGGCTGAACTGTACAGCTTCCTCGGGCTGACAGTCGGTTGTAACCTGCACGGCTTGACGCATGAGGAGAAGCAGGAAGCGTATGCCTGCGACATTACTTACGGTACCAATAATGAGTTTGGCTTTGACTATTTGCGTGACAACATGGTGCTCTACAAAGAGCAAATGGTTCAACGTCCGCTTTATTATGCCATTATAGACGAAGTGGACTCCATCTTGGTCGACGAAGCGCGTACACCGCTTATTATTTCCGGACAAGCACAAAAGTCGACGGAGCTGTATTTCGCAGCTGATCGTTTCGTTAGCCGCTTGAAGCAAGAAGAAGACTATACAGTCGACATTAAGCTTCGTAACGTAACACTGACGGAAGCAGGCGTGGATAAAGCAGAGAAAGCGTTCAGCATCGAGAACTTATTTGATCATGCCAACGTAACGCTTAACCACCACGTGCAACAAGCGCTGAAAGCTCATGTGATCATGAAACGTGACGTTGATTACGTTGTTAATGAGGAAGAAGTCGTTATCGTTGACGAATTCACAGGCCGTCTTATGGCTGGCCGCCGTTACAGCGACGGTCTGCACCAAGCGATTGAAGCGAAAGAGCAGCTGAAGGTTCAGAACGAGAGCATGACGCTTGCAACGATTACATTCCAGAACTACTTCCGTATGTACCGCAAGCTGTCCGGTATGACTGGTACAGCGAAGACAGAGGAAGAAGAGTTCAAACGGATCTACGGTCTTGAAGTTATTCAAATCCCGACGAACCGTTCGCTTATTCGTAAAGACTTGCAGGACGTTGTCTACAAATCGGAGAACGGCAAGTTCAAAGCTGTTGTCGAAGAAATTGTAGAACGTCATCGTAACAATCAGCCGGTGCTTGTAGGTACGATCTCGATCGAGAATTCGGAGAGATTGGCCGATATGCTGAAAAAACGCGGCGTAGCGCATAAAGTATTGAATGCGAAATTCCATGCGGAAGAAGCAGAAATCATCTCTCACGCAGGTCAAGCGGGTGGAGTTACGATCGCTACGAATATGGCGGGACGTGGTACGGATATCTTGCTCGGCGAAGGTGTAGCAGATCTGGGTGGTCTGCACATTATCGGTACAGAGCGCCATGAGAGCCGTCGTATCGACAACCAGCTTCGTGGTCGTGCCGGTCGTCAAGGTGACCCGGGCTCCTCGCAGTTCTACCTCTCCTTGGAGGATGAGCTGATGCGCCGCTTTGGTGCGGAGAATATTATGGGCATGATGGATCGTCTTGGTCTGGAAGAGGATCAACCGATCGAGAGCCGCCTTATTACACGTGCGGTAGAATCCGCTCAGAAACGCGTAGAGGGCAGCAACTTTGATACTCGTAAAGTCGTCCTGCAATATGACGATGTAATGAACCAGCAGCGTGAAGTTATTTACAAGCAGCGCCGTGATGTATTGTACTCGGAAAATATCCGTGAGATTGTCATGGAGATGATTGTTCCGGTAATCGAGCATGTGGTTGCCGCGCATACGGAAGGCGATATTCCGGAAGAATGGGAACTGCAAGAAATCGCTGACTATGCCAACTCGAATCTCGTGCAGGAAGATACCTTCACGAAAGACGATCTGTGGGGCAAAGAGAAGGAAGACATTATCGAGCTCATTAAGGGTAAGGTTGTCGCTTATTATGATGAGCGCGAAGCCGAGCTTGGCGCCGAAACGATGCGTGAATTCGAGAAGGTTGTTGTACTGCGTGCGGTAGACAGCAAATGGATGGATCACATCGATGCGATGGATCAGCTTCGCCAAGGTATTCACCTTCGTGCATACGGCGGTACGGATCCACTTCGTGAGTATCAATTCGAGGGCTTCGAGATGTTCAAGGAAATGATCTACAGCATCCAAGAAGAAGTAGCGAGATACATCATGAAGGCACGCGTGGAGAGCAACCTGGAGCGTCAAGAGGTCGCACAGGGCCAAACGACGACGAACAGTCCTGCTGAAGCAGAGAAACGCCCTACGAAGCGTGAAGAACGTACAGGACGTAACGATCTGTGCCCATGCGGCAGCGGTAAAAAGTATAAAATGTGCCATGGCATGGGTAAGTGACATCAGCCCTGCGATTCGCATAATGTAACATAACGGTTGAACGCGCCGGACTGCCCTATACGGCAGGACGGCGCGTTTTATGCGGTCTAAGCGGATTTACTGCGGCATGGCCGCACATACTTAATTTTGAGGTGAAGCTAAAGCTATGTTAGAACCAAATGTGAAGCAAGATTTGCGTGAAGTAGCTAAGCGGCTCCAAGAACTCAGGGGGTCTCTTTGACTTAGATCTGAAGCTGGAGCATATCGCGAACTTTGAGGAGAAAATGACTGCACCTGATTTCTGGGACGATAATACGAAGGCGCAGGGCGTGATCGCGGAGCTGAATGCGATTAAGTCGGTCGTTGAGCAGTATGATCGACTGTATGCGGACTCGGAAGATCTGCAGACGATGTTGGAGCTGGCAGAGGAAGAAAGCGATGAATCGCTTGAAGCCGAGCTGATTCAAGGAATTGCTGCACTAGTGGAGAAGGTTAACGGCTTCGAGCTGCAGCTCCTGCTCAACCAGCCATATGATAAGCTGAACGCCATTCTCGAGCTGCATCCTGGTGCAGGCGGCACCGAGTCGCAGGACTGGGCACAAATGCTGTACCGGATGTATACGCGGTGGGCGGAGAAGCGGGGCTTCAAGGTTGAAGTGCTTGACTATCTGGATGGCGATGAAGCGGGTATTAAGAGCGTAACGATTGCGGTTAAAGGCTATAATGCTTACGGCTATCTGAAAGCGGAGAAAGGCGTTCACCGTCTTGTCCGTATCTCGCCGTTTGATTCGTCCGGCCGCAGACATACGTCGTTCGTATCCTGTGATGTTGTGCCGGAGATTACCGAAGATATTGAAGTGGAGATCCGTAGTGAGGATCTGAAGGTCGATACGTACCGCGCAAGCGGCGCCGGCGGCCAGCACGTCAATAAGACGGAATCGGCGATCCGGATTACGCATATTCCGTCAGGAATTGTCGTCGCGTGCCAACAGGAGCGTTCACAGATTCAGAACCGTGAGCGTGCGATGAATATGCTTCGTTCGAAGCTCTATGAGCGCAAGATTGAAGAGCAGCAAAAGCATCTGGCGGAAATTCGCGGCGAGCAGTCGGATATTGCATGGGGCAGCCAGATCCGTTCGTATGTTTTCCATCCGTACAGCATGGTGAAGGATCACCGGACATCAGTGGAGACAGGGAACACTGGCGCAGTGATGGACGGCGACCTGGATGCCTTTATCGATGGCTATCTGCGTAACCAGATTCGACACGACTAAAGTTCATATGCATAGCTTTGGGGAAGAGCTCCAACACTTATAAAGGTTGGAGCTCTTCTTTTGTTTGTTTTAGGGGTTACATAAGATGGAAGGTCATGCATGGCATGAATATATTCTTTTAGGCAGACATACGGAAGAGAGGCGGCATGGAGATCCATGAACAGCATGAATAACAACAAGAAAAGTACAAAGCGCAACAGGCGCCCGTTAGGAAGAAAGGCAACGCCAGTTGCGGTTGTATGGAGCTTTTTGCAGATCATCATTGGTTCGTTTGTTGTAGCGTTAAGCTTTAATCTATTTCTAGCTCCGAATGGAATCGCTTCCGGCGGAGTATCCGGTATTTCTATACTTGTACACAAATCACTTGGCATTACGCCTGCTTATACCCAATGGGCACTAAATATTCCGCTGTTCTTCGCGGGGTTGTTCCTGCTTGGCAAACGGTTCGCGTTGAAAACATTACTCGGCACGGTTGTGCTTCCTTTGTTCGTACTGCTAACCGCAGATTGGAAGCCCCCAACCGATAACATGCTGCTTGCGGCGATCTATGGCGGCATTGGTGTTGGTATCGGACTTGGCATCGTGTTCCGGGGGCGTGGCTCAACGGGCGGGCTTGATCTGGCAGCGCAGATTTTGCATCGTTACACGGGTATTCCGCTAGGGCTAGCGGTAGCGTGCTTTGACGGCTGCGTGATAGCAGCCTCGGGCATTTTGATTTCACCGGAAGCGGCTTTGTATGCGCTTATTGGTTTGTTTGCTACGAGCAAGACGATTGATATTATTCAAAGCGGCATTCCGCTGTCGAAGGTTGCTTTTATCATAAGTGATCATGCAGACCTGCTCGTGGAAGCTATTTTGTATGACCTGGATAGAGGGGTTACAAGACTGGATGCGCATGGCGGATATACGAATGAGAAGCGTCAGGTGCTGATGGTTGTGGTTGGACAGATGGAGGCGGCTAAGCTGAAGCAGCTGGTAAGGGCAGTGGATCCGGGAGCTTTTGTCATCATCAGCAATACGGCGGAGGTTGTTGGGCAGGGGTTCAAATCGGAATAATTTGTACGGAAAAAGACATGATTTTAGCGTTGTATTAATATGAATACGACTGTATAATAATACGAAACGACGTAATATTTCCATGTGAACTTGATTCATGTAAAATATAGATTTAGATGATCTACATAAGTTGACTGACTTATTGGTTCAACTTATCCAAGGGAGAGAACGGATATGAGTGAGAAACTGAAGGTTGCGATAATCGGCTCTACCGGCTATGGCGGTATTGAGCTTATTCGTTTGTTGGCTACCCACCCATTGGTGGAGATTACATCGGTTATTTCCTCGTCCAGCGCAGGTATGCCGATTGCAGAATGGTTCCCGCATTTGACGAACATTCAGACGGCATTGCTCGACGATGTTAACCCAGAAGCTATCAAAGCAAAGGCTGATCTCGTCTTTACGGCGACTCCAGCTGGGGTTGCGGCTAAGCTTGCTCCACAGCTTATCGACGCTGGTCTGAAAGTAATTGATTTGTCTGGTGACTTCCGTCTGCAGGATACTGCTTTATACGAGAAATGGTATAAAAAAACACCTGCGGATGAGCAATACCTGAAGCAAGCTCTATACGCTCTCCCTGAGATTAACGGTGTTAAAGCGCGTGACGCTTCGTTTATCTCGAATCCGGGCTGTTTTGTAACCTCCGCGCTGCTTGGTCTTGTTCCTGCCGTGAAGGCGGGCTGGATTGATCCGGAGACGATTATTATTGATTCGAAATCAGGTGTATCTGGCGCAGGACGTGGTGCAAGCCTTGGCACACACTACTCCGAGCTGAATGAGAACTTCAAAGCATATAAAGTGAACCAGCACCAGCATGTTCCTGAAATTGAGATGGTGCTCTCGGAAGCAGCAGGCCATGAGGTTGTGACGACGTTCACACCACATCTGGTACCGATGACAAGAGGCATTATGTCGACGATGTATGCAAAGGTGAAGGGCGAGCATAACACCGCTGATTTTATTGAACTATATAAGCAATTCTACGAAGGCCGCCAATTCGTCCGTGTCCGTAAGGAAGGCGTTCTGCCGATGACGAAGGAAGTTTGGGGATCGAACTACTGCGATCTTGGCTTCAACTATGACGCTAGAACAGGTCGTATTACAATTGTTTCGGTTATCGACAACCTGGTTAAAGGCGCGTCGGGACAAGCGATCCAGAACCTCAACCTGATGATGGGCTGGGATGAAGGGCTTGGACTGCAGCTCGTACCGGTATATCCATAAAAGTTTAATTTGTCATTATACTTATTCATTTTTGACAAGAGCAATTATTCGTACAGGTGAAGGAGATACGAGGAGAAATGGGACAGGTGCAAGCTGCTACGCTGTATTCGGTCGTCTCGGACGGGTCGATTACAACTCCTAAAGGATTTAAAGCCGGTGGACTCCACTGCGGCCTGAAAAAGACAACACGCCATGACCTTGGCGCAATTGTATGTGAAGTTCCTGCGGCAGCCGCAGGCGTATACACAACAAATGTGTTCCAAGCGGCACCAATCAAAGTAACACGCGACAGCATTGAATCCGATGGTTATCTGCGTGCGGTTATCGTAAACAGCGGTAATGCGAATGCCGTTACCGGCAAGCAAGGGGAAGCGGATGCTTTTGAAATGCGTTCACGCTTTGCTGAGTCTATTGGTGTGTCTGCCGACCAAGTAGCGGTAGCTTCGACTGGAGTTATCGGTGAGAACCTTAAGATGGATAAGGTGCGTGCCGGTATTGATGCCCTGCCAGCGCAGCTGCAAGCTGACCGTCATGCAGCGGACGGCTTCTGCCAAGCGATCCTCACAACTGACCTTGTACAAAAGATGGTATGTGTAGCGGTTGAAATCGATGGCCAGACGGTACATATTGCTGGTGCGGCAAAAGGCTCCGGTATGATTCATCCGAATATGGCGACTATGCTTGGTTTTGTTACGACGGATGCGGCAATCGGCAGCGTATCGCTGCAGACTTTGCTCCGTGAAGCGACAAACTATACATTTAATATGATTACAGTTGATGGCGATACAAGCACAAATGATATGCTGGTTGCTATGGCAAGTGGGCTTGCAGGCAACAATGAGCTGACACCGGCACATGAAGGCTGGGCAGCTTTCTCAGCAGGTCTTCGTCATGTTTGCGAAGTACTGGCGAAAGCAATTGCCCGCGACGGCGAAGGTGCAACGAAGCTCGTTGAAGTACAAGTGCATGGTGCAGTCAATGATGAAGCAGCTAATGCCATTGCGAAGACAGTTATTGGTTCTTCCCTTGTGAAATCCGCGGTATTTGGCGCAGATGCGAACTGGGGCCGGATTATTGCAGCTGTTGGCCGTGCAGGTCAGCCTGTTAACCCGGATACAGTAGACGTGCGAATCGGTGATATCGTGACGCTTGAAGAGTCCCGTCCGGTCGCGTTCGATGAAGATGCAGCGCTTGAATATTTGAAGGGCGATACGGTTGTGATCCGCGTCGACCTGCATATGGATAACGGCACGGCAACGGCATGGGGCTGTGACCTCACGTATGATTATGTCCGCATTAACGCGGCATATCGTACGTAACGCTAGGGCAGAGGAGAGCAGATTCACATGGCACAACGTTTTGTAATGAAATGCGGCGGCAGCACGCTGGCGGCGCTTCCCGATTCTTTCTTCGGCGAGCTGCGCGAGCTTCAGCAGTCAGGCGTTCATCCGGTTATCGTCCATGGCGGTGGTCCGGCGATCTCTGAGACGCTGACGAAGCTTGGGATTGAGACAGCATTCGTAAACGGTTTGCGCAAGACGAATGAAGATGTACTCGACGTGGTTGAGATGGTGCTTGCGGGCCGAATTAATAAAGAAATTGTTCGTAAAATCCAGACAAACGGTGCGAAGGCACTCGGCTTGTCTGGTGTGGACGGCTTGCTGATTCAAGCGAAGCCGGTAGCAAACAGTGCGGAAATCGGTTTTGTTGGTGATGTAACAGACGTGAATGCAGAAGTGATCGAAGGCGTTATGGCGATGGGTTATATGCCGGTTATCGCTCCTATCGGCATTGACGCCAGCGGACAGCGTTACAACATTAACGCCGATACGGCTGCTGGTGCAGTTGCTTCCCACCTTGGCGTTGAGCAGATGATCGTAGTAACCGATGTACCAGGCATTATGCGTACGGTTGATGGCGAGAAACGAGTTCTTCCATCAGTAACTGTAGCAGAGATTGAAGAGATGATTGCAAGCGGTGAAATTTACGGCGGCATGATTCCGAAAGTACGCGCAGCGGTACAATGCATTCAAGGACGCGTACGCGAGGTTGTTATTGTTAGCGGCGAAGTGCCAGGTGTACTGAGTAAAGCGGTGCGCGAAGGCGGCGTCGGAACACGGATCGTACAAGAGTAGAGAAGGGCGGTTTGCACGATGAGCGACACGAAAGTAACGGCAGCACCTGAGCAATCCTTGCTGCCAACGTATGCAAGATATCCGATCGCACTTGTGAAGGGCGAAGGAAGCTGGCTTTGGGATGACAAAGGCAATAAATATCTTGATTTCATGAGCGGCATTGCCGTTACGAACCTCGGTCATGCACCGAAGCAAGTGAAAGAAGCGCTCATCAAGCAGCTTGATGAGCTGTGGCATGTCTCGAACTTGTTCCGGATTCCGAATCAGGAAGAGGCAGCTCACCTGATCACCTCGAACAGCAGCGGAGATGCCGTCTTCTTCTGTAACTCTGGTGCAGAGGCCAATGAAGCGGCAATCAAGATGGCGCGCAGTTACCAGCAGAAGGTGCTGAACAATGGACGTTATGAGATTATTACGTTTGAACAATCCTTCCACGGCCGAACGCTGGCAACCTTGACAGCGACAGGACAAGAGAAGGTGAAGGAAGGCTTTGCTCCTTTGCCGGAAGGATTTAAATATATTCCTTATAACGATATCGAAGCGCTGAAGGCTGCGATCTCGGATAAAACAGCAGCTGTCATGCTCGAGATGATCCAAGCTGAAGGCGGCATTTTCCCAGCTGACCCGGCGTTTGTGCATGCCATGGTGAAGCTTTGTGAAGAGAACGGCATTCTGGTTATCGTTGATGAGATTCAGACGGGTATGGGCCGTACAGGCAAGCTGTTCGCCTATGAGCATTACGGTATTGAACCGGATATTTTCACCCTGGCAAAAGGTCTTGGAAGCGGGTTCCCGGTTGGCGCGGCGGTTGCGAAGGATAAGCTTCGCGAAGCATTTGGACCAGGCAGCCATGGTTCAACCTTTGGTGGTACGCCAATTGCAACTGCAGCTGTGAAAGCAACGGTCGAGACGATCGTTGGCGACAAGTTGCCAGAGCGTGCGGCTGAGATGGGCGCTTACTTGATGGATCAGTTGAGAGAGAGTCTGGCTGGTAACTCGTTCGTGAAGGAAGTACGCGGCCAAGGTCTTATCGTTGGCATCGAGTGCGTGGAGCCGATTGGTTCCGTCCTGACGGCAGCACAGGAACAAGGCCTGCTCGTCATTTCGGCTGGACCTAATGTTGTACGCCTCTTGCCTAATCTTCTGGTGACAAAAGAAGAGATAGACCAGGCAGTAGCGATTTTGAGATCATTGTTAGCTAATGCGGTTAAAGCTTAACGGCTTGAAATAGTTTGTGTGATCATTCTTTTTAGGAGGTAGAAACATGCAAGAGACAGTTAAGGAAGATTTGGCGGCTAGCTTGAAAGGCCGGGACTTTCTCATGCTGGTTGATTACACACCGGAAGAAATACGGTATTTGATCGACCTTGCGATTGATTTGAAGAAGAAGCAAAAGGCCGGTGAAGTTTATCAGCCGTTGAAAGGCAAGACACTGGGGATGATCTTCGAAAAGTCTTCCACACGTACCCGCGTATCGTTCGAAGTTGGTATCTACCAATTGGGCGGCCAAGGGCTGTTCCTGAGCGGGAACGATCTGCAAATCGGACGCGGCGAACCAATTCTTGATACGGCACAAGTCTTGTCCCGTTACCTCGACGGAATCATGATCCGTACTTTCGCTCACCGTACGGTTGTGGAGCTGGCACGCGGAGCAACGATTCCGGTTATTAACGGCCTTACAGATCTGTCCCACCCATGCCAAGCGCTGGCGGACTACCAAACGATCCTCGAGCACAAAGGACGTCTGCAAGGGCTGAAGCTCGCTTACATCGGTGATGGCAACAACGTGGTGCACTCGCTTATGATGGGCGCTGCGAAGCTTGGTGTAGATATCTCCATCGCGACGCCGGAAGGCTATGAGCCGGATCCAGATCTGGTTCAGCAATCCATCGATCATGCCAAGGAAACTGGCGCACGTATTCATCTGTGCCATGATCCGAAGGAAGCAGTCGATAATGCTGATGTTATTTACTCCGACGTATGGGCGAGCATGGGGCAAGAAGCGGAGCAGAAGGAACGTGAGCTTGCTTTTGCAGGCTATCAAGTGAACGAAGCTTTGGCGAAATATGCGAAGAAGGATTACCTGTTCATGCACTGCCTGCCTGCTCACCGCGGTGAGGAAGTAAGCGAAGGGGTTATCGACGGCCCGAACTCGATTATTTTCGACCAGGCGGAAAACCGTCTGCACGCGCAAAAAGCGATTATGGCAGCAATCATGTAGCATTTAATATGCTTAAATAAATCAAAGGGGTGCTAGGAGAAATTATGGCGAAGGAAAAAATTGTACTGGCCTATTCCGGCGGACTGGATACGTCCATCATCTTGAAATGGTTGAAAGAAACTTACGACGCAGAAATCATCGCATTCACAGCCGATATCGGTCAAAAAGAAGAGCTTGACGGCCTCGAGGCGAAAGCTCTGGCAACTGGCGCATCAAAAGTATACATCGATGACCTGCGCGCTGAGTTCGCAAGTGATTTCATCTTCCCAATGTTCCAAGCGGCTGCGCTGTATGAAGGCCAATACCTGCTTGGCACATCGATCGCACGTCCTCTGATTGCAAAACGTATGGTTGAGATCGCTCGCGCTGAAGGCGCTACGATGATTGCACATGGTGCAACGGGCAAAGGTAATGACCAAGTTCGTTTCGAGCTTGGCGTAGCTGCTCTGGCTCCAGACATTAAAGTGATCGCGCCTTGGCGTGAAGAGCGCTTCCGGGAAGAGTTCCCAGGCCGCGCTGAGATGATCGCTTTCGCTGAGAAGCATGGTATTCCGGTTACGGCTTCGGCTTCCAAGCCTTACTCGACAGACCGTAACCTGCTGCACATCAGCTTCGAGTCCGGCATGCTTGAGGATCCTTGGTTTGATCCAAGTGCAGAGTCGAACGAAGAAATGTATGTCCTGAGCGTGTCCCCGGAGAATGCTCCGGATCAAGCAGAATACGTTGAGCTGACGTTTGAAGCTGGCGACTGTATCGCAATTAACGGCGATAAGCTGAGCCCGCTTGGCGTTATGGATAAATTGAATGAGCTGGGCGGCAAGCATGGTATCGGCCGTGTAGACATGGTAGAGAACCGCTTTGTTGGCATGAAGAGCCGCGGCGTGTACGAGACACCAGGTGGTACAATCCTGTTCACTGCACACCGTAAAATGGAATCGCTCACGATGGACCGCGAAGTCATGAACCTTCGTGATTCCCTGATTTCGAAATATGCACAACTCGTATACAACGGTTTCTGGTTCGCACCTGAGCGTCTTGCACTGCAAACCCTTGTGACTGAGTCGCAAAAGAACGTAACAGGTGTTGTCCGCCTGAAACTATATAAAGGTAATGTGATTGGCGCTGGCGTGAAGAGCCCAGTGAGCTTGTACAACCCGGATATTGCAACGATGGAAGCAGATCCTTCGCAAGCATATGATCAAGGCGATGCAACTGGCTTCATTCGCCTGAACGCCCTTCGTCTGAAAGTATCTTCCGGCGTAGAACAAAGCAAGAAATAATATAAACCGAATAATCATTTAGGCCGTTAAATGTTCCTATCACATCTAGCGGCCTTATGACCATTCGGGAGGGAGTGTAACGAGTGAGCAAATTGTGGGGCGGCCGGTTCACGAAGAAAACCGACCAATTAGTAGAGGAATATACAGCATCGATTATGTTCGATAAAGAGCTTGCCGAAGAGGATATCCAAGGCAGCTTGGCACATGTAACGATGCTTGGCAAGCAAGGCATTCTGCCTGCAGATGATGTAGAGGCAATCAAAGACGGTTTGCATCGTGTACTGCAGCGCATCAAACGCAATGATATCGAATTCTCCATTTCGGATGAAGACATTCATATGAATATCGAAAAAACACTGATCGACGATGTTGGTCCAGTTGGCGGTAAGCTTCATACTGGCCGCAGCCGTAATGACCAAGTCGCAACGGACATGCACTTGTACCTACGCAAACGTGTTGTTGAATTCGTGGACATGCTGCATAAGCTGCAGTCGTCTCTGATCGAGCAAGCGAAAGCGAACATCGATACGATCGTGCCGGGCTATACGCATTTGCAGCGTGCACAACCGATCCTTTTCGCTCATCATCTGATGGCTTACGTTTCGATGTTTGGCCGTGACTTGGAGCGTCTGCAAGACAGCTATAAGCGTATCAACATGCTGCCGCTTGGCGCAGGCGCTTTGGCAGGAACAACGTTCCCGATCGATCGTCATTTTGTCGCTAGCCAGCTGAAGTTTGACCGTGTGTATGAGAACAGTCTGGATGCGGTAAGTGACCGCGACTTTATTCTGGAGTTCCTGTCCCATGCGTCGATCATCATGATGCACTTGTCGCGCCTCAGTGAAGAGCTCATCTTGTGGTCGAGCACGGAGTTCCGTTTTGTTGAGCTGGATGATGCTTTCTGCACAGGCAGCAGCATTATGCCGCAGAAGAAGAACCCAGATGTGCCGGAGCTTGTACGTGGTAAAACAGGTCGTGTCTACGGTAACCTTGTTGGCCTCTTGACGGTGCTGAAATCACTGCCGCTTGCTTACAACAAGGACATGCAGGAAGACAAAGAAGGTATGTTTGATACTGTGAAAACGATGCAAGGCGCGCTTCAACTGTTCGCACCAATGATCGCAACGATGAAGGTGAACAAAGAGCAGATGCGTCAAGCTGTTAACCAAGACTTCTCGAATGCAACGGACATCGCTGACTTCCTCGTTGGCAAAGGCCTGCCGTTCCGTCAAGCGCATGAAGTCATCGGTAAGACGGTATTGTACTGCATCGAGCAGAACAAATATCTGCTTGATCTGACACTGGAAGAGTTCAAGCAGTTCTCGCAGCTGTTCGACGACCGCATCTACAACGTGCTCCAGCCGGAGCAAGTCGTAAACGCCCGCAACGTGTATGGCGGTACGGCAAAAGTACAAGTAGAAGCAGCTATTGCCCGTGCCGAGCAAGTGCTCGAGCAAACAGCCGCTTGGGTAACCGAATTCGCTGAGAAAAGCCGTTAATTCGTATATATGACTAAACAAAAGACCATCAACCCCACATTACTGGCGGTGTTGATGGTCTTTTGTTATTTTCGTCAATTCATATCATATGAGGTACTTTGCTATCAACTATTAAGCTGCCAAGTTGGATTTCCTCCAACAGAATTGGGCCAGAAAGCTGTCTGCCATAGCTGCGTTGGAGTTTCTCCAATCTATTTCAGCACTATGAGTCACAATTGACGGTAAGAGCTAATTTGACTGTACGTTATCCAACATAGGAAAGGTTACCGTGTTAGGGATCGTCATTAAGTTGTACGAAATCCAGTCTGCGATGGGAAGCAGGGCAGGTGGGTCATCAGGATTTAATTCCGGATCATTAAATCCCGTCCTCAACTACACCACCCGAGTTTTGTGTTCCTGACGAGCCGCCGGAGCCTGGTGCAACATGAATGATCGTTGGCTGTGCACGGTACGTATCATGCGATACTTTCTCGCGGGAGACGGTTTTGCCATCTTTCACTAAGGTGCGGAACGTGTCTACGACATAGCCGATAGAGCCGTTTTGTACAACGACCTGCTTGCCAGCGGACAGCGACTTGTCGGTGACCTTTTGCACGGCAGGCTGTACGGTTTTCACGATATTGGACTCGATGTCGTAGCGGATATTTTCAGGCATCGTGCCAAACAGCTTCACGGTCAGCTTACGGTCTTCAACAACGGTTCGGATGATCAGCTTTTTGCCGGTTGAATTGCGGAAGCGGAAGTCGATGGCGCCTGAAGCAAAGGTGGCATCCTGCCCTTTAGGCAAATAAGCAACCGGCAAGGAGTGATTACGCCGTTCTACGATATCAATTCCTGAGATACGGAGAATGGCATTGTACAGGGTGCTCGATACCTGACAGATCCCGCCCCCAATGCCGGGAACCAGCTTTCCATTCGAAATAACTGGCGCTTCTTTATAGCCGAATTCCTTTTCGGTCTTGGCCACTACATCGCCATAGGAGAACACGTCACCGGGTTCAAGCACCCAATCATTTAACACTTTAGCCGTTGACGTTACGTTAAAAGCACGACCTTCAGCGCTGGTGGCGAAGCTTGTTGTGAACTCGATGATTTTACGATCAATGCCTTCATCCTTCAGTTTCTCTAATGTGATTTCAGGATGGACGGTCTTCACTTCAAGCTTGGCCGTAAGCGTCTGTTCTGGCTGTCCACCAAGCTGACTATCAGGCACAACAATCCATGAGGCAACCTTGTCTTTCAAAGGTTCAACGTCTATCCGATAAGCATCGGTGTGAGGGGTGTAGACGACTTTATCATTACTAGCGATCGTACGAGTCGCATTTACAGGCTCATTTGAGTCGATCCAGTCCCACTCCGCATGAACAAGCTTATCGAAGACGGCAGGATCATAGCTTTGCTTCAGCTCAAAGGTGCTCGGAAAATGATAGCGGAACTTCGAGCGCGTCCAGACGTTCCCCGACCGGAGCTTTTTGAGCTCCTCACGAACCCCGATAAATTCCGCCTTATAGCCGATCTCGGCAGCGGTCCATTGCTTGCTGCCCTCCGCGTCCGCTGCTGCGTTGCCATCGACGGTAATCGTTCGACTCTCCAGCATTTGTTCATATTGATCCAGCTTTTTCAGCGCGTCATTAATCGGCAGCCCGCTAATATCTACACCACTGGCTGTAACCTGCTCAGGAACGGTGTCCTGCCCGGAGTAATAGGACAGGGCGCCATAGCCGACAGATGCGACCAACAGCAGCGCAAAAATAATAATGATCCATAAGTGCAGTTTCTTCCACATATTCAAGACCACCCTTTCCGTTGAAAATGACAGTGTTTCATGTATATGCAAGGGATTAAACCTACTTGTCATTTGCTTTGCAGACAGGTCTTTCGTCATTAGACGACAAGCACCATTTGTCGAATAAAAGACCGGAAATCGCGGTAAATCAACCTTTATAACGATAATGAGAATTGTGAAAAATGAGGAAATAAGACCCAATGTGAAGGATTTCGTATATCCCTGTCGAATACGTAAGGCTGAGGTGAAATGGCTTCCACAGTCCTTTGGTAGCGGATGGCATTTCATTTCGGAGAATTCTAAGCTCTATTTATAAGACAACAACTTATAAATGCTTAGAGTTTGATAAAAAACAGGATGTGATAATGTTGATTGAGATGCAAGACATTTGGAAGACGTACACCGATGGTACTCACGCACTGCGTGGCGTTTCCGTCCGCATAGATCGCAACGAATTTGTATACCTCGTCGGCCCATCCGGCGCTGGTAAATCTACCTTCATGAAACTGATCTACCGTGAGGAAGTTCCAACGAAAGGCCAAATCTCCGTCAACGGCTTCAATATAGGTAAATTAAAGCCACGTAAGATCCCATACGTTAGACGTAATATCGGCGTTATTTTCCAAGATTTCAGACTGCTTCCGAAGCTTACCGTGTACGAAAATGTAGCTTTCGCGATGGAAGTAATCGAAGCGCCTCGTCGCCTGATTAAAAAAAGAACGATGGAAGTGCTCGATCTTGTTGGTCTTAAACATAAACATAACAGCCTGCCAGCCCAGCTGTCCGGCGGTGAACAGCAGCGTGTCGCCATTGCGCGAGCGATTGTAAATAACCCTACCGTTATCGTAGCGGATGAACCAACCGGCAACCTTGATCCCGAGACCTCCTGGGGCATTATGAATCTTCTCGAGGAGATCAACTTCCGCGGTGCAACAATCGTTATGGCTACTCACAACAAAGAGATCGTGAACACGATGCGCAAACGCGTTATTGCTATCGAGAACGGCAACATTGCCCGCGATGAAGCAAGAGGGGAGTACGGGTATGAAGCTTAGTACGCTGCTCCGTCATTTCCGCGAGGGCTTCAAGAACATCATCCGGAATGGATGGATGTCCTTCGCCTCGATCAGCTCGATCTTTTTCTCGCTGTTCCTGCTTGGTGTATTCGTGCTTCTGGCCCTGAACATCAACAGCATGGCTTCCAATATCGAAAGCCAGGTCCAGATCCGCGTCTACCTCCAAACGGATATTGATCAGCAGAAGGCAAATCAGATGGAGAACAAAATCCGTAAGCTGGCAGATGTCAGCAAAGTTGAGTTTGTGTCGAAGGAAGAAGGGCTTGAGCTGCTCCGCAAAAATCTCGGCCAAGACGGCGATGCGCTGCTAGATGGTTACGACCAGGAAAGCAATCCGCTGCCGGATTCCTTCACGGTTGAAGTATTTGATCCGCAGAACATTGATGTAACCGCTAATCAGATTAAGGCATTGAACAATGGTGATGAGACAAAGCCGATTACGAGCGTGAAATACGGACAAGGCACAGTCGAGAAAATGTTTAAAATTACGAATGCGATTCGCAACATC
This sequence comes from Paenibacillus sp. J22R56, assembly GCF_056269375.1. NCBI lineage: Bacteria > Bacillati > Bacillota > Bacilli > Caryophanales > Paenibacillaceae > Paenibacillus > Paenibacillus sp. J22R56. The sequence goes on from NZ_JBWDNV010000003.1 coordinate 606,734, forward strand.
GGCCTTATTGTCGTCATTGGCCTCGGTGTAACGGCGATGTTCCTGATCTCTACGACTATTAAGATGACGATCCTGGCTAGACGCCGCGAGATTGGCATTATGAAGCTGGTAGGGGCTACGAACTCATTCATTCGCTGGCCGTTTTTTGTTGAAGGTGCCTTAATCGGTATCGTAGCTTCAGGCATTACAACGGCAGTGGTACTGTTCGCGTATTCGGAGGTTGTGCATCTGAATGAAGCAGAACTAGGACTGCTCATGATTAAGCTGATTCCTGTTGCAGATTGTGGTTGGAAAATCGCAGCATTGCTTATTGGCCTTGGCACCTTGCTTGGGGTGTGGGGAAGTGTTATCTCGGTACGTAAATATTTGAAAGTGTAGGTGACCGCGCAGGTGAAAGTGAAAAAACTATTTATCGTCATAACGATGTTGACTGTATTTATGTTGCAGCCTGTTGGCGGAAATGCCGCATCATCCTTAGATAAAATTAATAAAGATCTTGCTTCGGCCAAGAAACAAATCGAGCAGGCTCAGCAAAACGCTAAAAATGCAGAAGCAAAAAAGAATGACATTTCCGTCAAAAAGGAAGATGCTCAGCAAGCGATTCTGAAACTAAATGCTCAGCTTGATAACGTTGTCGATAACCTGAACTATGTACAAGACCAGGTGGATACGAAGGAAGCAGAACTCCAGAAGGCCGGCAAAGAATTGGATAAGGCAGAAGAGCAGGTAAAGGAACGGGACGAGCTGCTTCAATCCCGTATGAAGCTGATGTATGAGAACGGCGCGGTATCTTATCTGGAAGTTCTGTTCAGTGCAACAAGCTTCTCTGATTTCATTGACAGGTTTGATTCGCTGCATTCTATCTTAACCCAGGATCGCAGTATCCTAGAGCAGCATAAAAAAGATAAAGTGTTGGTCGCCGAGAAAAAGGCGAATGTCGCATCTGCCTTGGGTGAAGTGAAGACGATGTATACGAAGCTTCAACAGTATAAGTCGGAGCTCGACCAGAAGGAAGAAGAGAAAGAAGTATTAATTGCAAACTACACCAAAGAGATGCAAGAACTTGAGGACATTAGCGATGAGCAGGAGAAGCAGCTGATAGCGCTCGCCAAGAAAGTGGCGGATCTGAACAAGAAGAAAAATTCGATCAGAAATCCGTACACTGGCGGCAAGCTAGGCATGCCAATCCGCGGTACATATCGAATCAGCTCAAACTTTGGCTATCGGATTCATCCGATAACAGGTGTCAAGAAGCTTCATGCCGGCATCGACTTTGCAGCGAAGCAGGGGACGGATATTTTCGCAGCTGAGTCTGGTGTTGTTCTCGTAGCAAGAGTGACGAGCGGCTATGGCAATACGGTCATCATTGATCATGGTAACGGACTATGGACCTTGTACGGTCATATTCGAAACGGCGGTATTAAGGTGAAAGAGGGCCAGTCGGTGAAGAAAGGCCAGAAGATCGCGGAAGTAGGCAGTACCGGCGATTCTACTGGGCCGCATCTTCACTTCGAGGTTCGGAAAAATCAAACGGCGGTTAATCCATCGAGCTATTTGAAATAAATTCAATTGAAGGCATACCGAGGGATGCGGGATCTTTTCCGTTATTTCACGCGTGTGCCTTCTCCTGCATTAGGAAGAAGTTGCAAATAAATATGGACAACTTATCATATACTAGTGAGGTTAACGCAAAATCGGATGGGTCAAGGTGGTGTCGAACGTGTATTTTAAAGGAAGAACCGTATTTGTCCTTCTGCTGATGACGATGGTTGCTTCAGTGCTCGTAACGTTGACCATAGGTGATCAGATTTTTTGGCCGGCAAATGGGAAGCAAGCTTCGGTATCTGCGGCTGCCTCAAGTGATCGCAACGGGCTGAGTGCGAAGGAAGAGTCGAAAATCAATGCGGTTCTAGGGTTAATTGAAACCAAGTATTTCAAAGATATTGATCGGGACGAGCTAGTGGACGGTGCGGTCAGAGGGATGATGGAATCACTCGACGATCCTTACTCCGTTTATATGGAAAAGGATGTGGCCAAACAGTTCTCCCAATCCATTGAAGGCTCTTTCTCCGGCATTGGTGCAGAGGTAACGCTTGAGAAAGGTAAAGTCGTTGTTGTTGCGCCCATTAAAGGTTCTCCAGCAGAAAAAGCCGGCCTTTTGGCTAAAGACATCGTGTTGTCGGTAAACGGCGAGAAATTAGATGGTCTTACCTTGAATGATGCAGTTGGCAAAATTCGTGGTCCTAAAGGTACAAAAGCGAAGCTCCAAATCGAGCGTTCGGGTAATACACAGCCTATCGACCTCATTCTCGTGAGAGACGATATTGATGTCGAGACTGTTTTTGCCAATCTTCGTAATGATGGTACTGGCGTCATCGAGATTCGTCAGTTCTCTTTGAATACGGCAGATCGCTTCAAGGAGGAGCTTGCTCGCCTCGAGAAACAGGGGATGAAAGGGCTTGTCATTGACGTGCGTAATGACCCGGGCGGCATTTTGCCGGTCGTTGTCGAGATTGCGCAGCAGTTTATCAAGAAGGGCGAGACAATCGTCCAAGTCGAAGATCGTGAAGGTGATCGGGATAAGACCGCTTCGCTAGGCGGAGGAAAGGATTATCCGATTGCGGTTCTGATGAATAAAGGAAGTGCGAGCGCGTCCGAGATTTTGGCAGGTGCGCTGAAGGAGAGGGCAGGAGCAATTCTGGTCGGCGAGACTTCTTATGGTAAAGGTACGGTGCAGGTCAGCTATAACAAGACGCTGGGTGACGGCAGTCTGGTGAAAATGACGATTGCAAAATGGCTCACGCCAGATGGTAATTGGATTCATCAGAAGGGCATTAAGCCAACGATTGAGGTACTGCCGCCGAAGCTGTATACCGTAGCTAGAATTACATTGACGGAAACGCTGAAGAAGGACATGATTGGTGAGCAGATACGCAATGCGCAGGTCATGCTGTCAGGCCTCGGTTATTCCACTCAGCGGGAGGACGGTTACTTCAATGCTTCAACGGAGCTTGCCGTGAAGAACTTCCAGCAAAGTGCTGGTTTGCCGACTACAGGACAAATTGATACCAAGACAGCAAGCAGCTTGGAGCAAGCTGTTGTGAAGTGGATCAAAGACGAGAATAATGATAAACAGCTTCTGGAAGCAATCCAAGCTGTGAGCAGGAAATAAAGAGGAACTGTCGAATCATTATAAGGTTGACTCTAAACAGAGTCAGCCTTTTATTTTAGTCGAATGGGAGTGTGGCGATTGGATGAAGCCAATGCATTACTAGATCAGTTTGGCCAAGCGTTTGTACATTTGCTGGCACAGCCTTTTTACTATATCGCGGTATTATTTATAATCCTACAATACACTCGGCAAGTGAGTCTTGAACGGCGGATGTTCGCTGTACGTTTACATATCTGGCCCCGCTTATTAGCAAAAGCCATGCTGGCCGGGCTTGTTGCCGGCGTACTTGCCTCGATTGCGGCAGCCTTTATCGGCGTTAGCTTAACTGGAGATGCTGTTTTGTGGCTGTGGGGAACAGCGGTCGTACTGCTTCTGTTCCGGATTCGTTATTTATGCTTTGCTTATGCAGCTGGTGTAATGGCTCTTCTGCAGTGGATTATCGGCTTTACTCCATTGGAGGATAATGGTGGGTGGATTGGCGATATTGCGCGTTCCTTGGGAAGTTTGGACATGCCCGGTATCCTCGTGCTTGTAGCTCTTCTGCATTTGGTCGAAGCGTTCCTTGTTCGCAGACATGGCGATCAACTTGCTACTCCGTTGTTCCTCGAAGGGAAACGCGGCAAGCTTGTTGGCGGCTATATTCTACAGGGCTTCTGGCCGGTTCCAATGCTGCTGCTTGTGCCGGCAACAGGTGGAACATCGGTCGTTGACCTGCCATGGACGCCTTTATTTGGCGGAGACTGGACGCAGGGCTGGAGTGTGGTGGCACTTCCGATGATTATCGGCTTCAGCGAAATGACACGTACAATGCTGCCACGTGCCAAGGCACGCCATGCCTCGAAAGGATTGATGTGGTACAGCGTGCTGTTGACGGGGGCTGCGCTGCTTGCATGCTGGCAGCCGGCGCTTCTGCCGATTGCCGCCTTATGCGCACTACTGATGCATGAAGCGATTATTTGGCGCAGTCGATTCGTAGAAGCTGCACAAAGCCCGTTATTTGTAAATGATCAGCGCGGCTTGCGTATTCTTGGCATCGTGCCAGGAACACCAGCGGATGAGATGAAGCTGAATGTGGGCGAGATTATTGCGAAGGTGAATGGTACTCGCGTCTACTCGAAAGAGGATCTGCATGAATCGCTGCAGAACAGCTCTGCGATGTATAAGCTTGAAGTGTTAAATGCTGATGGCGAGATCAAATTCGCCCAGCGGGCACGTTATGAGGGCGAACATCATCAGCTTGGCGTTATTCTGTCGCCTGATGAGAAAGCGACCTATTATGCATCGGCGGAACCTGCTACACTGTTTGATCTGCTGCGCCGGGCACGGACGGCGAACCGCCGAGGCAGAACTTATGCGAAGGATGAGAATCATTCCGGTACTCTGGATGTTTAAATGAAGATAAGGGCTTTTCCTAAGCGAGTGCTTAGGGAAAGCCCTTCGATTTTATGTTTGCAACGGCTGTTATAGATGTCTATAATAGAGGGGAACACACATTCGGATACGCTATATTCTTATATATAAGAATTTTGACTATAATGATTGATGAGTAAGGGAAACGGGGTGGATGTTGCAAGTGAGTGAGATTTCAGAGCAATTATTTCAATTAAAGTCCGACTACACGCCGCAGGGTGATCAACCGGGAGCGATCAGAAAACTTGTTGAAGGTGTACAGAACGGTGAGGTCAAGCAGACCTTGCTTGGTGCGACAGGTACGGGTAAGACCTACACGATTGCGAATATGATTGCGGAGCTTAACCGGCCGACGCTGGTCATTGCGCACAACAAGACGCTCGCGGCACAGCTGTGCAGCGAGTTTAAACAGTTTTTCCCGGACAATGCAGTAAGTTACTTTGTCAGCTATTATGATTATTTTCAGCCTGAGGCTTATATCCCGTCTACAGATACCTATATCGAGAAGGATTCCAGCATTAATGATGAGATCGATAAGCTGCGCCACTCCGCAACCAGCTCTTTGTTCGAACGCAGGGACGTCATTATTGTAGCGAGTGTATCCTGTATTTATGGTCTCGGTTCGCCTTCCGAATACGGCAGTTTAGTTCTGTCGCTGCGAGTAGGCATGGAGAAGCCTAGGGATACGATTCTTCATAAGCTGGTTGATATTCAGTACCAACGCAATGATATTAACTTTATCCGCGGTACGTTCCGCGTACGTGGTGATATAGTAGAGATTTTCCCGGTTGCCAATAATGAACGGGCGATCCGGGTCGAGCTGTTTGGCGATGAGATTGAACGGATTACGGAGATCGACGTACTAACTGGCGAGATCGTAAGCGAACGCGATCATGTAGCCATATTCCCGGCGTCTCACTTCGTTACCCATGAAGAGACAATGAAGGTTGCGCTTGGCAATATCGAGCGTGAGCTGGAGGAACGTCTTGCCGAGTTGCGGGAGAATGGGAAATTGCTCGAAGCGCAGCGTTTGGAGCAGCGAACACGTTATGATCTTGAGATGATGGCGGAGATGGGCTTCTGTTCCGGCATCGAGAACTATTCTGGACCTCTGACATTCCGGGAACGTGGAGCTACGCCGTATACGCTGATGGATTATTTTCCAGAAGATATGCTGATCGTTATTGACGAATCCCACGTAACCCTGCCACAGATTAGGGCGATGTACAACGGTGACCGTGCGCGGAAGGAAATGCTTGTGAACCACGGCTTCCGTCTGCCATCGGCGCTTGATAACCGGCCGCTGCGCTTCGAAGAATTCGAGGAGAAGGCTGGTCAGCAAATTTATGTATCGGCTACACCAGGGCCTTACGAGCTGGAGCAATGCCCAACGATGATTGAACAGATTATACGTCCAACAGGTTTGCTTGATCCGATTATTGAGGTGCGTCCGACGAAAGGACAGATTGATGATCTGTTAGTTGAGATTCGTGACCGGATTGCTAAGGATGAGCGTGTCCTTGTGACAACGCTGACGAAGAAGATGGCGGAAGATCTGACGGATTATTTTAAAGAGATCGGCATTAAAGTGCGTTATTTACACTCGGATATTAAGACCTTAGAGCGGATTGCGATTCTGCGTGATTTGCGTCTTGGTACGTTCCATGTTCTTGTGGGTATTAACTTGCTGAGGGAAGGTCTGGATTTACCAGAAGTATCGCTTGTCTCGATCCTGGATGCTGATAAAGAAGGTTTCCTTCGTTCTGAACGCTCGCTGATTCAGACGATTGGGCGTGCTGCGCGTAACAGTGAAGGCCGAGTGATCATGTACGGAGATAAGATTACGGATTCCATGGATAAGGCACTTAAGGAGACGGAGCGCCGCCGGACGATCCAGATTGCATATAACGAGAAGCATGGCATAACGCCACAGACGATTCGTAAGAAGGTTCATGATGATATTAAGGCAACGAAAGTAGCTGAGGAGAAGTCGGAATATTTGACAGGCGTAGGCTCAGCGAAGATGTCGAAGAAGGATCGCCAAGCTTTGCTGCAAAGGCTGGAAGCAGAGATGAAGGATGCAGCGAAGAACCTGCAGTTCGAGAGAGCAGCAGAGCTGCGTGACGCGGTGCTTGAGCTTCGTGCGGAGCTTGGGTAGAGATAAGGAATGGGAGGAACGAAGAAGTGGCTAGTGACAAGATTGTAATCAAAGGGGCAAGAGCCCATAACTTGAAAAATATCGACGTTACGATTCCCCGTGATAAATTTGTCGTACTGACAGGACTAAGCGGATCGGGGAAATCCTCGCTTGCTTTCGATACCATTTATGCGGAAGGTCAGCGTAGATATGTCGAGTCTTTATCAGCTTATGCAAGACAGTTTCTAGGTCAAATGGAGAAGCCGGATGTCGATTCCATTGAAGGACTCTCTCCTGCTATCTCCATCGACCAGAAGACGACAAGCCGCAACCCACGTTCCACGGTTGGTACGGTAACGGAGATTTACGATTATTTGCGTTTGCTGTATGCCCGTATTGGCAAACCTCATTGTCCTGAACACGGCATTGAGATTACATCGCAGACGGTAGAACAAATGGTCGATCGGATTATGGAGTATCCGGAGCGGACCAAACTGCAAATTCTGGCTCCACTTATTTCTGGACGTAAAGGCGAGCATACGAAGCTGCTTGCTGATACTCAGAAGCAAGGCTATGTACGGGTTCGGGTAAATGGCGAGCTTCGTGAGCTTAGTGAGAAGATTGAACTGGAAAAGAACAAGAAGCATAACATTGAGGTTGTCATCGACCGGATCGTTGTGAAGCCGGATATTCAAGGCCGCTTGGCGGATTCTCTCGAGACGGCTCTCAAATTGGCTGATGGCCGCGTTATTGTTGATATTATAGATCAGGAAGAACTGCTGTTCAGCTCCAATCTGGCATGCCCAGAATGCGGCTTTAGTGTCGAGGAGCTTGCACCACGTATGTTCTCATTCAATAGCCCATACGGTGCTTGTCCGGAATGTGATGGACTAGGTGTGAAGATGATCGTTGACCCTGAGCTGCTTGTACCGGATACAAGCAAAGCGATTAATGAAGGGGCATTCGAAGCATGGGCGGGAAGTACGTCCAACTATTACCCGCAATTCCTTAGCGCGGTTTGCGAGCATTACGATATTCCGCAGGATGTTCCAGTATCGAGTCTGACAGCGGAGCAAATGAAAAAGCTTATGTACGGTACAGGCGGGGAGCGGGTAAAGTTCCTTTATGAGAATGACTTTGGTCATCGGAAGGAAGCTTACGTTCCGTTCGAAGGCATAGTGAATAATCTGGAGCGTCGTTATCGTGAGACGGCGTCAGAGGGTATTCGGGAATATATCCAAGCTTATATGAGCGCGAAACCATGCGGTACCTGTAAAGGTCATCGTTTGAAGAAAGAAAGCTTGGCCGTTACGATTAACGCGAAGAATATCTCGTTTGTCACTTCCTTATCAATTGGTGAAGCGCAGCGTTTCTTCGATTCGCTTGAACTGAGCGAGAAAGAGAAGAAGATTGGACATCTGATTATGAAAGAAATCAACAGCCGTCTCGGTTTCCTCGTAAACGTTGGTTTAGAATACTTGTCGATGAGTCGTGCAGCGGGAACCTTGTCTGGCGGCGAAGCGCAGCGTATTCGTCTGGCCACGCAGATTGGCTCCAGTCTAATGGGAGTCTTATATATTTTGGACGAGCCAAGCATAGGTCTCCATCAGCGTGATAATGACCGTTTAATTGAGACGCTTGAACATATGCGCAACCTTGGCAATACGCTTATCGTTGTTGAACATGACGAAGATACAATGCTGGCAGCGGACTATATCATCGATATTGGTCCAGGCGCAGGAATTCACGGCGGAATGGTAATGGCTGAAGGGACGCCGGAAGAAATTATGAATGACGATAATTCACTTACTGGCCAATATTTGAGCGGGAAGAAATTTATCGATGTTCCGCTGGAGCGCCGCAGTACCGGCGACAAGTGGCTGGAGATTCGTGGGGCCAAGGAAAATAACTTGCGTGGTGTCAACGTGAAGATTCCACTTGGTATCTTTACAGCGGTAACCGGCGTATCTGGTTCTGGTAAGTCTACACTCGTGAATGAGATCTTATATAAGACGCTGGCACGCGACTTGAACAAAGCGAAGGTTCGTCCTGGCGACTACAAGGAATTACGTGGTATCGAGCACTTGGAGAAGGTTATCGATATTGATCAATCGCCAATCGGCCGTACACCTCGTTCCAACCCAGCTACGTATACCGGCGTATTTGATGATGTGCGCGACCTTTATTCGACAACGAATGAAGCGAAAGTACGTGGTTATAAGAAAGGCCGCTTCAGCTTTAACGTGAAGGGTGGACGATGCGAGGCCTGCAGAGGCGACGGCATCATCAAGATCGAGATGCACTTCCTGCCGGATGTGTATGTACCTTGTGAGATATGCAAAGGGAAACGTTATAACCGCGAGACGCTTGAAGTGAAATACAAAGGTAAAAATATCGCAGAAGTGCTGGAAATGACCATTGAAGATGGCACAAAGTTCTTCGAGAACATACCTCGTATTCATCGGAAGCTGCAGACGCTGCTGGATGTTGGTCTTGGGTACATGACTTTAGGCCAGCCGGCTACAACTTTGTCGGGTGGTGAAGCACAGCGTGTGAAGCTGGCTTCTGAGTTATATCGCCGCAGCACGGGCAAGACGCTCTACATCCTAGATGAGCCAACGACAGGGCTTCATGTTGATGATATTGACCGTCTGCTGACGGTTCTGCATCGCTTGGTCGATTCAGGTGAATCGGTGCTCGTTATTGAGCATAATCTGGATGTCATTAAGACAGCGGATTATTTGATTGATCTCGGGCCAGAAGGCGGTAACGGCGGCGGAACAATTGTTGCAACAGGAGCACCAGAGGATGTTGTGAAGGTCACAGGTTCCTATACAGGCAAGTACTTGAAGCCGATTATGGAGCGGGACCGCGAACGGACCGTTAAGAAGTACCGTGCCGCAGAAGAAAGTGTAGCTGCTGGAGTAGTGGAATAAGTCAGAACTAGGGGACTCTCCTTTATGCACGATAAAGGAGAGTCCCCTTTACGTTATTTTCAACAAGAATGTAGTTATAAATGTTGGAAGAGATGGACATTTTATATTTGCAGGGCAGAATGGAGAAGTTCGGTCCGATATAATGGTTCAAAATGTGGGAAAAGGTGACAAACTTGTTACGAAAGCTGAATCGGACTTGCATCATTTGCCACTTGAAGATAACATAGAGGTAATATAGGCTACGTGCGAATAAAAGGGGGTCCACTCGATGTTTTTGGCAGCAGAAGAGGCAGCACAATCGACTAGCAATATCAACACATTCGACTGGTTCATGCTTGCATTTACCATTTTGATCTTGATTGGTTTTGTACGTTTATTGAGAGCTGGTTCTAAGAAAAATGTATTCGCGATCGGATTTACATTCGTATCGCTTGCCTTGTTTGCTTACATTGATTACATCATGATCTTTAAAGTTTGGATGGCTTAAATAGGAAGGCCTGCCGATTTGACGGCAGGCTTTATTATTTTATAGAGAGCGCTGGTCTGATGATCCGAAAGGGTCATAATGGGCTGGCGTTTTTATTTTGTGAGAATTGACTTTTATGATGTAATCCATTATCATCTGTTTTAATAAGTATCTAATTTGATGAATGCTAAATATACTAATTAACGAGGAGTGAAAACCTGTGCAATTAGATAAAGTCGTCAATTATCATAAAGCGCTGGCTGACCCAACGCGAATTCGGCTATTGATTCTGCTTGCAGAAGGAGAGCTTAACGGACAAGTGCTGGCGGAGAAGCTGGGAGTAACACCAGCAACCGTAACTCATCATGCAGCAAAGCTGCGTGAAGCGAGTTTAATTAATGAGCGCAGAGATAAGAACACGATATATTTCTCCCTGAATGATTACTTCATTAAGAACGGTTCGAATGCAACGGCAAACTTGATCTACAGACAAACAAATCGGAAAGGAGAGGCAGAGCAAATGAACGAAGATTTAGATCGTATGAAGCAGTCCGTGATCAAAAACTTCTTTACAGCTGCCGGCAAGCTGAAGTCGATTCCTGCGCAGCTCAAGAAAAAGCTCATCGTCCTGGAGTATATCGTCTCACAGCTCGATAAGGATCGTAAATACACCGAAAAAGAGCTTAACGAATTTATAAAAGGTTATCACGAAGATTTCGCAACACTCCGCCGAGAATTTATCATGCATCAATTCATGTTCCGCGAAAACGAAATCTACGAACTCAACCCACAGGAGATGTGGGCGAAGTGGGAGACACTATCATAAGTGTCTCCAAAATAAAAAGAGCCTGCCCGGCGGAAAGCCAGGCAGGCTGTTTTACTACTCTCATCTTTAATTCTTGTGGTGGTTGAGTGAGCGGAGCGAGAACATGTTTCTGGAGAAGCGTAGCGTTCGCTTTTGTCTGTGGATTTCAACCGCTTGGCGGTTAATTGAAGAAATCCACGGACAATGGCGATCGGAAGAAACATGCTCTTGCGCAGTGAATGCTCTATCCCACCACTAAAGAATTAAACCCACCACATATCGCCAACAGGCTCTTTAATCAAAACTTGCTGCAAGTTTTGAACAGCTTTCGAGAAGCCTTCTTCAACGGACATCAGGCCGTCTTCATGCTCGATGCTGACAACATAGTCGTAACCAACAAGGCGCAGTGTGCTGATAATATCTGCCCAAGTTTTCAGATCATGACCAAAGCCAACGGAACGGAACTGCCAAGCACGATCAAGCATCATTGTGTACGATTGCATATCTGTCAGACCATGTTTGTTTACATTGTTAACGTCGATTGTTGTATCTTTAGCATGGAAGTGATGGATCGCATTTTCGCGGCCCAGAATCTTGATTGCTTCCACAGGGTCAATTCCTTGCCACCACATATGGGAGGGGTCAAGGTTAGCACCGATTGCTTTACCTGCAGCTTCACGAAGGCGAAGTAGAGTAGCAGGTGTATGAACGGAGAAGCCGCCATGCAGCTCGAGACCAATTTTGATACCGCTTTGTTCAGCGATTCCGCCAACTTCAGACCAATATGGAATAACTTTTTCTTCCCATTGCCATTTCAAGATATCTTGGAAATCGTTTGGCCAAGGAGCAACCGGCCAGTTCGGATATTTTGCATCCTCATGGTCGCCAGGGCAGCCGGAGAATGTATTTACCACTGGAACTTCCAGACGGTTAGCAAGCTCAATTGTTTTACGGATAATAACGTCATCTGCGCTGGAGATTGCTTTTTGCGGATGAAGTGGATTAGCATGGCAGCTAAGTGCGCTGATGATCAGGCCACGTGATTCTACCGCTTGTTTAAACGCTTTCAATTTGCCTGCATCAGCAAGCAGAACATCTGGATCGCAGTGTGCATTGCCAGGGTAACCACCAGTTCCAAGTTCAACCGCTTCAAGACCTTTAGAAGCGATATAATCGAGTGCTTCTTCAAAAGGTTTTTGTGAGAAAAGTACAGCAAATACGCCTAATTTCATTATAATACCCTCCTATGGTTTGCTTGTCCTCATTATAACATCCTACTTCACGGGATACCTCATAATTACAAAAGAAAAACCAAAATCGCATATAAACAAAGCAATTCAAATGAAAGCGCCGTCTCCATGCTTCAACGTTTTATCAATTCAAGGTCAAAAAACGTCAGAAGGAAGATCTACATGAGTAAATATTTAAACGATGTTATTGAATCTAGTCGAATTTTTCGCAATAAGGAATGGGAATTATTTTAATAGGCTATATTCACGATTTTTACCAAATCTATTACAAATTCTTCTTGTTGTGCACTATCTTAGCGTGATACATTTAGGAAAGTGTTTCCTATATATGGGATTCTCTTTTTTATTGGATCTGGGAGAGTGATAGAGTGAAGCGTAGTATGATTCGGGCAGGAGCCATCGTCCTAACGGGAGGACTATTGGTGACTGGTTCTGCGTTTGCAGCGGGAACGGCAGCAAGTCCCGGAACAATGAAAATGAGTGCGACCAAAATTAATGGAGAAGTGTATGTAAAAGCTTCATCTCTCACGGGTACGTTGGGAGGTGCAGGGACTTATGATGCATCATCCAAGACCTATTCGTACACACCGCCTGCTGATATTCCAACTATTATTAGCAAGGTGTCGCCTTCGGTTGTCGGAATCATCGGAAAGCCAGTAAATGGAGGCGATCAGCGCTATGCTTTAGCACATGGGACAGGCGTCATTATGAAATCAGATGGATGGATTTTGACAAACGCCCATGTCGTGAAAGACATGACCAATATTACTGTCGTTACAGCAGATGGTAAGCAGTACAGCGGGAAGACAAGCAATGTTGATGAGGTAAGCGATCTAGCACTTGTCAAAATTAATGCGACCAAGCTGCCGGTTGCTAAGTTTGCTGCCTCACCATTACAAGCGAAAGTTGGAGAGACGGTTATTGCAATCGGAACACCAGTATCTTTCTCGCTTCGCAACACGGCTACTACAGGTATTCTTAGCGGTATGAACCGTTCGGTCTCGTCGTTTTACAGGCTGCTGCAGACCGATGCGGCTATTAATCCTGGTAACAGCGGAGGTCCACTCGTGAATATGAAGGGCGAAGTGATCGGGATCAATTCCATGAAGTTTGTGGATGAAGGAATCGATAACATGGGCTTTTCGATTCCGATTGATACCGTTTCCTATGTAACCGGACAATTCTTCAAGTACGGTTATGTAAAACGTGCATCCTTGGGAGTAGGATTGGAAGAAAGCTATGCAGCTATTGTTGGTCTGCCGACTGATGATGGCCTGACGGTGACTTCTGTTAAATCGGATTCTGCCAAGAAACTAGGAGTTCAAATTGGGGATGTTCTATACTCCGTTGCAGGTCATCAGATTTCATCTATTGTAGAGCTGAATGAGCTCTTGAAATCGTATCTACCTGGGCAGCAGATTGAAATTATGATGATGATTGATGGCGATTTGGTTACCCGTAAACTAACGCTGACTACGGCTTAATAATTCTATTTATTTATAATAGGGAGAGTAGAGAGAATGAAAGCATTTAGAATGAAGCGGTTTGTATTTATGCTATTAGCTGTTTTTCTGGTTGCAACAATCGTACCAGCAGCGGCTTATGCAGCTGATTCAACAAGTGGTGCGGTCGAAGTCCGCCTGAAGGCAGGCAGTACAAATGTTGCGATTAACGGAAAACAATCGTCTGTATTGACGGCTCCATTTGAGAAAAGTGGAACAACGATGGTACCGCTTAGTGTAATTACGAAAGCATTTGGCGCTAAGTTGAAGCTGCAAGACAACAAGATTATTACGCTTACTTACAACGACAAAACTGTCATTGTAACGATCGGCAGCAAGACTGTGAAGGTAAACGGTAAAAATCAAACCGTTGCTGTTGCGCCAGTTATTATCAAGGGCACAACAATGGTACCTGTTCGAGTAATCGTTGAGGCTTTTGGAGCTAAGATCGGTAGAGATAAGAAAACCAATGAAATCGTTATTACAGGTGCACTTGCACAGTCAGGCAGCAGTAACTCAGGCGGCGGCTCGACGAACCTGGATCCTGACTACGGCAAAACCAAATTCGGCGACAGCTACCTGGGATGGACGATGAACTACCCTCCAGGGCTATTATTGGTTGCACAAAGTGATGATGGAACCTATGCGGAGTGGGGCAGCACAACCAGCGAATCGAGTGTAATCGTATCGACTGAACATGCGACAGATGTTCTGACCAGCACTGAGATCCGTGATAAGATTTCTGTGGATTGGCTGCCAAGTGATGAGGTAGTCATCGATAAACGTACAATTACGGTTAACGGCCAAAGCTTTGAGAAAATGGTAACAAGATCATCTGAACAAGGAATGCTGTTCGAATATCGCGCTACTCAAAAAGGCGAAACGCTCTATTTCGTGATGGTAGGTGTAGTTGGGAAAGAAAAAACAGCTCTTGATCCTTACCAGTCCTTGTTAGACAGCTTTGTTCCTTCCTTCGATAAGTCGGATAGTACAATTAAGGACATTACCAAAGTAAAAGATGGTCTCATGTCGATCAATAATGAAGAGTTTGGTCTTTCTCTTAAACTGCCTGCCGGCTGGTACGGTGTAAAGAACAGCCCGAACCCTATGTATGTAAGCGAGAACGGCTTTTTCTCCTTCGGCATCTCATCTCTGCAAGCACAGGACACGGCAGAGCAATGGCTCGCTCGTGTACAAAAGCAGCTTCATGAGGATTTCCTGTCTAATTATATTAAAAATGAAAAAACCTCTTCTATTGTTATGAAGGATGGCAACGCTCTTGTGCTTACTTATGAGTTTTCCTATGATCAAAAAACATGGTACACAGCTAATGAAGTGTTCCTGGTCGTAGGTAACTATCGTTATGCGCTTGAATTCAACTATGATTCGAAGCTTGGTGCCCAAGGCGATACGTTGTTTAAATCCACATTGGCAACAGTAGATATCGATACGGCTTATATTGACAAGAATTATGGCCAGATCGAAGATGATACTGATAACATTGACCGTACAAAAGTCAACACGAAGAGAAGTATCAAATATGGCTACTCTATCGATCTTCCAGCCCATTGGCTGGGTGTGAACACTGATTTTGAACAAGATGCTGTAGCTTATATCAGTGATTACGGTCAGTTGATTATCCAAACTATTGAAGATGCTGATGTTGCAAGTGTATCTAATGCTGTTCAACAAGGCTTACGAGAAGATGGTCTTTCAGTCACTAGAGGTAATGTCTTCTCTGTAGGGAATAAGTCTGTCAGCAGTTTCTCAGTTCAAGAGGATATAGACGGAATTCCGACTACGGAAATCTTCTACCTTGTTGAACACAACGGTAACACACTGGCGTTTATCTTTACTATTAATAACGCCAATGCAACAACTACGGCTCTTAACGGTTTTGATACTATTGTAAAATCGATCAAGTTCCAATAATCGCAACATCATTTCACAGAGGAGCCGGTTCTCGACTAAGAGAATCGGCTTCTTTTCTCTGCCCTGCCAGTATTGGGTGGTGGCATCTAGTGCCGTGGTTTGTTAAACTAGCAATAGCAGGTTTACAATTGGAGGAATGAATGTCGAATGACGATTAATATAAAGCGAGAGGATATCGAGCTGCTGGCTCCGGCCGGCGACTGGGAATGCATGCGTGCAGCAGTAGCTAACGGCGCGGATGCCATTTTTTTTGGCGTAGAGAAGTTTAATGCCCGGGCTCGTGCGAACAATTTCCGAAGCGAGGAACTGCCTGAGATTATGGCTTTTCTTCATACGTATGGGGTAAAAGGTTTTCTGACCTTTAATATTCTCGTATTCGAGGATGAACTTCGTGACGCTAAGCAATTAATTGAGATGTGTATTAATGCCGGTGTCGATGCGGTTATCGTTCAGGATCTAGGTCTTGTGAAAATGATTCGTGAATTATCTCCGGATTTCCCGATTCATGGCTCGACTCAAATGACGATTACTTCGCCAGAAGCAGTGGAGTTCACGAAGCCATTTGGTATGGAGCGTGTCGTGCTTGGCCGCGAGAATAACTTGAAGCAAATTCAAAAGATTGGTGAGCAAGCGAAGCTTCCAATGGAAGTATTCGTACACGGTGCGCTTTGCGTATCCTACTCGGGCCAATGTTTAACATCAGAAATGTGGGGTGGACGTTCCGCGAACCGCGGTGAATGTGCTCAGGCATGCCGACTACCGTACGATCTAATGGTGGATGGCGAGCATAAGCCGATGGGCGATGTCGCTTATTTATTATCTCCTAAGGATCTTGCGGCTATCGATCTGATTCCTGAATTAATTCAAGCAGGCGTTACCTCCTTCAAAATTGAAGGCCGCCTGAAAAGCCCGGAATATGTGGCGAACGTAGTAAGTAAATATCGCAAAGCGATCGACAGCTATTTTGCTGGTGACCTTACTGGCCCTTCGAAGGAAGAAATCCGTGAGCTTCAGCAAAGCTTCTCCCGCGGATTTACACATGGCTTCCTGACAGGAACGAACAATAAACAACTGGTAGATGGTACCTTCCCGAAAAGCCGCGGCGTATATCTTGGCCGTGTTGAACGTATTCTTCGTGATGCAGTAACGATCCGCCTTGAAGCTCCGCTCAAACGCGGCGACGGTATCGTATTTGATGCTGGGGATCCAACGAAGAAGGAAGAAGGCGGACGTGTCTATGATCTTCGCCGTCATGGTCAGAAGATTGAAGGCGAAGCACAGGAAGGAACTCTACTTGAGCTTGTAGCCGGCCGTAATGACGTAGACCTTCGAAAAGTGCATGTTGGGGATAAGATTTGGAAGACCAATGACCCTGCACTGGATAGACGTCTACGTACAACTTTCGAGACTGAGAAGCCGTACCGTGTTTTCCCGCTGCATTTGAAGGTATCCGGTGCAGCAGGCGAGCCGCTTCGTACTTGGTGGACGGATGTTCAGAAGGGTGTTACGGTTGCGGTTGAATCTGAGCTTATGCTGGAGCAAGCGAATAAGCGTCCGATGGATGCAGCATTGCTTGAAGATCAGCTTGGTCGTCTTGGTGGTACCTTATATCAGCTGGACCAGATTGAAGTTGTACTTGAAGGTGAACTAATCGTACCGGTCCGTGAGCTGAACCGGATGCGTCGTGAAGCTGTTGAGAAGCTGACGGGGGAGCGTCCGAAACCGCCGATCTATGTGAAGCACTTGATTGATCCTTTGGATGATGCTCCTAACACGGCAGCAGCACAACAAGCCAAACAACAGGTGGCGGAACCCCAATTGACGGCTCTTTGCCGTAATTTGGAGCAGGTCGAAGCGGCTGTTCAAATGAACGTAGAGATGATCTATGCCGACTTTGAATTCATTAAGCAGTTCCCTGCTGCTATTGAAGTAGCAAGACGCGCTGGAAAACCAATTGCACTTGCTACACCTCGCATTCATATGCCTGGAGAGAATGGCTACCATGCGAATATTTTGAAGCTTCAACCGGATGCGGTGCTTGTCCGCAATACAGGTGCATTGTATTACTACCTCCGTGCGCGTGCAGAGAATCCTGATAAGCCGTTCCCGAGATTGATCGGTGACTTCTCGCTTAACGTGGCTAATCATAAAGCAGTTGAAGTATTTGCTGATGCGGGACTTGATCTGATTACGCCGTCGTATGACCTGAACATTCAGCAGATGGTCGATATGCTGGAGCAATCGGATACTTCCCGTCTGGAAGTTGTTATCCAGCAGCACATGCCGATGTTCCATACAGAGCATTGCGTTTATTGTACCTTCATGAGCGAAGGAACGGACTATACGAACTGTGGCCGTCCTTGTGAAGATCATCGCGCATCCCTTCAGGACCGTATTGGTATGTCGCATCCCGTACGTGTAGACGAAGGCTGCCGTAATACGGTGTACAATGCAATTGAGCAATCCGGCTCCGAATATATCCGCAACTTCCTTGAGCTTGGCGTACCATCCTTCCGAGTTGAATTCCTGGAAGAAACGCCGGACAAAGTACGTGAAGTGCTTGGATTATACCGGGATGCACTAGATGGCCGTATTAGTGGTACGAAAGTATGGAAAACGTTAAAAGCAACGAACCAGCTCGGTGTAACACGCGGGCAGCTCGTGAAATAAGGAGAACCATCGCATGAATGGAGCATGGTACAGCAACTGGAGACATGTGTTCAAATTAGATCCGGAGAAGGAAATTTCAGATGATGCACTGGATGCTATCTGTATGTCCGGAACCGATGCTATTATTGTGGGCGGCTCCAGCGGCGTTACGTTTGAAAATACGGTTGATCTCATGGCGCGCATTCGCCGCTATGAGGTAGACTGTGCCCTCGAGGTATCGACACTTGACGGTGCGGTACCCGGTTTTGACGGCTATTTCGTCCCAATTGTCCTCAATACAGACAAGGCGGAATGGATCATCGGCCGTCAAATCGAAGGGCTGAAGGAATATGGTTCCTTTGTTCCGTGGGAAGAGACGGCTTCACAGGGGTATATTATCCTTAACAGCGAAGCGACAGCAGCAGCAGTCACTGGTGCTAGAACAGAACTGGATGAAGCTGCGCTGGTTGCTCATGTTCGTATGGGAGCAAGACTCATGCGTCTGCCGGTCATCTATATCGAGTACAGCGGGCGTTTTGGCGACATGGCATTTGTTCGTGCAGCGAAGGAAGCTGCTCATGAAACGCAGTTGTTTTATGGCGGAGGCATTCATGATGCGGATACGGCCCGTCTTGCTGCCGAACATGCAGATACCATTGTTGTTGGAAATATCATTTACACCGATCTGACGGCAGCATTGTCGACGGTCGAGGCTGTTCGTACACTTACCCGGTAACAAGATGGGTGCTTGATGAAGTAAGCTTGAGATTAAGGTTATACTACGCAATATGAAGCAGCACAGAGCTATTCCGAGAGCGTTTTTGAAAGCTTTAGGAATAGCTTTTTATTTGTAAATTGACACTTTAGAAGCCGTTGTCTACACTAACAATAAAGAGCGAACAAATACGAACAGTTCTATGAATTCATACCAAAGATTAAGGAGTACATTCATGTTTAATCCGATTGATATCGATCAAGCCGTACAGAAGCTGAACCCTCCGCAGCGAGATGCCGTTCAGGCGACGGATGGACCTTTACTTATTATGGCGGGAGCGGGCAGCGGCAAGACGCGTGTGCTTACCCATCGTATCGCTTATTTAATTGAGAAGAAGCGGGTTGCTCCTTGGAGCATATTAGCCATTACCTTTACGAATAAGGCAGCTAGAGAGATGCAGGCGAGGGTTGCTGCGCTGATTGGGCCGTCCGGCCAAGATATTTGGGTGTCTACCTTCCACTCCATGTGCGTACGTATCCTCAGGAAAGACATTAGCCGAATTGGCTTTACCTCTAATTTCTCGATTCTCGATTCGGCCGATCAACTGTCGGTAATCCGCAATTGTATGAAGGAACTTAATATCGATGTGAAAAAGATTGAGCCCAAATCGGTGCAGGCTGCGATGAGTGGTGCTAAGAATGAACTACTCTCACCAGAACGTTACGAGCAGAAAACAGGCGACTATTTCACCGATATTGTGGCGAAGGTATATAAGATGTACCAGAAACGGCTGAAAAGCAATAACTCACTCGATTTCGATGATCTGATCATGACGACACTTGAACTATTTAAGGAAATGCCGGAAGTGCTGGAATTCTATCAGAACAAATTCCGTTATATCCACGTCGATGAATATCAGGATACGAACCGTGCACAGTATATGCTCTGCCGAATGCTGGCGGACAAACATCATAATATTTGCGTTGTTGGTGACAGCGACCAGTCGATCTATCGCTGGCGTGGGGCGGATATTACGAACATTTTGAACTTTGAAGATGATTATCCGGAAGCCCGGACGATTATGCTCGAGCAGAACTATCGTTCAACTTCGAACATTCTTGATGCGGCGAATGCAGTCATTAAGCTGAACACAGGACGCAAGGCCAAGAAGCTGTGGACCGACCAAGGGGAAGGCGACCTGATCACGTTATACCAGGCGGATTCCGAACATGATGAAGGATATTTCGTAACCGGCACAATCAGTAAGAATGTGAAAAACGGACGTAAATACGAGGATCATGCGATTTTGTACCGGACGAACGCCCAGTCTCGTGTAATAGAGGAAATTCTCATCAAGTCCGATATTCCTTATCAGATCGTTGGCGGTATCAAGTTCTATGATCGGAAAGAGATTAAGGACTTGCTTGCTTACCTTAGACTAATCTCGAATCCAGACGATGATATCAGCTTGCAGCGGATCATCAATGTTCCGAAGCGGGGGATTGGCGATACAACAGTTGCGAAGCTTGCTGAAGAAGCTGTACGCCAAGGTACATCCATCTATAACGTGCTCGGCAATTTGCAGGGGATCGATCTGAATGCACGTGCGCAAGGGCTGCTTCATGAGTTCCGAGATATGATCGATAACTTGACGCAAATGGTTGATTACTTGTCAGTGACCGAGTTGACCGAAAAGGTGCTGGAAATGTCGCAGTACCGCATTGAGCTGCAGCGTGAGAAGACACTTGAATCGACGGCTCGTCTCGAGAACATTGATGAGTTCCTCTCCGTTACGCAGGATTTCGAGAAACGGAACGATGACAAAACGTTAGTAGCGTTCTTGACTGATCTGGCGCTTATTGCTGATATTGACTCTATGGATAAAGACGAGGAAGGCCAAGCTGTGGACAATAACGCAGTCGTTCTAATGACGATGCATAGCGCCAAAGGTCTTGAGTTCCCGGTTGTATTCATTATTGGGATGGAGGAAAGTATCTTCCCACACAGTCGTGCGCTTAATGATAACGAGGAGCTGGAGGAAGAGCGACGCCTTGCTTATGTAGGGATTACTCGTGCAGAGAAGCAGCTTTATATGACCAGTGCGCGCATGCGGACCTTATTCGGTCGTACCAGTTCCAATATGCCTTCTCGTTTCCTGCAGGAATTGCCGGACCATGTCAAGACACTGGCTTCACCGGGCGGTACCATTGGCCGTTCTGGAAGCAGCTTTGGCGGAGGCAGTCGCCCAAGCTTTGGCTCAAGCAGCAGCACCGCTGGCTTTGGAGCAGGACGCACACCATCCTTTGGCGGTGCATCTAACGCGGGAACCCGCGCCTCTGGTCCATCGGGAGCGGGAGTACGCGTGAGCACACCACTTGATGCAGCAGCGAAAGCGGTACAAGGCGGCGCGGCCGTTGGCGGCAGCGCTGAACGACAGTTTACAGCTGGTGACAGAGTCGCACATGGCAAATGGGGCGAAGGCGTAATTGTTTCCGTCAAAGGGACGGGCAATGACATGGAACTTCAAATTGCTTTCCCAGCGCCAGTAGGTGTCAAACGGCTATTGGCTGGTTTTGCACCAATAACGAAAGTTTAATGAATGGAAGGATGGGACCCTCCCATGGATAATCAGACGGCTACGCCTGAGCAAGTGACCCGTATGCAAGAGCTTGCAGCGGAAATTTCCGCTCATAACTATCAATACTACACACTTGATCGGCCTTCTATTAATGATGCTGACTACGATAAACTGTACGATGAGCTGGTAGCACTTGAGACAACAACTGGTGTTGTGCTGCCGGACTCTCCGACACAGCGGGTAGGCGGAGAGCTGCTAAAAGGCTTTGAGCCTCACCGCCATCGGGCCCGTTTATGGAGCCTTGATAAGGCGCAGGACACAGAGGATCTGCTCGCTTGGAATCAACGCGTGCTGAAGGGCATTAATGATTATAATGCAAAGTATCCGGAGGAAGAGCCACTTCCACAGCCGAGTTATGTTATTGAGCTGAAGTTCGACGGTCTTACCCTTAACCTGACTTATGAGAACGGACAGCTCATCCAAGCTTCCACACGGGGGAATGGCACCGTAGGTGAGGGGATATTGGCGCAGGTGCGCACGATCCGTTCTGTTCCGTTAACTATTCCTTTCCGAGATGGGATCATTGAGGTTCAGGGTGAGGGCATTATGAACCTGTCAGTCTTGGAGAGCTATAATAGGGCGGCAGTGGATCCGCTTAAGAATGCACGTAATGCCGCAGCAGGTGCACTCCGCAACTTGAATCCGAAAGTAACGGCAGAGAGAAAGCTGAATGCTTTCTTCTATAATGTTGGACACGCGGAAGGAATCTCGTTTACGAATCATCGTGAAATGCAGCAATTCCTGAAAGATAACTTATTTAAAGTAAATCCGTATGCTTCCTATTTCGATACGATTGAAGAAGTACAGGCGGAGTTAGTGCATATCACTGAAATGCGTACCAGTCTCGACTTTTTAATCGATGGTGCCGTCGTGAAGCTCGTAGATATGCGTACGAGGGAAGCGCTTGGCTATACGGACAAATTCCCGCGGTGGGCTGTCGCCTTTAAGTTTGAGGCGGAAGAAGCGGCAACGGTGCTCGAGTCTGTATCTTGGGAGGTTGGCCGTACAGGTAAGATCACACCGGTAGCACGAGTTGAAGCCGTGGAACTTGCAGGCGTAACCGTTCAGAACTGTACGCTTAATAATATTGGAGACATTGAGCGGAAGAACTTGAAGTATGCTTTGGGCACGCTTGTATCTATCCGCAGGTCCAATGATGTTATTCCAGAAATACTAGGCAAAGTAGATGACGAGCCAGGGCAAGAGATCGCGTTCCCAACCGAATGTCCTTCATGCGGAACTGAGCTCGAGCAGCGCGGCGCCCATCTATTCTGTAACAATAAACTCGGCTGCCGTCCGCAGATTATTGGACGTATTACTCATTTTGCATCCCGCGACGCAATGGATATCGAGGCTTTCAGCATCATGACAGCGGAACAGCTGTATGCGGACTGTAATGTTCATGATCCGGCAGATCTTTATGCCCTTGGATATGATGATTTGATTAAGCTGGATCGTTTCGGTGATAAAAAAGCACGTAAGCTGCTAGATGCGCTTGAAAAGTCCAAAGATCGCGATTTGGCCGCTTTCTTGTTCGCACTTGGCATTCCGAATACCGGTAAGGCTACGACTAAAATGCTGGCCGATCATTATGGAAGCCTGGATGGTGTGATGTCAGCAACAGCAGATGAGCTTGTTGGCCTTCAAGATGTAGGCGCGATCGTAGCAGACAGCATAGTCAACTATTTTGCCGATCCGATTATTGCGGCAAGTATAGCTCGCATGCGAGAGCTTGGTGTAAAAGCGGAAGCCGATCAGCCTGCCGTTGTACGCCAAGACAGCATCTTCAGCGGAAAGACCGTTGTTCTGACAGGTACATTGTCGAAGATGTCGAGAGATGAAGCGGCTAAGAAACTCGAGGCATGTGGTGCGAAAGTAAGCGGCAGCGTCTCCAAAAAGACGGACTTCGTCATTGCTGGTGAGAGTGCAGGCAGTAAGCTGACTAAAGCACGGGATCTTGGGATTACCGTTATCGAAGACGAGGATGAACTGATTCGTCTGTTAGGCGAAGACTAGAATGGATAAGCGCTGTATGCCTTGCAAGGGCATGCTGCGCTTTTTTAATGCAACTAAATATAAATGTAATTTATTACAAGTTGTAATTCAAAATCGGACATGGTATATTATTTCTTGTCGCTTCGGAAGACACGGCGCAAACAACTGAAACACACGAGTTGAAAAACAAATGTGAAACAAGCTGTTGACAACGAGTTGAGAAGCTGATAATATAACATCTTGTC
The DNA here is from genome assembly GCF_056269375.1 of Paenibacillus sp. J22R56. Taxonomy (NCBI): domain Bacteria; kingdom Bacillati; phylum Bacillota; class Bacilli; order Caryophanales; family Paenibacillaceae; genus Paenibacillus; species Paenibacillus sp. J22R56. Next base: position 630,586 of record NZ_JBWDNV010000003.1, read on the forward strand.
ACCGACAAAATGTGACAAACAAACAAGTTCTTTGAAAACTGAACAAATGAATCACGTCGATTCAAACAAGTTTTAAAATAGCTAGTCAAGTTTGAGCAAGTCAAACAGAACCATTTCATGGAGAGTTTGATCCTGGCTCAGGACGAACGCTGGCGGCGTGCCTAATACATGCAAGTCGAGCGGATCTTTTCCTTCGGGAAAAGATTAGCGGCGGACGGGTGAGTAACACGTGGGTAACCTGCCCATAAGACTGGGATAACATTCGGAAACGAATGCTAATACCGGATACGCGAATTGGTCGCATGGCCGA
>NZ_JBWDNV010000016.1:0-63985 GCF_056269375.1 Paenibacillus sp. J22R56
TCACCCGTCCGCCGCTAACTTTACCCGAAGGCAAAGTCCGCTCGACTTGCATGTATTAGGCACGCCGCCAGCGTTCGTCCTGAGCCAGGATCAAACTCTCCATGAAATGGTTTTGTTTGACTTGCTCAAACTTGTTTTTATCGCTTTTTCCGTTATTTCTAACGGGGCAGTTTTGCTCGTTGTTCAGTTTTCAAAGAACAATTCTTTTCAGTGTCGTTCGCGTTTATCTCAGCGGCGACAAGAGATAATATATCATGGACGGCCATAGGATTGCAACCCTTTTTTTAAACTTTTTTAAATGGATTTTTCTACCTGTAATTACGAACATTCAGAGCATAACGTGACAGCTCTTTCGGGGAAGCAATTCTTGCATACATACGGAAGATGATTTTGTATCTTCTCGTTATTGCTTGCTTAATATCTCCGTCTAAACGATTGTCATTCAGATCAAGCAGCATTTCATCTAACTCTTTGCGCAGGACGTAATCGAGTTCTTTGCATTCTTTGTCGTTGAATAGAATCCCTAGCATAACTATTGAGCGCCCTCCTAAGCAGTATTGGCCATGCAGCTTGTTGCTGAGGCAGTTTAAAAGCAAAAGCGGCGTTTCGCGATTACGCATCACGACGCCGCTTTACTGTTATGCTCAATAAATGGGAAAAATATTACAACGAACCCACCCAAACACTAATTGTACTTTCAATAATAGCCGCAATAAGCAGTGCAACCGTCAAAATAACAACAACCGGGATCGATCGAATCATGAAATATTCAATCTCTGGACCGGATTTGCCCGATTCCTTCCCCGGTATAATTAGTCGGCCTAATGCTTTAAGTAATAGAACGCCAAATTTCATACCGTATGCACAGGCTATTACAATAGCAGGGATCTCAATAATACCGTGGGGCAGCAAGCCAAGCACTACATGAAACATATCCCCAGTACCATTCGTTTGAGCTACATGCTGCAGCAGGAACCCTACAACCATTCCGTTCAGCACAAGGAAGAAGATCGGGATTATTCCTAATATAGCACCTATATAGATGATAAAGATGGATTTGATGGCATTGTTAAGGAAGATAAAGATCATAAAGGCCAGAGTTGGGTTATCCGATTGTTGAAGGGTCTCCGCCACATCTCCGAGTGCACTGATCTGCTGCTCCAGGTAATCACTAAAGGTACTATTGGTTCCCCCTACAACAAGTCCTGCAAAAAACAAAATGAATCCAAACGTTATGTAGGGATTCATGATTTTGAAATGTGCTTTTATTTCACGCCATCTGAACATGCCGATTCACTCCTAAAAAGAATTATCATACAAACGGCAATGTACAAGCCAGTTGTGATGATTCTTACTTCGAAAGCATTTTCCTAAAAAGAATTATCATACAAACGGCAATGTACAAGCCAGTTGTGATGATTCTTACTTCGAAAGCATTTTCCTAAAAAGAATTATCATACAAACGGCAATGTACAGGCTAGTTGTGATGATTCTTACTTCGAAAGCATTATCCTAAAGAATTATCATACAAACGGCAACGCACAGGCCAATGTGATGATTCTTACTTCGAAAGCATTTTGCGTAAACTTTTTTGTTGATTTGAACAAGCCATGAATATCTTGGGTGTACGAGCATAGATTGTACTAGAACAAGCTTTCAATAGAAAGGAGAGCCTTATCAGATGAACTTCTTTTATGTATTGAACGGACGGAAATTAAAACGTAACTTCCTTATTGTGCTCGCTCTCGTCTTCTCTGTAGGGGTAATCTATGCTGAGAGAGACAACATCACCGTATTCGCTCCGCAGCAGCCGGCTGCAATATACAGTGTCCCTACGGACAAAAAGGTTGTTGCCTTAACTTTCGACATCAGTTGGGGGGACAAGCGGACAGAGCCTATCCTTAAAGTGCTGAAGGACAAGGGTATTACACAGGCTACCTTCTTCCTCTCTTCCCCATGGAGCCAATCCCATCCTGATATTGTGAAGGATATCGTAAATGACGGCTTCGAGATCGGAAGTCATGGTCATAAACACGATAACTACAGCAAGCTTAGTGATGAGGAAATTCGTACGCAAATTACGACTGCACATACCATTTTATCCGATCTAACCGGCAAGCAGCCGAATTTGATTCGGCTCCCTAATGGTGACTTCGATAAACGGGTGCTCCGTATCGCTGAAGAACTGAACTACAAGGTAATTCAATGGGATACGGATTCTCTTGATTGGATGAACATCGGTACGGATAAAATTATTAACCGTGTCGTAAGCCGCGCCCACAATGGCGATATCATCCTGATGCATGCCAGCGATTCCGTTAAACAAACTCATGAAGCACTCCCTGTCATTATTGATCAGCTTCGTGCTAAGGGCTATGAGTTCGTCTCGGTATCGGAATTGATTAATCAAACAGAGTCAGAAGGCCGCGCTGTACAGGACAAAACAACCTCGCTTACAATGCTTGGTCTTGAAGATGCTGTGAGTGCTGCGGATACAGGCTACTAATATTACGCAACCGGCTTTGCGGACGTCGCAGAGTCGGTTGTTATTTTTTTCTGCAGAAGTCTTGGCAGCATGAGGATTTGATAACCATTGCAGATAAACAACGGGATAATCATAAAGACGATCGCGGAAATATTCGTCTCCCCCTGCAGTGCCGGCCATGCTTCTATAAATGTAATGAAGAACATGAGGAATGCCGTTGGTACAAAAGCGGTGGAATTCGTTTGCCTTACTTTAATATAAGCTACTCCTAAAGAGCAGGCTAATAAGACAAGTGGAAGCAACCAGAAGAACCAGTTATTTGTCCGCTGTTCATAAAGCATGTACCCCAGGCCAAACACGCCAAATACGGTTGTATAGCCCTGCAGAGCGTTCCACAGATAGCTTTTCCGGAAAATACTTAATGCGATGTAGTTTAAGGTTAGATATGCAAAGAACCCCATTTGGCTGAATGCTCCTATTAATAAGCCGACCATCGCCATCATGAAGGCGTTGAATCCAGCTGCCTCTAGTCCCATAAATCCGAAGGACGTGTCAGTCCATTGCATAATCGACCCACTGACGACCGTTATGAAGGCCCCAACTGCCATGCAGCTCCAAAAAAGAAAAAACCATCTTTTCAAATTCATTATCGATTGATCCTCCTTCATGTTAGGCGGAAGTCCACGCAAAATAAGCGCTTTCCTGCACCATCCATTATTTTACCACGTTCGTCATAAAAAGCTAACCACGAAGCCATGATAATCCCGTGAACATTAACACATACTACGGTTAAATTCAGCTATGGTGTTTATAGAAGGGAGATCGTGGATGCATGCGTATGCGACTGGCTTTATTAACGGCGCTTTCCGCCCTATCATTCGTCTTAACGAGCTGCGGTGCGGAATCATCCGGAGGTAACCAGCAGATCAGCTACAAGGATATGAAGTCAATGGTCATCGATATACTGAAAACGGAAGATGCACAAAAGGCATTGCAGGAATCGGCACAGCAAATGTCTGGTTATAACGGTAGTGGTACCAAGCTGTTATCGGTACAGGATCAAGAACAGGTTCGGTTAGCAGTAAAAGATGTAATGGTCTCCCCAGAGTATGACAAGGTCATCAAGACGTTAATGACAGATACCCGCTTTGCAGGTGAATTCGCCAAATCCGTAAACAAGCAGAACAAGGATATTCACAAGGAATTGATGAAGGATCCGTCTTATCAAGAGGCGATGATTAAAGCAATGAAGACACCGGAAATGGACAAGATGATTCTAGAGGTGTTACAAAGCACGCAGTATAAGAAGCAAGTCATGTCCCTTATGCAGGAATCGATGCAAAATCCACTGTTCCGCCTGGAAGTGCTTGATCTGATGAAAAAAGCAGTGCAAGAAGAGCTTAAGCCTAAACCAGACGAGAAAGTTGAGAAAAAACAGGACAGCGGTAGCGGTGACGATAGTTCCTCCGAGGAAGATAAACAAAGTGAAGAAGGCGGAAGTGATAGCGGAGGCGATCAATCTTCGACTTAATGGTTAAATTAGCGGTTAGATAGGAATAAAAAAACGTGCAGGATTGAGAGCTCTTACGCTCTCTCCCCTTGCACGTTTTTTATATTAACGACCGCATTTCTGAATGACCTTCTCCGCGATGTTGAGGTAAAGTTCACCTGTTTCGGACTCAGCCTTGTATACTGAAGGCGAGAAATCCGGTTCAGAAATATGATTGTCCGGCTGTCCAAGCGGAATTTGTGCCATGAGCTCGGCATGCAAGGATTCCGCGAGTCGAGCACCACCTCCACGTCCGAAGATATACTCCGGCTCGCCGCATTTGCTGCATTTGTAGTAAGACATGTTCTCGACCACGCCAATAATTTCGTGCTTGGTCTTTATCGCCATTGCACCTGCACGGGCTGCTACAAATGCTGCCGTTGCATGAGGGGTTGTAACGATAATTTCTTTGCTTTGCGGAATGATCTGGTGAACGTCTAGAGCCACGTCACCTGTTCCAGGAGGAAGGTCAAGCAGCAGGTAATCCAGCTCTCCCCACTCGATCTCGGCGAAGAAATTACGAAGCATCTTGCCGAGCATTGGCCCGCGCCATACGATCGGGCTGTTGTCTTCTACAAAGAAGCCCATCGACATCACTTTTACACCGAAGCGTTCGATCGGAATAACCCGTTCGTTCACAATCTCTGGACGATTCTCGATGCCCATCATATCGGGCACACTGAAGCCGTAAATATCTGCGTCGATGATCCCGACGCGTTTGCCCTTGCGGGCTAAAGCGACTGCCAGATTGACGGTCACTGTCGACTTGCCTACGCCGCCTTTACCACTGGCGACGGCAATGAACTGCACCCCGCTGGCTGGATCGAGCAGCGGGTTATCAAGCCCAGCCCCGTGCCCTTGTACGGGGCTGGTGCTTGAAGCGGCGGCTGGCTGAGCCTTGCCGCCGGCTTGGCCTTGCGGTGCGGCAGCTGCTGCGCCCGCGTCGCCCTCGAGCGCACGAAACCGGCAATGCACGGTTTCGGCGCCAGCCCGCGCGAGCGCTTCGCGCAGCGCGGCTTCCAGCGAGGGACGTACCTCCTCGCTGGCAGTAAGGACCGTCATCGAAACTTGACGGTCCTTCACAACAACATCGCGGACTGCGAGCGAGTCCGCGCTATATTTCGCCGTTACTTCACCAACGGCTTCCAACGCTTGTTCACGTGTTAACATGAATGAGTCCCACCTTTATGTAAGAGAGTGATAATTGTAAGCTTCAGAAAGGCTGCTTATTTATAATGATTATAGCATATTAAGCGGGACAAGGTTAATTAGCGGTATTCTCACTTAGCTTCTCCCCAGATGAATAACGAAGCACACCTTGATAAATGGAAGCCGCTACCTTCCGCTGATATTCAGAATCCGCAAGCCGTGATGCTTCCCCCGGATTCGAAAGAAACCCTACTTCAACAAGTGCGGTCGGGATTTCATCGAGTGCCTTAAGAAGATACACATTATTCTTATCCTTCACCGCTACCCGGCTTGTATTCTCCAAGTTGCGACGGATCTCATTCTGAATAAAGGTCGCCAGTACCTGGTTGTCCGGATGATTAGCAGGGTTAAAGAAGGTTTGAGCTCCTGACCATTTCTCCGAAGGAATACTGTTCATATGGATACTGACCACAAGGCTAGGTTTGCTTTCTTTAATATTAGTTACTCGTTGTATCAAATCCTCTGTCTTACGCTTGGAATAACCTCGGGTATCCTGATTCGCAAGATCATAATCCCCTTCTCTCGTCATAACCACAATGGCACCCGCCTGCTGCAGATAGTCCCTCAAATATAAAGCTATAGCCAAATTCAGATCCTTCTCTACAACTCCCTCTTTACTTACAGCTCCTCCGTCAACGCCTCCATGCCCCGCATCAATCGCAATCGTCTTCCCTGATAAAGGCAGTGTCCAATACGACCAGGTCCGAGACACAGGTTCCCCACCTTGGGCAAGTATTATCCAGGTCAACACAAGCGCAGATAACCCGGCTGCAATGCGGAGTGCTCCCTTATAGGTCATCCATACAACTAAACGTTTTCGGCGCATAAAAAAACCACCCCGTTTCCCCAACAAATGATCTCTTAATCATTTATATGGGACGAGATGGTTGTTTATGATGGCCAGGCATTCAATCGCTTAAGCCTAATGAATGAAAATAAATCTACTGGCTGCTCCGACATGCTTCCATCAGAAAAACTTATTTATGCAAACCACATTCCGTTTTCTCTTGGCCAGCCCAACGTCCTGCACGTGGATCTTCACCAGGCATAACTTTACGTGTGCAATATTCGCAGCCGATACTTGGGTAGTTTTGGTCATGCAGCGGATTGTAGATCACATCATTCTCACGAATGTAGTTCCATACGTCTTCCGAAGTCCAACCTGCTATCGGGTTGAATTTAATCAGACCAAACTTCGTATCGTATTCTACTTTTTTAGCGTTCGCACGAGTTGGTGCTTGATCACGACGGATACCCGTAATCCAAGCATTGTACTTGCTCAAGATTCTTGTTAATGGTTCAACTTTACGGATATTACAGCAAGCGTTAGCATCGGATTTCCACAGTTCTTCACCATGCTGTACAGCTTGCTCTTCAGGAGTAATCAATGGTTTTACTTCTACGAATGGAATGCCAGGGTAACGTTCCACCATACGATCACGCGTTTCGTATGTTTCTTTGAAGTGGAAGTCCGTATCCAAATAGAAAATATCTGTTTTCGGGCTGACTTTTTGCAGCATGTCTACAAGTACAACGTCTTCAGCGCCAAAGCTGCATGCAAACGTAATATTAGGGAATGCTTCAACTGCGTAGGCCAAAATTTCTTCTGGCGTCGCATTTTCAAGCTCTTCTGCTTTTTGTTTTACTAAAGCTTCCTTTTCAAACAGGTTCATGGTTTTCCCTCCATTTGTAATACCAAGTAAGTTCATATGCTATTAAATAAAGTATACGTTCTAACGCTAAAATGATCAATGATATGTTTTCACCAAAATGAAATAAAGTTCAGGGAGTTCATCCTAAACCAAGCAGCAACAAGCTTCGGACATCTAACATATAATGCAAAAAACACCTCCCCCGCAAAGCGGAGAAGGTGTTCGATACAAATATTAACGTTTCGAGAATTGTGGCGCGCGACGAGCTGCTTTAAGACCGTATTTTTTACGTTCTTTCATGCGTGGGTCACGAGTCAGGAAGCCAGCACGTTTCAGAGCTGGGCGGAACTCAGGGTCTGCTTTAAGCAGAGCGCGGGAGATACCGTGGCGGATAGCGCCAGCTTGACCAGACATACCGCCGCCGTTAGCGATTACGATAACGTCGTAGTTGTTCAAAGTTTCAGTCAGAACCAATGGTTGCTTAACGATCAGCTTCAATGTTTCTAGACCAAAATATTCGTTCAAGTCGCGTTTGTTTACAATGATTCGTCCTTCACCTGGCACCAAACGTACACGTGCAACAGAGTGTTTACGACGACCGGTTCCATAGTATTGAACTTGTGCCATGAAACTGTCCTCCCCTTATTAACCGCGAAGTTCGTAAACTTCTGGATTTTGTGCTTGATGCGGATGCTCCGAACCAGCGTATGCTTTAAGTCTAAGTTTCATTGCGTTACCTTGACGAGTTTTTGGCAACATGCCGTGAACAGCCAATTCGATAGCGCGGTCAGCTTTTTTAGCGATCATTTCGTGAGCTGGAGTTACTTTCAAACCACCAGAGTAACCCGAGTGACGATAGTACATTTTGTTTTGCATTTTCTTACCAGTCAGTACAACTTTATCAGCGTTGACAACGATAACGAAATCGCCAGTGTCAACGTGAGGAGTAAATTGCGGTTTGTGCTTGCCGCGGATCAGGCTAGCAGCTTCAGTAGCCAGACGGCCGAGCGTTTTACCAGCAGCATCAATGATGTGCCATTTGCGCTCAACTTCATTTGGCTTAGCCATATACGTAGTACGCATGGATGATCCTCCTTATTTCCATTACAGTTAAAGTTTTATTAAACAACGTTTCACGTTTTAGTTAATTCAGATGTTGCTGCCAAGTTTGTGACGGTCTTAGTCGGGGCTGTGGGATAGCCACTAAGAAAGCACAAGTTATATTCTACTATAGATAATGGCCTAAATCAAGAAGTTATTAAATGTAAATTGCATTTTGTCCGGATAATCGACTTTCATTAACATTAGACCATGAGGCATCGCTGTTGGCCCTGCGAGAGACCGTTTACGGCCGTCCAATATGCGCGCCATATCTTCGGGCTTTAGCTTCCCGTGGCCGACATGAAGCAGCGTACCCATCACGATTCTAATCATGTTATAAAGAAATCCGTTACCGGTCATATACATATGGAGCATTTGTCCCTCACGCTCGAAATAAGCCTCGTAGATGGTCCGTACATGATGCGGCTTGGTCGAGTGAATAGATGTAAATGAAGTGAAGTCATGCTCCCCCACAAGGCAGCTAAGCCCTTGCTGCATCGCTTCAACATTAAGTGGTGTAGGATGATGGAATGCATAACGGCGGTAGAACACATCCGGAAACTTCCCCATATCAATCGTATAGCGATATGTCTTCCGTTTAGCTGAGCGTCTCGAGTGGAATTGCTCAGGCACCTCATAGGCATCTGTAATCACAATATCCCTCGGCAGCCGGGTATTCAAAGCAATCGCCCAACGTTCCGCTGGAATCGCAGATTCCGTATGGAAGTTGAATACTTGTCCCGTCGCATGCACGCCGGCATCCGTTCTGCCAGATCCGATAATGATAAGATCCTCACCGGTCAGCTTTTTGATCGCCAGCTCGATCTCTTGCTGGATGGTCCTTCCGAACGGCTGAGACTGAAACCCGTTAAAGTCCGTCCCGTCGTAGCTTACCGTTACAGCTATATTCCTCATCCTTCACCACCTCCCCATATGTTAATAACACACGCAATTAACATTCAATCCCCTTAATTTCAAAAGGGTGAACCCTTTTCGGCCGCTCTTTTTTCTTGCCTATTTTCTTTGAGTCTGCTCTGGCCTGTAGGCGGAGTGAAAGGTTTGAGCCGAAGAAGCAAGTTAATGCTTACGGAGTAGCTTTCTTAGAGAAAGCTTTCAGCGTTCGCCTTTGTTTCCGGATTTCAACCGCTTAAGCGAGTTGTAATCGAAGAAATCCGGAAACAACAGCGATCGGAGGTCCATACCTTTCACGCAGCACACATATAGCCAAAGCAGTCTCATCGAATCGGGCAATAAAAAAAGGTGGCCTCAAGGGTCCACCCTTTCTCACCGCGAAACGTAGCTCTCCGCTCAGAGCGGCGAGCTGATTACGCTTGTGTTACGCACGGTCAACCAGTTCCAGGTACACCATAGGCGCAGCGTCGCCACGGCGAGGTCCCAGTTTCAAAATCCGTGTGTATCCGCCCGCACGTTCCGAGTAACGGGTGGCCAGCTCGGAGAACAGTTTTTGGATTGCATCTTGCTCTCCGTCAACAGTTTCACGACGAACGTAAGCAGCTACTTGACGACGAGCGTGCAAGTCACCTTTTTTCGCTTTCGTGATCAGTTTTTCAGCGATCGAACGAACCTCTTTCGCTTTAGCTTCTGTTGTTTGAATGCGCTCATACAGGAATAGGTCAGTAACGAGGTCACGGAAAAGTGCTTTCCGCGCGCTAGCGTCACGGCCCAATTTTTGATATGCCATCTTGATTTCCCCTCCCTTGCCTATAGTCTGTTCTAGATGCTCAAGATTCTACTCTTCCATGCGAAGGCCAAGACCAAGCTCTTCGAGCTTCTCTTGAACTTCCTCAAGGGATTTACGGCCCAGGTTACGAACCTTCATCATATCCTCTTCGGATTTCGTAATCAGCTCTTGAACAGTGTTAATGCCTGCACGTTTCAAGCAGTTGTAGGAACGCACGGAAAGATCCAGTTCTTCGATAGTCATCTCCAGAACTTTCTCTTTCTTGTCCTCTTCCTTCTCGACCATGATTTCCGCGTCTTTGGCTTCATCGGTCAATCCGACGAACAGGTCCAAATGCTCGGTCAAAATTTTAGCGCCAAGGCTTACAGCCTCTTCCGGTCTAATACTACCGTCAGTCCATACTTCAAGCGTAAGCTTGTCGTAGTTGGTTACTTGACCAACGCGGGTATTTTCAACGCTGTAATTGACACGGGTAATTGGCGTGTAAATCGAATCAACGGGAATAACCCCAATCGGTTGATCGTCCCGTTTGTTACGGTCCGCTTGGACATAACCACGTCCGCGATTGGCAAAAATTCTCAAATGGAGCCGCGCGCCGGAGGCCAAGGTTGCGATGTGAAGATCAGGGTTCAAAATCTCGACATCGCTGTCAGCTCGAATATCCCCTGCCGTAACGATTCCTTCGCCTTCAGCGTCGATTTCCAGCACCTTTTCTTCATCGGAGTGGATTTTCAACGAGAGGCCTTTCAAGTTCAGAATGATCTCAGTTACGTCCTCGATCACTCCTGGAACCGTAGAGAACTCGTGAAGCACTCCGTCGATTTGAACAGATGTTACTGCTGCGCCCGGCAGCGAGGACAATAAAATTCGGCGAAGCGAATTTCCAAGCGTCGTGCCATATCCACGCTCGAGCGGTTCTACTACGAAACGCCCGTAAGTTCCATCCTCATTCAAATCTACGGTCTCGATTTTCGGCTTTTCGATCTCAATCACTAATAGTACCCTCCTTCAAACGTCGCTCCGTTACCTTCGTTTTGTGTAGTCAAATCTCGTAGTATGCCAAACCTTCACAACCATTATTCACAAGTTGTTGTTATTTGATACCACAGCGGACCCAACTATACGCGACGACGTTTTGGCGGACGGCATCCGTTGTGAGGAACTGGCGTTACGTCTTTAATCAGGTTAACTTCCAGACCAGCTGCTTGAAGCGAACGAATCGCTGCTTCGCGGCCTGCGCCAGGACCTTTAACCATAACCTCAACAGCTTTCATGCCATGTTCCATCGCTGCTTTAGCTGCAGATTCAGCTGCCATTTGAGCTGCGAAAGGCGTGGATTTACGCGAACCTTTGAAGCCCAGGTTACCGGAGCTTGCCCAAGAGATTGCGTTGCCATGTGGGTCAGTGATCGTTACGATCGTGTTATTGAATGTCGAACGGATGTGTGCTACGCCCGACTCAATATTTTTCCGGTCACGACGTTTTGTACGAACGACTTTTTTAGGTTTAGCCATTGCCCTATTTCACCCCTTTATTATTTCTTTTTGTTAGCTACAGTCCGACGAGGACCTTTACGCGTACGCGCATTTGTTTTCGTGCGTTGACCACGAACAGGCAAACCACGACGGTGACGAACACCACGGTAGCAACCGATCTCGATCAGGCGTTTAATGTTAAGCGAAATTTCACGACGCAGGTCGCCTTCCACTTTAACGGATTTGTCAATTGCTTCACGCAATTTCGCAAGCTCGTCTTCTGTCAGATCGCGAACACGAGTGTCAGCGTTAACGCCAGCAGAGCTCAAGATTTTTTGCGAAGTTGTTTTACCAATACCGAAAATGTATGTCAGGGCGATTTCGACGCGTTTATCACGCGGCAAGTCTACACCAGCTATACGTGCCATAGGCCGTTGTCCCTCCTTTTATCCTTGTTTTTGTTTGTGTTTCGGATTTTCACAAATTACCATAACGTTGCCTTTACGACGAATGACTTTGCATTTTTCGCAAATCGGCTTTACCGAAGGTCTAACCTTCATTGTGAATTACCTCCCGAATCCTTCGCAAGTAAACCGCAGGCGGTTTACTTCCGATAGGTGATGCGCCCTCTTGATAAATCATAAGGCGATAACTGTATAACCACTTTGTCCCCAGTCAAAATACGGATGAAATGCATTCTGAGCTTACCGGAAACATGTGCGAGAATTTGATGACCGTTCTCCAGCTCCACCTTGAACATGGCATTCGGCAGCGGTTCAATTACCGTACCTTCGACCTCAATGACGTCTTCCTTAGCCACCGTCATTCTCCTTTCGCATGTGCGTACTTCTGAATCACATAACGTAACTTGGCATTGGTCACCCTGCCCGTTTCAAGCAAGCTGCTTGTAACTTCGCTGCTTATAGCGGGTTGTAACTCGAGATGCAGAACGTTCTTTTTCTTCGGTTGATCAAACCTGCGTTTATCGCCATCGACGATAAGAACGAAGCGTTCGTCAACAATGTCAATAATAACAGCATAGCTGTTCTCATCCTTGCCCCGAAGCACCTTGACGATTTGACCGATTTGCGGTTGTTTATCCATAACAGATTACACCGAATGCGGTAGTTTCGTCAAAATTTCGAATCCGTCCTCCGATACGGCAACCGTGTGCTCGAAGTGAGCGCACCAGGAGCCGTCTTCCGTTACGACCGTCCAATTGTCTTCAAGCGTACGAACGTAACGTTCGCCGATGTTGACCATAGGTTCGATGCAAAGCACCATTCCTGGCTTAAGACGTGGCCCGCGATCCGGAATGCCGTAATTCGGAATTTGCGGTTCCTCGTGGAGGTCCTTGCCAATACCGTGTCCGACAAATTCCCTTACAATCGAAAAGCCCGCCGCTTCGGCAACCTGTTGAACCGCATGCGATATTGTAAATAAACGAACATCTGGGCGGATCAGATTCAGTCCTGCGTACAGAGACTGTTCTGTCACCTCAAGTAATCGCTTGACTTCATCCGAGACGTTGCCGACCGGGTAAGTCCAAGCCGAATCACCATGATAGCCTTTATACTGCGCTCCAATGTCGATGCTTATAATATCGCCTTCGTTCAACTTACGAGGTCCGGGAAAACCGTGTACCAGCTCGTCATTTACAGAAGCGCAAATGCTGGCAGGAAAACCATTGTAACCTTTGAAGGATGGCTCAGCGCCTTGACTGCGAATGTACGCTTCGGCCAGCTGATCGAGTTCCTGGGTAGTTACCCCGGGTTTAATCGCTTCAGCCATAATCCGATGTGTCTCCGCAACAATGCGGCCGGCTTCCCTCATATATCGCAGCTCCGATTCGGATTTGCAAATGATCATTACAATGAACCTCGCAAGCAGGAAACAATCTCAGCCGTAACCGTATCGATTTCCTTCTCGCCGTCGACTTCGCAAAGTAGACCTTTACCATTGTAGTAGTCGAGAAGTGGTGCGGTTTTCGAGATATACTCGTCAAGACGCGTTCCGACTTTCTCTTCCGTGTCATCCGACCGTTGGTACAATTCACCGCCGCATTTGTCGCAGACGCCTTCTTGTTTCGGTGCGTTGAACATTACATGGTACGTTGATCCGCATGCTTTACAAATGCGACGTCCAGTCAGACGAGCAAGCAGCAAGCCGCGATCAACCTTCAAATTAACAACATGGTCAATGCCGCGGTTCAATTCTGTCAGCATAACATCAAGCGCTTCGGCTTGCTGCAGCGTACGTGGAAAACCATCGAGCAAGAAACCTTTATTACAATCGTCTTGAGCAAGACGCTCTTTGACAATACCGTTCGTAATCTCATCGGGAACGAGCAGTCCTTGATCGACAAACTCTTTCGCTTTAAGACCGAGCGGAGTCCCCTGTTTCATCGCAAGACGGAATGCATCGCCTGTCGAGATGTGCGGAATGCCAAACTCTTCAACGATACGTTCTGCTTGCGTCCCTTTACCGGCCCCCGGAGGACCCATGAATAAAATGTTCATTCCGTCTTCCTCGCTTTAAGCACAATAGGCTCGTGCGGGTTCCGTCCATCGCATGCGACGTTACGGAAGCCCGGTCGGAACCTATTGTTATTTATTGATAAACCCTTTGTAATGGCGTTTTATCAACTGGCTCTCGATTTGCTTCATCGTATCAAGTGCAACACCGATGACGATAAGAAGCGAGGTACCGCCCAGTCTTACCGAAGCTGGCAATCCGGCGATTTCACCGAACAGCACCGGCAACAAGGAGATAACGGCCAGGAAAATCGCACCCGTCAGTGTGATCCGCGACAATACGCGAGTCAAGTAAGAAGATGTTGGTTTGCCAGGACGAATACCTGGAATGTAACCACCGTTCTTCTTCATTTGATCCGCCATTTGAACCGGATTGATCTGTACGAATGTATAGAAGAACGTGAACCCGATAATCAACAGAACATAAAGTACCATGCCAAGCGGTTTGGTATAAGTTAAGTTCTGCGTGATCCAATCAGCCCAAGCGGCACCTGCCCAAAATTGTGCGATTGTTGCCGGGAACATCAATAACGAAATTGCGAAAATGACCGGAATAACCCCTGCACCGTTCACTTTCATTGGTATGTGAGTCGATTGACCACCATACATCTTCCGTCCAACTACACGTTTAGCATATTGAACCGGAATTTTACGGATACCTTGTTGTACGAAGATAACCCCTACAATAATCAGTACAATCGCCAGAGCGATCAGTACAACCTTGCCGATACTCCAGAACAAGTTGCCATCTTGGCCAACAAATTCTGTTTGGTAAATCGTACGGAAATGTTGTGGAATGCTTGCTGCGATAGCGGCAAAGATCAGAATCGAAATACCGTTACCGATACCACGTTCTGTAATCTGCTCACCAAGCCACATCAGGAATGATACGCCCGCTGTCAGTACGATAGCGATAAGCAAGTAATCTACAAAATTTGCACCAGGTACCATCTCATAGTTGTATTGACGATTGAAGCCGATTGCTGTTGCAAAACCTTGCAATAAACCAAGGATTACCGTGCCGTAACGTGTAATCTGCGCGAGCTTCTTTTTCCCGTTCTCGCCTTCCTTCGCCCATTCGGCGAATTTAGGGATAACGTCCATCGATAACAGCTGCACGATGATCGAAGCTGTAATGTATGGAGCGATACCAATCGCAAAGATTGAGAATTGGAACAGGGCCCCGCCGGAGAACGTATTAAGCAAACCGAACAGATTCACACCGGTTTGGTCAATCTGTTTGAATACATCTTTGTTAACGCCTGGCGCCGGAATAAATGCTCCGATGCGATAAACAAGCAGAATGAAAAGGGTGAAAAGGATCCGCTTGCGCAAATCCGCCACTTTCCAAATGTTGGACACGGTGTTGAACAATTAGATCACCTCGGTTTTACCGCCGGCAGCCTGGATTTTCTCTACCGCAGATTGAGAGAACTTGTTTGCTTTAACAGTCAATTGAACCGTAATTTCGCCGTTACCCAAAATCTTAATGCCCGCCAAAGGATTTTTGATGATCCCTTGCTCAATAAGAACTTCTGGAGTAACTTCGGTACCTGCTGCAAAGTTATTCAACTCTTCAATGTTCACGATAGCGTACTCCGTACGGAAACGGTTGTTGAAACCACGTTTCGGCAAACGACGGTACAATGGGTTTTGGCCACCCTCGAATCCAGGACGTACACCGCCGCCGGAACGAGCATTTTGACCTTTATGACCACGACCTGCAGTTTTACCATTGCCGGAGCCAATACCGCGACCTTTACGCTTACCCACTTGCGTGGAGCCTGGTGCTGGTGCGAGTTCATGCAATTTCATCGTTCTTGCACCTCCTTATTTATTTCTTGTAGCAAGCGTTCAGCTTACACTTCTTCTACTTTAACCAAGTGGCTTACAGCATTAACCATGCCGCGAACAGCCTCGCTGTCGTTCAAAACAACGGATTGACGAATTTTCTTCAAACCGAAGGATTCAACAGTAGCACGTTGTTTCTCGTTGCGGCCGATCAAACTGCGAACGAGGGTGATTTGCAATTTTGCCATCCTATTCCCCTCCTTAACCTAACAGCTCTTCGACAGTTTTACCACGAAGCTTAGCAACATCTTCCGCACGTTTCAGGCGGGAAAGGCCTTCAAGCGTTGCGTTTACCATGTTCATGGAGTTCGAAGAACCAAGCGATTTCGTCAGGATATCGCCTACACCAGCCAGTTCGAGTACTGCACGAACAGGACCGCCGGCGATAACACCTGTACCTTTGGATGCCGGTTTCAGGAGAACTTCCCCTGCACCGAAGTGTCCAACTACTAGATGTGGAATTGTTGTTCCTACGAGTGGAACGTGGATCAGGTTTTTCTTAGCGTCTTCGATACCTTTGCGAATCGCATCAGGTACTTCGCCCGCTTTACCGATCCCTGCGCCTACATAGCCATTGCCGTCGCCGACAACTACGAGCGCACTAAAGCTGAAACGACGTCCGCCCTTAACAACTTTAGCTACACGGTTGATATGGACAACTTTTTCAGTCAGTTCTAACGTATTTGGATCTACACGCAAGTCGATTAACCTCCTTATAAGTAAATTCGACTAGAATTCCAGACCAGCTTCGCGTGCTGCGTCAGCAAGCGCCTGAATTCTGCCATGATACAAGTAACCACCACGGTCAAATACGATTTGGGTCAACCCTTTCGCTTGAGCGCGTTGTGCAATCAATTGTCCTACTTGACGAGCAGCTTCTACGCTACCGCCATTGCCGATCGATGCTGCCAGTTCTTTGTCTTGTGTGGACGCGGAAGCAATCGTTACGCCTTGTACATCGTCAATCAGTTGAACATAGATATGTTTAGCTGAACGGAATACAGAGAGACGTGGACGAGCAACAGTACCGTTGATTTTTTTACGAACACGCAGGTGTCTTTTCAGACGAGCCTTGTTTTTATCGCCTTTCGTAATCATTCAAGGTTCACTCCTTTCCTTATGCCTTATACCGCTATTTTAAGCAGCCCAATCAGACTGCTTATTTCTTCTTACCAGCTTTACCTTCTTTGCGGATGATGCGTTCGCCTTCATACTTGATACCTTTACCTTTGTAAGGTTCTGGTTCACGTACGGAGCGGATTTGAGCAGCAACAGCGCCTACGCGCTCTTTGTCGATACCGCGAACAGTAATCTTCGTGTTCGCTGGAACTTCGAACTCAATACCTGCTTCAGGTGCAATCTCCACTGGGTGGGAATAACCAACGTTAAGAACGATCTTATCGCCAGTTTTATTCGCACGGTAACCAACGCCTACCAGCTCCAAGTTTTTCGAGAAGCCTTCAGTAACACCGCTCACCATGTTAGCGATGACGCTGCGCGTTGTGCCGTGCAAAGAACGATGCAATTTATTGTCAGAAGGACGTTCGATAACGATCTCGTTCTCAGCAACGTTCACTTTCATATCTTTGTGAATTTCGCGGGAAAGCGATCCTTTCGGTCCTTTTACAGTAATAACCGTGTTATCCAAGTTAATGCTTACGCCAGCTGGCACTTGAATCGGTTTGCGACCAATACGGGACATTGTTACACCTCCAATCTTGTGACTAGTTAATTACCAAACGTAGCAAACGACTTCGCCGCCTGCTTTACCTTGGCGTGCTTCTTTATCGGTCATAATCCCTTTGGATGTGGAAATGATAGCAATTCCCAGACCACCCAAAACGCGAGGGACTTCAGTCGATTTTGTATAAACGCGCAGACCTGGTTTAGAAATACGTTTCAGACCAGTGATAACGCGCTCTTGGTTAGGGCCGTATTTCAAGAAAATACGGATCATCCCTTGTTTGTTGTCTTCGATATACTCAGCATCGCGGATGAAGCCCTCGCGTTTCAGAATCTCAGCGATTTGCTTCTTTACTTTCGAAGCGGGCAATTCCACGGTTTCGTGACGAACGACATTCGCGTTGCGAATGCGCGTCAGCATATCTGCAATCGGATCAGACATAACCATTTGTGTTAACCTCCTTCCCGAACTAGGCTGATTACCAGCTTGCTTTTTTAACGCCAGGAATCTGGCCTTTGTATGCTAACTCGCGGAAACAAATCCGACAAATTTTAAACTTTTGCAAAACAGAGTGCGGACGGCCACAACGTTCACAGCGCGTGTAGGCACGCACTTGGAATTTCGGTGTACGTTGTTGCTTCACTTTCATCGAAGTTTTTGCCACTGGGTATTACACCTCCTAAAAGTGGATTACTTCGCAAACGGCATGCCCATTTGGGTAAGCAGTTCACGAGATTCTTCGTCCGTTTTTGCCGTCGTGACGATGACGATGTCCATACCACGAACTTTATCAACTTTATCATACTCGATCTCCGGGAAGATCAATTGCTCTTTCAAGCCAAGCGTATAGTTACCGCGACCGTCGAATGCTTTCGTCGATACACCGCGGAAGTCACGTACGCGTGGAAGCGAGATGTTGAACAGCTTGTCAAGGAAGTAGTACATGCGCTCGCCGCGCAGTGTAACTTTAACCCCGATTGGCATGTTCTCACGAAGTTTGAAGCCAGCGATGGACTTCTTCGCACGAGTTACAACCGGCTTTTGACCGGAGATTTGACGAAGTTCGTCGACAGCGACATCAAGCACTTTGGAGTTAGCAACAGCTTCGCCAACACCCATGTTGATGACAACTTTCTCGATCTTCGGCACTTGCATTACAGTCGTATAACTAAACTTCTGCATCAATGCAGGCGTAATTTCGTTAAGAAATTTATCTTTCAATCTTGCTGCCATTTTTTATGGACCTCCTTCCTACAGTAACGATTAGTCGATTACTTCGCCGGAACGTTTTGCGAACCGAACTTTTTTGCCGTTGTCCAACACTTTGTATCCGATACGAGTTACTTTGCCACTCTTCGGATCAATGTGCATCACGTTCGAAACGTGAATCGGCGCTTCTTGCTCGATGATTCCACCTTGTGGATTCACTTGGGATGGACGAGTATGCTTTTTAACGAAGTTGACGCCTTCTACGAGAACGCGGTTTTCACGCGGATACGCAGCGATTACACGACCTTTTTTGCCTTTGTCCTTACCGGAGATGACAATGATTGTGTCGTCTTTTTTGACGTGCAGCTTGTTGTTATGCGATTCAAGAATTTTTTTCAGCCTTGGCATGAGTTACACCTCCTGCATGCTTGATAATCAAGCTATTGCGACCCTTTCAGGGACTGTATTAGATAACCTCTGGTGCAAGCGATACGATTTTCATGAAATCTTTATCGCGCAGCTCACGGGCAACAGGTCCAAAAATACGAGTACCCCGCGGGCTTTTATCTTCTTTAACGATTACAGCTGCATTCTCATCGAATGCGATGTAGGAACCGTCTTTACGACGAACCGCACGCTTCGTACGAACGATAACTGCTTTAACAACGTCGCCTTTTTTGACAACGCCGCCTGGTGTTGCTTGTTTCACGGAACATACGATCAGGTCGCCGATAGCACCTACGCGACGTCCAGTACCGCCAAGAACACGGATACACATCAATTCTTTAGCGCCGGAGTTGTCCGCAACACGCAAACGAGTAAATGGTTGAATCATTTCATCGTCCTCCTTCCGGAAAAATGCTCATTCACTATACTACATATTAAAGGACAATCGCCACTTCTACAACTTCAACAAGTCTGAAGCGTTTATCTTTCGACAGCGGACGAGTCTCCATGATTTTCACGATGTCGCCAATTTTCGCTTGATTGTTCTCATCATGCGCTTTGAACTTTTTCGTGTACTTGATGCGTTTATGGTACAAATCATGTTTTTTGTATGTTTCAACAGCAACAACGATTGTTTTGTCCATTTTATCGCTAACGACCTTACCGATTTGAACTTTGCGGGCATTGCGTTCGCTCATGTTCTGCCTCCTTCCTTAAACCTTGGTAATCCTTAGTCAAGGACAGCTATTTAGCTGCTGATACCGAGTTGTCTTTCATGCAAAATGGTTTTAGCGCGAGCGATATTCTTACGCACGTCACGAATACGTGTCGGGCTTTCCAGTTGGCCAGTTGCCAATTGGAAACGAAGGTTGAAAAGCTCTTCTTTAAAACCAGCAATTTTTTGTTCAATCTCAGCAGAGGTTAGGTTGCGAAAATCACTAGCTTTCATTTGCTTCACCACCTACTTCTTCGCGTTTCACGAACTTCGTTTTGATCGGCAGTTTGTGGGACGCGAGGCGCATCGCTTCACGAGCGACTTCTTCGGAAACACCAGCCAGTTCGAACATGATCTTGCCTGGTTTCACAACTGCAACCCACTTCTCAACGTTACCTTTACCGCTACCCATCCGAACTTCGAGAGGCTTTTGAGTGATCGGTTTATGTGGGAAGATTTTAATCCACACTTTACCGCCACGTTTGATGTAACGAGTCATTGCAATACGAGCCGCTTCAATTTGACGGTTCGTAATCCAAGTTGGTTCAAGAGCTTGTAAGCCGTATTCGCCGAAAGCTACTTCAGTGCCGCCTTTAGCGCGACCTCTCATGCTTCCACGTTGTTGCTTACGATGTTTGACACGTTTAGGTACCAACATGATTAGTTGCCTCCTTCCTGGGGAGCTTTCTTCTTAGCTGGAAGGACTTCACCGCGGTAGATCCATACTTTTACGCCGATACGGCCGTAAGTTGTATGAGCTTCAGCTGTGCCATAATCAATATCTGCACGGAGCGTATGAAGCGGTACTGTACCTTCGCTGTAGCCTTCCGAACGAGCAATTTCAGCACCGCCGAGACGACCGCTGACAGCAGTCTTAATCCCTTTAGCGCCTGCGCGCATCGAACGTTGGATCGCTTGTTTCAAAGCACGACGGAAAGAAACACGACGTTCCAGTTGTTGCGCAATGCTTTCAGCTACAAGAATAGCGTCCAGATCTGCTTGTTTGATTTCGGAAATGTTAATGTGTACTTTTTTGCCTTTAGTGATCTTACCAAGCTCTGTGCGAAGGCCTTCCACTTCGGAACCGCCTTTGCCGATAACCATGCCTGGTTTAGCAGTTTGGATCGTTACGTTAACGCGGTTAGCCGCACGCTCGATCTCGATGTGGGATACTGCCGCATCTTTAAGTTTGTTCTTGAGGTACTCACGAATTTTAACGTCTTCCATAAGAAGATCGCCGAAGTCTTTACCAGCGTACCATTTGGATTCCCAATCACGGATGATCCCGATACGCAGGCCGACCGGATTTACCTTTTGACCCACACGTTATCCCTCCTTATTTTTCAGATACAACCAATGTGATGTGGCTGGTTCTTTTGTTGATCCGGCTTGCACGTCCCATTGCACGAGGGCGGAAACGTTTCATTGTCGGACCTTGGTTCACGAATGCTTGCGTGATAACCAGTTTGTTCACGTCCAATTGGTAGTTATGCTCAGCGTTAGCAATAGCAGAGTTCAGCAACTTCTCCAGGATTGGGGAAGCAGATTTCGGTGTATGACGCAAAATCGCGATCGCTTCACCTACTTGTTTGCCACGGATCAAGTCCGCAACCAACTGTGCTTTACGAGGAGCAATGCGTACGAAATTAGCGTGCGCTTTAGCTTCTGGCATGGATGAACCTCCTCTCATACATTAAAAAATGTTCTAGGCAAACTATCTTTTGCCTGTCTTTCTGTCATCGTCATGGCCTTTATAGGTACGAGTTGGTGCAAACTCACCGAACTTGTGTCCAACCATATCTTCCGTTACATAAACTGGTACATGCTTGCGGCCGTCATAGACTGCAATCGTGTGACCAATGAATTGTGGGAAAATTGTCGAGCGACGGGACCATGTTTTGATAACGACTTTTTTATTCGTTTCGTTCAAAACCTCGACTTTTTTAAGCAGGTGGCCGTCAATAAACGGACCTTTTTTCAAACTGCGACCCATTTGGAGTCCTCCCTTCGCGGAAACGTAGCGCGACCATCGGTCACGCAGCTTGCAAACAAGCGTTTATTACTTCGTACGACGACGAATAATATATTGGCTCGATGCTTTTTTCTTCTTGCGTGTTTTGTAACCAAGAGTCGGTTTGCCCCAAGGAGACATAGGGGATTTACGACCGATTGGAGCACGGCCTTCACCACCACCGTGTGGGTGATCGTTAGGGTTCATTACTACGCCGCGGACTTCAGGACGTTTGCCCATCCAACGGGAACGGCCGGCTTTACCGATTTTCACGAGTTCGTGATCTTCGTTACCAACAGAACCGATTGTTGCACGGCAAGTGCTCAGAATACGACGAACTTCACCAGATGTCAGACGAACGGATACATAGTCGCCTTCTTTACCAAGAAGTTGAGCGTCTGTACCAGCTGCGCGAACCAATTGGCCGCCTTTGCCTGGTTTCAATTCGATGTTGTGGATAACCGTACCTACTGGAATGTTGATAAGTGGCAACGCGTTACCGATTTTGATGTCAGCATCAGGTCCAGAAACGACTTGATCTCCAACTTTCAGACCTTTAGGTGCGATAATGTAAGCTTTCTCACCATCAAGGTAATGAATCAAAGCGATGTTGGAAGTACGGTTCGGATCGTATTCAACCGAAGCTACTTTACCTACAACACCATCTTTAGTACGTTTGAAGTCGATAATACGGTATTTACGTTTGTGTCCGCCGCCATGGTGACGAACTGTAATTTTACCTTGGTTATTACGACCAGCTCTTTTGAAAAGTGGTGCAAGCAAGGATTTCTCCGGTGTGCTTGTTGTGATCTCTTCAAAAGTCGAAACGGACATGTTACGACGAGCCGGGGATGTCGGTTTGTACTTTTTAATTGGCACTTAGTTTCCCTCCTTTTCTAAACAGACGTTTCAAAGAATTCAAGTTCTTTGCTCTCAGCGCTAAGCTGAACGATTGCTTTTTTCCAATCAGGTCTATAACCGTTGTATTTACCGTAGCGTTTCGGCTTACCGGCAACACGCATTGTATTAACGCTCGTTACTTTTACTTTAAAGATTTGCTCAATAGCATCTTTAATTTCGGTTTTGTTAGCACGAAGGTCAACTTCGAATACATAGCGTTTAACGGCCATGAAGTCACTTGTGCGTTCCGTAATAACAGGGCGTTTGATAATATCGCGAGGATCTTTCATTATGCAAACACCTCCTGTACTTTCTCTACGGCTTCTTTCGTGATGATGAGCTTGTCATGCACCAATACATCCAGAACATTAATGCCGTCAGCAGCGACGAATTTAACACCTGGGATATTGCGAGCCGACAATGCTACATTGTCATCATAAGTTGGCAAAACAACAAGTGCTTTGCGATCAACTTTTAGGTTGTTCAACATTGCTACGAATTCCTTCGTTTTAGGAGCCGCGAATGCCAGTTGATCAAGAACGACGATTTCGTTAGCGATCACTTTCGAAGACAAAGCGGATTTAATCGCCAGACGGCGAACCTTCTTAGGAAGTTTGAAGCCATACGAGCGTGGTGTCGGTCCAAATACTGTACCGCCGCCAACCCATTGTGGCGAACGAATGCTACCTTGACGAGCACGGCCAGTACCTTTTTGTTTCCAAGGTTTACGACCGCCGCCACGTACTTCGGAGCGTCCTTTAGTTTTGTGCGTGCCTGCGCGCTCAGCAGCTTGCTGAAGCAACACAGCGCTATGCAGAACATGAGAGTTAGGTTGGATACCGAATACGCTATCTGCCAATTCGATTTGACCAACTTCAGATCCACTCACGTTATAAAGTGTAACTTTAGGCATTTTATGTTCCTCCTTTCTTTATAAGCAATTAGTTCTTAACTGTTTGTTTTACTTTAACGAAACCGTTTTTAGGACCAGGAATGGAGCCTTTAACGAGAAGCACATTACGCTCAGCGTCTACACGGATAATTTCGAGTTTTTGGATCGTAATTGTCTCATGACCCATGTGACCAGGAAGGTGTTTACCTTTCGGTACGCGGTTCGCTTGAATGGAACCCATGGAACCAGGACCACGATGGTAACGGGAACCGTGGGCCATAGGACCCGTGCTTTGTCCCCAACGTTTGATAACGCCGGCAAAACCTTTACCTTTCGAAATACCTGTTACGTCAACAAACTCGCCTGCTGCGAACAAATCAGCCTTCACTTCTTGGCCAACTTCATATTCACCCAGATTAATACCGCGAATTTCACGAACGTAGCGCTTAGGAGCTGTATTAGCTTTCTTCGCGTGGCCGATTTCCGGCTTAATCGCTCTAGACTCTTTCTTATCGGAGAAACCGAATTGTACGGCTTCATAACCATCGTTCTCTTGATCTTTCTTCTGGAGAACTACACAAGGACCAGCTTCGATAACCGTTACTGGAACGACATTACCTTCAGCGGTGAACACTTGCGTCATACCAAGTTTTTTGCCTAAGATACCTTTCATGTTGACACCTCATTTCCTTTCAATAATCAAATATACTTATTACAGTTTGATTTCGATATCTACACCGGATGGTAAATCCAGGCGCATCAACGCATCAACCGTTTGCGGCGTTGGGTTAACAATATCGATCAAGCGTTTATGTGTACGCATTTCGAATTGCTCCCGGGAATCCTTGTACTTGTGCACCGCACGGAGAATAGTGATGATTTGCTTTTCCGTAGGAAGCGGAATCGGCCCGGATACGCCTGCACCGGAACGTTTTGCTGTTTCCACGATTTTCTCAGCGGATTGATCAAGAATTCTGTGATCGTATGCTTTCAAGCGAATACGAATCTTTTGCTTTGCCATATAAGTCCCTCCTTCTATCGCCCAATTTCTTATCGGACATACTCCGTGAGAAAACCCGGCACATGCCCCATGGCAAAGGGGCCGGGTGTGTCGGCAACCTCTCACATCATCGCAACGTCACAGACCAACATTCAATATTATACCGAAACAGCTGGGCAAATGCAAGGGAAAGTTATGGCTTTTCCTATCATTACTCAGCTCGGTGTAACGCGCTCGTTCGACTTTCCCGTTTTCCGCCCCTTAAGGACGAACCGTGTTTTCCACTTCGCCTATCATACACGATTTCATCCACACTTCCAAATCCATTTTTGTCCTGTTGAATTGCTTCTATATAATAGAAGAAACGCAATGACGAATTAACGTCATTGCGTTTCTATTATGAAGCTATTAACCCAATACGACACGATCGTCTGCCATCTTCTTACCACTGATCTGTTCGAACTCGCCAAGCAAACGCTCCACGGTCAGATCTTTCTTCCGATCCTCATTAACCTCGAGAATAATCTTCCCTTTGTCCATCATGATTAATCGATTACCAAGTCGGATAGCTTGCTCCATGTTATGGGTAACCATAAGAGTAGTCAGGTTCATTTCACGTACTAGTGTTTCAGTCAGAGTTGTAATTAACTCTGCACGTGCTGGATCTAGTGCCGCTGTATGTTCATCAAGCAGCAGAATCTGAGGTTTCGTGAAAGTAGCCATCAACAGGCTTAGTGCTTGACGTTCACCACCAGATAATAATCCTACCTTAGCGCTTAATCGATTCTCAAGCCCAATGCCAAGACGAGAAAGCTGCTCCCGGAACAATTTACGACGAACACTGTTAATTGCGAGAGAGAACCCACGCTGCTTACCACGTGTATAAGCCATCGATAAATTCTCTTCTATAGACATACGTGGTGCAGTACCTGCCATAGGGTCCTGGAATACTCGTCCGATCCATTTACTTCTGCGGTACTCTGGAAGGCTGCTTATATTCTTGCCTTCAATCCGGACTTCGCCGATGTCCGGCTTCATTACACCAGAGATGATATTCATTAAGGTTGATTTGCCTGCACCATTACTGCCGATTACCGTAATAAAATCCCCCGGCTTCATCGCCAGATTAGCGTTTACTAGTGCTGTTTTTTCATCTAATGTTCCCGGGTTGAACAGCTTTGATACTTTTACAATTTCCAGCATCAGCGACTGCCCCCCTTCTGTTCAACGCTATTCAATAGAGCTGCCGTCCGTTTGCGAGCTAGAACTTTCTGCTTCCACGATTTCTGTATAGATGGGAAGACAAGAGCAATGATTACGATCACGGCTGTGATTAACTTAAGATCCGATACCTCAAGGAATTCACTCTGATAAGCAAGACCGATAATAATACGATAAATAA
The DNA here is from genome assembly GCF_056269375.1 of Paenibacillus sp. J22R56. NCBI lineage: Bacteria > Bacillati > Bacillota > Bacilli > Caryophanales > Paenibacillaceae > Paenibacillus > Paenibacillus sp. J22R56. Next base: position 25,819 of record NZ_JBWDNV010000016.1, read on the forward strand.
TCGATCCAAGAATGACAGCCAATGTTGCCCGGAATACAGTTCTTCCACCAAACAACGCTTCGCCGATAATGACCGATGCCAGACCGATAACGATCATACCAACGCCCATAGAGATATCCGCAAATCCACTTTGTTGTGCAACAAACGACCCTGATAAAGCAACTAGACCGTTCGAGAGCGATATGCCCAAAATTTTCGTCGTATCTGTATTCGTACCAAAGCTGCGAATCATTCGTTCGTTATCACCTGTAGCGCGTAAGCTTAAACCCAAATCGGTCTTAAAGAACAAATCAAGCAAAAGCTTAATGATAATAACAATGATAGGCATAAGCAAAAGCACCTTAACTCCAGAGAACACTGTGGAGATATCCGTTCCCATTAAACCGATATTCGGCTTGCCCATGATCCGCATATTAATCGAATATAACGCAATCATCATAAGAATACCGGACAATAGTCCATTAATTTTACCTTTCGTATGCAGCAAACCTGTAATTGCACCTGCGGCAGCTCCGGCGCCAAATGCCGCAAGACATGCTAGCCATGGCGAAGTGCCGTTCGTAATCAGAACTGCTGCTACCCCTGCTCCGGTTGTAAAGCTTGCATCAACCGTAAGATCGGGAAAATCTAGGATGCGAAATGTAATATAGACGCCTAGAGCCATTAATGAGTAAAGTAAACCAAGCTCAAAAGCACCATTTAACCATACTGGCACCGGGGCACCTCCTCCACATAATAAGAGAACGGGATGAACGCAAGGAGCGTTTACCCCGTTCTCATGTTGTTATTGAATAATATTATTATCCGGATCTTTAACTCCGGCTTTCATCTCATCAGTTACTGTGATGCCTTGGTCTGCAGCAGCTTTCAGGTTCAAAATCAAATCAAGCTTATCAGGTGTAGTCACTTTCATTTCACCTGGATTTTTACCATTCAGAATTTCAGCAGCCATTTGACCTACTTGGTATCCATGGTCGTAATACTTAAATCCAACAGTTGCGAATGCACCCTTCTCAACTGTATCGCGATCGCTAGAGAAGAATGGAATTTTGTTTTCTTTCGCAAGCTGCAGAAGTGCGTCAACACCGGATACGACCACATTGTCCAATGTAATGAACATCGCGTCTACTTTACCAACAAGCGACTCGCCTGCTTGTTTTACTTCCGAAGTGTTTGTTACAGCAGCTTCAACCAGTTCAATGTTGTGTTTAGCCAGTGCTTGTTTAGCGTTAGCTGTCATAACAACGGCATTTGGCTCACCTTTATTAATAACGACGCCAATTTTCTTCACATCAGGGAAGTTAGCCGCAATGAAATCCATTAATTGAATGACTGCATCAGGGTTCGTATCAGAAGCACCTGTTACATTCGCGCCTGGAGCATCAAGATTTGTAACAAGCTTAGCATCAAGTGGATCCGTTACTGCTGCGAACAATACTGGACCTTTATTACCAGCTTTGTCATAAGCATTAACGAGTGCTTGTGCAGAAGGTGTAGCAATACCAAGAGCAAGATCAGCTTTAGCTCCTGCAATCTTTTGAGCGATAGACAAGTTATTTGTTTGATCGCCTTGTGCAGTATTGAAATCTACAGTCAAGTTTTCCCCTTCAACAAAGCCTGCATCCTTAAGCGCTGCAAGAAAACCTTCTTTTGTAGCGTCAAGTGATGGATGCTCTACGATCTGAGAAATAGAAATCTTGTATGATTTCTTATCTTGAGAATTTGCCGCGTTAGATGCGTCAGATGCATTTGTTCCATTATTACTACCTTCGTTGTTCTTCGCACTGTTCCCGCATGCTGCTGTAATAAGCAAAAGTACTAAAGCAAGTGGTACCAACCATTTCTGTTTCACTTCTAGATTGCCCCCTCAGTTGGATATATTGTCTGAATACTACTAATAACGTCGATTGACGCCCATCCATCAATTTTAATAGCATGTAAAGTTATACGTCAATGGATTCAATTACAAATTTAAATAAAAAAACCCTCTGCATATGGCAGAGGGTTTTTAAGATAAAGCGCGGCTAAAGCCGCACTTTATTATTTTTGGATAGTTGCTACAGCGCCAGCGCCTACAGTACGGCCGCCTTCACGGATGGAGAAACGAGTTCCTTCTTCAACCGCGATTGGAGCGATCAGTTCAACTGTAACTGTGATGTTATCGCCAGGCATAACCATTTCAGTACCTTCAGGCAGGTTGATGATACCTGTTACGTCAGTTGTACGGAAATAGAATTGTGGACGGTAACCAGTGAAGAAAGGCTTGTGACGGCCACCCTCTTCTTTAGTCAGAACGTAGATTTGAGCTGTGAAGTTAGTGTGTGGTTTAACCGAAGCCGGTTTAGCCAATACTTGACCACGCTCGATGTCTTTACGGTCTACACCACGAAGCAATGCGCCGATGTTGTCGCCCGCTTGAGCGGAATCCATCAATTTACGGAACATTTCTACGCCCGTAACAACGGATTTGCGAGTTTCTTCAGCCAGACCAACGATTTCGATCTCGTCGCCAACTTTAACCACACCACGGTCGATACGGCCAGTTGCAACTGTACCACGACCTGTGATTGTGAATACGTCCTCGACAGGCATCAGGAAAGGCTTAGCTGTGTCGCGCTCAGGAGTTGGGATGTAAGTGTCAACTTGTTCGAACAGTTCAACGATTTTCTCAGCCCAAGGACCATCTGGGTTTTGCAGAGCTTCACGAGCTGCACCACGGATGATTGGAGTGTCGTCGCCTGGGAACTCATACTCGTTAAGAAGGTCGCGAACTTCCATCTCAACCAGTTCAAGAAGCTCTTCGTCTTCAACCATGTCGCATTTGTTCAGGAATACAACGATGTAAGGTACGCCTACTTGGCGGGACAGAAGGATGTGCTCGCGAGTTTGCGGCATAGGGCCGTCAGCTGCGGATACAACCAGGATTGCGCCGTCCATTTGAGCAGCACCTGTAATCATGTTTTTAACATAGTCGGCGTGACCAGGGCAGTCAACGTGAGCATAGTGACGGTTAGGAGTCTCATACTCAACGTGAGCTGTCGAGATTGTGATACCACGCTCGCGCTCTTCTGGTGCTTTGTCGATTTGGTCAAAAGCGATTGCAGCGCCACCGTATTTTTTGGAAAGTACAGTAGTGATTGCAGCAGTCAAAGTAGTTTTACCATGGTCGACGTGACCGATTGTACCGATATTTACGTGCGGTTTATTACGTTCAAATTTAGCCTTTGCCATTGAACTTAATCCTCCTCAATATAACTAAAGTTTTATGTGTGGGCAAAGCACAAATGCTATAAAGCCTTTGTGCCCAGCCTAGCATACCCTAAGGTATCGTTAAGTCACTTAATAATTAAGCGCCTTTGTGTTTGGAAATGATTTCTTCCGAAATCGAACGTGGTACTTCTTCATAGTGCGAAAGCTCCATGGAGAATACGCCACGACCTTGAGTACCGGAACGAAGAGTTGTGGAGTAACCAAACATCTCAGCGAGAGGCACCTTAGCACGGATGATTTGTGCACCTGCACGAGTATCCATACCTTCGATACGACCACGACGGGAGTTCAACATACCCATAACGTCGCCCATGTACTCTTCCGGAACCATAACTTCAACCTTCATGATTGGCTCAAGAAGAACTGGGTTACATTTTTCTTTGGCAGCTTTAAGCGCCATCGAACCTGCAATTTTGAACGCCATCTCCGAGGAGTCAACGTCATGGTACGATCCGTCTACAACAGTTGCTTTAACGTCAACGAGTGGGAAGCCAGCGATTACGCCGTTCTTCATCGACTCTTCGATACCCGCTTGGATAGGACCAATGAATTCACGAGGAATAGATCCACCCACAACTTTGTTTTCGAATACGAAGCCTTGACCTGGCTCTTGCGGAGTGAATTCCACCCAACAATGACCATATTGACCTTTACCACCGGACTGACGAACGAATTTACCTTCAACCTTAGCCGCAGTACGGAATGTCTCACGGTAAGCTACTTGAGGTTTACCAACGTTTGTCTCAACTTTGAATTCGCGAAGCATACGGTCAACCAGGATTTCAAGGTGAAGCTCACCCATACCCGAGATGATCGTTTGGTTCGTTTCTTCGTCTGTATGAGCACGGAACGTTGGATCTTCTTCAGCCAGTTTGGAAATTGCGATACCAAGTTTATCTTGGTCAGCTTTCGTTTTTGGTTCGATAGCTACCGAGATAACCGGGTCAGGGAAGTTCATCGATTCAAGAATGATCGGGCTCTTCTCATCGCAAAGTGTGTCGCCCGTAATCGTGTCTTTAAGACCGACTGCAGCAGCGATATCACCGGAGTAAACTTCGGCAATTTCTTGACGTGCATTCGCATGCATTTGCAGAATACGGCCAATCCGCTCACGTTTGTTCTTAGTTGCATTAAGAACATACGAACCGGATTTCAAGATACCCGAATATACACGGAAGAACGTCAGCTTACCAACATAAGGGTCAGTCATGATTTTGAATGCAAGTGCCGCGAACGGCTCTTCATCAGAAGAATGACGTACTCCCTCTTCGCCATCTTCGAGTGTACCTTTAATAGCAGGAACATCGAGTGGGGAAGGAAGGAAGTCAACAACTGCATCCAACATCATTTGAACGCCTTTATTACGGTAAGAAGAACCTGCGATTACTGGGAAGATCTTAACTTCGCAAACACCCTTACGGAGTGCAGCTTTCAGTTCTGGAATCGTAATTTCTTCGCCTTCCAGATACTTCATTGTTAATTCTTCATCCAGCTCAGCAACCTTCTCGATAAGCTCCAAACGAAGCTCTTCTACTTGGTCAGCATATTCAGCAGGAATTTCGATTTTCTCAGGATCTTTCCCGAGATCATCTTTGTATTTGTAAGCTACGCGTTCAATAATATCGATTACGCCGAGGAAATCACTCTCAGCACCAATCGGCAGTTGAATCGCAACAGCATTCGCTTGCAGACGCTCGCGCATGTCTTTAATAACATTCAGGAAGTCTGCACCGATAATGTCCATCTTGTTGATGTAAGCGATCCGAGGAACGCCATAACGGTCAGCTTGACGCCATACTGTTTCTGACTGTGGTTCAACGCCTTCTTTAGCACTGAAAACCCCAACAGCCCCATCCAATACGCGCAGGGAACGTTCTACTTCAACAGTGAAGTCAACGTGCCCCGGGGTGTCGATAATATTGATGCGGTGACCATCCCATTGAGCGGTCGTCGCGGCAGACGTAATCGTAATACCGCGTTCTTGTTCTTGCTCCATCCAGTCCATCGTTGCAGCGCCTTCATGCACTTCACCGATTTTATGAGTACGGCCTGTATAGAACAAGATACGCTCAGTTGTAGTCGTTTTACCAGCATCGATATGCGCCATGATCCCGATATTACGCGTATTCTTCAAGGAGAATTCTCTTGACATGAATTTGTCTCCTCTCGTGTATTGAGTTAAACTCAATCAAATTATTTAAAATCCTACCAACGGTAGTGAGCAAACGCTTTGTTCGCTTCTGCCATTTTGTGTGTGTCTTCGCGCTTCTTCACAGATGCACCAGTGTTGTTCGCTGCATCCATGATTTCTGCTGCCAGACGCTCTTCCATCGTTTTCTCACCGCGGTTACGCGAGTAGTTAACGAGCCAACGAAGACCAAGCGACGTACGGCGCTCTGGTTTTACTTCGATAGGCACTTGGTAGTTAGTACCGCCTACACGGCGTGCTTTAACCTCAAGTACTGGCATAATGTTTTTCAATGCTGCTTCGAACGTTTCCATTGGATCTTTACCTGTGCGTTCTTGGATCAGTGTGAAAGCATTATACAACAGCGTTTGAGCAACACCGCGTTTGCCGTCGATCATAATACGGTTGATAAGACGAGTTACCAGCTTGCTATTATAAAGCGGATCTGGCAATACATCACGTTTTGTTACAGGACCTTTGCGTGGCATGATAAAGTCCCCCTTTCCCAGTTAGTCGTTATACCCGGATATTATCCGAATGTATTCAACTTATTATTTTTTAACTTTAGGACGTTTAGTACCATATTTCGAACGAGATTGGTTACGGTTGTTTACACCCGCAGTATCCAATGCGCCACGAACGATATGATAACGTACGCCCGGAAGGTCTTTTACCCGTCCACCGCGGATCAATACAACGCTGTGTTCTTGAAGGTTATGACCGATACCTGGAATATACGCCGTTACCTCTACGCGGTTAGTCAAACGTACACGCGCATATTTACGAAGTGCGGAGTTCGGTTTTTTCGGAGTCATAGTACCTACACGAGTGCACACACCGCGTTTTTGCGGAGCGCTGATATTCGTTGCTTCACGTTTCAGAGCGTTAAACCCTCTTTGCAAAGCAGGCGATTTCGATTTTACGACTTTAGCTTGGCGGCCTTTACGGACCAGCTGATTAATTGTTGGCATGTTGCCACCCCCTTCCCATGATTATGTCTTATTTATGGCAAGACATTTAACCCAATCATTAAGCCCACAGATCCAGGCGGTTCATAAAAGAACAAATAAAAATTTTCGCCAGTCCATCATCTTTCAATTCTGCACCAACAAAAATTATGTTTTCATTATTCTTCATCAGGTATGAGCGCTGCCATAGCAGCTCCGACATCAATCCCGCAGGTCTCCCCAAGTTCATGCATCGTATCTGTCCACTTAATCGGTACACTCAACCGCTCGCAAAGATGAACGATCTTCTCTATCATCCTTGGATCTGCATCACGAGCTACATAGACTTCGATAGCTTTATCTTGCTCAAGCATCTTCGTCGTCTGTTTCGCGCCAACCTTGAACTGCATGATATCACCTTTCCTTCATCGGTAGAGCGATCACACAATTAGGCACACTTCGATATAGTAACACCTACATCTACAAGTGTCAAGCTGTAATACACCCTGTCCAAATTGCAAAGTTATGGATAATTCATTCGGACGGTTAAAGGTAAGGCCCACTAATCATTATACATGTAAAAGAGCGAGTATCAACAGGGAAGACCAACCATCCCTGCCGATGCCGCGCTCTTCTCATCTATTACGCTATACTATTCAATCGTTACAGCTTCGGATTCCAATTCGCCTTCTTCAGTTGTTTCCGGCTCATCTTCAAGGCCTACCAGCTTAATACTGCGGTAACGGTTCATACCTGTACCAGCCGGGATCAGCTTACCGATAATAACGTTCTCTTTCAGGCCTAGCAATTGGTCGACTTTACCTTTGATAGCAGCGTCGGTCAATACGCGAGTCGTTTCTTGGAACGATGCCGCGGACAAGAACGAGTCTGTCTCAAGGGATGCCTTCGTAATACCAAGCAATACTGGCTTCGCAACAGCAGGCTCAAGACCTGCAAAGATCGCTTCACGGTTAGCTGCTTCGTATTCATGAATGTCAACAAATGCGCCTGGAAGAAGCGTAGTGTCACCAGCGTCAACGATACGGATTTTGCGAAGCATTTGCTTAACCATAACCTCAACGTGTTTATCGTTGATTTCTACACCTTGGTTACGGTATACGCGCTGTACTTCTTGCAAAATGTAGTTTTGAACGCCACGGATACCTTTAATGCGCAGCATATCTTTAGGGTCGATCGAACCATCTGTCAGCTCGTCGCCGGCTTCGATTTGCTGGCCTTCGGTTACACGGATACGCGAACCATACGTAATTGCGTATACTTTCGTTTCCGCTTCGCCTTGTACTTCAACTTCGCGACGGTCTTTCGCTTCGCGAATTTCTTTTACGACACCGTCGAGCTCAGTGATAATCGCTTGACCTTTCGGATTACGCGCCTCGAACAGCTCTTGGATACGCGGCAAACCTTGCGTAATATCATCGCCGGCTACGCCGCCGGTATGGAAAGTACGCATTGTAAGCTGTGTTCCTGGTTCGCCGATCGATTGGGCTGCGATAATACCAACCGCTTCACCGATCTCAACGTGTTTGCCTGTTGCCAAGTTACGGCCGTAGCAAATTTTACATACGCCATGACGCGCACGGCAGCTAAGCACCGAACGGATCTGAAGTTTCTCGATACCAGCATCGATAATCGCATCTGCTCTACCGGAATCGATAAGCTCGCTTTTCTTAACGATAACTTCGCCCGTTTTAGGATGACGAATCGTTTCGAATGCATAACGACCTTCGATACGGTCATACAGATCCTCGATAACTTCTTTACCATCTTGGATTTTGCTAACAGCAAAGCCTTTATCTGTACCACAATCATCTTCACGAACGATAACATCCTGCGCTACGTCAACCAGACGACGAGTCAAGTAACCCGAGTCAGCTGTACGAAGGGCTGTATCGGCCAAACCTTTACGCGCACCATGCGTCGAGATGAAGTACTCGAGGACGGTAAGGCCTTCACGGAAGTTCGATTTGATTGGCAACTCGATGATACGACCGGATGGGTTCGCCATCAGACCACGCATACCGCCGAGCTGAGCGATCTGCGATTTGTTACCCCGTGCTTTGGAGTCAACCATGAGCATGATGGAATTGTAACGGTCCATCGATCTCATAAGAATTTCCGTAATTTGATCTTTGGATTTACTCCAAATTTCGATAACACGGTCATAACGTTCTTCGTTTGTAATCAGACCACGACGGTACTGATTCATAACGACAGCTACTTTAGCGTCGGATTCTTTCAAGATCTCGACTTTTTCCTCTGGAACAATTACGTCCGATACCGCTACGGTAATACCCGCGCGAGTAGAGTACGTAAAGCCGAGTTGTTTAATGCGGTCAAGAATAATCGACGTTAAAGTTGTATGGTAGATACGGAAGCATTCGCCAATGATGTTGCCGAGATACTCTTTACCGACACCGCCGGCAATTGGTAATTCGTCAACAATTTTGTTCAGGTCGCTGCCTTTTTCGTATACGAAATACTTATCCGGTGTTCCGTGCAGCAAGTTCGCTTTAGTAGCTTCGTTGATGTAAGGGAAGTCTTCCGGGAATATCTCGTTGAAAATGACTTTACCAACCGTTGTACTAATCAGCGAGTTTTGCTGCTGTTCCGTAAAGATGGTTTTCTTCAGTACTTTAGCTGGCACGAATACACGAGCATGAAGCGATACAATACCACGCTGATAAGCGGAGATTGCTTCGTTCACAGTCGAGAACACAGAACCGGAACCTTTGGCTTCCTTGTTGTCCATCGTCAAGTAATACGATCCGAGAACCATATCCTGCGATGGTGTAACAACTGGTTTGCCGTCTTTCGGGTTCAAAATGTTACCCGATGCAAGCATCAGGAGACGTGCTTCAGCTTGTGCTTCTGCCGACAATGGTACGTGAACGGCCATTTGGTCACCGTCGAAGTCCGCGTTATAAGCGGTACATACGAGCGGATGAAGCTTGATGGCGCGGCCTTCAACCAAGATCGGTTCGAACGCTTGGATACCAAGACGGTGAAGCGTAGGGGCACGGTTAAGAAGAACCGGGTGCTCCTTGATTACTTCTTCAAGAACGTCCCATACTTCTGGGCTAACGCGTTCAACCTTACGTTTCGCGCTCTTGATATTATGAGCCAAACCTTTGTTTACAAGCTCTTTCATAACGAATGGCTTGAACAGCTCCAGTGCCATCTCTTTTGGAAGACCACATTGGAACATTTTCAGGTTTGGACCTACTACGATAACGGAACGACCAGAGTAGTCAACCCGTTTACCGAGCAAGTTCTGACGGAAACGACCTTGTTTACCTTTCAGCATATGGCTGAGCGATTTCAAAGGACGGTTACCTGGACCTGTTACTGGACGACCACGACGACCGTTATCGATGAGGGCATCAACTGCTTCTTGCAGCATACGCTTCTCATTCTGAACGATAATGTCTGGTGCACCAAGGTCAAGCAGACGCTTCAGACGGTTGTTACGGTTAATAACACGGCGGTACAGGTCATTCAAGTCAGACGTTGCGAAACGTCCGCCATCCAATTGTACCATCGGACGAAGCTCTGGCGGGATAACCGGAAGTACATCGAGAATCATCCATTCCGGCTGATTGCCGGAGTTACGGAATGCTTCGATAACTTCAAGACGCTTAATCGCACGATTACGACGTTGCCCTTGAGCAGTGCGCAATTCTTCTTTAAGCTGTTCCAGTTCTTTCTCTACGTCAATGTCTTGAAGCAATTTCTTAACTGCTTCTGCACCCATGCTCGCTTGGAAGCCATAACCGTATTTTTCACGGTAGCTGCGGTATTCTTTCTCCGACAGCAGTTGTTTTTTCTCAAGCGGCGTATCACCAGGATCGGTTGTAACATAGGATGCAAAATAGATAATCTCCTCAAGCGAACGAGGCGACATGTCAAGCGCAAGGCCCATACGGCTTGGAATACCTTTAAAGTACCAGATATGCGATACAGGAGCAGCAAGCTCGATATGGCCCATACGCTCGCGGCGTACTTTAGCGCGAGTTACTTCAACGCCACAGCGGTCACAGACTACGCCTTTATAACGAACGCGTTTGTATTTACCGCAATGACATTCCCAGTCTTTTGTAGGCCCGAAGATCTTCTCACAGAAAAGACCTTCTTTCTCCGGTTTTAACGTCCTATAGTTGATCGTCTCCGGTTTTTTGACTTCTCCGCGGGACCAAGAACGAATTTTATCCGGCGAGGCAAGCCCGATTTTCATATACTCGAAGTTGTTCACGTCCAACAAGGAGCAACCCTCCTTCGTCATGTATGGCTATGTCGTACAAATTGGCGGCTGCACGCCCTTCTGATGAAGGACGAGCAGCCTATAATCAAATCTTATTCAGCGCCTGCTTCGGCACCTTCCAAATTCAGGTTGAGCTTATCGCTCGTACCGTCATCTTCGTCATCGATTTCTCTCATCTCGATCTCTTCTTCATTCTCGGAAAGGATCTTAACGTCCATACCTAGAGATTGAAGCTCTTTGATCAATACTTTGAACGACTCAGGAACACCTGGCTCTGGTACGTTCTCACCCTTAACGATCGATTCATACGTCTTCACACGGCCGACAACATCGTCGGATTTGACGGTAAGAATCTCTTGAAGCGTATAGGCAGCGCCGTATGCTTCAAGCGCCCAAACTTCCATCTCGCCGAAGCGCTGACCACCGAATTGAGCTTTACCGCCCAATGGTTGTTGCGTAACGAGGGAGTAAGGACCAGTCGAGCGGGCATGGATTTTATCGTCAACCATGTGCGCCAGTTTGATCATGTACATGACGCCAACTGTAACTTCACGTTCGAACGATTCACCTGTACGTCCATCGTACAGAACCGTTTTACCGTTACGTTGCATACCGGCTTCTTCCATTGTGTCAAATACGTCATACTCGCGCGCACCGTCGAATACCGGTGTTGCAGCATGCAAGCCGAGCTGTTTACAAGCCATACCCAGATGGACTTCGAGTACTTGACCGATGTTCATCCGTGATGGTACGCCTAGTGGGTTAAGAACGACTTCTACTGGTGTGCCGTCTGGCAAGAACGGCATATCTTCCTCAGGCATAATACGGGCGATAACCCCTTTATTACCGTGGCGTCCTGCCATTTTGTCGCCTTCGGAAATTTTACGTTTTTGAGCAATATATACACGGACCAGCTGATTCACGCCTGGTGGCAGTTCATCGCCGTTCTCACGAGTAAATACTTTAACGTCTACAACGATACCGTCGGTACCATGCGGTACACGAAGCGATGTATCACGGACTTCACGGGCTTTCTCACCGAAGATCGCGTGAAGGAGACGTTCCTCCGCTGTCAGTTCCGTAACACCTTTAGGTGTTACTTTACCAACGAGGATATCGCCAGCGCCAATCTCTGCGCCGACACGGATAATACCGCGTTCGTCGAGGTTCTTAAGCGCTTCTTCGCCGACATTCGGAATGTCGCGCGTAATTTCTTCTGGCCCAAGCTTCGTATCACGTGCTTCGGATTCATATTCCTCGATGTGAATGGATGTATAAACATCCTCTTTCACAAGCTTCTCGCTAAGAAGAATCGCATCCTCATAGTTGTAGCCTTCCCAAGTCATGAACGCAACGACAACGTTACGGCCAAGCGCCAATTCGCCTTGCTCTGTCGAAGGACCATCAGCGAGAATATCGCCAACCTTGATCACATCGCCTTTGCGGACAAGCGGACGTTGGTTAATACATGTTCCTTGGTTAGAACGCATAAACTTATGCAGTTTATGTTTTACGAGATCGCCAACAACTTGTTTGCCGTCCAAAACTTCAGTACGACGCAGCCAAATTTCATTCGCAGAAACTCGTTCAATAACACCGTCAAACTTGGATACAATACATACACCAGAGTCTTTTGCCGATTTATGTTCCATACCAGTACCAACGAGTGGTGCTTTAGGAATAAGAAGCGGCACGGCTTGACGTTGCATGTTGGATCCCATGAGCGCACGGTTGGAGTCGTCATTTTCCAAGAACGGAATGAGCGCTGTAGCAACCGATACAACCTGCTTCGGCGATACGTCCATGTAGTCAACGCGTTCGCTTGGCATAGTCAGGATGTTATCTGCTTGTTTGTTATAACGAACGATTACGCTGTCGTCGACAAATCTACCGTCTTCTGCCAACTTCGCGTTCGCTTGTGCGATAACGTAGTTATCTTCTTCGTCAGCCGTCAAATACGAGATTTGCTCGGTAACGATACTAGTCTTTGGATCAACCCAACGGTAAGGCGCCTCAATGAAGCCATACTCGTTAATACGAGCAAATGTCGACAAAGAGTTGATCAGACCGATGTTCGGACCCTCTGGTGTTTCGATCGGACACATCCGCCCATAGTGGGAGTGATGGACGTCACGCACTTCGAAGCCTGCGCGCTCACGCGTCAAACCACCCGGACCGAGTGCAGACAGACGACGTTTGTGCGTCAATTCCGCCAGCGGGTTCGTTTGGTCCATGAACTGCGACAGCTGCGAGGAGCCAAAGAATTCTTTAATCGACGCAATAACTGGTCGAATGTTGATCAAAGCTTGCGGCGTGATCGCGTTAGCGTCTTGAATCGACATTCTTTCACGAACAACACGTTCCATACGGGACAGACCAATACGGAATTGGTTTTGCAACAATTCGCCTACCGAACGCAAACGGCGGTTACCGAGATGATCGATATCGTCTGTGTTGCCTACGCCATGCAGAAGGTTAATGAAGTAGTTAATGGACGAAATAATATCCGCAGGCGTAATATGCTTAACGGATTTATCAATAACGCCATTCGCAATAACTTTAATGACCTTCGCATCATCAAGCGGTGAATACACACTAATCGCTTGAAGTGGAATGCTGTCTGCATCCAACACACCATTAGCAACATGATATGTTTTGAAGCCGACGTTTTTCTCCAATTTGTCGAGGATCTCATCAAGCAGACGACGGTCAATCATTTGTCCTGCTTCTGCGATGATTTCACCCGTACCTGGATCAACCAGTGTCTCAGCAAGACGTTGGTTAAACAGGCGGTTCTTAATGTGAAGCTTTTTGTTTATTTTGTAACGACCAACGTTAGCCAAATCATAACGTTTTGGATCAAAGAAACGAGCAACTAGCAAGCTCTTTGCATTGTCCAATGTAGGCGGCTCGCCTGGACGAAGGCGTTCGTAGATCTCGATCAACGCTTTCTCAGTCGAATCTGTGTTGTCTTTATCCAGCGTGTTGCGAATATACTCGTCATGGCCGAGCAATTCTAGGATTTCAGCGTCGGTCCCGAAGCCAAGAGCGCGCAAAAGCACCGTCACCGGTATTTTCCGGGTCCGGTCAATACGAACGTAAATGATGTCTTTAGCATCCGTCTCAAGTTCGAGCCAAGCTCCGCGATTCGGAATTACCGTTGCCGTGTATGTTTTCTTCCCGTTCTTATCAACCTTCGTGCTGAAGTACACACTTGGGGATCGAACCAACTGGCTGACAATAACACGTTCCGCCCCGTTAATAATGAACGTACCGGTCTCTGTCATCAGCGGGAAGTCGCCCATGAACACTTCTTGTTCTTTCACTTCGCCGGTTTCTTTGTTGAAGAGCCGTACTTTAACGCGTAGTGGAGCAGCATACGTCACATCGCGTTCCTTTGATTCATCGACCGAATATTTCGGTTCGCCTAAGCTATAGTCGATAAACTCAAGCGATAGATTGCCCGTAAAGTCCTGAATCGGCGAAATGTCCTGGAATAACTCAAGCAAGTCATTGTCCAAGAACTTTTCGTACGATTTTTGTTGGATTTCAATCAGGTTCGGGACTTCCAGCACCTCGTTGATCCGGGCGTAACTTCTCCGCGTGCGCCGACCATACTGAACAAGTTGTCCTGCCAACTTAACCTCACCCCTCATGTCTGTCTCACAGCATCGATATATCACTGCGTATACTTTAAATAAAGAAAAGCCCTTATCGAATAGTTCGAAAAAAGAGCGTGTTCCGGCAGCCAACCAAACGCAGCGCGGCGCGATGGTTCCATATCAAGTAATTTTGCCCAAAATGTAAACATTATACGTCAAATGTGCAAGTATTATGCATTCCGCGCCAAAAATCGCACTTGACATTTTAGTTGACTAAAGAGATTGAGCCCAATTTAATGCTGACATTTTATAATATTACCATATCTAAAAAGTCAAGTCAAGAAAATCGTTAGCTAGATTTCGTTGCCAAAAAAATCCTGTATCCCTTGTCCTTCGTTACCTCTTCCACATCGCCAAACAGCAACTCCAGCTTGGCTTCCGCCGATGGCGCGCCTTGCTTCTTCTGAATGACAACCCACATCTTACCGCCGGGATTTAGGAGCTGATAACCCTCTTCGAAAATACGATGAACTACTTGTTTGCCTGCCCGAATAGGAGGGTTGGTCAAGATAACATCATACCGGTTTTTTTTCACCGATTCATAGATATCACTTTGCGTAACCGTAACATTGTTTATTCCGTTTAGCTTGGCATTCTCTTTCGAGAGTTCCACAGCACGTTCATTAATGTCGATCATGGTTACATGCCCCTCTGGCGCAAGCTTAGCCGCAGTTAATCCGATGGGCCCATAACCGCACCCGACATCCAGCACTTTAGCAGACGGCGCAAGAACGAGCGCATCCAGCAGTACACGACTGCCATAATCGACACCTGATTTGGAGAAAACGCCGGCATCCGTCATAAATCGCAGCGAATACCCTCGAAGGTTCGCCTCATGTATTTGTCTATCATGCTTCACTCCCGGAGTTTGGGAGTAATAGTGGTCCGACATCCTTATGGCCTCCTGCCTATCGTTCTTCATGGCTTAAACATACAACGAACCCCTTGAAACGTGACGTTTCAAGGGGCCCGTTATTATAGTTTGAAGTGAAATTACTTCACTTCTACAGATGCGCCAGCTGCTTCAAGCTTAGCTTTAACTGCTTCTGCTTCTTCTTTAGCAACATTTTCTTTGATTGCTTTAGGAGCGCCGTCAACCAGGTCTTTCGCTTCTTTCAGGCCAAGACCTGTGATTTCGCGAACAACTTTGATTACGTTGATTTTCGATGCGCCAGCGTTGTTAAGGATAACGTCGAATTCAGTTTGCTCAGCAACTTCTGCTGCGCCGCCTGCAACAACTGCAACTGGTGCAGCAGCTGTAACGCCGAATTCTTCTTCGATTGCTTTAACAAGATCGTTCAGTTCAAGAACAGTCATAACTTTAATCGCTTCTAAGATTTGCTCTTTAGACATGATTATACCTCCGAGAGTGTTTTTATTTTTTTTGGTTTATGCCGCCTTCTGAAGAAGGTCAGCAGTTCGAACATGGTTTATGCAACAGCTATTATTAAGCTGATTCTTTTTGCTCGCCAACTGCTTTAACCGCAAGCGCGAAGTTACGCATTGGAGCTTGCAGAACGCTGAGGAGCATGGAGAGCAAGCCTTCGCGGGACGGAAGTTCCGCCAGTGCTTTGATCTCTTCCGCACCTACTACTTTACCTTCAACAACGCCGCCTTTTAATTTCAGCGCGTCATTCTTTTTAGCGAAATCGTTCAAGATTTTCGCTGGTGCTACGGCATCGTCAACGCTGAAAGCGATGGCTGTAGGACCAACCAAAATGCTGTTCAGATCTGTCAATTCCGCAGCTTCAGTAGCACGGCGAACGAGCGAGTTTTTCAGTACTTGGAACTCGATACCAGCTTCACGAAGCTGTTTACGAAGTTCAGTTACTTGCCCAACGTTCAATCCGCGATAGTCTGCAACGACAGTGCTGGAGCTCTCACGAAGTTTCGCTGTGATCACTTCAACCGCCTGTTGTTTCTCTTGGATGATTTTTGCGTTTGCCAAAACGTACACCTCCCATAAAATTTGTACATTCCGTTTTATGACAAGCTTCCTCAGCTTAGGGTGCATGAGAAAGGCCTCCACAGAGACTGCGAAGGCCATGATATATTGTTGCCGTAAAGTTAATCACGCGCAAGTCTATTTATCATAACACCTCGGTAGGGAATTAAGCCTTACGGCACCTACTGTCTACGGTATGCGTATTCGAATGTTAGTTCCGTTCTCGTTAACTTAACGGTAAACCGATACGTTAACACGAGCGCCAGGGCCCATAGTCGAGGAAACGGAGATGTTTCTCAGGTAAACCCCTTTAGCTGCAGCCGGTTTAGCACGGTTCAAAGCATCGATCAGAGACTTAAGGTTTTCATTAAGTTTCTCAGCATCGAAGGAAACCTTGCCGATTGGAGCATGGATTTGACCTGCTTTATCAAGACGGTATTCGATTTTACCAGCTTTAATTTCTTGAACAGCTTTAGTAACGTCGAATGTTACCGTACCCGCTTTAGGGTTTGGCATAAGGCCTTTACCACCGAGGATACGACCCAGTTTACCAACTTCAGCCATCATGTCCGGCGTTGCTACGCAGACGTCGAAATCGAACCAGCCTTGTTGGATTTTGTTGATCATGTCTGCATCGCCAACGAAGTCAGCGCCAGCAGCTTCTGCTTCTTTTGCTTTTTCGCCTTTCGCGAATACGAGAACACGTTTCGTTTTACCAGTACCATGCGGAAGTACAACAACGCCACGTACCGCTTGGTCTTGTTTACGAGGGTCAACGCCCAGACGTACAGCTACTTCAACGGATTCGTCGAATTTTGCTGTAGCAGCCTTCTTTACAAGCTCGATAGCTTCCAAAGACTCGTAAGTTGCTTCGCTGGAGATCAGCTTAGCTGCTTCCAAATATTTTTTGCCATGTTTAGCCATTTGAGTTTTCCTCCTTTGTGGTTGTAGCGGAAAATTCCCGATCGGGACTCCTCCCACCTACGAAGCCGAAACTTCGCTGGGCATCGCCTTATAGGCGGCCCTTGTGCAGTGACCGCAAGCGGTCAGCAGCACAATTAGTCAACGATTGTAACACCCATGCTGCGTGCAGTACCTTCAATCATAAGCATTGCTGCCTCAACGGAAGCTGCATTCAGGTCAGGCATTTTTTGCTCAGCGATCTCACGTACTTTCGCACGATTAACCGTAGCAACTTTCTTCTTGTTTGGTTCACCGGAACCCTTTTCGATACCTGCTGCTACGCGAAGCAATACTGCTGCCGGCGGAGTTTTAGTTTCGAAAGTGAAGGAACGGTCTTCAAACACTGTGATAACAACCGGGATAATCAATCCCGCTTGATCTGCAGTACGCGCATTGAATTCTTTACAGAATGCCATAATGTTAACGCCTGCTTGACCTAGTGCTGGACCAATCGGCGGAGCCGGATTAGCTTTGCCTGCAGGAACCTGCAGTTTGACCATTTTGATAACCTTTTTTGCCATGACTTAACACCTCCTTACACTGGTAATCCCAAACCTGGAAACAAAGATACTAGATCTTCTCCACTTGAGTATAATCAAGCTCAAGAGGGGTTTCCCTGCCAAACATGTTGACATGTACCTTAAGCTTCGCTTTGTCGAGTAGAATTTCTTCTATCGTACCAACAAAGTCTGCAAAAGGACCTTCTTTGACGCGCACGGTTTCCTTCAGGTCGAATTCAATCTTCGGCTTCGGTTCTTCCATGCCCATATGCTTCAGAATTTGTTCAACTTCATCTGGCATAAGCGCAATTGGCTTGGAGCCAGATCCCGTCGACCCTACAAATCCTGTGACGCCCGGTGTATTGCGAACAACATACCATGAATCGTCAGTTTGAACCATCTCCACAAGGACGTAGCCGGGATAGACTTTACGTTGAACGGTCTTTTTCTTACCGTCCTTCTCTACCACTTCTTCTTCCATTGGAACCAGAACGCGAAAGATCTTATCTTCCATGCCCATCGATTCGAGGCGACGCTCCAAATTGGCTTTCACTTTGTTCTCATAACCGGCGTAAGTGTGTACGACATACCATCTTTTTTCCATTCCAATCCACCTTTGGACCCTTCTTAAACAATCAGTTCAACTAGAGACGAGATCCCGATGTCAAGAAGCCAAAAGTAAATCGTCACAAACGCGATCGTTAGAAGTACGACGATCGAATAGCTTGTCAACTCTTTACGGTTTGGCCAGCGAACTTTTTTAAGTTCTGCCCAGCTGTCGGCAAAGAAACTAAACGTTGTTCCGAAGCTTTGCTTCAGTTTAGCCAAAAATGCCACGTCAACACCTCCAATGACTATCTCGTCTCGCGATGAGGAGTCTGCTCGTTACAGAACTTGCAAAACTTCTTCAACTCGATGCGGTCGGGGTGATTGCGTTTGTTCTTGCTGCTCGCATAGTTTCTCTGTTTGCAGTTTGTGCATGCCAACGTGATAATTACCCGCATTGAATTACACCTCCCGAACTGCTAAATACGGATTACGACGTCATAATGATATTATGTCGTCCCAACATCAACCCCAATACGAAACAAAGCCTCGCATTAAGGCCTACCTAAAACAATTTATCACACGGCATATTGCATGTCAATGGAAACATAGGCTGTACCGTAGCGAATATTATGGAAAAAAGTCGATATCGGAACTCTCGTCTCTACCATTATCGTCACAATTCCTGCTTTTATAACTCAATTGTCAATGAATGCACCGTCCGTAGGAGAGGCAGCGTTCATTTCGCGGTTGAAAAATGAAAATGAGCCGCCCTCCGCCCTAGGCTTGCAGCCTGACGGATGAACAGCTCATATAGACTCTATAAATATTTATAGAGGTTAATAGATTAACTGCTAAGATCACGAACTTCCAAGTAACGCTCTAGCTTACGCTTTACACGCTGCAAAGCATTATCAATCGACTTCACATGCCTGTCCAAATCGACAGCAATCTCCTGGTACGATCTCCCATCCAAATAAAGCATGAGCACCTTACGCTCCAGATCGCTTAGAATCTCGGACATCTTATCTTCCAGACCTACGAATTCCTCTTGGTTAATAATGAGTTCTTCCGGATCGGATACCCGAGTGCCGCAAATAACATCAAGCAGGGTACGGTCCGAATCTTCATCATAAATAGGTTTGTCGAGCGAAACATAGGAATTGAGCGGTATATGCTTCTGTCTCGTAGCCGTCTTAATGGCAGTAATAATCTGCCGCGTGATACATAACTCCGCAAATGCTTTAAAGCTGGCAAGTTTGTCCCCTTTAAAGTCGCGAATAGATTTATAGAGTCCGATCATGCCTTCCTGCACGATATCTTCCCGATCGGCACCGATAAGGAAGTACGAACGCGCCTTGGCACGGACAAAGTTCTTATATTTGTTGATCAAATATTCAAGAGCTAGACTGTCGCCGTTACGAACCGCTTCTACGATATCCTCGTCAGAACTGCAGTCATACTCAAGCGTACTCCATTTTTTGAGGTCGATGCTCACAAACTATCCCTCCGGCCTGCAAGGCGTACGCCGCTAGATTCATATGCAACCAAACATGTATGGCTTCATTACCATAACGAACGTCTAAACTGTCAACTAAGACAAAATAGCGATATAACCCACCGTTCTCATCACTAAATATAGAGTCAGTATACATTATGTAATCTTACACCGTCAACCGATTTGCCGTTTTGAGAGAGTCGTAATACTTGTAATTATGTAATTTTATGGATGAATTAAGAGCTACTTGTCTCCTCGCCTCAGTCGTTCGAGCTGTGTACGCACCTCAAGACTAAGATTGCCGTCCAGCGTATTACGTTTTCCGGGTGAGCTTTCGCGTTCGCGCAAGGTGTGTTCAATCTGTTTTCGGTTCTGATTAATATCGATCAGAAGCTCTCTCGCTGACAGCCGAAGTGCTCCTTTGCCAAACGCGACATGCTGCTCGACAAGATCAGAAGTTGCGACGAATACATTGCGGCGTCTTGCCATCAGCTCACTTACAAGACGTTCAATGCATTCGTCTGCCGTTTCTTTCTCTTTTGTATAGAGGATCGTCAGCTTATGATGCCGATAGGTAGCCCCAAGTCCAGGCACCTGATGAGCATCAAAAATAACATATACCATCATCCCCGAAAAACCCTGATAATCAGCCAGCATGTCCAGCAGCTTGTCCCGCGCTTCCTCCAGATCAATTTCCTTCAGCTTCTCAAGCACGGGCCAGGCACCGATCATGTTATAGCCGTCCACCAGCAAAATATCATTACGCCGGTTCATCGGCTATACGCTCCGACGCTGCCTGACCACTTCGTACATCAGAACACCTGCTGCTACAGAGGCATTCAAGGAATTAAGCCGGCCGTGCATCGGCAGCTTCACAAGGAAATCGCATTTTTCTTTAATTAATCGACCCATGCCTTTGCCTTCATTTCCGATCACAATCGCAAGAGGCAGATCAAACTTTGTCTTGTAAACATCCTGCGGCGCACTTACATCAGTACCCGCTACCCATACTCCCTCTTCCTTCAAACGGTCAATGGTCTGTGCCAGGTTCGTCACTCGAGCAACGGGTACATGTTCCGCCGCTCCAGCCGAAGTTTTAAGCACAGATGCCGTTAGGCCGACGGAACGGCGCTTTGGAATAATAACGCCATGTACGCCGGTACACTCTGCCGTACGCAGAATAGAACCAAGGTTATGGGGATCTTCGATCTCGTCCAAGATAAGCAGGAATGGTGTTTCGTTCAACACACGTGCTCTTGCAAGCAGATCCTCTACTTCTGCATAGGCAAAAGCAGCTGCCTGCGCAACTACGCCCTGATGCTGCACACCTTCTACCATCGTATCAAGCTTACGCTTGTCCACAAACTGGACGATAACGCCATGCTGTTTGGCTTCCGCCACAATCGGTTGAGTCAGGCTCTTCTGTGCGCCTTCAGCAATCCAGATTTTATTAATATCACGTCCGGAACGGAGTGCCTCCATGACAGGATGCTTGCCGGCAATCATTTCTTCTTGGTTGTAACGTTCAGTCACGCTTGACCCTCCTTCTCTTCTTGCTGTTCTTCAGTTATAGACGGTGCAATTGCCGCCGCAAACAGTTCATGCAGACGCTCAATCTGGCCCTCATAATACAAATAGCCGACTAAACATTCCAGAGCAGTGGCCTGCCTGTAATCCGCAGGGTCAGCGTTTTTCGGTGGAGCTCCTGATTTCGTATTGCGTCCGCGCCTTACAATATCCGCTTCTTCTTCACTTAACATCGGCTGCCACTTCTCAAGCAGCTTACGCTGAGCTTTCGCAGAAACGATCTTAGTCGCTTCCTTATGAAGGTGATGCGATTTATGGTTAGTAAGCGATACAAGGTATTGCCTCACAAGAAGTTCAAATACGCTGTCACCTACATAAGCGAGCACAACCGGATTAATAAGCTGTGTCTTCTTGGAAGGACGATGGAACAGAAGTCCCGCTCCTGTTCCATCCCCTGATCCTGCTTCCTCTATATCCCCAAATTCCCGTTCATTATTGCTATTCAAAATAACACTTCCTCCAATTCCGATTCGCGGAAGATGCCTACAGGCGCCGCCAACGAATCCCTTGCGGAGTGTCCTCTAGTGCAATTCCTTTTTCCGTGAGCAGATCGCGGATTTCGTCCGCCCGTGCCCAGTTCTTTGCTTTGCGTACTTCTGTACGCTCCACAATTAGTGCTTCAATCTCCTCATCAAGCAATTCGGCGTTTGCATCAGCTTCAGGAAGAAGGCCAATCACGGCATTTATTTGCTCAAGTGCCTCAAGTATTGCAGCCACTCCTGCAGCCGTTGCATCCGGGCGATTCATATATTGATTCGCTTCGGTTACAAGCTCGAATACAGTCGTAATTGCATCTGGTGTATTGAAATCATCGTTCATCTTCGCTGCGAACTGTGCCTTAATTTGCGCCAATCTTTCAACAAGCTCAGGTTCGGCCGATGCGGCACCCTCAGCTTGTGCGCCGAATGCAGTAAGACGATGCTTCAAGTTCGCCGCACAGTTTGCAATCCGCTCTACACTGTTTTCCGCTTGAGTAATGGTCTCATCCGTGAAGTTGAGCGGGCTGCGGTAATGCGTCGACAAAATGAAATAACGAATGGCAGCTGGGCTCACCTTCTTCACGAGTTCACGAACCGTGATGCCATTGCCAAGCGATTTGGACATTTTCTCATTGTTAATATGAATATAACCATTATGCATCCAATAGTTCGCAAGAGGCTTGCCAGTAAATGCCTCAGATTGAGCTACCTCGCATTCATGATGCGGGAACTGCAGGTCATGACCGCCACCGTGAATGTCAAGCGTATCGCCCAGATACTCACGAGCCATTGCCGAGCATTCAATATGCCATCCTGGGCGCCCAGGTCCCCAAGGGCTTTCCCAGTTAATTTCACCAGGCTTAACACCTTTCCACAAAACGAAGTCCTGCGGATTCTCTTTACGATCACCAACCTCGATCCGGATGCCGAACTGAAGCTCCTCCAGATTTTGATGAGACAGCTTGCCGTAATCCTCAAACTTCGATGTGCGGTAGTACACGTCACCTTCACTTGCATATGCATAGCCTTTGTCGACAAGGCCTTGAATAAACGCAACGATAGATGGGATATGCTCGGTAACTCGTGGATTGATTGTCGCCTTATGCACACCAAGTGCAACAATATCTTCGTTAAATGCATCAATGAACTTATCTGCAACTTCAGGAACCGTAAGTCCCAGCTGCTCTGCCTTGCGGATCAGCTTATCATCTACATCCGTAAAGTTCACAATATAATCAACTTCATACCCTGCGTATTCCAGATAACGACGTACAACGTCGAAGAAAATAACCGGACGTGCGTTGCCGATATGAATATAGTCATAGACCGTTGGTCCACATACGTACATCTTCACTTTTCCCGGCTCCTGCGGGACGAACGCTTCCTTGGATCGGGTCAGCGTATTATAAATTTGAACATTCATGATCTCGTTTCTCCTCCAGCTACAGGCTGCCGAAGCTTCTCTACCTCGGACTTTAAGCCATTAATTTCTTTTTGCATTTCGCGGAACATCTCGATGACAGGGTCCGGCAGCTGCTTATGATCCAGCCGATCTCCAACCCGCTCACCGTTCCGCCTAACGACTCGTCCTGGATTGCCAACTACTGTACAGTTATCCGGCACTTCGCGAAGGACGACGGCATTGGATCCAATATTTGAATTATCGCCAATACTGAACGAGCCTAATACTTTTGCACCTGAACCGATAACCACGTTGTTGCCGATCGTTGGATGCCGCTTCCCTTTTTCCTTGCCGGTGCCCCCCAGTGTAACACCTTGATAGATGACAACATCATCACCGATCTCGCATGTTTCCCCAATAACAATTCCCATCCCGTGGTCGATGAACAACCGCTGTCCGATCGTCGCTCCCGGATGAATCTCAATGCCTGTCATAAAGCGGCTAAACTGCGAGACCATCCGTGCAACGGTAAACCATTTTCGGCGGAACAGCATGTGAGCGATCCGATGAGCCCATATAGCATGCAGGCCGGAATACGTAAAGATGACTTCGAATCGGCTTCGCGCCGCGGGGTCGTTCTCAAATACTGCGTTAATATCTGATCGAAAATGGCGAAACATGTGTTTTCTCCTCTCCCGGCAATAAAAAAGCCTCTGCAGCATATAAATGCTGCAGAGGCGGGCGTGTAACGTCGCGGTTCCACTCTGCTTGAACGAACCAGATCATATACCACAGCTGCGAGAGCTTCGGTTTTCCATATCCGGCTGTCCTTCTTAACGCCTGTAACGTTGGCTAACGTTGCTGCCTACCCCGCTCCGCCATCTTCGGTATACGAAGTGGAAGGATACGGATCGGAACAAAGCTCCCAGGTGCATTCTTCCGTCTCCGAATTAGACAATTCCCAGCCCACATGGGAAAGCCCATGCTGATTGTCCTCTCTGTAAATCCGGCTTAACGTACTTTTCCTGTTCACGGCTTTTTCGAAATTCATCAAATTGTAATTAGTATCAGTATAACGAATCCCTATACGGGTGACAAGGGAATAATCCCCTGGCTTGTTCAAGCCTGCCCAGCTGATCCGTTAAGCCAGGCGGTTCTTAAGACGGTTAATGACCTTATCTCTTCCAAGCAGAGCGATCGATTGGTTCAAATCAGAGCCATGCGTTTGGCCGGTAAGTGCTGCCCGAATTGGCATGAACAGCTGCTTGCCTTTGAAGCCTGTTTCTTTTTGAACCGCCTTAATCCAATCTTTAATGCCGTCAACTGTAAAGGCCGCAGCATCATTTTCTTCAACCTTGGCAAGGAATGCTGCCAGTACTACCGGTACTTGCTCTTCAGCAAGCACGACTGCTGCTTCCTCTTCATCCACAACTGTTTCAGCGAAGAACAAATCAGTCAGGGCAACGATATCCGAAGCCGCACGAAGTTTTTCCTGATACAAGGCAACTAGAGCCGTAACCCAAATACGTCCCGCTTCATCCAATTGTTCCGCAACACGGCCAGCCTTTTGCAGATGCGGCAGACACAGATCAACCAGACGCTCCAAGTCGATTTTTTTCATATATTCACCGTTCATCCAGCTAAGCTTTTGCGTATCGAATACGGCTGGGCTTTTGCTCAGACGTTCAGCTGTAAATACTTCAACTAGTTGATCGTGAGAGAAAATCTCCTGTTCGCCTTCCGGTGACCAGCCAAGCAGCGCGATAAAGTTAAATAACGCCTCCGGCAAATAACCCAGATCGTCATATTGCTCAATAAACTGGATGATCGACTCATCGCGTTTGCTAAGCTTCTTACGACTTTCATTCACGATCAGTGTCATATGAGCAAACTTCGGTGCTTCCCAGTTAAGCGCTTCATAGATCATAAGCTGGCGAGGAGTATTGGAGATATGATCTTCGCCGCGCAGCACATGGCTGATTTTCATCAGGTAGTCATCAATTACAACCGCGAAGTTGTAGGTAGGAATTCCGTCCTTCTTCACGATAACCCAATCGCCGATCTCCGTTGTATCGAAGCTGATCGAGCCTTTCACCATATCGTCCCATGCATAGGTTTTATTTTCAGGCACACGGAAACGAACGCTTGGCACACGGCCTTCCGCTTCAAATGCTTGGCGCTGCTCTTCCGTCAGATCGCGGTGGCGTCCAGAATAACGAGGCGTCTCGCCGCGGCTTGTTTGCTCTTCCCGCTCCTGCTCGAGCTCCTCTTCTGTGCAATAGCAGCGGTATGCCAGACCGCGGTCAATCAGGTCCTGCCAGTACTCTTTGTAAAGATCAAGGCGTTCCGTCTGACGGTACGGCCCGTAGCCTCCGCCGATATCTATGCTCTCATCCCAGTCCATGCCAAGCCATTTCAAATATTTCAGCTGGCTTTCTTCCCCGCCTGCCACGTTACGCTTCACATCGGTATCTTCAATCCGGATAATAAATTTGCCGCCTAGGCTGCGTGCATACAAATAATTGAATAAGGCCGTTCTTGCATTACCAATATGTAAATGACCCGTTGGCGACGGCGCATAACGGACTCTAATTTCTTGTGTCATAATGAATTACCCCTCTCGTATATCTTAAAAACTGTTACTTGATTATACCATCCTTAATTAAGCAAACAACCGACTGCGATGCAATTCCTTCGCCTCTGCCTGTAAATCCGAGCTGTTCAGTTGTTGTTGCTTTGACATTCACTTGCTCGACATCCGCTTCCAGCGCACGCGCGATAATCTCAGCCATTTGCGGAATATAAGGTGCCATCTTCGGACGTTGCGCAATAATCGTGGAATCACAATTGCCAAGCTTGTAGCCCCGCTCCTTCGCAAGCGCCCATACCTGCTCCAGCAGCTTCAGGCTGTCAGCGTCTTTAAATTCTGCAGCCGTATCTGGGAAATGCTTACCGATATCTCCTAAGCCCAGCGCTCCCAAAATAGCATCCGAAATGGCATGGAGCAGTACATCTGCATCAGAATGACCAAGCAATCCTTTCTCATAAGGAATTGTGACACCCCCTATAATACATGGACGCCCCTCCACCAACTGATGTACATCAAAGCCTTGTCCTACTCGAATCATTATTCCTGCTCCTCTCTCCTGCGTTTCTCTAACAATAACTCTGCCCATGGCAGATCATCCGGCGTTGTAATCTTAATATTCGTATAGTCGCCTTCAGCAATAACAACAGGTGCACCCATCCGTTCAACCACCATCGCATCATCCGTCCCTAGGAACTGTTCATCTCTTGCGTGCTGATGCGCTTCCGTCAGCAAATCACGACGAAAAGCTTGCGGCGTTTGTATCGCCCACAAGCTTCGGCGGTCTGGGGTTGAAATGATCAGACCTGTGTCATCTACCTGTTTAATTGTATCCTTTACCGGCACGGCAAGGACAGCTGCCCCGCTTTGCTCCGCTCTTTCGCAGCAGGCACGTATCGCCTTAGGGGTTACAAGCGGCCGAACGCCGTCATGTACCATAACCCATTTCGCATCCGGAGACAAAGCCTTGATCCCGGCAAATACCGAATGCTGACGCTCGTTTCCTCCTGCTACAACAGCCGTAACTTTCCCAAGCTTGTACTCCTGCACCAGCAGGCTGCAGCGCTCAACATCATCAGCGCCTACAACAAGCGCTATATCGGTAATCTCGTCCATCGACTGGAACAGCTCCAAAGTATGGACGAGAATCGGCTTTCCATGCAGCGGCAAATATTGTTTGCTTTCTTTGGTTCCCATTCGCGAACCGCGTCCGGCCGCAACGATAACCACTCCCCAATGTGCATTCATCGCTTAAGTCTCCTTGTAAAATAGCTACTCCCTACTATACAAGGTTACAGCGCTTTTTCCAACAGCTTCGGCTTTGCAAATATCATTCGTCCAGCTGAGGTTTGCAGAACACTCGTGACCAGCACTTCCATCGTAGTGCCGATATAGTCACGTCCGCCTTCGACAACGATCATCGTGCCGTCATCCAAGTAGGCGACACCTTGTCCATGTTCTTTGCCGTCCTTAATAACTTGTACGATAATTTCTTCTCCGGGAAGGACGACAGGCTTCACTGCATTTGCCAGGTCATTAATATTAAGAACCGATACCCCTTGCAGCTCGCAAACTTTATTCAAATTGAAATCATTCGTGACGACCTTGCCTTTAAGTACTTTAGCCAGTTTGACCAATTTACTGTCCACCTCGCTTATTTCTTCAAAGTCTCCTTCGTAGATCAGCACTCGTACATCAAGTTCCTTTTGAATTTTGTTCAAAATATCGAGCCCGCGGCGCCCCCGGTTACGCTTAAGCAAATCGGAAGAATCCGCAATATGCTGCAGCTCCTCCAGCACGAATTCTGGTATGACCAGCGTGCCTTCAATAAAACCAGTCTTGCAAATGTCCGCGATTCTGCCGTCAATAATAACACTAGTGTCCAAAATTTTATGTTCCTCAAAACCACTTGTTTCATCCACCGCTGGTGGAGCCTTACGTTGTTCCAACATAGCAGAAGCTGCATCAAACAGCTCGTCCTTCTTATACCAGCCAATTCTGAGTCCCAAATAGCCGAAGAAGAGCGACATCGCAGCTGGAATAAGCATGCCTGGACCGCCGATTTTGGATACTGCGGGATACAGTAATACAGATAAGAGCAGTCCTGCAAGAAGACCTCCGCCCCCTGCCATTAGATCTCTCATTGGCATATCGGCCATTTGCTCGACTCCACGCTGCATAAAGCGAATAAGCCGACCTGCTACCATTGTTGCCACTAGAAGACCAAAGAGTGCCCCAATCGCGAAATAATACAAACTTGTTCCCTGCCAAATACCAAGCGACGATTGCGACCAGCTTTCCATGCCATTTGTTTTCCCTTGCACTTCTAAACCTGCCAAACCGCCAAATAATAGTCCGACGATCTGAATCATACGTCTCATCATAAATACCACCTCCATTACAATTATGTTCCAATAATGGACGGGCTAACCCTAGGCATGAATGATTTTTCATTTTGAAATGATGGCAAGGTATGCTTATAATGGAATTAGCAGTTTTAGCAGATGAAGCTGATGAAAGAGGTGGAATCGATGAGCGCTCCTACGCTGGAACAATTCCAGCAGCAAGTGTCGGAATTATTACTTAGACATCGTAGTTTGCTTGATGTCATGTCCAAGTTCGGTCAGTCCGGTGCATCCGTTAACCGCGC
This sequence comes from Paenibacillus sp. J22R56, assembly GCF_056269375.1. NCBI lineage: Bacteria > Bacillati > Bacillota > Bacilli > Caryophanales > Paenibacillaceae > Paenibacillus > Paenibacillus sp. J22R56. Next base: position 54,322 of record NZ_JBWDNV010000016.1, read on the forward strand.
AGTTACGAAGGCCGTCACGGATTGCGGTTGTATTGAGCTCAATGCACGCAAGCAAGAGTATTCAGATGAACCTAATCTCGAGAGTGCTAAATCTACGCTTCAAAATCACATTTCCGGCCATGTATGTGAATCATGCCGCGACGTTCTCAAATCCGAGCTCGGACGCAATCTGTTCTACATGACCGCGATGTGCAATCTGCTTGATATTGAATTAGACGAAGTTCTCGCCAAAGAATACGACAAATGCTCAACACTCGGATTATTTAACTTAACTTAGATGGAAGTAAAAAAGGAGCTGTACCCTTTATCTCGTCAAGATGAGAATAGGGTACAGCTCCTTTTTATTTAACCGGTTCGAAATGTGGGGCTCTTTTAAGCAATCGTCTCCGACTGTACGTTTTCGTCTTGAGCCTCTTGGGCGCGGCGTTTACGCACACGTTTCTTCAGGCGGCTATCAACGTTTTTTTTTAAGCCATAAAGCGCATATAACAACATCGGTACAAAGATAATTTTTGATAATTGGTCAGGAAATTGGATCCCAAGGAAAATTGCCAGCGCCACTACAAATGGAATCGCCCAAATGGCACCCTTGGAAATACCGATTTTTTTGAAATTAGGATATTTAATCGTACTAACCATCAATAGGGAAAGCACAAGTGTGCTCGCTAATAAAACCGAAACTGTAATATCGTCATGGAACAGCGCAAGTGTAGAAACCACGCCTCCGGCAGCAGGTATTGGAAGACCGATGAAATAACCTGGTTTCCCGGGTATAACATTAAATCGGGCAAGTCTCAAAGCGCCGCAGATTGGGAACAACGCGGTTATAATCCAAGCAATGGCTGGGTTAAGCTCCTGAAAGGCAACAACATACATAATAAAAGCCGGCGCAACGCCGAACGAGATCACATCGGATAATGAATCGAGCTCTTTGCCGAACTCGCTTTGCACATTCAGTGCACGTGCTACACGGCCGTCCACACCGTCAAGCAGCATCGCAATAATAACCATCATCGCAGCTGTTTCCGGCTTTTCATTAAACACTAGAATGATGGCGGCTATTCCAAGGAACAAGTTCCCGACCGTGAGAAGGCTCGGTATCGACTTAGTGATCATCTATTCCACCTCTTCTCTACTATGCCCTAAAACCGTTTACTAATGTATGATCGTAATACGGTACACATTCCATCCATTGTATGAGATTTAAATTTGTCTGTCAATGAACATCTGCTCTTGGATCCGTTTCAAGCCGTCCTTAATAGCACGTGCCCGAACCTCCCCAATTCCGTCCACTTCGTCAAGCTCATCAATGGTTGCCATCAAAATATGAGGCAGACGAGCGAACCGTTCAATGAGGTTATTCATAATAATTAATGGAAGACGAGGAATCTTATTCAGCAGTCTGAAACCACGTGGAGATACCGCTTCCTCTACCATTGCTGCCGTGTGGGTGTAACCCAGAAGGCGAATAATTGGAGGAGCATCGAGTAAATCTTCAGCGCTTAATTTCTTAAGTGCAACCCGGATTTCACGGATTTTATCATCCGAGTTATCTTTCGCATAATCTTTAAGCAAGTACCAGGCATCTTCATCCACACCATTTACAAGCTCATCCATCTGCATGGCGATCAGGCGTCCTTCTGTACCAAGCTCCGTTACATAACGCTTAATCTCCATTTTGACCCGAAGCACCATCTCAACACGCTGAACAACATGCGCCACTTCCTGCAGAGTGACCAGCTCTTCGAATTCCAGAGCGGACAAATTTGTCAGGGACTGGCTGAGTACGACCTTATATTTCTCCAGCGTCTGAATCGCTTGATTAGCCTTCGTCAAGATAACGCCCATTTCTTTCAGTGAATAACGCAGATTGCCCTGATACAGTGTAATGATATTCCGGCGCTGCGAGATTGATACGACAAGCTTACCTGTCTGCTTCGCAACCCGCTCCGCCGTACGATGGCGGATACCGGTCTCGATTGAAGATATCGAGTTATTCGGGATAAGCTGTGTATTGGCGTACAAAATACGCTTCATATCCTCACTGAGGATAATCGCTCCGTCCATCTTAGCAAGCTCATACAAATAGTTTGGCGAGAAATCACAATTAATGGAGAAGCCTCCATCAACGACTTCCATCACTTCGGGACTATACCCTACAACAAGTAGCGCGCCCGTTTTGGCTCGAAGTACATTATCAAGCCCATCACGGAACGGGGTGCCTGGTGCGACTAACTGCAAAAGCTGATTCATTATTTCTAGCTGACTTTGTTCCTTCATCATTTGCCCCCTATCCAAGTGCTGCGGACAGCGCTTCTGCTACCGTACTCACGCCGATAATCTCAATGCCCTCTGGTGTCTTCCAGCCTTTCAAGCTCTTCTCCGGCATAATGACGCGCTTGAAGCCAAGCTTCTCTGCTTCCTTCACCCGCTGCTCGGCACGGGACACCGCGCGCACTTCGCCTGTTAAGCCGATCTCGCCGAAAATAACATCATAAGGCCGAGTCGGTGCATCACGAAAGCTTGATGCCAGCGATACAGCAGCAGCTAAGTCGACAGCTGGCTCATCCAGCTTCACGCCGCCCGCTACATTCAAATAGGCATCCTGCGTTTGTAGAAACATACCGATCCGCTTTTCTAATACTGCAATAATTAAGGCCATCCTGTGATGATCGATCCCTGTAGACATCCGACGCGGCGACGGGAAATTTGTTGCTGCGACAAGAGCCTGAAGCTCAACGAGCACTGGCCTTGTTCCTTCCATGCTGGCTACAACCGTAGAGCCGGATACACCAAGCGGACGCTCCGACAAGAACAGCTCTGAGGGATTGAGTACCTCACGTAAGCCATCTTCACCCATTTCAAAAATGCCGATCTCGTTAGTGGACCCGAAACGGTTCTTAACCGCACGAAGCAGCCGGTATGTATGATGGCGTTCGCCTTCGAAATAAAGCACACAGTCAACCATATGCTCCAACAAACGAGGGCCTGCAATCGCGCCTTCCTTCGTTACATGCCCAACAAGTACGGTTGCAATGCCATTAATCTTGGCCACGCGCATGAAATGTGCTGTACATTCCCTAACCTGTGCGACGCTGCCTGGTGCCGACTGGACACTAGGATCATAAACCGTTTGGATCGAGTCAATGACAAGAAAGTCCGGCTGGACCATATCGATCGCATCATTGACCTGCTCCATATTTGTCTCACAAAGGACAAATAGTGATTCCGTCAGAGCACCAAGCCGGTCAGCGCGAAGACGCGTCTGGCGTACGGATTCCTCCCCGGAAATATACAGCACCTTCAGCCCTTTTGATGCCAAGGCATGCGAAGTTTGCAAGAGCAGCGTTGATTTCCCGATACCAGGATCACCACCTACCAGAATCAGCGAGCCCGGTACAACGCCTCCGCCCAGCACGCGGTTAAGCTCCTGCAACGTGGTTTCAATACGCGGTTCCTGCCCACTTTCTATATGTATGATGGATTGCGGCTTTTCTTTCGTCTGAGCCACACGAAGACCAACACCTTGTGTCTTGATTACGGTCTCTTTTTCTTCCACCATCGTATTCCAAGACTGGCAGCCTGGACATTTGCCAAGCCATTTCGGCGATTCCGTCCCACATTCCGTACATACAAACTTCAACTTTATCTTTGCCATACAAGGCTCCTTTTAACAAGCGTTTCCATTTAAAAGTTTACCATTTTATCGGTGGGGTATAAACCCCTTCTTACGAACTAATGTACGGACTAGTTACCAATAGCAAAAAGCCTCCCCTGCTCCGTGAGTGGAATAGAGAAAGCTTTCGTTGAAGTTATTATAAGAAGAATATTAGAGATTATACCTTTTCTGCTTCCCGGGATACCAGGATGTGGTGGGTAGTTAGGTGAGAACCGAGCATAATGCGTTCTCCTTCACCCTCTTGCGGACTAGCCGATTTGCTGCCTCGATGGGCATGTGCCTGGCGGAAGGAATCACTGTTTACCCACGCCTCAAAGGAAGCTTTATCCTCCCAAGTCGTGCACACCTTCAGCTCATCGTACTCCATGAGCCCTTCCGTCAACATAACCTCCATACGTACAAAACCTGGGGATTGATCAACGCCTTTCGTTTTTTGGAAACGTCCTGCAACCTCCTCGCCATGGCCCTTTTTTACTTTTATCGTATTCGTTACGACGATCATAATCATTCCTCCATCTAACCAAAATCAACTTCTATTAGTCATCGTTTAACTTAAAAAAATTATGTTATATCAAGCATATACGATAATGATTCTCATTGTCAAATAGACAATAAAACCAAGGCTGCCCGATAAAGGTGTTACCCTTGCTGGACAGCCTTGGTCTCAAATTATTTATTTAGCAGCTGGCTCCTCGGAGGCAACTTCTGTTTTCGTTACTGTCAACCCGCCATCTTTCTCATCGATGACGAAGGAATCACCTTTACGGATATTACCGAGCAGCAAGTCCTCAGACAGCCGGTCTTCGATATGCTTCTGGATTGCACGACGCAGTGGACGCGCACCATATTGTGGATCGAAGCCTTCTTTGGCCAGGAAAGCTTTCGCAGCATCTGTGAGGTTGAAATCAACCTCTTGCTCACGAAGCCGTTTGCGAAGCTCGTCGGACATCAGCGTTACGATTTGAGCGATATGCTCTTGCTCCAGCGCATGGAACACAATCGATTCGTCGATCCGGTTCAGGAACTCCGGACGGAAGCTTTTCTTAAGCTCTGCCATTACTTTGTCTTTCATTTGAGTGAATTCACGGCCCGCATCGTGTACAGCCGTAAAGCCAAGTGATGAATTACGTTTAATTTGATCCGCACCTACGTTTGACGTCATGATGATCAGCGTATTACGGAAATCGACTACTCTGCCTTTGGAATCGGTCAAACGACCATCTTCCAGTACTTGCAGCAGAATGTTGAATACTTCCGGATGGGCTTTCTCAATCTCATCAAGCAGGACAACGGAATATGGTTTGCGGCGTACTTTCTCGGTCAATTGACCGCCTTCTTCATAGCCGACATAACCTGGAGGCGCCCCGACGAGACGGGAAGTCGAATGCTTCTCCATATATTCCGACATGTCGATGCGGATTACCGCATTCTCATCGCCAAACATCGCTTCAGCAAGAGCGCGGGCCAGTTCGGTTTTACCTACACCAGTAGGGCCGAGGAAAATAAACGAGCCGATTGGACGCTTCGGATCTTTCAGACCTGCACGGGCTCTGCGAATAGCCCGTGATACGGATTTGACCGCTTCGTCTTGACCGATAACACGGTCATGAAGGATCGATTCCATTTTGAGCAGACGCTCGGTCTCTTCCTCTGCCAGCTTGCTAACCGGAATACCAGTCCAGCTCGCTACAACCTGTGCGATATCCTCTGTCGTAACTTCGGAATCGGTACGGCCTTGTTTCTCTTTCCATTGGTTCTTCGTAATATCGAGCTCTTCACGGATCTTTTGCTCCGTATCACGAAGCGCAGCTGCCTTCTCGAACTCTTGGCTTTGAACCGCGGAGTCTTTTTCCTTGCGGATATCATCCAGACGGTTCTCCAGCTGTTTCAGGTTAGGCGGTACTGTATAGGAGTTCAGTCTTACCTTCGAGCTCGCCTCGTCGATCAGGTCGATCGCTTTGTCCGGCAGGAACCGGTCTGTAATATAACGGTCAGACAGTTTCACCGCTTGAACGATTGCTTCGTCCGTAATTTTTACCCGGTGATGAGCTTCATAACGGTCACGGAGACCATGCAAAATTTGAATCGCTTCTTCCGGCGATGGCTGGTCGACGGTAATTGGTTGGAAGCGGCGCTCAAGAGCAGCATCCTTCTCAATGTACTTGCGATATTCATCCAGCGTTGTTGCACCAATACATTGCAGTTCACCACGCGCAAGCGCAGGCTTCAAAATATTGGAGGCGTCAATCGCGCCCTCTGCACCGCCTGCACCAATCAGCGTATGCAGCTCATCAATGAACAGGATGATGTTACCCGCTTGACGGATCTCATCCATAATTTTTTTCAATCGGTCTTCGAACTCACCGCGGTATTTCGTACCGGCTACTACAGAGCCCATATCCAGCGTCATGACACGTTTGTCACGCAGCGTTTCAGGGATCTCGTTAGCGATGATTTTTTGTGCGAGACCTTCAGCGATTGCTGTTTTACCAACACCAGGTTCACCAATCAATACCGGGTTGTTCTTCGTACGGCGGCTCAGCACTTGAATAACACGTTCAATTTCTTTGCTGCGGCCGATAACCGGATCAAGATTACCTTCTCGTGCGTAAGCCGTCAGGTCTCGTGCTAATCCATCCAGCGTTGGTGTGCTCACATTCGAAGGTGAACCATGATTGCTAGATACCGCTTCGCTGCTGCCAAGCAGCTGCAATACTTGCTGACGGGCTTTGTTCAGGCTGATGCCGAGGTTATTAAGAACCCGAGCTGCTACGCCTTCACCTTCACGAATCAGACCAAGCAGGATATGTTCTGTACCTACATACGTATGGCCAAGCTTTCTTGCTTCATCCATTGACAGCTCAATGACTTTCTTCGCACGCGGCGTATAAGCAATATTCGTTGGCTGCTCTTGCCCACGACCAATCAATGCTTCTACTTCATCTTGAATTTTCTCAAGACCAAGACCAAGCCCGATTAATGCCTTCGCTGCAATACCTTCCCCTTCGCGAATCAGGCCAAGTAAAATATGCTCTGTACCAATATTATTGTGACCAAGACGGACCGCTTCCTCCTGCGCCAAGGCAAGTACCTTTTGCGCACGCTCTGTAAATCGTCCAAACATCATGTTTCATGCACCCCCATGCTCGGTTTGACCCCGCAATTGAATGCGGATTAATTCAGCCCTGCGGTAATCCCGCTGTTCAGCGCTCATCTTCTCGTTGAACGTCTGCTGCAAGAACCCCGGCTGTGTCATAACAATTAACTCATTTAATGATTGTGACGTGATGTGTTCCAGTAATCCCAGATCAACACCTAGCCTTACATCGGACAGCCGCTGCGCGGATTCCTTGGAATCCATAATCGTCGCATAAGATAAGATGCCGAATGACCGTTTCACCCGATCTTCGATCCGCATACGTGATTCGGATAAAAGCCGTTGGCGAGCGGACTTCTCATGCTCGATAATCTGCTTAGCTACACCATGCAAATTATCAATGATCTCGCTCTCGGACTGTCCAAGCGTAATCTGGTTCGAGATTTGAAATATATTGCCAAGCGCTTCGCTGCCTTCCCCATACATCCCGCGGACAGCGAGCCCAACCTGCGTAACCGCCGATAAAATGCGGTTAATTTGCTGTGTAAGCACGAGTGCCGGCAAATGCATCATTACTGATGCGCGTATTCCAGTTCCTACATTAGTTGGACAAGTGGTCAAATAACCTCTTTGTTCATCAAAAGCGTAGTTCGCTTCTTCCTCGAAAATATCATCGATCTGATTAGCCAGTGTCCAAGCCTCTTTGACTTGAAAGCCCGGGTAAAGACATTGGATACGAAGATGATCTTCTTCGTTAATCATAATACTAATCGATTCATTCTCGCTTAAGATAACCGCCCCTCCGCGTGACTCATTAGCCAGATTGGGACTAATCAAATGCTTTTCGACCAATACCCGTCTTTCCAGTTCGCTCAGCTCTGATAAAACAATCGTATCGAATCGGCCAATAGGATCCAGCTTATCGGAATGCCCAATAGCTGTCAGCTGATTCATGACTTCAATCGATTGCTGGTTGGTTGCAAGCATCGGAAACGGAAAGTGCCTTAAGTTTCGCGCAATGCGTACTCGGCTGCTAATGACGATTTCGGAGTCTGGACCATCTCCCTTCATCCAATCGCTTAACGCTTGTTGTGAGAAACGACGACTCGCCAAGAGTAACCCTCCTTCGTGCGCCTTACAGATCTACTATTTTACGCTCCAGCTCACGGATTCGATCACGAATATGAGCCGCGCTTTCAAATTCTTCTCGTTCAATGCGACTTTGCAAATCACGCCGCAGCTTTTCAATCTCTCGCTTGTACTGAATTTGGCCACCGGAACGTTTCGGAATCTTCCCTACATGTACCGCATTACCATGTACCCGTTTCAGCAATGGATCTAACTTGTCGGCGAATTGGCGGTAGCAATTGCTGCATCCAAACCTGCCGAGCTTGCTGAATTGCGCATACGTTAATCCGCAATTTTCACAACGGATCATTTGCTGTTGCTTGGCGCTGTTCGTGCCACTGGAACTACTCGGATCGAAATCGAGAAGGCCCGACAGCAGACTGTGAATGGAGAACCCGTTAGGAGCGCCGGGAATTCCTTCCCCACGTTCTCTTGCACAGGATTCACAGATGTGAAATTCGGTTTTTTCACCGTTCACGATTTTCGTAAAATGAAGCGTTGCCGGCTTCTTGCCGCATTCTTGGCAAATCAAGCCGAATCCCCTCCTTCCGGTGTAACCTTCTCAGGCGCTTATTTGGCTAATAAAGCTATCAGCATGGAGCGCAATAATCTGGCTCTAATCTCATCACGAAGCGGCAGCTTAACGGCAATTGTCTCACGATCAACCGCCGCACGAAGCAAGTTCGCTTCACGTTTCGTTATTAGCCTTGCCTCTTCCAGCTGATAAATAAGCCCCTCCGCTACACTTTGTTCGACACAATCGCCAATCGTCTGATGGATATGGAATTGAATCGTCTTAAGTGCCGGCAGATCTACCCGTTGAATACGGATATAACCGCCGCCGCCGCGCTTGCTCTCAACCATGTATCCCTTCTCCAATGTGAATCGGGTACTGATTACATAATTGATCTGCGACGGAACGCAGGAAAACTTGTCTGCCAGTTCGTTGCGTTGAATTTCAACAGCGCCTTCCGGGCTTTCCTGCAACATTTGCTTCAAGTACTGCTCGATGAGATCGGAAATGTTACGCAAATTTACCAACCTCCTGGCGACATGAGCTGTGGATGCATTTGTGGAAAAATGCTGCCCCAACTGACTTTGACTTTCTTTGACTTTAACCTTATTATACGCAAAAATCAGGAAAGGTCAATACATGGAATTTCAATTTTCTGATAATTTAAAACTCATACTATCGCCATTATCTATCATGGTGCGGATTCAGCTTATTTATACACAGCAGACCCTTGTCAGACTCAGCTGCAGCTGCATTTTCTCACTGTTTACTCACACTTGTGTATAAACGGTGTGTAACCAAGAAAGCTTCTTTAACTGTTATTCAACAAAAATCAGGTGTTTGTAAACAGGCTGCGGATAAAAAGGGGATAGAATTTGATCACGTTCTGCTTCTATCCACCGGTTATTCAGTTATCCCAGTGCTGCTAACATGAGAGATTTTGCACTTATGCACAATCATTAAATAATTCGGCAGATAAGTTGAAATTGAGTGACTATTCACATGTGGATAGAAAAACAAAAAAGCAGCTTAATCCTAGTGGGGATCAGCTGTTAGGGATGTGGATGAATCGTTGATAAGTGCTGTGGATAAGACAAAACAAAAAGCCTGCCGCGTAATGCGACAGGCCCCTCGCTGCTTGGCGACGTCCTACTCTCCCAGGACCCTGCGGTCCAAGTACCATCGGCGCTGGAGGGCTTAACGGTCGTGTTCGGTATGGGAACGCGTGGTTCCCCTCCGCCATCGC